>NZ_RJAD01000002.1:0-600000 GCF_003999995.1 Microbacterium sulfonylureivorans
TCGGCGGCCATAGCGAGAGGGAAACGCCCGGTCACATTCCGAACCCGGAAGCTAAGCCTCTCAGCGCCGATGGTACTGCAGGGGGGACCCTGTGGGAGAGTAGGACACCGCCGGACTTCTTTCGAGAGAAGGCCACCCAATGCCGGGTGGCCTTCTCGCGTTAACGCGCCGCGCCCGAGAGGCGCGGCGCGTTCCGCGTTAACCGGCTGTATCGGGAGCGAGCGACGCGGTGGTCTCGCCCTCACGCTCGGTAGACTCGGGGGATGCCGGCGCTCGATCTCTCCGCGACCTCTGCCGACCTCACCCGCACGATCTGCGACATCCCGAGCGTCTCGGGTGACGAGACGATGCTGGCCGACTTGATCTTCGAGGCGGTGTCGGCGCTTCCGCACCTCGAGGTGTACCGGGAGGGCGACACCATCGTCGCCCGCACGTCGCACGGGCGCGCACAGCGGGTCGCCATCGCGGGCCATATCGACACGGTGCCGATCAACGCGAACGTGCCCACACGCGACGTCGAGATCGACGGTGAATCGCACATCTGGGGCCGTGGCACCGTCGACATGAAGGCAGGCGTGGCCGTGCAGCTGAAGCTCGCCGCGGAGCTCACCGATCCCCGCGTGGACATCACCTGGATGTGGTACGACCACGAGGAGGTCGACGCCGACCTCAACGGTCTGACCAGGCTCGCGCGCAATCGCCCCGACCTCTTCGAGGCGGACTTCGCCATTCTCGGTGAGCCCTCCAACGGCGAGGTCGAAGGAGGCTGCAACGGCAACCTCCGCGCCATCGTGCGCACCCAGGGCGTCCGCTCGCACAGTGCGCGCGCGTGGGTCGGAGAGAACGCGATCCACAAGGCGGCTCCCGTGCTTGCCCGACTCGCCGAATACCGCCCGCGCGACATCCCGGTGGAGGGTCTCGTGTACCGCGAGGGTCTCAATGCGGTCCGCATCGGCGGCGGCGTCGCCGGTAACGTCATCCCCGACCTCTGCGAGATCGAGGTGAACTATCGCTTCGCTCCGAGCCGGGACGCGGCCGAGGCCGCGCAGCACGTGCGAGATGTGTTCTCCGGCTTCGACGTGGAGGTCGTCGATCTGGCCGTCGGCGCCCGCCCCGGGCTCGATGCTCCGCTCGCCCGTGAGTTCGTCGCGGCCGTCGGAGCCGAGCCTCGCCCGAAGTACGGGTGGACCGACGTGGCGCGCTTCAGCGCACTCGGCGTACCAGCAGTGAACTACGGCCCGGGCGACCCTCACCTGGCGCACCACGACGAGGAGCGCGTTCCCGTCGCCCAGATCGAGGCGGTCGAGCGAGGCCTGCGCGCGTGGCTGACGGGGAGCTGACCGACCGCGCCCCTGCGCGCGTCACCGCCGGCCGCGTGGCGGTGCGGATCGGCCTCATCTACCTGATCGCACGGCTGGTGACCACGGCGTTCCTGCTGGTCGCCGCCGAGCTATCCGGGTTCGAGTCGCGGTTCGGCCCCGAGGCGCGACTGGGGGACCTCGTCCTCGGGTGGGACTCGCGGTGGTACTGGATCGTCGCGGAGGTCGGCTACCCCTCGGAGCTGCCGCTCACCGGTGACGGGGCAGTCACCGAGAACCAATGGGCCTTCATGCCCGTCTTCCCCTACCTCGCCAAGCTGGTGGGGCTTCCGTTCGGCCACTGGGTGTTCGGCGCCTTCCTCGTTTCGATCGTCGCGGGGTACGGGGCATCCCTCGTCCTCTTCCACCTGCTGCGCGAGAAGATCGACGATACGGCGGCGACGTGGGCGGTCGTGTTCTTCGCAGCCGGCCCGCTGGCTGCTCTGTTCCAGGTCGGCTACGCGGAGTCGCTCTTCCTGCTGTGGCTCTTCCTGGCGCTGTGGTGCGTGCTGCGTCGCAGGTACGGGTGGCTCTACGCACTGATACCGCTCATGGCGTATACCAGGCCGGGAATCCTGGCCTTCGCGCTGTTTCTGGCGCTGTTCGGGATCTGGCGCTGGTTCTCGCGCCGGCGCGAGCCGTTGCGTGCCGCAGAGGTGGTGCACATCGTGGCGCTGGGTCTCCTCGCTGTCGTGGTGGGGTTCTCGTGGCAGCTGATCGCCGGGTGGGTCACGGGAGACAGCGGGGCGTACCTCGCGACCGAACTGTCGTGGCGGCGCAATTGGATCCCCGGGGACGTCGTGTTCTTCCCGTTCGAGGGCTTCGTCAGCGCGAGCGCGTTCTGGTTCGGCAGCGTGTGGGGGATGACCGCCGAGATCGGATATGTCGTCCTCGCGGCATCCGTCGTCGCCGTCGCCGCGATCCTGCTGTTCGTACCGCAGGTGAAGCGCCTCGGAGTCGAGGTGAGGCTGTGGAGCGCGAGCTATGTCGTGTACCTCCTGCTCGTGTTCTTCCCGCAGTCGAGCATCTTCCGGCTCCTCGTTCCGCTGTCTCCGCTGTGGGGAGCTCTCGCGCTGCCGCGGTCGACCCCGTGGCGGGTGGGAGTGCTGACCGCGTGTCTCGCAGGGCAGTGGTGGTGGATCTACAACATGTGCGCGCTCGGGAATGCGATCTGGCAGATCCCCTGATCTCGACGTTCGGAGGGCGTATTCCCCAGGGAGTCGCCTGGTCCTCGCGGCCCACGATAAACTTGATTTGCAGACCATCGATGAAAAGGAGCCGCAATGGCAGCCATGAAGCCGAGAACCGGAGACGGGCCGATGGAGGCCGTGAAGGAGGGCCGCCTCATCATCGTGCGGGTGCCGCTCGAGGGTGGCGGTCGTCTCGTCGTCTCCGTCAACGACGCTGAGGCCAAGGAGCTCTACGACGTTCTGGGTGGAGTCGTCAGCCCCGCCTGAGTCACCTACGTTCCGCGGAACGGCCGGTCTTCGGACCGGCCGTTCCTGCGTTCGCGCTGCGGCGAGATCAGTCCGATGGGACGGTGGTGAGCTGGAGCAGGCCTTCGCCCACGATCGACAGCGCGCCGATGACGGCGGGGGAGGCCTGGGTCTCCTGGATCAGCGAACGGTAAGCCGTGGTGACGGCATCGCGGCGCAC
The DNA here is from genome assembly GCF_003999995.1 of Microbacterium sulfonylureivorans. NCBI lineage: Bacteria > Bacillati > Actinomycetota > Actinomycetes > Micrococcales > Microbacteriaceae > Microbacterium > Microbacterium sulfonylureivorans. The sequence continues at coordinate 3,015 of NZ_RJAD01000002.1, forward strand.
GGGATCGGCGACCGCGCCTCCGGCCAGGACGCGCGGGACGAGAACGGTTCCCCCGGCGCGCACGAGGCGCAGGCCGTGCTCGACGTACTCGATGACACCCTCTGGATCGGCGTCGACCAGCACGATGTCGTAGGAGGCCTCGTTCATACGGGGGAGCACCTCGGCGGCGCGGCCCGTGATGAAGCGGGCACGGGCGGCGGGGATCTTGGCCTCTGCGAACGCCTGGCGGGCGGCGCCGAGGTGCTCGGGTTCCTTGTCGATGGTCGTCAGCGTCGCGCGCGGCGATCCGCGCAGGAGCCACAGCCCGGACACCCCGGCGCCGGTTCCGATCTCGACGATGTTCAGAGCCTGGGATGCCGCGGCGATCACCGCGCACTGCGCGCCGACGGGCGGACTGATCGGCGCCGCACCGAGCTCGAGCGCGTGGGCGCGGGCCCGCGCGATGTGCTCGGGCTCGATCGTCGCCTCAGCGGCGAACCGCTGATTCGCGTTCTGCTCTCCCATCGACATCCTCCGCGCCAAATCCTACGTGGGGACGGCGTGCTCCCCGCTCAGGCGCGGCGGTAACCTGTTGTCATGTTCTTCGGGCTCACGATTGAGAAACTGCTGCTGATCGGTGTGATCGCCGCGGTCATCATCGGCCCCGAGCGCCTGCCGCGCTACGCGGAAGCCCTCGCGCGCTTCACGCGCCAGGCGCGTGACTGGATCTCGAACGCCCGCACGCGGGTCGCGGACGAGATGGGCGAGGACTTCAACGACGTCGACTGGCGCACGCTCGATCCCCGGCAGTACGACCCGCGTCGGATCATCCGCGAGGCCCTGCTCGACGACGCGCCGGTGCCCACGGTGCGGGCTGCGCAGGCGGGTGCGGCCGTCGCGTCCACCGGCACGCCTCCGCCGCCGCCGGTGCGGTCGCCGTTCCGCGGCGGCGACGAGGCCCCGCCGTTCGACTCCGAAGCGACCTGACCTGCGTCACCGGGGCCGAAGCGGCAGCGAGCGCCCGACGAGACCGCGCGGTTCGGCGACGATCGCTGCCGCGACCTGCTCGATCGCCCGCGACGCCGGGTCGTCGGGGTGAGCGACGACGGCCGGGATGCCGGCATCCGCGTCCGTGCGAAGCGCCGGACTCAGCGGGATCGACGCCACGAGCGGCACCTCGGCTCCCTCGGCGCTGAGCGCTGAGGCGACGGAGGCCCCGCCGCCCGCGCCGAACACCTCGAGCGTCGAGCCGTCGGGAAGGGTGAGCGCAGCCATGTTCTCGACGACGCCGATCACGCGCTGGCCGGTCTGGCGGGCGACGAGTCCGCTGCGGATCGCGATGTCGGACGCGGCCGCTTGCGGGGTCGTGACGACGAGCACGTCGGCGTTCGGGAGGAGCTGGCCGACCGAGATCGCGACGTCGCCGGTGCCGGGCGGCATGTCGAGCAGCAGCACGTCGAGGTCGCCGAAGTAGACGTCGGTCAGGAACTGCTGCACCGTCCGGTGGAGCATCGGTCCGCGCCAGGCGACGGCGCCGACGGGTGCCTCTCCGCCGCTGCGTCGCAGGAACATGCCGATCGAGATGACCTTCACGCCGTAGGCGACCGGCGGCAGCATGAGGTCGTCGATCCGCGTGGGCTGCGGAACGGCCCCGTTCTCGTCCACCAGCCCGAGCAGCGCCGGGATGGAGAAGCCGTGCACGTCGGCATCGACCAGCCCCACCGACAGACCGCGTGCCGCGAGTGCGGTCGCGAGGTTGGCGGTGACGGTCGATTTGCCGACGCCGCCCTTGCCGCTGGTGACCGCGATCACCCGCGTGAGCGTGCCGGGGCCGAACGGCATCTCGCGCACCGCACGACCGCCGCGAAGCCGCTCGGTGAGCGCGTGGCGTTCCTGCGGTGACATGACGCCGACGTCGAGGGAGACATCGGAGACACCGGGTACGGATGCCGCGGCCGAGCGCACGTCGTTCGTGATGCGGTCTGCCGCCGGACACCCCACGATCGTGAGCGCGATGCCGACCTCGGCGAGCCCCGCGGTCACCGTGACGCCGCGCACCATGTCGAGTTCGCCAATGGGTCGCCGCAGCTCGGGGTCGAGGACGGCGTCGACGGCGCGGCGGACAGCGTCCGCGGTCGCGTCGCTCATTTCGCGGCGCCGTCCTCGGCGTCGCTGCGGAGCTCGAGCTTGTCGAGGAGCGAGCGCAGTTCGGCGCGGAGCACGTCGCGCGTGACGACCTCGTCCGAGAAGTCGGTCACGGCCATGCGGAGCGCCACCACTTCGCGCGCGAGGTACTCGGTGTCGGCGAGGTTGCGCTCGGCGCGCTGGCGGTCCTGTTCGATCTGCACGCGGTCCCGGTCGTCCTGGCGGTTCTGGGCGAGGAGGATGAGCGGCGCGGCGTACGAGGCCTGCAGCGACAGGATCAGCGTGAGCAGGGTGAAGTTCGTCGCCGCCGGGTCGAACTGCAGCGCCGGCGGCATCCAGATGTTCCAGCTCAGCCACAGGAGGACGAAGATCGTCATCCCGATGAGGAACCCGGAGGTGCCCATCCCGCGCGCGAACGCCTCTGAGAAGCGGCCGAAACGATCCTTCGACGGCTGAGGCGTGCGCTGGAGCACGCCCGAGCGGCCGCGGGGCGCGTCGAGGGCCACCTTGCTGGTCTGCCGGGCCATCACGACCTCCTCGGAATGCTCGCGGTCGTGGTCGGCACCGTCGGGGCCGGGATCTCCTCACCGTGGGAGCGCCAGTCGTCGGGCAGGAGATAGTCGAGGACGTCGTCGACGCTCACCGCGCCGACGAGCCGGTGCGCCTGGTCGACGACCGGCACCGACACGAGGTTGTAGCTGGCCAGAAGCCGCGCCACCTCTGGCGCGGTGGCGGACGCCGGCAGGGGGTCGAGCGTGTCGTCGATGATCGCACCCAGGCGCTCGTGCGGGGGATAGCGGAGCATCCGCTGGAAGTGCACCGTGCCGAGCAGTCGGCCCGTCGGCGTCTCGTAGGGCGGGAGGGTGACGAACACGGCCGCCGCGAGGGCGGGGTGGAGCTCGTGCCGGCGGATGAGCGCCAGAGCCTCGGCGACCGTCGCGTCGGCGGAGAGCACGATGGGCTCGCTCGTCATGAGCCCGCCCGCAGTGTCGGGGCGGTATTTCAGCAGGGCGCGGACGTCTTCCGCCTCCTCGGGCTCCATCAGATCGAGGAGCTCCTCGGAACGCTCCTCGGGGAGCTGTCCGAGGAGGTCTGCCGCGTCGTCGGGCTCCATCGCGTCGAGGATGTCGGCGGCGCGCTCGTCGCCGAGAGCCTCGAGGATGTGGACCTGCTCCTCTTCGGGCATCTCCTCGAGCGCGTCGGCGAGACGATCGTCGGGAAGCTCTTCGGCGACCTCGATGAGCCGGTCCTCGGGGAGATCGAGCAGAGTGTTGGCGAGATCGGCCGGCTTCAGGTCGGAATACGTCGCGACGAGCTGCTCGGCGGACTGGGCCTCGCCGGGGTTCTGCTGCTCTCTGATCTCCTGCCAGGCCGCGAAAGTCGTAGGGCCCTTGGCGAACGGGGATGCGCTCGTGCGCGGCCGGCGCAGGAAGACCTGGCCGACGTCCCATTCTCCGAGTCGGTTGCGCTCGATCGCGACGTCTTCGATCACGGCGGTGCCGGATCCGTCGTTCAGGTAGACCTTGCGTCCGAGCAGCTCCGCCATGACGCGGACCTCGCCGCCGCGCTGCTGGAAGCGACGCACGTTGATGAGGCCGGTCGTGATGACCTGTCCCATCGCGATCGAGGTCACGCGTCCGATCGAGACGAACACGTGGCGTCGGCCCGGGATCTCGATCACGAGGCCGATCACGCGCGGTGGATCGTCCTTGCGGTAGATGACGACGACGTCGCGGACCTTGCCGAGCCTGTCGCCCGCGGGGTCGAAGACGGAGCACCCGGACAGGCGCGCGACGAATACCCTCTGCGTGCTCACGCGTCCCAGCGTAGCCCGGACACCGTGGGAGGATGGGGAGATGAGCATGATCGGAGGCCGGTTCCCGCAGGGCGCCGACGAGGTCGGTCAGACCATCGCCAGCTTCCCCACCTACGACGCCGCACAGAAGGCCGTCTCGTCCCTCATCGCCGCCGAGGTCCCGGCTCGCGACATCGCGATCGTGGGTCAGGGGCTGCGCTCGGTCGAGCGGGTGACCGGCCGTCTGGGCTACGCATCGGCCGCCAGATCCGGTGCGATCAACGGTGTCCTTCTGGGACTGCTGTTCTCGGCGATCCTCGTGATCGGGTCGCCGTCCGTGCCGATCCAGGCGTTCGTCGGCGTGCTCTTCGTCGGAATCGCCATCGGCATGCTGCTGAGCATCGTCACCTACTCGTTCGTGCGGCGCCGTCGCGACTACGCCTCGGTCATGCAGGTCGTCGCCGATCATTACGAGGTGACCGTGACGGCCGCCAGCATCCACCGCGCCCGGCAGGTTCTGGGCCCCCAGACCGTCGATGAGCCCATGAGTGCGTCGCGCCCAGGGACTCCCCGCGAAGAGGCCCCCGAACCGCCCCGCTACGGCGAGCGCGTCGCACCCGCCGAGGAAGAGGAGGCGACCGGGAGCGGCGCCGACGCCACGCCCGAAGTCGACGCCACGACGGCGGCCGGCGCCCCGGTCGAGCCGGCCGCGCCTGAGCCGGCCGCGCCTGAGCCGGCCGCGCCCGAGCAGACCGAACGCTGATGTCGGCGGTCGAGACCGACCTGCGCGTCGTCGTCGGACTGCCGAGCTCCACGGTCGAGGTCTCCGCCTCGCTCGGCCGGCCCGACGACGCGTGGGCACTGCTCGCGATCGCGCACGGCGCAGGCGCGGGGTACCGCCATCCGTTCTTCTCGGGGTTCGTGCGCGCCCTCCACGCCGAAGGCGTTGCGACGCTGCGATTCAACTTCCCCTACCTCGAAGCTGGACGACGGATGCCCGGCCCCGCGGCGCACGCCGTCACGACGTGGGAGGCGGTCCAGGCCGCCGCCGTCGCGCGCGAGCCCGCCCTGCCGTTCTGGGCGTCGGGAAAGTCCTACGGCGGACGCATGGCGTCGATGGCGGCCGCCGAGGGCCGCATCGCACCGAGCGGGCTCGTCTACCTGGGCTATCCGCTCCACCCTCCCGGCGATCCGGCGAAGGCACGCGTCGCCCACCTGCCTGCCGTCGTGCCGCCGCAGCTGTTCGTCGAGGGGAGCAACGACCCGTTCGTCCAGCCGCTCGCGCAGCTCGAAGAAGCCGTCGCCTCGTGCCGGGACGCCGAGATCCTGTGGATCGACGGCGGAGGACACTCGTTCGAGGTGAAGGGCCGCAAGCGCCCCGCCGAAGAGATCGGCGCCGAGCTGGCTCCGCTCGTCGCCGCCTGGATGCGCCGTCGGTCGTAGGCTCAGCGCCCGGCGGCGTAGCCCTGCATCCCGCGGGGGTTGGCCGCCGCCCAGACCACGCCGGTGGCGGCATCCCGGCCGACCGCCGAGACGCGGCCGAGCGCCCAGTCCCCCGCGCGCGTGACGACGTGGCCGCGCCGCTCGAGTCGATCGATGACGTCGTCGCCGAGGCGGTCCTCGACCACGGCGCCGGCGGGCGTCCACGTGCGCGGCCAGAACGACTCGGGCATCGCCGTCGTGTGCAGCGACGGCGCGTCGATGGCCTCCTGCGGCGAGTAGCCGCCGACCACCATGCGGAGCAGGACGAGCAGCTGCCACTGGTCCTGCTGATCTCCGCCGGGGGAGCCGATCGCGAACTCGGGTGCGCCGTCGCGCAGCACCAGCGTCGGCGTGAGCGTGGTGCGCGGGCGGAGACCCGGGACGAGGGAGGACGGATGCCCCGGCTCGAGCCACGTCATCTGCAGGCGAGTGCCGAGGCAGAAGCCCAGCGACGGGATCGCCGGGGACGACTGCAGCCACCCACCCGAAGGAGTCGCGGAGACGATGTTCCCCCAGCGGTCGACGACGTCGAGGTGACAGGTGTCTCCCCGCGTCTCGCCGTTGCGTGCGACCGTCGGCTCGCCGCTCGACGCGGAGACGCGACCGACACCGGTGCGCAGGGGCGGGCGGAACGTCGCCCTGCCGGGCAGGTCGCCGGGCCGGAACTCGGCCGACGCCTCCTCGCCGATCAGCGCGCGACGCCGATCGAGGTAGTCGTCCGACAGGAGCGCATCGAGGTCGACATCGGCGTCGCCGAACCAGGCATCGCGATCGGCGAGGGCGAGCTTCTGGGCCTCGAGGATCGTGTGCGCGCCGGCCTCCTGCGACGGGTCGAGCAGATCGTCGGCCAACGGCTCGAGCAGCGCGAGGGTCTGCAGCAGGGCGGGCCCCTGCGTCCATGCGCCGGCTTTGGCGACCGTGCGACCGCGGAACTCCCGCGTGACTGCAGCCTCGTACCCGGCGTCGAACGCGGCGAAGTCCTCTTCGGTGATCACGCCGGCGTGCACTCCACCGGTCGAGTGCCGGTGGGGGAGAGCGGCGAACGCCGCAGCCTCCTGCGCGATCCGCCCCGACTTCCACTCGCGTCGCGCCGCATCGATCCGGGCGGCTCGGCCGACGGGACCGTCGTCGCGAACCGTGCACGACGCGTGCACGAGCGCGTCGAGCACGGCGGCGTACGCCGGGTTGCGCACCACGTCTCCAGGTGCCGGCGGCGCCCCGCCGGGCATCCACAGATCACGCGACGTCGTCCAGTCCTCCGTGAAGAGCTGCGCGACGCGTGCGATGGTCGCCGCGGCCTGCCGGACGATCGGGTGCCCGTCGCGGGCGTAGCCGATCGCATATCCCAGGACGTCGCCGAGCTCCCACGTGCCGTGGTCGCGCAGGAGCAGGAGCCAGGCGTCTACGGCGCCGGGCACCGCCGCGGCGAGCGCGCCGGAGCCCGGGACGAGCTCGAGCCCCTCGGCGAGGTAGTGCTCGGCGGTCGCCGCCGCCGGGGCCGGTCCCTGGCCCATGAGGACTGTCGGGGACGAGGCATCCGCCGCCTGGAAGATGCCCACGAGATCGCCGCCCGGACCGTTCAGGTGCGGCTCGACCACGTGGAGGACGAAGGCCGCCGCGACCGAGGCGTCGAAGGCGTTCCCGCCGCGCTCGAGCACGGACTGCGCCGTGGCGGTCGCCAGCCAGTGGGTCGACGCCGACATGCCGAAGGTGCCCGACAGGGTCGGGCGCGTCGTGAACGACGGCGGCGGTGTGTAGGCCACGCTCAGGCGGAGAGCCGGGCGATCCAGGCCTCGACCTCGTCGGCCGTCCGCGGGATGCCGGCGGAGAGGTTCACGGGTCCGTCGGCGGTCATGAGGATGTCGTCCTCGATGCGCACGCCGATGCCCCGGTACTCCTCGGGCACGGTGATGTCGTCGATCTGGAAGTACAGGCCGGGCTCGATCGTGAAGACCATGCCGGGTTCGAGCGGGCCGTCGTAGTACATGTCGCGACGGGCCTGGGCGCAGTCGTGCACGTCGATGCCCAGGTGGTGGCTCGTGCCGTGCACCATGTAGCGGCGGTGATGGCCGCCCTTGTCGGCGTCGAGCGCTTCGTCGGCCGTGACCGGCAGGAGTCCCCACTCGGCGACGCGACGCGCGATGACCTGCATCGCCGCCTCGTGGACGGAGCGGAACTTCACGCCGGGCTTCGCCGCCTCGAAGGCGGCGTCGGCCGCCTCGCGGACGGTCTCGTAGATGCGGCGCTGAATCTCGGTGAACGTGCCGCTCACGGGGAGCGTCCGGGTGATGTCGGCGGTGTAGAGGCTGTCGACCTCGGCGCCGGCGTCGACGAGGATCAGGTCGCCGGGGACCACGGCGCCGTCGTTGCGGGTCCAGTGGAGGTAGCAGGCGTGCGGGCCGGATGCCGCGATCGTGTCGTAGCCGACGGCATTGCCGTCGCTGCGGGCGCGCTGGTGGAACACGCCTTCGACGATGCGCTCTCCGCGCGGGTGGGCGACGATGCCGGGGAGGTTCGCGACGATGTCGTCGAATCCGCGGGCGGTGACGTCGACCGCGAGCTGCATCTGCGCGACCTCGTACTCGTCCTTCACGAGGCGGAGCTCGGACACGAAACGCGTGAGGTCTTCGTCCTCGTCGAGCACGAGGTCGTCGTCGCCGGGCTCGAGGTCGTCGATGTGTGCGGTCGCGACGCCCAGATCGGCCGCCACTCCCGCGAGCGCGGGACGCGGTCCGATCCAGAACTCGCCGATCGAGGCGTCCGAGTAGAACTCCGCGGTGGTGCGGTCGGCCCGCTCGCGGAAGTACAGCGTGATGTCGTGCCCGTCGGAGCCGTCGCGCGGCTCGAACACGAGGACCGATCCGGGCTCGGCGTCGGAGGCCCACCCGGTCAGGTGCGAGAAGGCGGAGTGGGCGCGGAACGGGTAGTCGGTGTCGTTGCTGCGCTGCTTGAGCTCACCGGCGGGAACGAGCAGCCGCTTGCCGGGGAACGCGGCCGACACCGCGGCGCGGCGTGCGGCGGCGTACGCCGCCTGGGCGCGGGCGGGCGGCGTCGACTCGGGTCGTTCGGCCCAGCCCTCGGAGATCGTGTCGAGGAAGCCCTGGCCGTACGGCTGGCGTCGATTCGTGCTCGTCGAGGTCGTCGCCTGGGCGGGGGTCTCCGCGATCGTGTCGCTTTCGCCTGTGGTGCTCATGCTTCCAGTCTGACACGCGAGGGCGACACGCTGGAGGGTCAGTCCACAGGCTCCAGCTGCACGATGAGCGGGCGATGGTCGGATCCGGACTCGTCCATGGAGCGCAGGACGATGGAGCCGGTCGCCTCCCAGTGCGCCGAGGCCATCACGTGGTCGATCGGCGTGCCGAGCAGCGCCGGCATCTCGGCCGACCAGGTGCCGACCGCGCCGTTTCCCGTCGCGATCGCGGCGTCGTCGCACTGCCCGAGGGTGCCGCCGTCGACTCCGAGCCCGCTCATGTGATCGACGGTCGCATTGAAGTCGCCGGCCATGATGACGTTGGCCTCGCCGCACTGGTCGGCGAGCCATTGCAGGTCGTCGCGCCACTCCTGCATGTAGCTCGCGCGCGGCGCGACGGCGTGCGCTGCGACGACGATCGGCCCCTCACCGTCGGTCGGCATCGCCACCGCGCTCGGGACCGTCGACGTGTTGCTCGTGCCGTTGGCGGACGACTCGATCACGGCGTAGTCGCCGAGTTCGGGCGCGATCAGCAGCGTCGTCGATCCCGCGTCCCACTCCGTCGAGGGGTCCTCGGCGTGATGCGCCCACATCGGGTGTCCGAGCTCGCGCATCGCGATGGCGACCTTCTCGCCGGTCTCGATCGTGGTCTCGGGCAGGGCGACGATGTCGGCATCCATCGCGACGGCGATCTTGGCGATCGTGTCGGGCGGGGTGGCAGGTCCCGCGGTGTTCCAGGTCATGACGCGGACCGCGGCGTCGGTCTTCGCGGGAAGCGCATCGGTCCCGAAGCCGCCGCGGCTCAGCAGGATCGCGCCGTTGGAGACGGCCGCGATCCCCGCGACGATCGCGAGCGAGAGGGCGAACGCACGGATCGGCCGGGCGAGCGCGAGGAGGAGCGCGAGGAGGAGCGCGATGGCGAACGCGCCGGCGAGCAGTCCGCGGAACGACACGATCTGAGCGACGGGGTAGATGCGCTCCACGCGGAAGAATCCCGGCCAGGTGAGCACGGCCGCAGCGATCGCGCAGAGCACGGTCACGAGGATCCCGAACAGGCGAAGCACGACGGCGACTCTATGCGAGCAGGCTGGGAGATCCGTCCGCACCGGCCCGCATGTCGCCGCGCTAACCTCGAAGGATGTCAGGACGCCAGCGCTTCGAGGGGCCGAGCGACCTGCACATGCATTCCGTCCATTCCGACGGCACCGAATCTCCCGCCCAGGTGATGGCCGCGGCACATCGGCACGGTCTGCGCACGGCCGCGCTCACCGACCACGACACGACGTCGGGATGGGCTGAGGCGGCGGAGGCTGCGGCATCCCTCGGCATCACCTTCCTCCCGGGGATGGAGCTGTCGGCGCGCCACGAGTGGCGGAGCGTCCACGTGCTCGCCTACCTCGTCGACCCCGACGACCCGGACCTGCGGGCGATGACTGAGCGGATCCGCTCCTCGCGGCTGGATCGCGCCCGGCTGATGGCCGACCGCATCTCCCGCGACTACGACCTCGGGTGGGACGACATCGTCGCCCAGACGACGGACGGGGCCACGGTCGGCCGGCCGCACATCGCCGACGCCCTCGTGGCGCGCGGTCTCGTGCGCGACCGGGCGGAGGCGTTCTCGAGCATCCTCAGCCCTCGCGGCGACTACTACGTCGCGCTCTACGCGCCCGATCCGGTGACCGCGGTCGGTCTCGTCGCCGGCGCCGGGGGAGTGCCGATCATCGCCCACCCCGCAGGGCGAGCCGGCCTCCTGCCGATGCCGCTGCTCGAGCGGATGCTCGCCGCGGGCCTGGGCGGATTCGAGCTCGGCCACCGCGAGAACCTCGCGTCGGGCATCCGCACCCTCCGCCGGCTCTGCAACGAGCGCGACCTGATCGTGACGGGCTCCAGCGACTACCACGGCCTCGGCAAGCCGAACCAGCCGGGTGAGAACACCACCTCCGCCGCGATGGTGGCGCGCATCATCGAGACGGCGAAGGGAAGCGCCCCCGTCTACCCGTGAGGGCGGACGAGGGCGCTTGCCGTGCGGTGAAGCGGATGCCTCAGGCGAGGGCCTTGGCCTTGATGGCGTCGAACTCCGCCTGGGTGATGGTGCCCGCGTCGAGGAGCGCCTTCGCCTTGGCGATCTCGTCGGTGGCGCTGGCACCGCCGGCGACCGACTTGATGTAGGAGTCCTGGGCCGCCTGGAGCTGCTGGGCCTCGGCCGCGCCCCGCTTGGCCATGCCGTTGCCGCGCGCGATCAGGTAGACCAGCAGGGTGAGGAAGGGGACGAAGATCAGGAAGATGATCCACACGGCCTTCCACCAGCCGCTGAGCTTGTGGTCGCGGAACAGGTCGCCGATCACGGCGAACAGGGCGAACAGGTAGGCGACGAACACGAAGACCCAGAGGAACCACCAGATGATGTCCCCGATGGAACCCCAGAACCCCTGGTACTCGTAGCCGGTCGTGGCGGCGTCGATGAATCGCACGATGTGTGCCTTTCTGAATGCGAGGTGGCGGCGCGACATGCGTCGCCTGCGCTCACGATAGCGCGTGGATCGGCCGGTGATCACGCCATTGCGCGAGATGACACGCCGAGTCGGCTAGCGTCGTGGGATGCGTCAGCCGACCCGTCTCGAACGACGGATCGATCGCGCTGCTCACGCACTCCTCGCCGACGCCCCCGCCACCGGCGTCCGGGCCGTCCTCGTCGAGGTCGGGGTGTTCCTCCTCAAGCAGGCCTGGGCGTGCCTCTTCGGGGCCTCGCTGCTCGTCGTGATCGTCGCCGTCCGCCTCTGGTACCCGGAGGACGCGGCCCTGGCGCCGAACGACCTGCTCACGCTCGCCGCGATCGGGATCCAGGTCGCGATGATCGCGACACGGCTCGAGACCGGGCGCGAGCTGTGGGTCATCGTGCTGTTCCACCTGACCGGCACGGCGATGGAGCTGTTCAAGACCGACGTCGGGTCGTGGATGTACGCGGCGGAGGGTGTCCTGCGCATCGGCGGAGTGCCGCTGTTCAGCGGCTTCATGTACGCCGCGGTCGGCTCCTACATGGTGCGCGTGTACCGCCTCTTCGACCTCGGGTTCGTCCGCTATCCGCGGCGCTGGCTCACGGCGATCGTCGCGGCGGCCATCTACGCGAACTTCTTCACGCACCACTGGTGGTGGGATGCGCGATGGGCGCTCCTCATCGCGGTCGCGGTGCTGTGGGCGCGCACCGTCATGTACGCAAGGGTGTGGCGCGCCGTGATCCGGATGCCGCTGCTCGCCGCGTTCGCGGGAGTGGCGGCCTTCATCTACCTCGCCGAGAACATCGCCACGTGGGCGGGTGCCTGGGCCTATCCGGACCAGCTCGCGGGCTGGCAGCCGGTCTCGCCGACGAAGCTCGTGTCGTGGTTCCTGCTGATGATCATCTCGGTCGTGCTCGTGGCGTGGGTGTACCCGCCCCGGCCGCCGACCCGGGCCGAGAAGGAGCCTGATGAGGACGGCGTCGAGGGCGAGAGGGCGGTCGCCCCGGAGTCGAGCTGACCCCGGGGAGACCGAGCGTCAGGCTCCCGCGACCGGAGCGCCGCCGCGCGAGCCGCCGCGGCGGCGGCGACGGCGGCGCGGCGCGGCGTTGCCGTCGTGGTGCTCCCGGCCGGTGCCGTCGTGCGTGCCTCCGCCGTCCGCCGCGTCGCGCGAGCCGTGCTCGGCGGGCACCTCGGGAGCGGAGGTCTCGGCGGGCCGATCGCCCGTCGTCTGCGCCTCGCCCGACCCGCCGCGGCGCCGACGGCGTCGCGCCGTGCCCTCGGACGATGCGCCGTCGCGGGGCGCGGCATCCTGCGTCTTGACCGTCTGAGTCCGCGGCGCGGTCGTGAGGCGCCCCTTCGTGCCGGCCGGGATGTCGAGGTCGGCGTACAGGTGGGGGCTCGACGAGTACGTCTCGGTGGGCTCGGGCTGGCCGAACTCGAGCGCGCGATTGATGAGCGCCCACTTGTGGAGGTCGTCCCAGTCGACGAAGGTCACCGCGATGCCGGTCTTGCCGGCACGGCCGGTGCGGCCCGCGCGGTGCAGGTAGGTCTTCTCGTCGTCGGGGATGGTGTGGTTGATGACGTGGGTGACGTCGTCGACGTCGATGCCGCGCGCGGCGACGTCGGTCGCGATGAGGACGTCCTTCTTGCCCGCCTTGAACGCCGCCATGGAGCGCTCCCGCGCCTCCTGGCTCATGTCGCCGTGCACGGACGCGGTGTTGAATCCGCGGTCGCCGAGCTCGTCCGACAGGCGCTGCGCGGCGCGCTTCGTGCGGGTGAAGATCACCGTCTTGCCGCGGCCGTCCGCCTGGAGGATGCGGGCGATGACCTCGTCCTTGTCGAGCGAGTGCGCGCGGTAGACGACGTGCTTGATGTTCGCCTGCGTCAGGCCCTCGTCGGGGTCGGTCGCGCGGATGTGGATGGGATTCGACATGAACCGTCGAGCGAGCGCCACGATCGGGCCGGGCATGGTCGCCGAGAACAGCTGGGTGTGACGGATCGCGGGGACCTTCGAGAAGATCTTCTCGATGTCGGGGAGGAACCCGAGGTCGAGCATCTTGTCGGCCTCGTCGAGCACGACCTCGGTCGCGTGCGACAGGTCGAGGAGGCGCTGGTTGTTGAGGTCGATGAGACGGCCGGGCGTGCCCACGACGATCTGCGCGCCGGCCTTCAGCTGGTCGATCTGCCCCTCGTACGCCTTGCCGCCGTAGATCGCGACGACGCTCGTCGCGCGGCCGGACGTGAGCATGTCCATGTCCTCGTAGACCTGGACGCACAGCTCGCGCGTGGGGACCACGATGAGCGCCTTGACGCCGGGGGCCGGGTCGAGGCCGAGACGCTGCACGACCGGGATGCCGAAGCCGAAGGTCTTGCCGGTGCCCGTCTTGGCCTGCCCGATGATGTCCTGGCCCGGAAGGCCGAGGGGGATGGTCTGCTCCTGGATGGGGAAGGCATCGACGATGCCCTTGGTTGCGAGGACGTCGACGATGTCCTGGTCGACGCCGAGTTCGGCGAAGGTCGTCACGATGTGAGCCTGTCCGGCAGTGAGATGCTGCCTGGTCCGTGCCCTGGCGCGGTCGAAATCGACGTCGCGCGGGCGGAAAAGCGATCCACGCCTTCTCTCAGCCACAGGCGCGGGAGCCCCGATCCGACGCCGGGGACGGCATCCACGATACCGGAGGCGGGTCCGAGAGCGCGTTTCCCGCTCCAGGATGCAGCTCGCTGGGAGCGCTGCGGGCTGCCGATGGGCTCGCTCGAACACCATCCTGCCGACGGGCCCCTAGGCTGTAGCGCGTGGTGAAGTGGTTCTGGCAGCGCCAAGACACCGGGCGCAAGCTGCAGCTTCGATCCCGGGAGGACCTCGGCGACGCCACGCGCGTCGACTTCGAGGAGCTCGCGCCCGACATCGACACGTTCCTCGGTCAGGCCGCTTATCTGCAGCTCGGATACTTCGAGACCCTCAGCGAGCTCATCGCCCTGACCCCGGAGCTGTCCGACAAGGAGTCGCTCTCGCGCGCGGCCGGTGCGGCCCTGACGAAGCACGAGGAGCTCGTGGCGCTCATCCGCGAGCGGGGGGATGATCCCACGGCCCTGATGCTGCCCTTCCGCGAGCCGCTGGACGCATTCCGTCGCGAGACGCACGGCGTCCGGCCCCAGGAGACGATGCTCTCGGTGCACATCACCGCCGGAATGCTCGACGACTTCTACCTGGCGCTGTCTGCGAGCTATGCCGACACGGGTCGCCGCGTCGCCCGCATCCTCCAGGCCGACGACGATCGCGACGCGATCGTCGACATCATGGCCCGCACGATCGCGAGCGAGCCCGAGTGGAAGTCGCTGCTTGCGCTGTGGGGGAGGCGCCTCGTGGGCGACACCCTGCTCATCGCCCGTGCGGCCCTGCGCCCGGTCACGCTCCGCGTGGCGGACGAGGCGAAGGTCGAGCCGGTGTTCACCGAGCTGATGGCCGCGCACTCGCGTCGCATGGATGCGATGGGCCTCGCGGCCTGACCGGCGTCAGCCGATCTTGAGGCGCGCGCGCTCCGCCGCGTCACGGGCGACCCGCACGCGCGAGAGCACGATCAGCATCGGGTACGTCACGGCCAGGGGCACGACGAACATCGAGAGCCACAGCCACGGGCTGTCGAGCCCGACGCCCGCCCACGTGAGGATCGTCCAGACGAGCCCGGCCGACAGCGCGCCGACCATCGGGGCGACAGCGGCACCGCGCGTTCCGCGGTGCGCGACGAGGAAGTGGACCGCCAGGCCGAGTGCGGCTCCCACGATGAGGGCGAGGATGATCTGCATCGCCGGGTCGATCAGGCGACGAAGCCGACGCGGCGCGACTCTTCGGTGCCCAGCTCGATGTAGGCGAGGCTCGCGGTGGGGACGATGTAGTTGTTCCCCTTGTTGTCGGCGAGCGTGATGTGGGTGGCGCCGGCGTCGAGCGCGGCCGCGATCGTCTTCTTCACGTCGGCCGAGGCCTCGTTCGTCTCGAAGTTGAGTTCGCGTCCGGTGTTCGCGATGCCGATGCGGATCTCCACGTCATTGCCTCTCTCCTGCTGTGCGCGGCGGGTGCTCCCGGGCGCATGGCAACTCTACGACAAGGGCGCGGACGCCCAGGCCGCACGCTGCACGCTGTCGGCGAACGGAGGTGTCGGCCGCCCGCGCTACGGTCGGGGGCATGGTGTTGCAGGACGGATCCGGTGCGATGACCGCGCTGGACGATCGGCAGCGCACCGTCGCCGCGTTGCCGCGCGACGCCTCGGGGGTCGTGGTGGGGGCGCCGGGAACAGGCAAGACGACGGCGCTCCTCGCCCGCGTCACGGCGCTCGTCGACGCGGGGGTCGACCCCGATTCCGTCCTGGTGCTGACGCCGTCGCGGCAGACGGCCACCGCCCTGCGCGATCGGCTCGCGCTCGCGATCGGCCGTGCCACCTCCGGACCCCTCGCCCGGTCCGTCGCGGCGTTCGCCTTCCAGCTGGTGCGCGCGAACGCGGTCGCGAACGACGCCGATCCGCCGCAGCTGCTCACCGGGGGCGACGAGGATCAGCTCATCCACGACCTCCTCGAGGGCGACGCCGAGGACGAGCGCGAGACGGGCTCCTCACGCTGGCCGGACTGGCTGGGCGCGAGCATCCGCTCCACGTCCGGGTTCCGCACCGAGGTGCGCACGTTCCTCGCCGAGTGCACCGCGCTCGGTATCCTCCCCGACCGGCTGCGGGCCCTCGGCGTTCGGCACGACCGGCCGGTCTGGGTGTCGCTGGCGTCCTTCGCCGCCGAGTACCTCGATGTCCGCGCCGACATGCGCGGTGCCCACCGTGACGCGGCCGGACTGGTGCGCGAGGCGGTCGGCCTGCTGCGGACCGCGTCCGACGGCATCCCGGCGATCGACCGGGTGCAAGCGATCCTCGTCGACGACGCCCAGGAGCTCACTCTGGGTGGCGTCGAGCTCCTCGAGGCGGCGCAGGGCCGAGGCATCCCGGTGCTCGCATTCGGCGATCCCGACGTCGGCGCCGGGTCGTTCCGCGGGGCCACGCCCGAGAACTTCGCGAGGCTGGCGGCGAGCCTGGGTGCCGTGTCCGTCCTCGACACCCGCCATCGCGGCACGGCGTGGCAGGGCGAGCTCGTCCGAAGGGTCACCCAGCGCATCGGCGCGGTCGGCGTGGTGGCTCACCGCGGCGGCGGGGCAGGCGACGATCCCGACGACTCGGTCCGCGCCCTTCTGCTTCGTTCGCCCGCCGAGGAGTACGACGCGATCGCGCGTCTGCTGCGCGAGCGGCACGTCCACGACGGCGTGGCCTGGGGGAGATGCGCGGTCATCGCGCACGACACCCGGCAGGTGGCGGCGCTGGAGGCCGAGCTGTCGGCGCGCGAGGTGCCGGCGCGATCCAGCGGTCCCGGGCGCGCGCTCGGCGCACTCAAGCCCGTGAACGACCTCCTGCGCCTGATCGAGCTCGTTTCACGAGACGACTGGACCTTCGACGACGTGTCCACGGCCCTGGTCGGCACGTACGGGCGCCTCGACCCGATCGAGCTGCGACGACTCCGCTCGGCTCTCCGCCACGCCGAGCTCGCGGCCGGGGGCGATCGGTCCGGTCGCGACCTGCTCCTGTCGGCGATGGCGCAGCCGCTCGAATTCGATCTCGTCGACACGCGCGAGGCACGACGAGCCGCCGCGATGGCGCGCACGCTGGCATTCCTCCGCGACGAGCTCGACCGCGGGGCGACCGCGCACGAGCTGCTGTGGGCAGCGTGGGATCGCAGCGGCCTCGAGCGCGGCTGGTCGGAGCTCGCACGCGGACACGGACCACTGGCAGAGCAGGCGAATCGCGATCTCGATGCGCTCGTGGCGCTGTTCCAGGTCGCGAAGCGCTTCGTCGAGCGATCGCTCGACGCCGACCCGCGCGTGTTCGTCCGAGGCATCCTCGACACCGGCGTCGCCGAAGACCGCCTCGCCGCTCCGGTGCGCGACGACACGGTGCACCTGCTGACCCCGGCAGGAGCCCTCGGGCTCGAGTTCGACACCGTGGTCGTGGCGGGCGTGCAAGACGGCGTATGGCCCAACACCCGGCTGCGCGGGAGCCTGCTCGAGACGTGGCGGCTGGCGGATGCCGCGTCCCGCGCTCCCGACGACGCCCTGGGCGTTTTCGACCGTCGCCGCTCGGCGATGCACGACGAGCTGCGTCTGCTGGCCCGCGCCCTGTCGCGCGCGACCGAGCGGGTCATCGTGACCGCTGTCGATGACGACGACAGCGGGCCGAGCGTCTTCTTCGAGTTCTTCCCCGACCCCGAGCGCTACACCGTCGACCACCCGCTGTCTCTGCGCGGCCTCGTGGCGCGGCATCGGCGCGTGCTCACCGATCCCGGTGGGCGCGGGAGCGCGGCGCGGGCGGCGCAGCAGCTCGCGCTGCTGGCCGACGCGGGCGTCGCCGGCGCGGCGCCCGCCGAATGGTACGGCGTGCTGCGGCCGACGTCCGACGGGCCGCTGCGCGATCTCGCCAAGGAGGACGTCCGCGTCTCGCCGTCGAGGCTGCACACGCTCGAGGAGTGCGAGCTGAACTGGGTGATCAGTGACCTCGGGGGCGACCCGGGCGGCACGACCGCGGGGGTCGGGACGATCATCCACGCCGCGCTCGAGCACGCCGTGGATTCGCGCGAAGACAGCCTGTGGGAGCAGGTCGAGGCTCGATGGGGCGAGCTGACGTTCGAGGCGGACTGGAGGGATCGCGCCGAGAAGACGCGTGCACGCGACCTCGTGCGCCGCCTCCACCTGTATCTGCGGCGGTTCGAGAGCGCGGGCGGAACCCTCATCGGCGCCGAGCCGCACTTCGAGGTCGCGATCCCGCTCGACGACACCGAGGCGTTCGAGCACGGAGCGATCCTGTCCGGCTACATCGACCGCGTCGAGCTGACGCCCGAGGGCGCTGTCGTGATCATGGACCTCAAGACCGGCAAGCGCGAGCCGCAGACCGACGCGAAGGTGATCGACAACCCCCAGCTCGGCGCGTACCAGCTCGCCTTCGAAGCGGGCGCCATCCCCGAAGCCGTCGGTCACGAGCCCGGCGGGGCAAAGCTCCTGGTGCTGCGGCCCACCGCGACGAAGTCGGACTACGCGACGCCGTGGCAGCCGCCTTTCGACGACGAGCGGCGCGACGCCTTCCTGTCCCGCCTCCGCGCTGCGGTCTCGACGATGCGCGGCACCACCTTCTCCGCGCCGTACGAGGAGCACTGCCGTGACGACCACTCGTACGGGCTGTGCCGCATCCACACGATCGGCCCGGTGAGCGCGTCGTGACGGCGCAGTCGCTGCTCGAGCCGGCCGTGCCTTCGCCGGGGCCGCCGGTGCTCTCGGCGCGTGTCATCGCGGCCGCGCTGGGTCAGTTCCCGCCGACCGACGAGCAGACGGCGGTGATCGAGGCTCCGCTCGCGCCGGCGCTCGTGGTGGCCGGAGCCGGCAGCGGAAAGACGGAGACCATGGCGTCGCGCGTGGTCTGGCTCGTCGCGAACGGGATCGTCCGGCGCGACGAGGTGCTGGGGCTGACCTTCACGCGCAAGGCTGCGGGCGAGCTCGCCGAGCGGATCCAGCGCCGCCTCGCGCGCCTGGCAGAGTTCGAGCGGATGGGTCTCGTCGCGGCGCTGCCCGGGCTCCACGGCGACGGGCGGCTCGCTGTGTTCGGCGAACTCGAACGCGACGGCGGCGAGGGGGCGCGGGCGACCCTCGCCCGGCACGAGGCGATGCGCGCCCTCGCGGAGTCGGTCGGCGCGATCCCTCAGGACGCTGAGGACGATGCACTGCTGCACCGCCCGACCGTGTCGACCTACAACAGCTTCGCCGACCAGATCGTGCGCGAGCACGCCGTGAGGATCGGACGGGATGCCGAGGCCGCGGTGCTCTCGGAGTCGGCGGCGTGGCTGCTCATGCGGCGGGTGGTGTTCGCCTCCGACGATCCACGCCTGGAGGGGCGTGCCGAGGCCGTCCGCAGCATCATCGACGCGGCGCTGCGCATCGCCCGCGACGGCGTCGACAACCTCGCCGATCTCGATGAGGTCGCCGCGTTCCCCGACGGGTTCCGCCGCGTGCTGGCGCTTCCGTCGACGAACGCACGCACCGTCGTCTACGCCGACGTGGCGGAGGCCGAGGAGAAGGTCGGCGCGCTCGCGCTGCTGGCCGACCTCGCCCGCGATTACGCCGCCGAGAAGCGCCGGATCGGCGTGATCGACTTCTCCGATCAGGTCGCCGGAGCACTCGAGGTCGTCGCGAGCCACACCGCGGTGGCCGACGAGCTCCGCGATCGCTACCGCGTCGTGCTGCTGGACGAGTACCAGGACACCTCGGTGGTGCAGACCGACCTCCTCGCCGCGCTCTTCGCGGGCACGGGGGTGATGGCGGTAGGCGATCCCCATCAGGCGATCTACGGCTGGCGGGGTGCCAGCGCGGGCAACCTGGGGGGATTTCCGGCCGCCTTCTCGCCGTCGGGCGCCTGCGCGCACTATGCCCTGCTGACGAGCTGGCGAAACAGCGCCGATGTCCTGAAGGCCGCCAACGCGGTGCTCGCCCCGCTCGCCGCCTCGGCCGCCGTCCCCGTGCAGGAGCTTCGGCCGCGCCCGGGCGCGCCGTCCGGCGCGGTCGAGACGGTCTTCGAGGCCGACCTCGACTCCGAGGCCGATCGCGTCGCCGGGTGGTTCGGCCGGGTCCGAGGCGAACGGGCGCGCGCCGGCCTTTCCACGACGGGCGCGATCCTGTTCCGCAGCAAGAAGCACATGGTCCGCTTCGGAGATGCGCTGGGCCGACGCGGCATCCCGCACCGCATCCTGGGGCTCGGCGGACTCCTCTCCACCCCGGAGGTGGTCGATGTCGTGAGCGCGCTGCGCGTCGTGAGCGACCCCGGTGCCGGGTCGGCCCTCATCCGGCTGCTGTCAGGACCGCGCTGGTCGATCGGCCTCCCCGACCTGCGCGAGCTCGCGGCGCTGGCCCGGCGCATCGCCCGGCACGACGCGGCCCTGCAGCCGCTTGCACCCGAGATCGTGGAGCAGATCCGCTCGGGAGCCGGAGACGACGACGGCTCCCTCGTCGACGCGCTCGATTTCGTGCTGCGGCACAAGCCCGATCACGGCTGGCTCGCGGCGTTCACCGCGGAAGCGCGCGAGCGACTCCGTGAGGCGGGTGCCGTGTTCGCGGGTCTGCGGCAGGCGGTGGGGATGCCGATCCCCGAGCTCGTCCGCCTGGTCGAGATCGAGCTGCGGCTCGATGTCGAGCTCGCCGCGAATGAGGCCCGCGGTCCCGCCCGCATCGCCTCGGCGCAGCTGCGCGCGTTCGTCGACGAGCTGCATGCGTTCCTCGCGGCCGACGAGTCAGGATCGCTCCCGAGCCTGCTCGCGTGGCTCGACCACGCCGAGCAGCTCGACGAGTTCGCGCCCCGCACCGAGCCCCCCGAAGACGACGTGGTCCAGCTGCTGACGATCCACGGCTCGAAGGGCCTCGAGTGGGACGCCGTGGCGGTGGTGCGCCTCGTGAAGGACGAACTGCCCAGCGCGCCGCGCGACACGAAGGGCTGGCTCGGGTTCGGCGTGCTCCCGTACGCCTTCCGCGGCGACTCCGCCTGGCTTCCCGAACTGGGGTGGCGGGGGGCCGAGACGCAGCAGGAGCTCAAGTCCGCGTTCGAGGACTTCGTGGCGGCGAACCGCGCGCGCCAGCTCGCCGAGGACCGCCGTCTGGCCTACGTCGCCGTCACTCGGGCGCGCGATCACCTTCTCCTCACCGGCTCGAGCTGGTCGGGCACGAAGCGCGCGCGCGAGCGCAGCACGTTCTACGCGGAGATCGCCGAGGCGCTCGGACATGAGGTTCCGCTCGACGAGCCGGGCGACAACCCCTACCTGGGCGAGCGGCGGGTCATGCAGTGGCCCATCGACCCCCTCGGATCGCGCCGCGCCGCAGTGGAGCACGCCGCATCGGTCGTCGAGGCGGCGCTCGACGCGCCCCGCGCCGATCCCGATCCGGACGTGGCGCTCCTGATCGCCGAGCGCGAGGCGCGGCGGCAGCCGTCGGTCCAGGCGGCGCCCACGCGCATCGCCGCGTCGCGGTACAAGGAGTTCGTCGCGGACTACGCCGGCACCGTCGCCGCCATCGCGCGCCCGCTGCCGGAGCGCCCGTTCCGTCAGACGCGCCTCGGGACGCTGTTCCACGCCTGGGTCGAGCAGCGTTCGGGGGGCGTCGGCCTCGGCGGGTCGATCGACGACGCTCTGTGGGAGGCCGACGACGAGCTCCCCGGCACCGAGTCGTCGGTCGAGGACGCCGCCGCGCTCGACGAGCTGCGGGTACGGTTCCTCGCGTCGGAATGGGCGTCGCTGCGTCCCCTCGAGGTCGAGACCGAGATCGACTTCACGGCGACCGACCTCGACGGGCGACCACACGTCGTGATCTGCAAGCTCGACGCCGTGTACCGGCGCGACGACCGCGGCGGGCGCATCGAGATCGTCGACTGGAAGACCGGCGCGGCGCCGCGCACCGACGCCGAAAGAGGCGAGCGGATGCTCCAGCTCGAGCTCTACCGGCGGGCTTACCACGCGAAGCACGGCGTCCCTCTGGACCAGATCGACGTCGCGCTGTACTACGTCGCCGAAGACCTCGTGCTGCGCGGCTGACGCGCCCGCCCGCCCCAGGTCAGTCGGCGAGCCAGCGACGCAGCGCCGCTTCCGAGGCGCGCTCGGCCTCGGCGGCCGCATCTCCGTGGGAGTCGGCCTCGGGGGAATCGTCCGCGGTCGCGGATGCGGGAGAGGGGATGACGTCGATCGGGGACGTCGCGGTCTCGTCGGACCGCCACTCGCTCGGCGCCGGAGCGTCGAGCTGCCCTCCGAGGTCGATCTCCGCAGTGTCCTCGGGCTCGGGCTCGTCGCGATCGACCTCGGAGGACACCCACAGCGACAGCTCGTCGGGATCGTAGGCGTCGGTCTGCATCGACGTGTCGATGACGGCGGCGGATGCTTCGGGCATGCGTTCGAGGAGCGCGAGCGCGTCGTCGACGCCGAGCGCGGCATCCGTCACGATGTCGTCGCCGGCGACGCCGGTCGCCAGCGTCTCGAGGAGCTGGACCGCATCGTCGATCACGTCCGCTCGCCCGGTCTCGTGACCGTGCACGAGCCACGACGCGAACTCGAGTTCGGCGTACAGCCGCGCGCGCTCGCGCGCGCGGCTGTCGGGTGCGCGACCGCTGTGCGCGACGTACGCGGCGTAGACGTCGTCGGCCGCGGCGGGCGCGGAGGCCAGCCACTGCAGGTCGGTCGCCGGGTCGCCGACCGACAGGCCGTGCCACTCGAGCAGGCCCGTCACCTCGGGTACGCCGTCGACGTCTTCGAAGAGGAAGGATGCCGCGCCCGCCCCGCCGAGCACGACGGCGGACTCGAAGCGCCAGAGCTCGTCGGCGTCGACAGCGCGCTGCCAGCGATCGGCCAGCGCGACGGGCAGCCGCCGCGTGGCCTGGGCGCGGTCGATCATTCGAGCGGTGTCGGTGCGCACCTGCTGAGGTGTGCGGACGGGGAGGCCCTCGGTGCGGACGATCGAGAGGGGGAGCGCGTGGAGGGCGGCCAGGGCGGCTCCGAGGGAGGTGGCGGCGCCGCGTCCGGGCGGGAGGTGGGCCGCGTCGACGCGGTATCCGGGGAGGAAGTCGACGACCACGGCTCGCGCGTCGCCGAGGCCGGTCTCGCCGAGGAGCTCGGGCGCGCGGAAGGGGAGGAGGCCCCGGACTCCCGGGGTCAGGGCGCGCAGTGCGCGCACCTCCGCGGCCAGCTCGGGGATGACGGTGGAGTCCGCGGGGACGCGCACCACCACGCGACGGCCGTCGTCGAGGTCGGCGATCGCCGAGTCGTATCGGCCGCCGGTGCCTTCGGTCAGCTCGCCGACCCCCACGACGCCGACCCGGGGCAGAGCCGAGGTCACGGACGCGGCTAGAGTGAAGGGTGAGCGTGCCATGTGCCCAGGGTAGGTCGGTCGCGCTCGTCCACCCCCGCGCCACGCCCTGGCTCGTCGAGCACGGCCTCTCCGGTCGACGGGTGCTCGGAAGAAGCGGAGATCCTCGATGACGGCGCCCGACAGCACACGACTCCCGGCCCTCGCGGCAGGAGCCGTGGATCGCGCCGCAGACGAGCGCGCGACACCGGGCCTGCTCGACTCCCTCCGAACGGATGCCGCTGCCCGCGTGCTCGTCCTCGCGGGCGACGCTGCACCGCTCGCCTCGCCGGACGAGCTGCAGTGGTTCGCACCCGACGCCGTGCCGGAGGGCGCCGAGTGGGCGTTCCTCGGCCGCGGCGACGACGGCGCCCCTCTGCTCGCAGCCGTCTTCGATACGCGCGACGACGAGGTCCTCGCCACGCCCGCAGGGTGGGCCGGACTCCGCGCGGTCGGCGGTGTCCTGCGTGCGGAAGACGCCGGCGCCTTCGTGGAGGCGCTGAGCCTCGGGCGCTGGCTGCTCGACGCGCCGTTCTGTCCCGCGTGCGGGGCCCTCACCCTGCTCGGCGATGCCGGCTGGTCCCGGCGATGCCCGTCCTGCGGCCGTCAGCACTTCCCCCGCACCGATCCGGCGGTGATCGTCGCGATCACGAGCGCGAGCGACCCCGACATCCTGCTGCTGGGCTCGAACGTCCTGTGGGGCGCCGACCGGTTCTCGTGCTTCGCCGGGTTCGTCGAAGCCGGCGAGTCGCTCGAATCCGCCGTGCGCAGGGAGGTGCAGGAGGAGTCCGGCATCGAGGTGGCCGTGGCCCGATACCGCGGGTCGCAGGCATGGCCGTACCCGCGTTCTCTCATGGTGGGCTTCCTGGCGACGGCGAAGGACGACGGCGCCGCGGAGGCCGACGGCGAGGAGATCGCCGCCGTGCGCTGGTTCACACGCGATGAGATCGGCGAGGGCCTCGCCGGCGAGAGCGATCTCGTGCTGCCCGGCCGCGCCTCGATCGCCCATCGGCTCATCAGCGACTGGCACGCGGGGGCAGCATGACAGGGCGGGTGCTCGCGGGTCTCGACGAGCGGCAGCTCGAGGCCGTCCAGGCTCTCCGCGGCCCGGTCGCGGTGCTCGCAGGCGCCGGGACCGGCAAGACGCGGGTCATCACGCACAGGATCGCGCACGGCGTCGACACCGGCGCCTACTCGCCGGGGCGGGTCATGGCGGTCACGTTCACCGCCAAGGCGGCCGGCGAGATGCGAGGACGCCTGCGCGCACTGGGCGTCGAGGGCGTCTCGGCGCGGACGTTCCACGCGGCGGCGCTCGCGCAGCTCAACTACTTCTGGCCGACGCTGGCCGGCGACACCGCGCCGGGAATCGTCGACAACAAGGTGCGGCTGCTCGCCCACGCGGCGGACGGCATCGGCTTGAGCCCCGACACTGCGACGCTGCGCGACGTCGCGAGCGAGATCGAGTGGCGCAAGGTCTCGATGCTCGGCATCGATGCGTACGCCGCGGCCCGACCGAACGGAATCGGCCGGCTCGGGGTCGACCGGGTCGTCGCGCTCCAGCGGTCCTACGAGAAGCTGAAGGACGAACGGCGTCAACTCGACTTCGAGGACGTCCTGCTCGCGTGCGCCGGGATGCTCGAGGCCGAGCCCCACGTCGCCCGCGCGGTGCACGAGCAGTACCGCCACTTCACGGTCGACGAGTTCCAGGACGTCTCGCCGCTCCAGCATCGCCTGCTCGAGCTCTGGCTCGGCGATCGCCGCGACCTGTGCGTCGTGGGCGACGCGAGCCAGACGATCTACTCTTTCGCGGGCGCCGACGCGCGATTCCTGCTCGAGTTCGCGACGCGCCACGAAGAGGCGAAGGTCGTGCGCCTGGAGACGAATTACCGGTCGGATGCCGCGATCCTCGGCGTCGCCAACGAGCTCATGCGCGATCGGCCGGGAGCTCTTCATCTCGTCGCCGCTCCGCGGCACGAGTCCGCCGCCGAGCTCCCCACCGTCGCGGGGTTCGGCGACGACGAGGACGAGGCGCGAGGCGTCGCGGCGCGGATCTCGGCGCAGATCGCGTCGGGCGTCGATCCGCGTCGCATCGCCGTGCTGTATCGCGCGCACGCCCAGTCCGCCGAGCTCGTCCGCGCGCTCGCCGACGCCGGCATCGCCTCGACGGTGCTCGGCGGCCGGCGCTTCTTCGACCTGCCCGAGGTGCGGCAGGGGATCATGGCGCTCCGAGGCGCGTCCGTCGCCCCGATCGAGGGCGGATTCGTCGACACGGTGCGCGATGTCCTGCGCTCGCTCGGGCTGACCGACGATCCGCCTCAGGCCGGCGGCGCGCTGCGCGAGGCGTGGGAGCTGCGGGCGGCACTGCTGCGGCTTGCCGAGGAGGCCCCGGCCGGAACCACGCTGCGCGAGTTCACCGACGAGCTCACCGCGCGTGCCAAGGTGCACGACGAGCCGGCGCTTCGGACCGTCACGCTCGCGACCATCCACGCGGCGAAGGGTCTCGAGTGGGACCACGTCCACCTCGTCGGACTGGCGGAGGGCCTCCTGCCGATCGGCTATGCGACGACGTTCGAGCAGGTGGACGAGGAACGCCGCCTCGCCTACGTCGGCATCACGCGGGCCGCGCGAACGCTCTCGGTGACGTGGGCTCGAGGAGTGCGGGAGCGGCAGCCGTCGCGCTTCCTGCGAGAGATCGGCAACGGCACTCTTCGTGCGGTCGGTGCTTCCGCACGGTCCGGCGCAGCGAGCCGGCCCGCAGCGTCAGCGACCGGCTCCGGGTACGCATCGGGCGCGCCTCGCACTCGCTGAGCAGTCGCGCCGCCACGAACCCCGCCTCCCAGACGATCGACGCGTCGGACTCGACCACGAGTCGGCCGAGCAGCTGCGCGGCGATCGTCGGCCACGCCGGGTCGGCCTCGCGGCGATGCGCCGCCAGGCACGACAGGCACGCGGACACCCCGGGCCGGACGCACGGACCGACCTCGGCCCCCGCCCCGGTGAGGACGACCGGGAGGTGCGGTCGGTCGTCGACCATGAGCGCGGAGGCGAACGACGGCGTCACGAGGTGATGGGCGACGACGACGACGGCCGCGGCATCCGACACCGCACCTCCGGGAGGGTCGAACGGGTGCGCCGCCGCGACGTCGCACCCCGACGCGCTCAGGCCCGCGGCGACTGCCTCGAGCTGCGTGCGGGGGACCTCGCCGGCCGCCTGGACGATGACCCGACGCGGGGAGCGGGATGCTCTCTCGAAGACAGGGACGAGTTCGGCGACGAACTCGCTCGCCGCCCGTGCAGAGGCGCCGAGTGCGACGGCGAACGGCACCACCGCCTCATCCGGGATGCCTCGCTCGAGTTCGCGGACCACGCGCTGCTGCCACGCCGAAGGATCGTGCACCACGACGACCGGCTCGGCTCCGAACTGCAGGGTGGTCGCGGTGCGCCACAGCGGCGGATGGGCGGGGTCGATGCGGAGCATTCCCCGATTCTGGCGATCGTGCCGCCGGCAGCGTGCGGTATCCACAGGCGCTCCGGCCGTCGCCCGGCGCACCGCTGCCCTGGGGAGGAAGCGCCGTCGCGCGCTCGGCCGCTAGACCGGCCGGTGGTCGTCGGGCGAGCCCGTCTCGTCGTCGTCCGCATCTTCGCCGCTGCTCGGCGGGGTCTCGCCCGCGAGCAGCTTCGCCAGGGCGTCGTCGAACTCGTCGGGCGCCGGCTCCTCGCCGCGAGCACGGGCCTCGAGTCTGGCCACGAGAGCGGCGGGATCGTCGATGTCCTCCGCACCGGGCATGAGGTCGGGGTAGTCCCACAGCGCGTCACGTGCAGCCGGGCCGACGGCATCCGTCACCGCTCGCCACATCGCCGCGGCCTCGCGCATGCGACGCGGTCGCAGCTCGAGCCCGACGAGCGAACCCAGCGCGCGCTCCGCCGGTCCGCCCACGGCCCGCCGGCGACGGACGGCCTCGGCGATGCGATCGGCGGAGGGCAGACGCGACGTCGCCTGCTCGGTGACGACCTCGACCCAGCCCTCGATGGTCGCGAGGAGGTTCTCGAGGCGCGCGAGCGCGGCGTTCTGGGCCTCGGAGCGCGCGGGCAGGAGTGCCCCGCTCTCGAGCGCGCGCCGAAGCTCCTCGGGCTCGGAAGGATCGAAGCGCGAGGCGAGGTCCTCGAGGGCGTCGGTGTCGACGTGGACGCCGCGCGCGAAGTCGGTGACCTGGGAGATGACGTGCAGGCGCAGCCAGCGCGCGTGGCGGAAGAGGCGCGCGTGCGCGAGCTCGCGCGTCGCGACATACAGCGCGAGCTGGTCTTCGGGGACCTCGAGGTCACGGCCGAAGTCGGCGAAGTTCTGCGGCAGGATCGCGGCCTGCCCGTCGGGCATGATCGGGATCCCGACGTCGCCGCCGCTGACCACCTCCTTCGAGAGGTTGCCCACGACCTGGCCGAGCTGCGACGCGAACAGAGAGCCGCCGACCGTGCGCATCAGGCGTCCCGCGCCCTGTACGAGACCCTGCATGTCTTCGGGTGCCTGCTCGCTCAACGCGGCGGTCAGGGCATCCGCGATGCTCGTCGCGACCGGCTCGGCGAGCTGCTGCCACACGGGCAGCGTCGCCTCGACCCAGCCTCCGCGGGTGAGCGTCCGGGGCGGCTCCGCCAGCTCCGAGATCGTCGTCGCCTCGCTGAGCCACAGGGTCGCGAGTGCGAAGGCCTGGTCGAGGTCGGTCCGCTGGCCCGACGTGACGCCGAGCCCGTCCTGGTTGGCGATGTGCAGGGCCTGGCGCTGCGCCATCTCCCACGAGATGCCCTCGTCGGCCCCGCCGGCGAAGGCGCCCTGCAGATGCTGCATCACGTTCTGCAGCATCGCCGGATCGATGTTCATCCCCGACAGGGCGGAGAGCTGCTCGGGGTCGAGCTCTCCGGAGCCTCCGCCGAACAGCTGGCGGATCAGCTCCTGGAACTCTTCCTCGGGACTGCGGTCCTCGTCTGCCACTTCAGCCGCCTTTCAGCCGGTTCATGGGCGTCGCGTTCTACGCTAGTCGCAGCATCCATCGCACTCCCCGGCAGAGTCCCGAACGCCTTACGCCGGTCGCGAACGACCAGGCAGAGAGAGGTCCCCGTGGCCCTGTTCGACGAGAACGTCACGATCACGCCCGCTCCGCGGCGCCGTATGCCCCGCGGAGCGATGGTGGGCGTGTGGGCCCTCGCCGTCGCGCTCGTGGTTCTCCTCATCATCACCTTCCTGCCGACGTCGTACGTGATCCAGCGTCCGGGGCCGGTCTACAACACGCTGGGCACCGCGACCGGCGCCGACGGCGAGCAGGTCCCGCTCATCTCCGTCGAGGGTGCCGAGACCTTCCCCACGGACGGCGCGCTCGATCTGCTCACCGTGCAGGTGGTCGGCAACCGCGAGCGCACGCCGTCGTGGTTCGAGCTCGCCCTGGCGTGGTTCGACCCGAGCAAGGCGGTCCTTCCGCTGGAGGCCGTCTTCCCGGAGGGCACGACGACGGAGGATCGCAACGCGGAGAGCGCCGCGATGATGGTCGACTCCCAGCAGGAGGCGACCGCAGCCGCGCTGACCGAGCTGGGCTACGACGTCGGGGCCCGCATCACCGTGCACTCGGTCATCGAGGACTCCGCGGCGGAGGGCGTGCTCGAGGAGGACGACGTCATCGTCTCCGCGAACGGCACGCCGGTGACGGATGCCGCGACCCTTCGCGGGATCGTCAATGACGCCGAGGGAGCCCCCGTCGAGCTCCTCATCGAGCGCGACGGCGAGGAGCAGACCGTCTCGATCACCCCGAAGGAGACCGAGGTGGACGGCGAGAAGACGCTGCTCCTCGGTGTGAACCTGATGACGGACTACGACTTCCCGATCGACGTGACAATCCAGCTGAACAACGTCGGCGGACCGAGTGCGGGCATGATGTTCGCCCTGGGCATCATCGACACGCTCACTCCCGACCAGCTCAACGGCGGGGAGAACGTCGCGGGCACCGGGACGATCGACGGCGACGGCGAGGTCGGTCCCATCGGCGGCATCCGCCAGAAGCTCTACGGGGCGAAGGATGCCGGTGCCGACTGGTTCCTGGCGCCGGAGGCGAACTGCGACGAGGTCGTCGGCCACGTACCGGACGGTCTCCGGGTGTTCTCGGTCGAGACGCTCGACGACGCGCTGGCGGTGCTCGAC
Organism: Microbacterium sulfonylureivorans; assembly: GCF_003999995.1. Lineage (NCBI taxonomy): Bacteria > Bacillati > Actinomycetota > Actinomycetes > Micrococcales > Microbacteriaceae > Microbacterium > Microbacterium sulfonylureivorans. The sequence continues at coordinate 32,223 of NZ_RJAD01000002.1, forward strand.
GCCGTCCGGGAGGACGGCGACCTCGACGCGCTCCCGACGTGCACGGCGAACTGACGACCCCGCGCATGCCGCGCGCCGGATATTCCAGGAGTACGCCCAGGGCGGACTCGGCTGAGGTCCAGAACCGCGCGCCTAGGATGGGACGGTGACCACGACCTCGGCGCCGACCCCGGCGGCCACACCCTCCCGCTCCCGACGCATCATCGCGATCTCGCTCGCGATCATCGCCGCCTTGGTGGTGGCGTTCTTCGTCTTCGCGAACCTGTACGCGGATTTCCTCTGGTACGACCAGCTCGGGTTCCAGTCCGTGCTCGTCACGCAGTGGGTCGCCCGCGTCGTGATGTTCGCGGTCGGATTCCTCGGCATGGCGGTCCCGGTGTGGCTCGCCATCCAGCTCGCCTACCGCCTGCGGCCGGTGTACGCCCGGCTGAGCTCGCAGCTCGATCGGTACCAGGAGGTCGTCGAGCCCCTCCGCCGGCTCGCCATGTGGGGCATCCCGGTCTTCTTCGGCTTCTTCGCCGGATTCGCCGCCTCGGCCCAGTGGGAGACCACGTGGCTGTGGGCCAACGGCGTGCAGACGACGATCACCGACCCCGAGTTCCATCTCGACACCGGCTTCTACATGTTCGCGATGCCGTTCTACAGCGCGCTCGTGGGCTTCGTCTCGGCCGTCCTGCTGGTGTGCCTCCTGGTCACCGCGCTCGTCTCGTACCTCTACGGCTCCGTCCGCATCGGCCAGCGCGAGCTGCGCATCTCGAAGGCCGCGCGCATCCAGCTCGCCGTCATCGCCGGCCTCTACCTGCTCGTGCAGGCGGCCAGCCTCTGGCTCGACCGCTACAAGACGCTCGTCGAGCCGGGCGACCGCATCACGGGCCCCGGCTACACCGGCGTCAACGCGATCATCCCGGGGCAGACGATCCTCGCGATCGTCGCCGTGATCGTCGCGATCCTGTTCTTCGTCACGGCGATCATCGGCCGGTGGCGCTATCCGCTGATCGCGACCGCGCTGCTGGTGATCTCCGCGATCGTCCTCGGGATCGGATACCCCTGGATCGTCAACACCTTCCAGGTGCAGCCGAACCGCTTCGCGCTCGAGCAGGAGTACTACCAGCGCAACGTCGACATGACGCACGAGGCGTACGGCGTGGACGGACTCGAGAAGCAGGACTTCCAGGCCGCGACGGATGCGGAGGAGGGCCAGCTGCGCGAGGACGCCGCCACGACCGCGCAGATCCGCATCATGGACCCGGCGATCATCTCGCCGACGGTCCGCCAGCTCGAGCAGTTCCGCGGGTACTACCAGTTCGCCGATCCGCTCGACGTGGACCGGTACGACATCGACGGCGTGTCGCAGGACACGGTGGTCTCGGTGCGCGAGCTGGACCTCGCCGAGCTCGGCGCCGCGGCGGACTGGCAGAACTCCGCCGTCGTCTACACCCACGGCTACGGTCTCGTCGCCGCGAAGGGCAACGACCGAACGGGCGACGGCGACCCCGTCTTCCTCGAGCGCGGCATCCCCGCGACCGGGTTCCTCTCCGATCAGGAGGACTTCCAGCCGCGCGTCTACTTCGGCGAGTACTCGCCGACGTATTCGATCGTCGGTGCGCCCGAGGGCTCGGAGCCGGTGGAGCTCGACTATCCGAGCGGCGGCGACGGAGCGGGTGAGGTGAAGACGACCTTCGAGGGCGACGGTGGCCCGAGCATCGGCAGCGTCTTCAACCGACTCATCTACGCCCTGAAGTTCCAGGCGGAGCAGATCCTGTTCTCCGACTACGTCAACGAGGACTCGCAGATCCTCTACGACCGCGACCCGCTGCAGCGCGTCCAGAAGGTCGCGCCGTACCTCACGCTCGACAGCGACCCGTACCCGAGCGTCGTGGACGGCCGCATCGTGTGGATCATCGACGGCTACACGCTGAGCGCCAACTACCCGTACTCGTCGACGGTGAGCCTCGCGTCGGCGATCTCGGACTCCTCCAACCCGGCACCCCGGTTCGCGCTGGACGACATCAACTACATCCGCAACTCCGTCAAGGCCACCGTCGACGCGTACGACGGGTCGGTGACGCTCTACGCGTGGGACGAGGAGGACCCGGTGCTGCAGTCGTGGCAGAAGGTGTACCCCTCGACGGTCGAGCCGATCAGCGAGATGTCCGCCGAGCTCATCAGCCACGTGCGCTACCCGACGGACCTGTTCAAGGTGCAGCGGACGGTGCTGGGCGTCTACCACGTCGACGACGCGCGCTCGTTCTACCAGAGCGACAACCGGTGGCAGACGCCGAACGACCCGCAGGCCGACTCGCAGCTGCAGCCCCCGTACTACCTGACGATGCAGATGCCCGGGCAGGATTCGCCGACGTACTCGATGTTCACGTCGTTCATCCCGTCGTCGACGGGCGGCAACGCCCGCAACGTGCTGATGGGCTACCTCGCGGTGGATTCGAACGCCGGGAACGAGGCGGGCAAGAAGGCGCCAGACTACGGCAAGCTGCGCATGCTGGAGATCGACGCCGACACGACGGTGCCCGGTCCGGGCCAGGTGCAGAACACCTTCAACGCCGACCCGCTCGTCTCGTCGCAGATCAACCTGCTGAAGCAGGGGCAGTCGGACGTGCTCAACGGCAACCTGCTGACGCTGCCCGTCGGCGGCGGCCTGCTCTACGTGCAGCCGGTGTTCGTCCAGTCGTCGGGCGCCACGAAGCTCCCGACGCTCCAGAAGGTGCTGGTGTCGTTCGGCAACGACATCGCATTCGAAGACACGCTGAACGAGGCGCTCGACGCGCTGTTCGGCGGCGACTCGGGTGCGAACGCGGGCGATGACGACGTCGAGCCGACGCCGGGCCCGACGCCGGAGCCGACGGATCCCGCCGAGCCCGAGGTGCCGTCCGACGAGTACCAGGCGGCGCTCGAGGACGCGCAGCAGGCGATGCTCGATCGGGATGCCGCGCTCAAGGCCGGCGATCTGACGGCGTTCGCCGAGGCCGACGACCGTCTGACCGCGGCCGTCGAGAAGCTCATCGCGCTCGGCATCCAGGAGTAGGACGCACACGACGAAGGGCCGGGTCTCCGCGGGGACCCGGCCCTTCGTCGTGTGCTCAGGCCGTCAGCGCCCAGTACCAGATGAGCAGCAGCGTGACGACGAACCCGGCGAACTGGTTGAGCCACAGGAACCGGCGCCAGCCCCGCGTCGCGTCCGACGCGGTGTCGTCGGTCACACCGCGGAAGGGCCACACGGTGACGAGGTACGGCAGTGCGACGAGGGCGGCGAGCGGACCCGGCCAGGTGGTCGCGAGCATCACCAGCCCGGACGCGGCGTAGCAGACGAGCGCGAACCAGACCGTCCAGCGCGCTCCGCGGGCGGTGGCGATCGACGAGATCCCGGCCTCCCTGTCGGCGGCGACATCCTGAACCGCTCCGAAGGCGTGCGAGGCGACCCCCCAGAGTGCGAACGCGACGATGACCGCGGCGAGCTGCCAGGTCCAGACCGCGCCCGCCAGCACGAGCCCGTACACGGCAGGGGAGAAGAAGTGGATGCTGCTGGTCAGCGAGTCTGCGAACGGCACCTCCTTGAGCCGCAGCGGCGGGGCGCTGTAGAACACGACGAAGAACAGGCTCGCGGCGAGCACCACCCACGAGGCGGGTGAGCCGACCACCGCCAGGTAGACGACGAACGGGAGGCAGGAGAGGCCGGCCGCCCACAGGGTGATCGGATGGAGGCGTCGATCGAGGACCGCACCGTGGGCTCCGCCCTTGCGCGGATTGCGCAGGTCGGACTCGTAGTCGAAGACGTCGTTGATCCCGTACATCGCGAGGTTGTACGGAATGAGGAAGAAGAGCGTGCCGATCACCAGCGTCGGGTCGATCCCGCGGGTCGTGAGCAGGTACGCGGCGGCGAACGGATACGCCGTGTTGATCCAGCTCACCGGTCGCGAGGCGACGAACAGCTCTCTGAGGACGACCCCCGCGCGCAGGGGCGGCGCGGCGGTCACGACCGGGCCTCCGCGCCGCGCGCCCGTGCGGGAAGCAGGGTGAACACCGCCGGAACGAGGAATGCCGCGCACACGGAGTAGGAGAAGTCCTCGATCGGCGCCAGGCCGACCCGCAGTCCGCTGAGGTGCTCGGCGGGGTAGGAGAACAGGCCGGCGGCGATCATCAGATTGTCGAAGATCGCGGTGAGGACGACCAGGACGGTCGCCGCGATGCCGGATGCCGCCATGCGTCGTCCGAAGGCCGGGCGGCGCACGGTGAGGAGCACGACGACCAGTGTGAGCACCGCGAACGGCAGGACGATGAGCGAGTACGTCATGTGCGCTCCCGTCCGGCGTGCGCAGGGGACGAGGCATCCGCTCGCCCGAGAGCGCGCAGGGCGGCCGCGTGCACCACGAGAGCGAGGTAGCAGAGGAAGACGAGGAAGAACGGCTCCTCGATCGGCAGGTGGGGAGCGAGGTCCAGCCCGATCAGAAGTGCGCTGTCGCCCTTGACGAACACGCCGGCGGCGATGCCGACGGCATCCCACGCGAGGAAGAACGCGGTGCCGATCGCGACGGCGCCGGCGGTGCGGCCCGGGGCGTGCCACCCGGCCAGGCGCCAGCGCCGGTCGAGGAGCGCGACGCCGGCGGCCGAGACCACGATCGCGGCGAGGTAGAGGCCCGGCACGTCATACCCTCACGGGTTCGGCGATCGGGCCCGGGGAGCGGTCTCCGCGCAGGCGCTTGATCACGAGCTCGGCCGAGATGAGGCACATCGGCAGCCCGATGCCGGGCAGTGCGGAGCCGCCGGCGTACGACAGCCCCTCGACCTTGCGTGAGGCGTTGCGGGGACGGAACATCGCGCTCTGCCCGAGCGTGTGAGCGAGTCCGAGGGCGTTGCCGCGCCACGCGTTGAGGTCGGCTGCGAAGTCGCCGGGCGCCACCGTGCGTCGCACGACGATCCGGTCCGCGAGGTCGGGGATGCCGCACCACGACGCCAGCTGCTCGATCACACGGTCGGCGGCCGCCTCGACCGCCGGATCCCCGTCGCCGTCGACGCCTCCGCGGCCGAAGGCGGGGTCCGCCGGCACGGGGACGAGCACGAACACGTTCTCATGGCCCGCGGGCGCGACCGCGGTGTCTGTGGCGCTCGGGCGGCACACGTACAGCGACGCCGGGTCGGGGACACGCGGACGTCGGCCGAAGATGTCGTCGAAGTTCGCACGCCAGTCCTCGGTGAACAGAAGCGTGTGGTGCGCGAGCTGGGGGAGCGATCCCTCCACGCCCAGGAAGAGGAGCAGCGCGCCCGGGCTCGGCTCGCGCTTGGCCCACCACGACTCGGGGTAGCTCTGCAGGCCGGCCGGCACGAGCGCCGTCTCGGTGTGGTGCAGGTCGGCCGTGGAGACGACGAGGTCGGCCGCCACCCGCCGTCCGTCGGCGAGCACGACGCCGGTCGCTGTGGCGTCATCGGTGTCGATCGCGACGACGCGGGCGCCGGTCTCGATGACGGCGCCGGATGCCTCGGCGAGTCGCTCGATCGCGCGGATGATCTCGACGAAGCCGCCGCGGGGGTACAGCACGCCTTCGTCGAGGTCGAGGTGGCTCATCAGGTGGTAGAGGCTCGGCACGCCGTAGGGCGAGCCGCCGAGGAAGACGGCCGGGTAACCGAGGATCTGCCTCAGTCGAGGGTCGTCGAACCGGCGCTCGACGTGCGACGCCAGACTGCGTGCGAGGAGCGGAGCGAGCTGCGGAACCCGGCGCAGCAGCGCGGGGTCGCGGAGGCCGGCGGTCGTCTCGTACGTGTCGTACAGGAACCGCGTGACGGCCAGGTCGTACGCGTCGCCGGCGGAGTCGAGGTACGCGCTCAGCTTGGCCCCGGCACCCGGCTCGACGCTCTCGAAGAGGGCGGTGGCGGCGTCCCTCCCGGAATGCACGTCGAGCGGATCGAGCCCCGACCGGGGGTCGGAGTAGACCCGGTAGGCAGGATCGAGCGGCACGAGGTCGAGTTCGCGCTCCGCCGTCGTGCCGAGGAGGCGGAAGAAATGCTCGAAGACCTCGGGCATGAGGTACCAGCTCGGCCCGGTGTCGAAGCGGAAGCCGTCCTGCTCCCAAGATCCGGCGCGCCCGCCGACCTCGTCGCGCGCCTCGAGAACGGTGACGGACCAGCCGTCCGTGGCGAGGAGCGCCGCCGTGGCGAGCCCTGCGATGCCTCCGCCGACGACGACTGCGCGACGGGGCTCGGACTGTGAGCCGGCGCTCATGCGCGCGCGCCCCGCGGCGGGAGGCCGAGCCATGCGCGCGCCGCAAGGCGGACCTTCACGGCGTCGGGCACCCGCACGCGCTCTGCCGATGCGCTCGCCGTGCGCAGGCGTGCGGAGAGCTCGGCGAAGAGGTCGTGGGCGGCGGTGACGGCGCGACGGCAGTCCGCCGGGAGGAGCGGCACGGCGGCCGCGGCCGCCGCCAGATCGGCGTCGATGCGGTCGAGCACCTCGCCGCGGGTGGAGCGCCCCTCGTCGAGGCCGAGGTAGTCGCGTCCCAGCGCCGACGAGTCGTGCTCGCGATCGCGCAGGAAGTTGACGTCCTGGAAGGCGGCGCCGAGGCGCCGGGCGCCGTCGACGAGCGCAGCCGAGGGGGTCCTCGGATGCTCCGCCCCGGCGTTGACGAACACCTGCAGGCACATGAGACCCACCACCTCCGCGGAGCCGTACACGTACGCGTCGTGCGACGCGGGATCGTGGCGGTTCGTCGAGAGGTCGGTGCGCATCGAGGCGAAGAACGGCCGGATGAGGTCCTCTCCGATCCCGCACTCCTGCGCCGTGCGCGCGAAGGAGTGCACCACGAGGTTCGCGCTGAATCCCCGCCCGATGGCGGCGAGCGTCTCCGACTCGAGGTCGTCGAGAACCCGTGCGGTCGCCTCGGGGGAGAGGCCGGCGGCTGCGGCCGGCCCGTCGACGACCTCGTCGGCGACCCGCACCAGGGCGTAGATGCTGCGCACATGCGGACGCGGCCGGGGACCGAGCAGGCGGCAGGCGAGGCCGAAAGACGTGGAGTAGTGCGCGATCACGGTGGCCGCGGCATCCCGGGCCGTCCGGTCGTACAGATCGAGACCGGTCGGCCCGCCGGTGCGGGTGTGGACGACGCGCCCGCTCATGGGATGCGCCGCTCCACGCCGTCGGCGAGATCGCGCAGCAGGAGCCCGGTGCGCGCCGGAAGCGACGCGTCGGTCGATGCCTCGCGAACCCGCTCGAGGGTCTCGTCGATCAGTCCGCGCAGCCGCCGCGGCGCTCCGCTCTCCTCGAGCGCTACCTGCGCCTCGCGCACCGCGATCGGTCCGGTGTGCGCGACGGCGAGGGTGTCGTTCACGCGCGCCCACGAGGGGGTCTCCTGGGCGAGCGCGACCAGCGGGGTGCGCTTGGACTCCCGCAGGTCGCCGCCGGTCTCGCGGCCCGCCTGCTCGGCCGACCCGAACGCCCCGATGAGGTCGTCGACGAGCTGGAAGGCGAGGCCGAGGCTGCCGCCGGCGTCGGCGAGCACGTTCCGGGCGGGTGCGGCCGCGCCCGCGAGCACGGCGCCCGCCTGGAGCGGTGCTTGGAAGGTGTACACGGCCGTCTTGTTGAACGCGGCGCCGAAGATGTCCTCGGAGGTCGCCCGTTCGCCGAGAATGCTGTTCTCCACGTCGGCGAGCTCACCCGCCACCGAGATGTAGAGAGCATCGTCGAGGAGTGCGTAGAGCAGCTCGCGAGCGACGGGGTCGACGTCGGCGAACGCGATCAGCCGCAACGCCTCGTGCAGGAGCAGGTCGCCCGCCAGGATCGCCGCCGCGTCGCCGAGGAGCGCCGCTCCGCCGTCGTCCGCGCCCTGGACTCGCGCACGCTCCCGGAACTCGCCGGCGACATTGGGGATGCCGCGACGCTCGGTGTCGTGGTCGATGACGTCGTCGTGCACGACGAAGGCTGTGTGGAGCAGCTCGAACGCCGCCGCGACGTCGTAGAGGCCGGGGGCCACCGCCGGGTCGCCGCCGAAGGAGTCGAAGGCTGCGACCACGAGCGCGGGGCGCAGCCGCTTTCCGCCGTGCGTCGCGCGGGACAGGGCGCCGCAGAGCGCCGCGAAGCCGGGTCCGAGTCCGTCGGCGCGCGCGACCACCCGGCCGACGGACGCCTCGATCGCCGCATGGATGCGGGGGTCGGCAGGCAGCGCGATCACGATGCCCTGCGGCGCTGGGCGACGACGTCGAACATGTGCAGCTGCTCCGCCTGCAGGACGAGCCAGGGGCTGAACGCCCAGGGGGTCGTCTGGAGGGATGCCGCGAGCTCGGCCGGGTCGACCCATCGTGCGTCGACCACCTCGCGAGGGTTGAGGACGGGCTCGTCGTAGGTGAGCGCGGTGTACACCGGGCACACCTCATGCTCGACGATGCCGTTCGCGTCGATGGCCCGGTAGCGGAAGAGGGGCAGCGAGAGCTCGAGATCCGTCAGGGTGATGCCGAGCTCGAACTCTGCGCGTCGGTGCACCGCTGTGAGCACGGGCTCGGCAGGGCGGGGATGCCCGCAGAACGAGTTGCTCCACACTCCCGGCCACGTCTTCTTGTCGAGCGCGCGACGCGTCACGAGCACCTGTCCGTCGGTGTTGACGACATGGCACGAGAACGCGAGGTGCAGCGCGGTGTCGGTTCCGTGGACGCTGCTCTTCGGGGCCGTGCCGATCGCTCGTCCTTCGTCATCGAGAAGGACTACGTGGTCAGCATCGGTCATGGAATCCTCCTTCTAGGTCGCTAGTTTAGCTAGCGATCTTGGTGTTCAGATGATACAAGGGTGGGGAGGGGGTGTCCACAATGGCCCAGCCTTGGTCACCGCAGTCGACGGGATCGCCGCAGTCGCGGGAGTCTCCCTGGACCCCGCAGACTCCGCACGATCGAGCCGTCCTGCAGGTCCTGCAGGCGGTGCGCGCGTTCAGCGATGCGATGGACCACATGCACGGGGGCATGAAGGACGACATGGACATGAATGCGTCCGACCTCTCGGCCCTGCGGATGCTCATCATGCGGGAGCAGCGCGGCGAGCCGGTGCGCCCGCAGGACGTCGCCGAGCACCTCAAGATCTCGACGGCGTCGACGACCAAGCTCCTCGATCGGCTGACGGTCGCGGGCCACGTCGAGCGGCGCCCGCACCCGAGCGATCGGCGCGCGCGCGTCGTCGTCCTCACCGATGTGTCGCGGCGCACGTTCTTCCGCCACTTCGGGGAGCGGCTGCAGGCGATGCGCGGCGTGGCCGAGCGGTATTCCGACCGTGAACTCGCCGTCGTGGCGCGGTTCCTGGCCGAAATCGGCGAGGTCATGGACGCCCGCTGACGGACGTCGCCGGGCAAGGAAAAAGGACCCTCCGAATCGGAGGGTCCTTCTTCTTTTTGTTGCGGGGACAGGATTTGAACCTGCGACCTCTGGGTTATGAGCCCAGCGAGCTACCGAGCTGCTCCACCCCGCGGCACAAGAAGTTAGCCTAGCACGGATTCTGAGGGGTCGCGACGTGGGGCGGGTTCGCTTGCCCCGGCGTGGGCCGGCGGGCGAGGATGGGCCACATGGCGAGACCGCGCGACTCCGATCCGCAGGACGACCGTGACGACGGGCGCGACGAGACGCCGACCGAGCGCGCCGACCGCAACTGGAACGAGGTGCTGCAAGAGCTGCGCGTCCTCCAGACGGGTACGCAGATCCTCACCGGCTTCCTCCTCGCCCTCGCGTTCCAGCCGGCATTCGCGGATCTGTCCGACGGCCAGCGCACCGTCTATCTGACGCTTGTGGTGACGTCGGCGCTCAGCGCCATCATCGCGCTGGCCCCCGTCGCGCTGCACCGTTTCCTCTTCCAGCAGCGGGCGAAGGCCGCCGTGGTCGCCTACGGTCACTCGGCGCTGATCACGGCGCTGTTCACGGTCTCGGTGCTGGTGGTCGGCGTCGTGGCGTTCGTGTTCGACGTCGTCGTGGGGGATGCGGCAGCCTGGTGGGCGCTCGGAAGCCTGTCGGCGCTGATCGTCGTGCTGTGGCTCGTCGTCCCCGCGACGATGCGAGCCCGCGTGTCCGCGAGGGAGGCCGCATGACCGCCGCCGACGCGATCGGGATCGGAGTCGCGCAATTCGCGCCGACCGCCGACACCGACGCCAATCTCGTCACCATCGCGCAGCTGACCGCCGCGGCAGCGTCCCGTGGCGCCCGACTCGTGGTCTTCCCCGAGTACGCGAGCTACTTCGTCGACCCGTTCGACCACTCGCTCCTCGAGAACGCGCAGGACGTGGACGGGCCGTTCGTGCAGGCGCTCCGGGGGCTGGCGGACCGGCACGGCGTGCACATCGTGGCCGGGCTCCTCGAACGGGCCGGCGACGATCGCCGGGTGCGCAACACGGTCGTGGCGGTCGATCGCAGCGGGCTCGTCGCCACCTACCGCAAGCTCCATCTGTATGACGCGTTCGGTCAGCGGGAGTCGGACTGGGTCGAGGCCGGTGACATCACGGCCCCCGAGACGTTCGAGCTCGGCGGACTCCGATTCGGCCTCATGACCTGCTACGACCTGCGCTTCCCCGAGGTCGGGCGGCTCCTCGTCGACGCAGGAGCGGATGTCTTCCTCGTCCCGGCGGAGTGGGTGCGGGGTCCCCTCAAGGAGCACCACTGGCGCACCCTGCTGCACGCCCGCGCCATCGAGAACACGGTGTTCGTGGCGGCGGCCGACCACCCGCCGCCGCTCGGCGTCGGGTGTTCGATGATCGTCGATCCTCAGGGGGTCGATCTGGCGGCGGTGGGGACGGCCACCGACGTGGCTGTCGCGCATCTCGACCCCGCGGCCGTGGAGCGGGTGCGCCGGGTCAACCCCTCGCTGCGGCTTCGTCGGCTCGGCGTCGTACCGAGGGAGTCCTGAGCGCGGCGTTCACTGCGCGGCGGCGAGGCGGGAGGCCGCCTCTTCCAACACCTCGACGCGCTTGCACGCGGCGAACCGAACGAGCGTGGCGTACTCGGCCCGTCGCCCCGGCGTGGCGAAGGCGGTGAGCGGGATGGCGACCACCCCGGCGCGCTCGGGGAGCTCGCGGCAGAAGGCCGAGGCATCCGTCGCCCCGAGCCGCCGCGCATCGGCGACCGTGAAGTACGACCCGGCCGGGGTGGAGACCTCGAACCCGGCCGCGCGCAGGCCCGCGCCGAGCAGGTCGCGCTTGGTCCGGAGCTCGTCGGCGATGCGGCGGTAGAACCCGTCGCCGAGTCGAAGGCCGGTCGCGATCGCCGGCTGGAAGGCGCTGCCGTTGACGTAGGTCAGGAACTGCTTGACCGCGAGCACTGCGGAGACCAGGTCGGCGGGACCCGTCACCCACCCGATCTTCCAGCCGGTCGTGGAGAACGTCTTGCCGCCCGACGAGATCGTCAGCGTGCGGTCCCACGCGCCGGGGAGCGTCGCGATCGGCACGTGGGGACCGTCGAAGACCAGATGCTCGTACACCTCGTCGGTCACGATGATCGCGTCGTGCCGCTCGGCGAGGCGCACGATCTCGTCGCGCACCTCGGCGGCGAACACCGCCCCGGTCGGGTTGTGGGGATCGTTGACCAGGATGGCCCGTGTGCGATCTCCGACCGCGCGACGCAGGTCGTCGAGGTCGGGCTGGAAGTCCGGCCAGCGCAGGGGCACGGTCACGAGGCGGGCGCCCGCGAGGGCGACGACGGCGGCGTAGGAGTCGTAGTACGGCTCGAAGACGACGACCTCGTCATCCGACCCGTCGATCAGCGCCAGCAGGGTGGCCGCCAGCGCCTCCGTCGCGCCGGCGGTCACGAGCACGTCGCGCGCCGGATCGAGGTGCAGCCCGTAGAAGCGCTCCTGGTGCTCGGCGACGGCCGAGAGCAGATCCGGGATGCCCCGGCCCGGCGGGTACTGGTTCACCCCGTGGGCGATCGCCTCGCGGGCCGCCTCGAGGACCTCGACGGGCCCGTCCTCGTCGGGGAAGCCCTGACCCAGGTTGATCGCGCCGGTTTCGGCCGCGAGTGCCGACATCTCGGCGAAGATGGTGGGGCGGATGGATCCGTCCGCACCGACGAGTCCGGCACCCGCCGCGGTGCGGTGCCATGCTCCGGGGATGTGTCGCATCGGATCACGGTACTCGACCCGCTCAGGTCGATTGCATAGCGGTGTCCCAGAGGCACCATAAGAAACGCACAGCATCGGTGGGCAATGTGGTCAGTGCCTCGCAGCAGAAGGAGCAACCATGAGCGACAACCAGGGCAACGTCCCCGCAGACCACACCCCCGCCGACGCGGCCGGCGAGCACACGCCCGCCGTCGCACCTCCGGCCGAGGGCACTCCCGCCGTGCCGACCGCAGTGCCGACCGCGCCGCAGACCGCTGCGACGCAGCCCGTGCAGCCCCCGGCTGCCCCCGCGCCGCCCACCACGGCCGCCTGGCAGGCCGCACAGGCCCCTGCTGCGCCCCAGGCTCCTGCCGCCGCGCCCCAGGCCGCCGCACCTCAGGTTCCGGCGCAGCCCACCGCCCCGGCCGGATACCCGATCCACCAGCAGGCGTACGCCCGTCCGCAGGGCTACGCCGGCCAGCCGGCCGCATACCCCCAGTCCTACGCCGGTCAGCCGCAGGGCGCCGCGTTCGGGCAGGCCGCCACCGGCACCCAGCCCACCGTCCCGCTCGGCCAGGCGCCGGCCGCCGCCACCGCGACCGCGCCCAAGAAGTCGTCGGGTGCAGGAAAGGTCGTCGGCCTCATCGTGGCCGCGGCGATCGTCGGCGGTGCCGCCGGGCTCGGCGGCGCCTACGCAGGCGTCAACCTCTTCTCGCCCGCGAGCGTCGTGCCCGCGGCCGGCCCCGCCACGGTCACGGTCAACGACACCGAATCGGTCAACCAGACCACCGCGATCGCGGCCAAGGTCGTGCCGAGCGTCGTCACGATCGAAGCGGCCGGCGACAGCGGCAGCGGCACCGGCTCGGGTGTCGTGCTGACCGAGGACGGCTACGTCGTCACGAACACGCACGTCGTCACGCTCGACGGAGCCACCGGCGACGCCACCATCCGGGTCACGACCTCCGACGGTCGCGTCTACGACGCGACGGTCGTCGGAACCGACCCGACGTACGACCTCGCTGTCATCAAGCTCGAGGGCGCGACCGATCTCACCCCCATCGAGTTCGCCTCGTCATCCGATCTCAACGTCGGCGACGCCGCGATCGCCGTCGGCGCACCGCTCGGCCTCGCCAACACGGTGACCACCGGAATCGTCAGCGCGCTGAACCGTTCGATCGAGATCGCATCGTCGGCCGCCCCGGACTCCGGCGATGCCGAGACCGACACCCCCGAGGAGGGCCAGGAGGGCGAGCAGGGCAGCCCGTTCCAGTTCGACTTCGGACAGGGGCAGACCCAGCAGACCCCGTCGGCGTCGATCTCGATCGCCGTCATCCAGACCGACGCGGCGATCAACCCCGGCAACTCCGGCGGGGCGCTCGTCGACTCCGAGGGCAAGCTCATCGGCATCAACGTGGCCATCGCCACGGCGGGCGGGTCGGCCGAGGGCTCCGGCTCGATCGGCGTCGGCTTCTCGATCCCTTCCGACATCGCCCAGCGCATCACCGACGAGATCATCGAGAACGGCGAGGCGACGCACGGTCTTCTCGGCGCGAACGTCCTGCCCGCGGCATCCGTCGAGGGCTCGACCATCACCGGTGCCTACATCAAGGAAGCGGTCGACGGCGGCGCGGCCGCCGCGGCGGGCCTCCAGGAGGGCGACGTCGTGACCTCGTTCAACGGCGTGCCGGTCACCGACGCGGTCGACCTGACCGCTCAGGTGCGTGCCGCGGCCGCCGGCAGCGAGGCGACGGTCACGTTCGTCCGCGACGGCGAGACCAAGACGGTGGATCTGACGCTCGGGACCCTCGAGCCGTAAGCCCCACGGCCGGCCGGACACAGGCCGGCGAAAACGGCCCAGGACGCCACCCCGCGATAGGCTCGCGGGGTGGCGTCCTTCTCGTTCGGCGCGGGGAATGCGAGGAAGCTCGCGACCATCCCGCTGTATGCCGCCGGGCGCATGCTCACGCTGCTCGTGCCGCGCTCGCGCGACGAGTGGGTCTTCGGCTGCGGGGCGGGCATCGGCGACGGCGCACTCGCGCTGTGGGCGGTCGCCGCAGCCGACGGCCGTGACGCGCTCTGGCTGGTGGGCTCCGACCGCGAGGCTCGGGATGCCGCGGCCCGAGGCATCCCCACGGCCCGCAGGTCCTCGCTGCGCGGCCTGTGGCGCACGGCGCGTGCGCGGGTGGTCGTCGTGACCCACGGGTTCGGCGACGTCAACCGGTACGCGGTGTCGGGTGCGTTCGTCGTGCAGCTGTGGCACGGCATTCCGCTCAAGCGGATCGGACTCGATTCGCCGGAGACGCTGCGGCCTCCCGCCGCGGCCGCTCGACTGGGCGTGGCCCGCCTCGCGCGTGCGGCCCTCGGAGCGATGTTCCGCGGCGCCGCGCGCCGGATCCGCATCCTTCCTGCCGCTTCCCATCTGGTGCGCGGGCGGCTCGAGTCGGCGTTCGCCCTGCCCGACGAACGCGTTCCGGTGACCGGGGAGCCTCGGGTCGACGTGCTCTCGCGGGGGACGGCCGACGATCGGCGGCGCACCTCGCGGGCCGAGCTGGACCGCCTGTGCGGTGCCGTCGATCCGGCCACGCGCCTCGTGCTGTACGCGCCGACGTGGCGCGACGGCGCGCCCGACCCCGCCGTGCCCTCCGTGGCGGAATGGGCTGCTCTGCTGGACGTGCTGGAGCGCGGCGACGCGGTGCTCCTCGTGCGCTCGCACCCGCTGGGTGCGGGGGAGTACCGGCCGCCCGTGCCGAGCGATCGGGTGAGGCCGCTCGGCAGCGACCTCGTCGTCGACGTGACCCCCCTGCTGCCGGGCATGGACGTCCTCGTCACCGACTACTCCTCGCTCGCCTACGACGCATCGCTCGTGCCGCTCCCGGTCGTCTTCCTCGCCCCGGACGTCGCAGAGTACGGTCGTCGACGCGGGTTCTACGGGCGCTACGAAGACGTGGCCGGCGACGACTGGTCCGTCGACTGGACGGGCGCCGCGGCGCAGCTCGAAGCAGTCCTGACCGACGCCGACGAGCGCGGGCGGCGCCTCGAGCGCGCCCGCGCGCTGAGCGCGCAGGTCCATGCATTCCGAGACGGCGGCAACGCCGAGAGGGTGTACCGTGCGATCCTGGCCGGATCGAGCGCCGACGCCCGGCCGATGAAGGGACACCGATGACCGACGCCCGCTTCACGCACGACGACGGTCCGGCGCTCACGCTCTCCGGCGAGGGCCCCCGTCCGGCGTCGGTGGAACTCGTCGGAGCCCGCGCCCGTGTGGCCGCGGTGCTCACGGGTCGCGGCAAGACATGGCGGGCGGTGCTCCCGCTGCGCGCCGCACGCTGGGGCGGACCGGTGCTTCCGCTGCCCGCAGGGCGGTACGAGGTGCGCGTCGAGTCGGCCGAGGGCGGAGCCGTCCCCGCTCCCGACGCGCTCCCTCTCGCGCAGCTGGGCACCCTGCGCGCCGAGCTCGACGGCTGGATCCTGCGCGTCGGCCCTCCGGTCGACCCCGCTTACGACTCCGGCGAGGGCCAGGACGCCCTCGAGCGCCGGTACGCGCACCGTCCGGCGCGTCTCGAGAACGCGGTGTTCTTCGAGAGCTTCTACGGTCGCAATGCGAGCTGCAACCCTCTCGCGATCGATCGGGAGCTCGCGCGGCGCGCGCCGGGTGTGACCCGCTACTGGAGCGTCGTCGACCTGTCGGTCTCCGTCCCCGAGGGCGCCGTGCCGATCGTCGAGGGCAGCCCCGAATGGTGGCGCGCCCGCGGCGCGGCGAGGCTGCTCGTCGTGAACGACTGGCTCCGCCGGCGCTTCTCGCGTCGAGGGGGCCAGGTCGTCCTGCAGACCTGGCACGGCACTCCGCTCAAGCGACTCGCGCTGCACCGGCCCGGCTTCGACCCGCGCCGCATGGCCGCCGTCGTGCGCGAGTCCCGCCGCTGGAACATCCTCCTCGCACAGAACCCTTATGCCGCGCGCATCCTGGGGAAGGCGTACGCGTTCCTGTCGCGCCCGGTGTGGGTCGAGGGCTACCCCCGCAACGACGTGCTGGTGACCGGCGACGGCGCCGCGACGCGGGCGGCGCTCGGCGTCCGCGCTGACGAGCGCGTGCTCCTGTACGCGCCCACGTGGCGCGACGACCGCGACGAGATCGTGGACTTCGTCGATCCGGCGGTACTGGCATCGGCCGCCGATGCGGTCGTTCTCGTGCGGGGGCACTCGCGCACGATTCAGCCGGGGCGGGATGCCGAGGGCCCGCGCGTGATCGACGTCACCGGCTTCCCCGACACGTCCCAGCTGCTGCTCGCCGCCGACGCGCTCATCACCGACTACTCCTCGGTGATGTTCGACTTCTCCGTCACCGGCAAGCCGATGTACTTCCTCGTGCCCGACATGGAGCACTATCGCGGCGAGCTGCGCGGCTTCTACTTCGACCTGGTGGCACACGCGCCCGGACCGGTCGTCCGCTCGCAGGACGAGCTCGTCGCTGCTCTGGCCCGTGATCCGGAGGAGTTCGCCGCGCGCTACGCCCGGTGGCGCGAGAAGTTCAATGCCCGCGACGACGGTCGCGCAGCCGAGCGGGTGGTGGCGCGCATCCTCGACCAGGGGCTCGTCGACGCGGGCTGACCGCCGCGTCGCGGACTCACGGCAGGGGCGTGTTGCGTGAGCCGAGCCTCGAGGTGTCGACCGTGTCGTGCGCGCCGCGCAGCACTCCGACGAGGAAGCCCCAGCCCCACGACAGGTGCATCGTGGGCAGCACGGCCATCGTCCACAGCTTGTCGCGCCATCCGTGGCCGCCGCCGGAGCCGAGGGCCACGACGACGATCAGGACGGCGTACGTGACGATCGGCAGGTAGACGACGGATGCCGCGACCGCCCACCAGCCCGCGAGCACGCCGGTCGCCTGCAGCACGCCCACCACGACGGCGAGGAGGATCGTCGCCACGAGCGCGGGCGGCGCGAAGAAGCGCAGCGAGTTGCCGCGTCCGTAGCGGCGGACGAGTTCTCCGCGCCAGCGACCGGTGGCGGAGAACTGGCGCACCAGGCGCGACCAGCTCTCGCGCGGCCAGTAGGTCACCGACAGCGTGGGGTCGAACCAGACCCGGTAGCCGGCTCGGCGGATGCGGAGGTTGAGCTCCCAGTCCTCGCCGCGGCGGATCGTCTCGTCGAAGAGCCCGACCTCGTCGAGCACCGCTCGGCGCATCACACCGAGGTAGGCCGACTCGGCCTCGCCCGCCTGGGTTCCGCCGTGGTAGGCGCCGCCGCCGAGGCCGATGGGGGAGTTGTAGGCCCGCGCCACCGCCCGCTGGAACGGCGATCGCCCGTCGGCGCGCATGACACCGCCGACGTTGGCGGCCCGCACGTCGTCGAGGGTCGCGAGCGCGCGGCGGGTGTAGTCGGGCTGCAGCTCGGAGTGCGCGTCCACGCGCACGATCGTGGGGTAGCGTCCCGCGGCGATCGCCCGGTTGAGTCCGACGGGGATGTCGGCGTCGGGATTGTCGACCAGCACGATCCGGTCGTCTCCGGCCGCGAGGTCGCGGGCGAGCTCGGTGGTGCCGTCCGTGGATGGGGCGAGGGCGAGGATCAGCTCGGCCGGGCCTTCGGCATCCTGCGCGAGAACGGTCTCGACGGCGCGGCGGAGGTAGTCGCGCTCGTTCAGGACGGGCATGACGTAGGTGACGCCGGCGTGGGGTGGGACTTCTGGAGCGTCCTTGCGCCCGCGCTGCTCGACCTGCACGGGTCGATCATGTCACGTGCGGCCTGGGTAGGCTGGGAGCGTGGGTCTGGTCTCCGATGCGAAGAAAGCCGTCGCGCTCGTCCGCAAGGCCGTGAGAAGCCGGTCGGCGGTCATCGACGTCCGCCGCACGCTCGCGAGCCTCCCGGAGCATCCGCGTCTTCATTACCGGGTCGCGGTCTACTTCGCCGACGGCGCGGTCAACATGTACCAGATGCGGCAGTGGTACAAGCCCCTGGCCGAGCTCGCGAAGATCTGGCCCGTCGTCGTCCTCAGCCGGGCGGCGACCGGCGCGCAGGCCCTGCTCGCCGAGGACTCGCCGCCGGTCGCGTTCGTGCCCACCGTCCGCGACCTGGAGCGGTTCATCGCCAAGCAGGACATCCGGGTGGTGCTCTACGTCAACCAGAACACCCGCAACTTCCAGATGTTCCGGTACGGGCGACGCTGGCACGTGTTCATCAACCACGGCGAGTCCGACAAGATGTACATGACCACGAACCAGTACAAGGCGTACGACTATGCGCTGATCGCAGGCGACGCCGCGCGCGAGCGCCTGTCACGGGTGCTGTGGGACTACGACATCGACCGCCGCACGATCGCGATCGGCCGGCCACAGGCCGACCACTACTCGGGGACGCTGCCGTACACACCCGACGACCGGACCGTCGTGCTCTACGCACCGACGTGGGAGGGCGATCGGCCGTCGGCTCACTACGGGTCCGTGGCGACGCACGGCGAGGCGCTCGCGACGGCGCTCCTCGCGACGGGGCGCCACCGTCTCATCTACCGTCCGCACCCCCGCTCGGGTGTCGTCGACCCCCAGTACGGCGCGGCCAATCGCCGCATCATCGCGGCCATCGCGGCCGCGAACGCCGCCGATCCGTCGGCGCGGCACGTGTTCGACGACGGTCCCGACCTCGGCTGGCAGCTCTCCGCCGCAGACGTCGCGATCGTCGACATCTCGGCGATGGTCTACGACCGCCTCGCCGCCGACAAGCCGCTCATGATCACGCGTCCCGCCGATCCCGCCGCCGCGATCGACACGCACGGCTACCTGTCCGCCTGCGAGTGGCTGGACGCCGCGGCCGCCCCGTCGATCGTCGCCGAGACCGAGCGGGTCCTCGGCGATCCTGAGGCCGTTGCGCGCCTCGAGCAGTGGGTGCGCCACTACTTCGGCGACGCCGCTCCCGGAGCGGCCACCGAGCGATTCCACGGCGCGATCCGGCGGCTCATGGATGACTGGGACCGGTGGTACTCCCGCTCGGTCGACGAGTCGGAGGACGACGAACCGGATCCCGACGAGGCCGAGCTGGACGACGCCGTCGAGGGCTGATCAGGCCACCGGCGCCGGACGCTCGACGAGACGGGCGATCGCGCGCAGCGGGATCGTGACCCAGGTGGGACGGTTGCGGGCCTCGTAGATCGCCTCGTAGACGGCCTTGTCGAGCTCCAGCGCCGCCAGCAGGGGACTGTCGGCCGCCAGGTCGGCGCCGGAGGCCAGGGCGTATCCCTCGAGGAACGCCGTCCGTGCCGCGCGCGCCCACTCGCGCGCCGCCTGCGGCGAGCGATCGGGGTCGTCGAGGCGGATGGAGCCGGCCACGTAGTCGAACGAACGAAGCATGCCGGCGACATCCCGCAGCGCCAGATCGGCGCGCGTTCGCTCGTTCATGGGGCGCAGCGGCTCGCCTTCGAAGTCGAGCAGCACCCAGCCGCGGCCGGGGACGTGCAGCACCTGTCCCAGGTGGTAGTCGCCGTGGATGCGCTGCTGGTCGGGCCAGGCGCCCGCCGCGGCGTGTTCGTACACCGACTCGATGGCGGCGCGCCGCTCGGCGATCTCCGGCACCTCGGCGATCGCGATCGTGAGCCGGCGGTGCCACGACGCGGCGGTGGCCTCCCGATCGCCGGGGAGCGTCTCGCGGGTCGGGAAGAGCTCGGCGAGCGACACGTGCACGTCGGCCGTCGCGGCGCCGAGCGCGCGCGCGGGACCGCGGAAGTCGTCGCCGCGCGCAGCGGCACGCAGGGCGACCCGCCACGCGTCCTCGACGTCGGGGAGGAACTCCTGCGCGGAGGCGAGTGAGCCCGTCACCGTTCCCTGCGCCGTCGCGGGATCGGGCCACGCGCCCTCGACCCAGCCGATCGCCTGGGGCACGTGCACCGAGCCTGCCTGGGCGAGCGCCGTCGGCAGCTCGATGTCGGGATTGAGGCCCGGGTGGAGCTGGCGATAGACCTTGCAGATGATCGGCATCCCGCTGCAGCGGTAGATCAGCGACGTGTTGGACTGCTCGCCGGTCACCACGCTGGCCGTGCGCGGCTCGTCGGCGGGGACGTCGCGGCCGGGGTGACCGGTGGCGATCGTCCGCGGACCCTCGCCGCTGCCGCCGATCGTGACGAGCCGGATCAGCGCCCGGGCGTAGGCGGGGTCGAACGGGCCGTCGATGAACGTCGTGCCGGGCTCGGGGCTGCCGATGATGTGGTCGAGCCGAGCATCCACGGTCTCCGTCGCCCGTGAGACGACCGGCAGCTGGTACAGCACGGCCGGGAACGCCCCCTCGTCGGCGACGAGGTAGGTGCGGATGCGCGCGTCGGCGTCGTCCGTCGACGCCGGTGCGAGGTCCCACCAGGAGATCAGGCGCAGGCTCGGGGGGCGACCCTTGGCGGCGTACCACCTCTGGCGGGGCATCCATGCCGCCAGACACGCCAGCGTGCTGTCCATGTCTCCGAGAGTATGCCCGGCCGTGGCCGCGATGCCAGCCGGGTTCAGGTGCTCATCACCGCGGAGAGCACCGCGTAGCCCACCTGCTTCCCTGTCACGTCGGAGTGCCCGGACACGAAGGCGTCCGCATTGAGAGACCAGACGTCGTGCGCCGTGAAGTCGTACGTGCCGCCGACGTCGAGCAGGGTCGCCGCGACGCCTCCCGGTGTCTTCAGGGCGCCGTTGCGGCCTATGCCGCCATACGGGTCGTTCGCGTCGCCGAGCGCCACGCCGATCTGGCGGGCGAGTCGCGAGGCGATGGGGTACGCCATCCCCACCGCCTTGTCGTTGCGGGTGTACGTGATGATGACCGGACCGTCCACCTTCGCGGGGACGTCGGCGAACATGCCGCTCTTGCCCGAGCCGTCCCAGTCCTTGGCCATGCCGAAGTGGCTGTACGCCGCTTGGAGCAGCGACAGCGACGCGATCGGCGCTGACGTCGCGAGCGCGGCTGCGGTGACGGCGCGACCCCCGAACGAGTGCCCGACGAGATGGATGCGAGCGCTGCGCGCATCCGCGTGGATGCGATCGAGGAGCGGTGCGACGCCCTTCTTCCCGACGACGCCCGCCCGCTCCTTCATCGTGTAGTACGTGCTGACGTTGACCAGGTTGCGTGCGGCGCCGACGATGCTGTCGAAGAACCCCGCACCGCCACCGTCGCCGTCGAGCGGTGCGAGACCTGCCGGATCGATCGAGGCGGCCCCTCCGGCGACGGCGGGCGCGGCGTCCGACTCCGTTCCGCCGCGTGCGGCGTCGATGACCTCTGCCGCGGGCGCCTTCTTGAGCGCGTCGAAGCCGGCCTTGTCCTCTCCCTTGGTCGATGAGGGCAGGGTCTTGCGCAGCAGCGCGACGAACTCCTCCTGCGCCGCCGACGACGTCTCGAGCGTGGGAGCGAGCGCGATCAGCTCGGCGCGGATCTTCGGATCCTCGACGCGCAGCGCGATCTCGGCCTCCAGGACGGCGACGTCGTCGTCGACCCCGGCCCCCGCGCCGGAATTCTCCTCCTCCGCCCATTGGATCGACGGCCACAGCACGCCCACCACGACGAAGCGGCGCTCCTTGGCGCCGGCCACCCGCGGGCGCACGGCCACGATCGAGTCGACGAGCTTCTCGTAGAGGGCTCGCGCCTGCCCTGCGGTGTTGTTCCACCCGTGCGACACGACGATCACGTCGGTCGGGCTCTTGTCGGTGAGCAGCTTCTCGAGCTCGTCGAGCTGTTCGCGATGCACGAACGCGCCCTTGGCGTCGAACTCGACGTCGGCGTACGGCAGCTTCATGATGCCTCCGGTCTGTCTTGTCTGGCCCCGGTCGGGGCGGGTCATACGCTCTGGATCGCCCGCATCGCGTCGACGAGGCCACGGCCCTGGAACGTGCGCTCGCGGCCGAGGTCGCTCGCGGAGTCCATGAGCACGCGCTTGACGTCGTCGGGCTTGCCGATGAACTCGCGGTGCACCGACAGGAACGCCGCGGCGACGCCCGAGACGTGGGGCGCCGACATCGACGTCCCCGAGTCCTCGACGTACGTGATGTCGGATGCCTTCTCACCGGCCTTGAGGTGCACGTTGGCGCGCGCCTTGGCCAGCAGCTCGCCGGCGCCGGCGCTCACCACGCGTTCGCCGGGCGCGACGAGGTCGGGCTTGAGTCTGCCGTCCCCGGTCGGCCCCTTCGACGAGAAGTACGAGACGCCGGTCGAGTAGGGCTTGAGAGACGTCGAGCCCACGGTGATCGCCCGGGCGGCGTTCCCGGGGTCGTTGATGGTCATCCCGAAGCCCAGGCGCATCTCGCGACCCGCGGTGTCGCGGGCGGCGCCGTACCCGGTGTTGCCGGCCGAGACGACCACGCACACCCCGTTCGCGACGAGCCGATCGACCTCGCGGCACACTGGGGAGAGGCCTGTGGCGAACCAGGAAGGGTCGAACGGGTAGCCCAGCGAGAGGTTGACGCCGTGGACGTTGAGCTCGCGCCCCCAGCGATTGAGCTCCTGGATGTACTCGAGGGCCTCCAGGAGCGACGCCAGGTCTCCGGTGCGGTCGTCTCGCAGCATCTTGATCGGCAGGATCTTCGCCTCGGGCGCCATGCCGCTGATCCGGTCGAGCGTGACGCGCTCCACACCGGTCTCGCCCTCGGCGGTGCGGTACCAGGTCGCCGCGGCGATCCTCCTGCCGCGCGGCGTCGCGGTCTGCCCGCCTGCGATGATCCCGGCCACGTGCGTCCCGTGTCCGTTCGGATCCTGGAGGGCCGCGGCGTCGGTCGTGCCCGGAACGAAGCTGCGCGGTCGAAGGGCGTCCGGGAGCTCGAGCGTCCCGTACGTCTGGAAGTGGCGGTGCTTCTGGTCGATGCCGGTGTCGAACACGGCCCACACGATGCCGTCGCCCGTCGCGTCGAAGGATCGCACCGCAGCATCCGCCTTCGTCGTGATCACGGAGCGGTGGATGGTGGCACGCACCTCGAAGTTCGGCCACACCCGGTTGATGAAGCTCCGCGGGGCGGACTTCGCCTCCTGCCGGTTGGAGCGCGGTGTCGAGCCCTTGTCGGCGTCGATGCGCACGAGGGCGTGGATCTCGTCGGGGGTCAGCGCTGCCATGACGTAGCTGCCGGTGCGCCAGGACGAGGCATCCCGGCCCGACGCGGCGATGCGGACCAGCCCGAGCAGCTCGGCGACCGCGTCGTCGAGGGGGATGCCGCTGTCGGTGCGCAGCTCGATCACGACGCCGATCGGCTCGGTCGGGGCCGCGGAGGCCATGCGCTCGGCGAGCGGACGGGTGATCACCGAGTCCGTCACGAGCGACACGGTGGTCGGCATATCCGGAAGCGAGAACGCCGGAGTCGCCGTGGGCTCAGGCGCGGGCGCGTCTTCCGGCGGCGCGGGCTCGTCCGGCGGGGGAGCCGGCTTCTTCGCGCGGGAGCGCTTCGGCGGAGGCTTCTCGCCCTGCGGCATCGGCTTCGCGGCGTCGGGGACGAGATCCGCCTCGGGTTCGACCGCGCGGAATTCCTTCGGAAGGTGCTGACGATCTTCTGCGGACGCCATTGCCCCTCGCCCTCTCTCCCCGCGGCGAGAGTACTCCCGCGGGCGACGTGTCACCAGGTCGAGGGCGGCGAGCGGATGCCTGATACAGCCGAGCCGCGATGAATCGCGTCCTGCTCAGTCGTCGGCGAGGTCATCGGTGTCGGCGGGACTCTCGGTGAGCTCGCGACGCCCACCCGGCGTCAGGCGCTTCGCCGTGGACCCGATAGCCCTGCCGCTCCTCGAGACGCCGCTCACGATCGCCCCGCCGGCGTGCCGGATCGTGCGGGTGGCCGCACGCTCGATACGCGTCGCACCGGGTCGCGGCTCGAGATCGGGGGGCAGGATCGCAGGGGGGAGGCCGAAGGCGCGGCGGGAGTTGACCAGCACACGCCGCCCCAGGATGTTGTTGCCCGCGCCGCCGATCGCCGCGCCGATGCCGAACGGCAGCGCCTTGCCGATCCACGAGGCACCGCCGCGCGCCGCGAACTGGTGGATGAAGGTCGTCTTGAGGCGATCGACGAGCGGACCCATGGCCGCGCGGGGGAGCGTCTTGGTCACGAGCTCGCCCCAGTACCGGTCGCGGGTCGGTCCCTTGCCCGCGACCTGGCCGGCGAGCTGCGACACCAGGTCGACGCCCTCTTTGCCGAGCATGAGGGTGAGCACGA
The DNA here is from genome assembly GCF_003999995.1 of Microbacterium sulfonylureivorans. NCBI lineage: Bacteria > Bacillati > Actinomycetota > Actinomycetes > Micrococcales > Microbacteriaceae > Microbacterium > Microbacterium sulfonylureivorans. Next base: position 56,421 of record NZ_RJAD01000002.1, read on the forward strand.
GAGCGCGCGCCCGGTCGGGGTCGGCGACGGGGATGCCGTGCACCTCGGTGACCGACTGCGCGAAGAGCGCGGTCGCCTCCAGGAACGCCACCGTCTCGACGCCGCTCAGAGCGAGCGTGATGCCCGTGCCGATGCCGGGGACGACAGCCGTCGCACCGACTGCGGCGCCGCCGGTCGTGACGGCCGTGAGATAGCGGCGCTCGAGGATCCGCACGATGTCGGCGGTCGAGGCATCCGGATGGCGCAGGCGGATGCTGCGCAGATGCGCCAGCACGACAGGACGCTGGATGGCGAGGACGCGGTCCAGCGCGCGGATCGTGCGCGGATGCTCGTCGGAGCCCGCAGGCGGAAGCCCGCCCTGCCACGGCGAATCCGCGGGGAGCGTGTGGATCTGGTGCACCTTCTCGGCCATCGGGCCGATCCTATGCGCCGGAACCCGAGCGTCGGCCCGGGGTTGACAGATTCTGCCGGATCGGGGTCAGACGTACAGGTTGGCGCGCTCGAGGTCTTCGGCGAAGTCCACCTCGACGGCGTACAGGTCGGAGATGTCGAGCGGCTCGAGCAGGAGGCCGTCTTCGGCGATCGCCAACTCGAGACCGCGCTCGAAGTAGTCCTGGTCGTCGACGCGCGTCAGCTGGCGGATGAAGGCCTTCTTGTCGCGACTCGAGACGTAGTTGATGCCGACGGCCTCGCCGATGCCGCCCTTGACGGTCTTGGAGAGCTCGTTGATGAAGCCCTCGGTCGTGACCGTGTACTTCACCTCTTCGTCGCTCACCTTGGAGGTGTTGACCGTCACGAAGGACTGGTCGCGCTCGATGAGCTCGATGGCGCGCCCGAGCACCAGCGGATCGAAGACGACGTCGCCGTTCATCCAGAGCACGCCGCCCTTGCCGGTCGTCGTCAGGGCACGGAGCAGGCTCTTGGAGGTGTTCGTCTGGTCGTACTGATCGTTGTAGACGTAGTCGACCGTCGGGAACGCCTCGACGATGGTCTCCGCACGGTAGCCCACGACGGTGGTGATCTTCGCGTCGGCGCCGAAGGCCGCGCGGATGTTGTCGTGCTGCTGCTGCATGATGCTGCGGCCGTCGCCGAGCTCCGTGAGCGGCTTGGGAAGGCTGCGGCCGAGGCGCGAGCCCATTCCGGCTGCGAGGATGACGGTCTGAAGGGTCAAAGGTCTGCTCCTGAAGTGCGTGATTCACTGTCGGTTCACCGACTCGACACCCCTTCGTGCCGTGACCATGGTAGCGATGGCACCTGGGAACGTGCAGAATGGTGCGCCGCCGTTGCCGATTCGTGACATAACGACGTTCCCGAGACTCGGCGTCACGCGTTGCCCCTCTTCCAGGGCCACTTGATACCTTGGATCGGTGACAGCCTCCCTCCCGGTGCCGAACGACATCGATCCGGAAGAGCCGGACGGTCACGACAGCGCGCCGATCGTGTCGCTGCCGTCGGGCCCGAAGGCGGCGTCCGTCGAGCGTGTCGGACCGCGCAAGCCCCCGCGCAAGAAGGGCGCCGGCAAGGGCAGGAGCCCGGCCGCGAAGCCCGCCGATCCCGGTCCGCCGCCGCCCCTCCCGGCCGACCTCGACGTCGCCGGCCTCGCCGCCGCCGACATCGTCGTTCCGCCCAAGCCGCCGCTTCCCGACCGCGAGCCCGCGCAAGCCCCGGAGACCGAGGCCGACCCTGCGCCGGAGGCCGAGGCCGAGGCCGAGCCCGCGCCGGAGACCGAGGCCGAGCCTGCGCCGGAGGTCGAGGCGGAGCCTGCGCCGGAGGTCGAGGCGGAGCCTGCGCCGGAGGTCGAGGCGGAGCCTGCGCCGGAGGTCGAGGCGGAGCCCGAACCCGCGATGGCCGAGACACCCGTCGCCCTGCCCATCGAGGCGGAGCCCGAACGCGCGCCGGAGGCCGAGCCCGAGGCCGAGGCGCACGTCGACGTTCCCGAGGTGCTGACCGCGCCGGCCGGAGCGGGCGACGTCCTGGTCCTGCGCGGGGTGTCCAAGCGCTTCGGCGACACCCACGCCGTCGACGGCATCGACCTCACCGTCCCCGCGGGGACGTTCTACGGGCTGGTCGGTCCGAACGGCGCGGGCAAGACGACGACCCTCTCGATGATCGCCGGGCTCCTCGAGCCCGACCGGGGCTCGATCAGCGTCGGAGGCGTGGATGCGGCATCCGATCCCCTCGGCGCGAAGCGCGTCATGGGCGTGCTGCCCGACCGGCTGCGCACGTTCGACCGGCTGACCGGGCGTCAGCTCCTCTACTACTACGGGGTGCTGCGCGGCCTCGCGCCCGCCGTCGTCGAGAGCCGCACGGCCGACCTCGCGCGGGCGTTCGACCTCACCGACGCGCTCGGTCGCGTGGTCTCGGACTACTCCGCCGGCATGGCGAAGAAGGTCATGCTCGCCGGTGCTCTCATCCACTCCCCGCGGCTGCTCGTGCTCGACGAGCCGTTCGAGGCCGTCGATCCGGTGTCGAGCGCCATCATCCTCGACATCCTCTCCGCCTACGTCGCCCACGGGGGCACGGTGATCCTCTCGAGCCACGGCATGGAGCTCGTGGAGCGCGTCTGCTCCCGAGTGGCGGTCATCGTCGCCGGGCAGGTCCTCGCAGAGGGCACGATCGACGAGGTACGCGGCGAGCTCAGCCTCGAGCAGCGCTTCGTCGAGCTCGCGGGCGGGCTCAGCGACGTGGAGGGTCTCGAGTGGCTGCACACGTTCTCCGACTGAGGCTCGCGCTGCTGTTCGGCGCCCTCCGCGGCGACGGCGGCCACGTGTTCCGGGTCGTCCTCGGGCTCGTCCTGCTCGTGGGCGCCACGGTCGCCGCCTGCGTGGCGCTGCTCACGCTCCGGGATGCCGGCATCGACGTCGTGCTCGCCGTCACCGTGCTCGGCGGGTCCGCAGTCACCCTCGGCTTCGCACTCGCGCCGCTGCTCGGCGCCGTCGACGACCCGCTCGACCCGCGGCGCTTCTCGCTGCTCCCGCTCGACCGGCGCCGGCTTGCCGTGGTCCTCGCGGCCGCGGGTCTGATCAGCGTTCCCGTCCTCGCCCTGCTCGCGATCGCGATCTGCGCCGCCGTGGTGTGGAACGAGAGCGGAGCGAGCGTGCCGGCCGCCGTCGGGGGAGTCGTCGTCGGGGTGCTCACCTGCGCCATGCTCGCGCGCGTGTGCATGGCCGTCGCGTCACTCTTCCTCCGAGACCGCCGCTCGCGCGAGCTGTCGGGGCTGTTCCTGCTGGTGATCGTCATCGTGGTCGTCCCGGTCGGCGTGTTCCTCGCCTCACTCGAGTGGGAGGGGACTGTCCCGTCGCAGCTCTCGCAGGCCGTCGAGTCGCTCGCGGTGACCCCGATCGGGGCCGCGTGGGCATTCCCCGGCCTGTTCGCCGTCGGCGCGGAGCGGGCCTGGCCGTCGGTCCTCGTCGCCGTTGCGACGCTCGTCCTGCTCGTCGTGCTCTGGGCGTGGGTCGTCAAGCGCCTTCTCACCACGACGGAGCGCCCGACCTCGGGCCGCGAGCGCGGGGGACTGGGCTGGTTCGGTGTCGCACCGGGCACGCCCGGCGGCGCGGTGGCCGCGCGCAGCCTCGTGTACTGGTTCCGCGACCGCCGGTACATCGTCAACGTGCTGGTGATCCCCGTCGCGGCGGCCGCGACCGTCGTGCCGCTGCTCATCGCGGGGGTGCCTCTCGAATCGGCGATCCTCGTGCCCGTGCCGTTCGCCGCTCTGCTGCTCGGGTGGCTGCCGCACAACGACATCGCGTACGACTCGACGGCGGTGTGGATGCACATCGCGAGCGGCACGCGCGGCGTATCGGATCGCGTCGGGCGTCTCGTCCCCGTCCTGCTGATCGGCATCCCTCTCCTCGCGGTCGCCATCCCGGTGGCGATCTCGCTGCACGGTCGGTGGGCGATGCTTCCCGCGATGGTCGGCGTCTGCGTCGCGCTCTTCTTCGCAGGGCTCGGACTCTCCAGCGTGTCGTCCGTCATCGCGCCGTACGCCGTGTCGCGTCCCGGCGAGAGTCCGTTCCAGCAGCCGCAGCGCACCGGCGCGAACGGCGCGATCTCTCAGGGCGTGGTCATGGTGGGGGCGATCCTCGTGAGCGTTCCGGCGCTGTGGTGCGCGTGGATCGCGCTGACGCGCGACATCGACTCGGCCATGCTCGCGCTGTGGGCCGGGCTGGCAGCCGGACTGGGTGTGCTGCTCATCGGCGTCACGGCCGGGTCGATGCTCTTCTCCCGTCGCGGCGGCCGGCTGATGGAGTTCGCGGAGTCGACCTGATCGGCCGCGCCGCCGACCCGTCGGCGGGCTAAACTGACTGACCATGAGCACCCCTCTCGAAGGCCCGGACCAGGGCGGTCTGGCCACCCTCGACCGAGAGCTCGAAGAGCTCATCCGCGAAGAGAACATCGAACCCGGAGACCACGAGCGCTTCTCGCACTACGTGAAGAAGGACAAGATCCTCGAGTCGGCCATCACCGGCAAGCCGGTGCGCGCGCTGTGCGGCAAGAAGTGGACACCGGGGCGTGACCCCGAGAAGTTCCCGGTCTGCCCGACGTGCAAAGAGATCTACGAGTCGCTCGCCAAGTGAGGCCCGCGGGGCCCGCCCGGCATCATTCCGCGTCGGTGTAGACCGTCGGAATGGCCGGGTCCGCACGGCTGAGCGCGAGGGCACGAACCGGCAGCTCCTCGCGCGCGAACGCGTGGTGGGCGCGAGCCGCCTCGACCCCGTCGCGGCCCTCGTGCGCGGCATCCGCCTCGCCGGCCGTCATCAGCGTGACCTGCAGAGCCCGCGCGTCGGGGTGGGATGCCGCGGTCGAGACGTCCTCGAACCCGTCGGACACGACGATCAGCTCGCTCGTCGCGGTGCCGCGGTCGAGAGTGCGGAACGCGGCCTTGCGGCCGCCCTTGGACCCCTTGTCGGTGGAGGCCTTCGCGACGGCGATCCAGCCTCCCGCGGCATCCTGTCGCGCGACGAGCTTGTAGACCATGCCGGCCGTCGGGGTGCCCGATCCGGTGACGACGGACGTGCCGACGCCGTACGCGTCGACCGGGGATGCCGCGAGCGCCGCGATCGCGTATTCGTCGAGGTCGCTCGTCACGGTGATCCGCGTGCCGGTCGCTCCGAGCTCGTCGAGCTGGGCGCGCACCTCGGCGGCGACGAGCGGCAGGTCTCCCGAGTCGATGCGCACGCCGCCCAATCCTGTGCCGGCGACCCGGATCGCCGTGGCGACGCCCTCGCGGGTGTCGTACGTGTCGACGAGCAGGGTGGTGTCGACGCCGAGCGCGTCGATCTGCGAGCGGAAGGCGCCCTCCTCGGTGTCGTGCAGCAGCGTCCACGCGTGGGCGGCCGTGCCCATCGTCGGGATGCCCCATGTACGGCCGGCCTCGAGGTTCGACGTGGCGCCGAACCCGGCGATGTACGCGGCGCGGGCGGCGGCGACGGCCGAGGACTCGCCGGCGCGGCGCGAGCCCATCTCGGCGAGCGGACGGTCGCCGGCGGCGACGACCATGCGCGCCGCAGCGGTGGCCACGGCCGAGTCGTGGTTGAGCACGCTGAGCGCCAGCGTCTCGAGCACGACGGCCTCGGCGAAGGTCCCCTCGACGGTCAGGATGGGGGAGCCGGGGAAGTACAGCTCGCCCTCGCGGTAGCCGGTGATCGAGCCGGTGAAGCGGTAGCCCTCGAGGAAGTCGAGGGTCGCGGCATCCACCACCCGCTCGTCGCGGAGGAACCGCAGCTCGTCGTCGCCGAAGCGGAAGTCGCGGACGAGGGACAGCAGCCGCCCCGTCCCCGCGACCACGCCGAAGCGGCGGCCGCCCGACAGCCTGCGGCCGAAGAGCTCGAACACGCAGCGTCTGTCGGCTGTGCCGTCGCGCAGAGCGGCGTCGAGCATCGTGAGCTCATAGCGATCGGTGTGCAGGGCGCTCGAAGGCTGCATGTCGGTCAGCCTAGTGAGGTACTGGCGTAGGCTGGATCATCGTGAAGGACGCACCCATCGGAATCTTCGACTCCGGTGTCGGCGGTCTCACCGTGGCCCGCGCCGTATCGGCGCAGCTGCCGCGCGAGTCGATCCTCTACATCGGCGACACCGCGCATTCGCCGTACGGACCCAAGCCGATCGCCGACGTCCGCCGCTACTCCCTCGAGATCCTCGACACGCTGGTCGATCAGGGCGTCAAGATGCTCGTCATCGCCTGCAACACCGCGTCCGCCGCGATGCTGCGCGACGCGCGCGAGCGATACGACGTGCCGGTGGTCGAAGTGATCGGGCCTGCCGTGCGCACCGCGATGTCGACGACCCGCAACGGCAGGATCGGTGTGATCGGCACCGCGGGCACGATCGGCTCCGGGGCCTACCAGGACATGCTCGAGGTCAACGAGCGACTGACGGTCTCCGCACAGGCGTGCCCGCGTTTCGTCGAGTTCGTCGAGGCCGGGGTCACCGACTCGCCCGAGGTGCTCGCCACCGCCGAGCAGTACCTCGCGCCGTTGCGCCACGCGGGCGTCGACACCCTCGTGCTCGGCTGCACCCACTACCCGTTCCTCGAAGGCGCGATCAGCTACGTGATGGGCCCCGACGTGTCGTTGGTGTCGAGCGACACCGAGACCGCCAAGGACGTCTACCGCCAACTGGTCTCCCGCGACCTCCTCGCGGGCCCGGATGCCTCGCCCACCCACGTCTACGAGGCGACGGGTGCGTCGGCCGACGACTTCCTGCGCCTCGCCCACCGGCTCATGGGCCGCGAGGTGCGCGAGGTGCAGCTCGTGCAGACCGGCGCCATCCCCACCATCCCGCCGCGCTGACGGCATCCATGTCCCAACATCTCGCTTACATGTCCCAGATTCGGTCGGTGTGAACCATCGATACCGGCAGAATTCGGGACATGTACGGTCCGATCAGGAGCCCCAATGACTGAAATCACCCGCGCCGACGGCCGCTCCGTCGACCAGCTTCGCCCCATCACCATCGAGCGGGGCTGGAGCAGCCACGCCGAGGGATCGGCGCTCATCTCATTCGGCGGCACGAAGGTGCTCTGCACGGCGTCGTTCACGAACGGCGTTCCACGCTGGCTGACGGGCAAGGGCAAGGGCTGGATCACGGCCGAGTACTCGATGCTCCCGCGAGCGACCAACAGCCGCAACGATCGCGAGAGCGTCAAAGGCAGGATCGGCGGACGAACCCACGAGATCTCGCGGCTGATCGGCCGCGCGCTGCGCGCCGTCGTCGACACCAAGGCCCTCGGTGAGAACACGATCGTCATCGACTGCGACGTGCTGCAGGCCGACGGCGGCACACGCACCGCGGCGATCACCGGCGCGTACGTCGCCCTGGCCGACGCCATCGAGTGGGGCCGGGCCAAGAAGTTCATCGGGCAGAAGGCCGTGCCGCTCATCGACTCGGTGGCGGCGGTCTCGGTGGGGATCATCGACGGCGAGCCGATGCTCGACCTCGCCTACGTCGAGGACGTGCGCGCCGAGACCGACATGAACGTCGTCGTCACCGGTCGTGGCCTCTTCGTCGAGGTGCAGGGGACCGCAGAGGGGGCGCCGTTCGACAAGCGCGAGCTCGACGCGCTGCTCGACCTCGGCGTCGCCGGCTGCGCGGACCTGCGGGTGCACCAGCTCGCGGCACTGCAGCCCGCCGAGAGCGCGGAGTGATGGCGCATCCCGCCGACGCGGCGGACGCGGTGGCCGCGGTCGTCGCGGAATCGGCGGCCGGTCCGGCGCAGCTGCGCCAGGTGGTGCTCGCGACGCACAATCGTCACAAGGTCGAGGAGTTCCAGGCCATCGTCGCCGCGACGAGGCCCGACCTGCAGGTCATCGCCTACGACGGCCCCGAGCCCGTGGAAGACGGCGTGACGTTCGCCGAGAACGCGCTGATCAAGGCGCGTGCCGCTGCGGCGCACACCGGGCTCCCTGCGCTTGCCGATGACTCGGGCATCTGCGTCGACGTTCTCGGCGGCGCCCCCGGGGTGTTCTCCGCGTACTGGGCGGGCCATGCGAAGGATGCCTCCGCCAACCTGAACCTGCTGCTCGACCAGCTGTCCGACATCTGCGATCCACACCGCACGGCCCAGTTCGTGTCGACGATCGCGCTCGTCGTGCCCGGCGACGCATCCCGCGAGGAGGTCGTCGAGGGGCGCTGGCCCGGCCGCCTCGCCGCCGCGGCCTCGGGCGAGGGCGGGTTCGGATACGACCCGGTGTTCGTCCCCGACGGGCAGCCCGCCGGCGCCGAGCGATCGGTCGGTGAATGGTCCGCGGCGGAGAAGAACGCGGCGTCTCACCGCGCCCGCGCGTTCGCGGAGCTCGCTCCGCTGCTCGCCGGGCTCTGACCTCATTCCGGGAGTGAGAATCACGATCATTCCCGACTAGCGCGATCGGCGCGCCCCGGCCGAGCCGCGGGCTTAGCCTGGGCACATGCACGATCACGCGAACGCCTCCGAGGGCGGCATCCGCGGGGCGAGCAATCGCCGGCTGCTCGCGCTCTCGCTCGCGATCACGACGGTCGTCATGATCGTCCAGGTCGTCGGCGCCGCACTCTCGGGATCGCTCGCGCTGCTCGCCGACGCCGCGCACATGTTCACGGATGCCGCGGCCCTCGTCATCGCGCTGGTGGCCACGTCCGTGGCGGCGCGGCCGGCGAACGACCGCCGAACGTTCGGGTATCAGCGCGCCGAGGTCTTCGGGGCGCTCGTGAACGGCGTGATCCTCATCGTGCTGTCCGTGTGGGTCGCGGTGGAGGGAGTGCAGCGCCTCCTCGATCCGGGCGAGGTCGAGGTCGCCGGCGGACTCATGCTGGCGGTGGCCGTCGTCGGGCTGATCGCGAACGGGGTCGCGATGTGGCTGCTGAGCTCGGCCCAGCGGCGCAGCATCAACGTGCGCGGCGCGTACCTCGAGGTGCTGGGCGATCTGATCGGCTCTGCGATGGTCATCGTCGCTGCGATCGTGATCGTCACGACGGGGTGGGTGCAGGCCGACGCGATCGCATCGCTCGTGATCGCCGCCATGATCATCCCGCGCGCGATCGGCCTGCTGCGCGAGGTCGTGTCGGTGCTCGCCGAATCCGCACCACAGGGCACGCACGTGCGCGACATCCGTGAGCACATCCTCTCGACTCCCGGCGTGGTCGACGTCCACGACGTGCACGTATGGCAGCTCACCCGCGGCGCGCCCGTCTTCACCGCCCACGTGGTGGTCGACGACGCCGCGATGCGCGACGGGAGCGCCTCGGGCATTCTGAGCACGCTCCAGTCGTGCCTCTCCGAGCACTTCGACGTCGAGCACTCGACGTTCCAGCTCGAGCCCGCGGGGCACGTCGAGCACGACGCCCACGCCTGACCCGCCGGCTCAGTCCTCACGACGGACGGCGTCGGGGCTCTTGTCGGGTCGCAGCCCCCGCCAGCGGGAGTGGCGGAGGATGCCGCCGGGAGTGAACTCGCCGTACTCGACCTCGCCGACGAGCTCTGGTCGCACCCACAGCGCGTCGCTCGCGTCGAGTGCCGGCACGCCGACCATGGGGTTGTCGTCGGTGCGCAGCGGCGTGAGCTTCCTCAGCAGCGTCGCGAGCGTCGAATCGCTGAACCCGCTGCCCACGCGACCGGCGTACTGCAGGCCGTCGGGGCCGGGGATGCCGAGGAGCAGCGAGCCGAACGTGCCGCTGCGCCCGCCCTTGCCGGGACGGATCCCGGCGATCACGACCTCCTGCGTGCGGGTGTGCTTGACCTTCAGCCACGACTCCGAGCGACCGCCCCGCACGTAGCGCGAGCCCGGGTCCTTCACGACGATCCCCTCGAGCCGCAGCCGCGCGCTGGCGTCGAGGGCCGCGTCGACGTCGTCGAACACCGGCGGGACGACGATCGCGGGGATGGCGCGGGCGGCTCGCTTCTCCAGGATGCTTCGCCGCTCGCTCAGCCGCAGGCCGGCGACGTCGCGGCCGTCGTCCGAGAGGACGTCGAAGAGGTAGTAGCGCACCGGGGTGCGCCGGGCCTCGCGAGCGATCTCGCCGGGCCGCTCGAGGTTCATGCGGGTCTGCAGGAGCGGAAAGCTCGGACGACCGTCGGGCTCGAGTGCGACGAGCTCGCCGTCGACGACGGCGGGTGCCTCGCCGAGCCCGGCGTCGAGATCGGTCAGCTCGGGATAGCGGTGTGTGAGCTCGTTGCCGCTGCGGGCGAACAGGCGCAGGCGGGAGCCGTCCCACACTCCCACGGCACGGATGCCGTCCCACTTCGCCTCGACCCACGCGGGGTCGCCCCAGCGCTGGGCCGCCTGGCGTGCGAGGCCGGGGGTGGCCGAGGTCGAGAGCATCGGGCGGAGGAGCTCCGCGCGAGGCAGCGTCGAGCGCGAGGTGACGGAGCGGCGCGGCTCGTCGGCCTGCGGGCTCGGCTCGACGGGCATTCCGTCCGGCTGCGGCCTGCCGGCGGCATCCGTCTTCATCCGGTGCAGCAGCCAGCTCGACTTCTCGCCTTCGCCCTCGGTGCGGATGAGCGCGAGGCGGACCCGACCCAGAGGACCGCCTGGCCGACCCTCGAGGGTCGCGATGACCTCGTCGTCGCGCCACTTCTCCAGCTCGTACCTGCCGTCGTCCCAGATCGTGACCGAGCCGCCTCCGTACTCGCCGGCGGGGATGGTGCCCTCGAACGACGCATAGTCCATGGGGTGGTCCTCGGTCATGATCGCCAGGTTGTTCCGCTTGTAGGAGTGCGGTACGCCGCGGGGCACCGCCCAGCTGACGAGCACGCCGTCGCGCTCGAGCCGGAAGTCCCAGTGCAGAGCGGTGGCGTGATGCTCCTGGATGACGAAGATCGGCATCTCGCGGTGCGGCGTCGCGCCGAGCGGGTTCTCGGGCACCGGCTCCGGGGTGCGCGAGGCGCTCCGCTTCGAGATGTAGGCCGACAGCGGGCCCGTCTCCGCCTCGCGACCCCCGGCGTGGAAGCCGAGCGCCTCCATCGGGTCGCCGATCTCGTCCATGCGGTCGAGCACCTCGTCGAACAGCAGATGCCGCAGGCCGGGATCGTCGAGCTCGTCCCACGTGCGCGGCGCGGCGACGGTGGGATGCGCACGGCCGCGCAGCGAGTAGGGGGCGATCGTCGTCTTGGCGCCGTTGTTCTGGCTCCAGTCGATCAGCACCTTGCCGTGCCGCTCCGTCTTCTTCATCGAGCTCACGACCAGGTCGGGGTGGTCGGCCTCGATGGAGCGTGCCAGCTCCTTCGCGATCATCGACGCCTGCTCGGTGGACTGACCTGGCGGGAGCGCCGTGTACAGGTGGATGCCCTTGCTGCCGCTGGTCACCGGGTAGGGCTCCAGACCCATGTCCGACAGGATGCCTCGTGCCCAGCCGGCGACGAGCGCACATTCCGGCAGCCCGGCGCCGGGGCCGGGATCGAGGTCGAGCACGAGCCGGTCGGCGAAGCCGCGCTCGCCCTCGGGTGTGAACCGCCATTGCGGCACATGCAGCTCCAGGCTCGCGACCTGGGCGAGGTAGACGAGCGTCGGGATGTCGCCGATCAGCGGATAGTGCTTGGTCCCTGTCGAGTGGGGGATCGGCATCCGCTTCACCCATGACGGGGCGCCGCGCTCGAGGTCCTTCGCGAAGAACACCATGCCGGGTTCGTCATCGGTGCCGACGCCTTCGGGCCAGCGCTTGCGGGTGACGGGCCGGCCGATCACGTGGGGGATCAGCAGCGGGGCTATGCGCGTGTAGTAGTCGATCACCTCCCCCTTGGTCGTGCCGGTCTCGGGGTAGAGGACCTTGGCGAGGTTGGTGACGCGCAGGCGCCGCCCGCCGATGCTCACGAGCTGCTCGGCCGACCCCTTCGCCCACGCCTGCGCCATGGGCCCATCCTGCCGTGTCGGGCGAGGGGAAGCAGCCCGGACTAGCCGTGACGGGTGTGACCGGTGTTCACTGGTGTGATGAGGGCGATCTGGAAGGGCGCGCTGACCTTCGGTCTGGTCAACGTGCCGGTCAAGGTGTATTCGGCGACCGAGGACCACGACGTGTCGCTGCACCAGGTGCACAACAAGGACGGCGGGCGCATCCGCTACCAGCGCGTCTGCGAGATCGACGGCGAGGTCGTGCCGTACCAGGACATCGACAAGGCGTACGACGACGGCGAGAAGACCGTCGTGCTCACGAAGGACGACTTGGCGTCGCTGCCGGCGGAGAAGAGCCGCGAGATCGACGTCGTCGAGTTCGTTCCGAGCGACCAGGTCGACCTGCTCACCCTCGACAAGGCGTACTACCTCGAGCCCGACAGTGCGTCGCCCAAGGCGTACGTGCTGCTGCGCCGGACGCTCGAGCAGACCGACCGCACGGCGATCGTCCGGTTCTCGCTGCGTCAGAAGACGCGCCTCGCCGCTCTGCGCGTGCGCGGCGACGTGCTGGTGCTGCAGACGCTCCTGTGGGCCGACGAGGTGCGTGAGGCGGCGTTCCCGGCATTGGACGAGACCGTGCGCATCTCGGCGAAGGAGCTCGAGCTCTCGGCATCCCTCGTCGAGAGCTTCGCGAGCGACTTCGATCCGTCGGAGTTCGCCGACGAGTACCAGGACGAGCTGCGCACCCTCATCGACGCGAAGCTCGAGCAGGGCGACGCGCTGGACACGTCCGAGACGTTCGGCGACCACGAGGAGGAGGACACCGGGGGAGAGGTCATCGACCTCATGGAAGCCCTGCGCGCGAGCGTCGAGAAGTCCCGCGCCGCCCGCGAGGGCGGTGCGTCGAAGGCTGCGCCGAAGAAGGATGCCGCGGCCAAGCCCGCCGGCAAGACCACGGCCGCGAAGTCCGCCGCAGCGAAGAAGCCCGCGACGAAGAAGAAGACCGCGAAGGCGTCGTAGCGCCGGGCGCCGCCGCCGCTACGACTTGGGGGCGTCGCCTTCGGCCTGGTCGTGGTGCTCGGGGCCGCGATCGAAGACCTCGGGGTCGAGCACGAGCGCCTCGGCCTCCTCGTGGTCGGTAACGATGTCCTCGCCCGCGGCCGCTGCCTTCTTGGCCTTGCTGCGCTCGCGGAAGTAGTGCCACAGCGTGATGAGGGCGGTGCCGCCGACGGCGACCAGCAGGATGACGTCGATGTACTCTTCGACGAAGTGCGCGACCCACGGGATGAACCCGATCGCATATCCGAACATCGTCAGGCCGAAGCCCCAGAGGACCGCGCCGATGAAGTTGTAGAGCGTGTACTTGCCCTTGTGCATGTGCCCCACGCCCGCAGCGACGGGCGCGAACGTGCGCACGATCGGCACGAAGCGGGCGAGGATGATCGTGAGGCCGCCGAAGCGCTCGAAGAAGGCATTCGTGCGTTCGACGTTCTTGACGCTGAACAGGCCCGACTCCTTCTTCTCGAAGACCGCCGGTCCGCCCTTGTGGCCGATGAGGTAGCCGACCTCACCGCCGATGAACGCGGAGAGCCCGATCAGCAGCGCCACCCACCACACGCTGATGCCGAAGATGCCGTTCGGTGCGCCCGTCTGCGGGTGCGACAGCAGCCCCGAGATCACGAGCAGGGTGTCTCCGGGGAGGAGGAAGCCCACAAGCAGACCGGTCTCGGCGAAGACGATGAAGCAGACCACGAGAAGGGCCCACGGCCCGGCCCACGCGATGATCGCGGCGGGGTCGAGCCAGGGGATGAGGGCGATGTCGTGCAAGGTCGTTCCCGTCGGTCGGTAGGTCGGCGGAGGTCACCGCGAATGCGGCTGCGTGCGGAAGGTGGGACTTGAACCCACACGCCCGGAGGCACAGGAACCTAAATCCTGCGTGTCTGCCAATTCCACCACTCCCGCGAGTGGGTTCAGTCTACTGAGGCGCCTGGACGGCGGCTGTGGGGCAGACCCCCGGTCCGGCGGGTGGCCGGTCGGCGCTTGCTCGACGCCGGATCAGCGCTTGATGCCGAAGAGGAAGTAGCTCGCCGGGCCGATCCAGTTGACGAGGATCGCGGGGATCCACGCCGGCTTCGGGCCGCGCACCTCGTCGGCATCGCGATGGGCGAGGTCCCAGAACGCGAGGAACGCGAACGCCGCCTGCACGAGCCCCAGCACCCCGAACACGGCCTGCTGCCCGGGAGACAGCTCCTTCTTCGGCTTCGTCATGTCGGCCCCTTCCGCTCCACACCATCCTGCCCCCCGCCGCCGTCTTCCGCATCTGTGGATAACTTCGGGATGTCGCTTTCCGGTCTTGGGAGGATGCAATGGTGCCTTCGCCCACCGTCCTGCCCCCCTCATCGGTCGCGGCGTCCGCGGCATCCGGTGGGTCTGCGGCGGCGGTCGTGGCCGAGCGGGTGCGCGAACGGCTGAGGGCGGAGCGCACCGATCCGTCGCGCGATCCCGAGTTCGCCGCGCACGTCGCGCGCGCCGAGGTGCGCCGTCACAACGACTTCGCACTCGCGAGGGGGCTCGCGCCGGTCGACGACGAGTCGGCATGCGTCCGCGAGGTGCTCGCCAGCGTGGCGGGGTTCGGACCCCTCCAGCCGTATCTCGACGACCCCACCGTCGAAGAGCTCTGGATCAACGCCCCGGATCGCATCTTCATCGCGCGCGGCGGCGTGTCGGAGCGCACGCCGCTCGCCCTGACCGACTCCGCCGTCCGCGACCTCGTCGAGCGGATGCTGCAGTCCACCGGCCGTCGGGTCGACCTGAGCCAGCCGTTCGTCGACGCCTCGCTGCCCGACGGCTCGCGTCTCCATGTCGTCATCCCCGACATCACTCACCGCCACTGGGCGGTCAACGTCCGGAAGTTCCTCCCCGCCTTCCGCGACCTCGACCGTCTCGTGTCGGCGGGCTCGATCGCCGCCGACGCGGCAGAGCTGCTGCGCTCGGCGATGGCGCGCGGCGCCTCCGTCCTCGTCTCCGGTGCGACGCACGCAGGCAAGACGACCGTGCTCGGAGCCTTGATCGCCGCGTGCCCGCCGGGCCATCGCATCGTCACGGTCGAGGAGACCTTCGAGCTCGCCGTGGCCGCCACCGACATCGTCGCGCTCCAGGGGCGTCAGCCGAGCCTGGAGGGAACGGGCGAGGTCACCTTGCGGCGCCTCGTGAAGGAGGCGCTGCGCATGCGGCCGGACCGGCTCGTCGTCGGCGAGGTGCGCGACGCCGAGGCGCTCGACCTCCTCCTCGCGCTGAACACCGGCGTGCCGGGCGCGGCGACCATCCACGCCAACTCCGCGCGCGAGGCGCTCGGCAAGCTCGCCGCACTCCCGCTCCTCGCGGGGCGGAACATCGACGCGGCATTCGTGCTGCCGGCGGTCGCGGCATCCGTCGATCTCGTCGTCCACTGCGAACGGGATGCCTCGGGTCGGCGCCGGGTGGTCGAGATCGCTGAGCCGACCGGAGTGGAAGCCGGGGTCGTCGCGGCCCGGACGATCTACGAGGCGACCGCATGACCTTCGTCTGGGGTGCCGTGCTCGCCGCCGGGATCCTCCTCGTGCTGTCGCCGTGGCTGTGGCCGGTGAAGGCGGAGCGTCCGACGGGCCCCGCGAGCGGGCGCCTCGCACGCCTTCTCGAGTCCGCCGGCCTCGCACGGGTGTCTCCCGGTGCGGTGGTCGTCGTCGCGGTCTGCGGCGCCGTGGTCGGCGCCGCGGCGGCCTGGCTGGTCGCACAGGTCGCCGCGCTCAGCCTCGTCGCCGCCGTCGCCGGTGCGTTCGCGCCGTTCGCGTGGCTGCGCGCGCGACGTGCGCGACTCGTCCGCTCCCGGCGGGGACTGTGGCCCGACGTGTGCGATCTGCTCATCGCCTCTGTCAGGGCCGGGATGTCCCTCCCCGACGCGGTGGCGAGCCTTGCGGATTCCGCACCGGCCGAGCTTCGTCCCGCGTTCGCGGGGTTCTCGCGCGACGTCGCGGCGTCCGGGCACTTCGACTCCAGCGCGCAGCGACTCAAAGCGGCCCTCGCCGACCCTGTGGCCGACCGGATCGTCGAGACGCTTCGAATGGCCCGGCAGGTCGGCGGCACCGACCTCACACCGGTGCTGCGAGCGCTCGCCGGTTCGGTGCGCGCCGACACCGCGCTGCGAGCCGAGGTCGAGTCGCGGCAGTCGTGGATCCGCGGGGCGGCGGTGCTCGGCGTCGCCGCGCCGTGGGTCATCCTCGCGCTGCTGGCGATGCGGCCCGAAGGCGCGGAGGCGTACGGCAGCCCCGAGGGCATCGTGCTGATCCTCGTCGGGGCAGCGGTGTCCTTCGTGGCGTTCCGCGTGATGGTGCGACTCGGCCGCCTGCCCGAGCCGCGGAGGTGGTTCGGATGAGCCTTCTCGGCATCGACGACCTCGCGTTCTCGATCGTGCTCGGCTCCGCGCTCGGTGCGGGGATCTGCCTGCTGCTCTCGCTCGCCCCGCGGTGGGGAGCGCCCAGCCTCGCCCGTCGCATCGCCCCGTACATCCGCGACGTCATCGATCCCCGCGGCGTCGGGATCGCCCCCATCGCACCGGCCGACAGCGCTGCGCTGGCGTGGCAGACGATGCAGCGCCGGTTCGCGCGCGTCGTCGGTGGCGACGAGTCCGTCGCGCGGCGCCTGCGGCAGGCCGGCTCGCCGGGCGATCCTGCTGCCTTCCGGGGTCGACAGCTGGCCTGGGCGCTCGTCGGTCTCGCCGCGGGCGGGTTGCTCGTGGTCGGTGCGGTGCTGCTCGGGCGAGGGTCTCCCTCGCTCGCGCTCCTGCCCCCGCTCACCGCCGTCACTGCCGCGTTCGCCTGCGACGCCCGGCTGACCCGCGCCGCCCGGGCGCGCGCGGCGCGCGTGCGGGAAGAGCTGCCGACGGTGCTCGAGTTCGTGGCGCTGTGCCTGTCGGCCGGCGAGGGCATCTTCGACTCGCTGCGACGCGTCAGCGACGTCGGCGCCGGGGAGCTCACCGCGGAGCTGCGCGGCGTCGTGGTGGCCGTCGGCACCGGATCGCCGCTCTCCGAAGCGCTCGCCAAGCTCTCCGATCGACTGCAGATACCCGCACTCACGCGAGCGGTCGACCAGCTCGTCGCCGCGATCGACCGGGGGGCGCCGCTCGCGCAGGTGCTCCATGCCCAGGCGCTCGACGCCCGGGAGGACGCCAAGCGCGACCTCATCGAGCGGGCGGGGCGCAAAGAAATCTACATGCTCGTCCCGCTCGTCTTCCTCATCCTCCCGCTCAGCGTGCTGTTCGCGGTGTTCCCGGGAGTCTTCATGCTTCGGCTCGGCATCGGCTGAGCACGACGTCCAAAGGAGAGAAATGATCCGCATCCACACGCAGCGACTGATCGCCCGGCTCCGCGCAGCCGCGCTCGACATCGGCGAGGACGAGCGAGGCGACGTGCCCGGATGGGTCCTCATCACCCTCATGACCGCCGGGCTCGTCGTCGTGATCTGGGCGCTCGCCGGCCCCGCCCTCGCGGGTCTGTTCGAACAGGCGATCTCGCGGGTGTCCGGCTTCTAGCCCGTGCACGTCCGCGCCCGCCTGCGAGCGGCAGCCGAGGGAGACGAGGGCTCCAGCCCCGTCGAGTTCGTCCTGGTCGGCGCTGTGCTGACCGTGATGACCCTCGCCGTCCTCCAATTCGGCCTCGCCCTGTACGTGCGCAACGTGGTGCACGACGCGGCGGTGGAAGGCGCCTACCACGCGGCTCTCGCCGATACGTCGCTCGACGACGGGGCGGAGCGCACGCGCGAGATCGTCACCCGCACGGTCGGGGCCGAGTACTCGGCCGATGTCGCCGTGCGCGAGAGCGCCGCGCTCGGACACCCCACGGTCGAGGTGACCGTGCGCGCGGTGCTGCCGCTCGTCGGATTGCTCGGCGCTCCGCGCACGATGGAGGTGACCGCGCGTGCTCCGATCGAGTCCCTCGACTGATCCCGGCGATGCGGCCGACGACGCCGAGCGCGGCTCGGCGGCGCTGGAGTTCATCCTCGTCGGACTCGTCCTGCTTGTGCCGCTCGTCTACCTCGTCGTCGCGCTCGGCCTGATCCAGGAGCAGTCGCTCGGCGCGGAAGCGGGAGCTCGCCACATCGCCCGCGCGATCGCCACGGCCGGCGATGCCGAGGATGCCGAAGAGCGTGCCGATCTCGTCCTCGAATCGATCGTCCAGGAGTACGGCCTCGACGCGGACGGGGTGGCGCTCTCGCTGAGCTGCCGCCCGGCCGGCGCAGAATGCCCGCGTGCCGGTGCGACACTCGTCGTGACGCTCCGCGCGGCCGTCGCGCTCCCGCTCGTGCCGTCGGTCCTCGGCCTGGACCGGCTGGCGAGCGTGCCGATCGAGGCATTCGCCGCGCACAAGGTCTCTCGGTTCTGGGGGTCGGAGTGAGACTCCATCGGCACGGCGCCCCCGCGCGCGAGCCAGATGACGAGGGCAGCGTCCTCCTCCTGACCATCGGCTACGCGGCGCTCGCGCTCGTCGCCGTCCTGGTGTGCGTCGATGCGACGAGTCTGTACCTGGCCCAGAAGCGCCTCGATTCGCTGGCGGATGCTGCGGCCCTCGCCGCCGCGGACGGCTTCGAGCTGACCATCGTCGACGATGAGCCGGTCGCCGTGCTCACCTCGGCCGGCGTGCGGGCTCAGGCGCAGCTGATGGTCGACGAGGTCGGGGGAGGCGCGACGCTCGTGTCGGCGGCCACTCCGGATGGCGTGTCGGCACGCGTGACCGTCGCCGCTGCGTGGCATCCGCCGGTCCTCACGCTCTTCGTGTCCGAGGGTGTCGGCCTGGAGGCGACGGCCACGAGTCGCACGGCGCTGCGCTGACCACGTCGGGCGCGGCGCTCGATCCCGATAACGGGACAGGGTCCCACCCGCCGAAGCGGATGGGACCCTGAACTCGCTGCTCAGTGCTGTCGTGTCAGCAGGGGACGCGACCGCCGCCGCCGCCGTGACCCGGACCGTGGCCGGGGCCGCCGTGGTCACCGCCGCCGCCGTGGCCGGGGCCGCCGTGGTCACCGCCGCCGTTGCCGGGGCCGCCGTTGCCGGGGCCGCCGTGGTCGCCGCCGCCGTGGCCGCCGCCCGAGCCCTTGACGGGCGTCGTCTCGAAGGCCTTCTCGATCTCCTGCGAGAACGTGTTGCCCGCGGCATCCTTCGCCGTCACCCGCAGGTCGACCCAGCCGCCCTTGTCGGACACCGGAATCTGCGCGGCATACCCGCTGACCCAGGCGCGCGACTTCACGAAGACGTCGCCGTCGCCCTCGACCGCGCCGGTCGGGGCATCCGTCTTCGCGGGCTTCAGGGAGACCTTCTTCCACTCGCCGCCCGCGGTGCGGGCCTCGAGCTTCGCCTCGGTGATCTTGCCGGCCGGCGCGGTGCCGGCGACATGGCCGAGTTCGAGACCGAGCGGGATGCTGGAGCCCTTGCGGCGCCCCTCGCCCACGAGGTTCTCGACGTTCACGTCGACGTCGTAGTAGGCGGACATCATCGGCAGAAGCCGCTGGGTCCAGTCGCCGAGCTTGCCCTCCGAGCGGAAGGTCCACTCGCTGACCGTCTTGGTCGAGCCCTTCAGGTGCGAGCCGTCGTGCGTCGCCGTGCTGACGACACGCCAGTCCTGCTCGCCGTCGGGCAGCTCGTAGATGTTCGCACCCTGGTACTGGGCCTGCTTGACGAGCTCGCCGTCGAGGTAGATGTCGGTCAGCTGCGTGACGGTGGCCGGCTCCATCCACGTGTCGAACGAGCCGGTGCGCATGGGATCGCCGCCGTCAGCCCAGCTGGGGACGTTGACCTGCGCGTAGTCCGACACGCGGTAGGGCACCCAGTAGCCGACGCCGATGTTCGGACGCACGATTCCGCCGAAGTACTCGACCTCGAGCTCCTTGCCGGCCGGGTAGGAGCGCATCGTGTCGCGCATCTCCCAGCGGACCGACTCGACTCCGACGCCCTGATTCCAGCGCAGGTCCTCGGTGCTCACCCATTCCTCGCGGATGACGCCGCGCTCCGCGCGAAGGAAGAAGCCCGAGCCATAGCGCGCTCCCGGCACGAAGTCGTACCGGAACTCGCCCATCAGCTCCTTCTGACCGTGATAGGTCGTGTCGATGCGCGTCAGATCCTTCGGCGCATACGCGAGGTCGGCCGGGATCTCGCCATCGCTGTAGCGGGCGACGTCGTACACGACATCCGCGTACTCATCGCCGACAGCAGTGATGGTGACCTTCTTCTTCGCCGCGTCCGCGATGAGCTTGCGCCCCTCGACGCCGCTGACGGCGGCGACGGTGATCGGCGCGTCCGACTCGTAGTCGTCCGATCCCACCCACGTGCTCAGTTCGCGGTCGGAGTCGTTCGCGAGGATGACCATCTTCGCGCCGGCGGCGGCCGCGTTCGCGACGGCCTGTCCGGGCGTGAGGTCGTTCGAGCGGGTGACGATCGCGACCTTGCCCTTGACGCCGGCCGCGGCGATCTCGTCCGGAGTGCCCTTCCCGGCGTTCACCGCGGTGGCCTTGATCTCGCCGTTGAGGAACGTCGAGCCCACCTGCACGATGACGTCGAGCGGCTGCTTTCCGGCCTTCACCGTGAGCATCGGCTCCCACAGGCGCCAGCGCGTGGTGAAGTCGAACTCGGCGTCGTCGACCTTCATCGGCTGCGCCCACATCTCATCGATGTAGACCGGCATGATGGCGCCCGTCGCGAAGTCGTCGGCGCGGAAGTCCATCCGGCCGAAGACCTGCTCCAGATCGTCCCGACCGACGTCGACCGTGGCCTCCGTCGCGGTGCGCGCGTCGAACGCGACCGCCATGTCGCGGTCAAGCGTCAGCATGGGGTCGCCCACGAGAACGCTCGCGATGGTGTCGGGCGTGCGGTTGACCTCCATGAACGAGGTGACCGAGTAGTCGCCCTTCATCAGGCGCAGCGTGGTCTCTCCCTCGACGAGGACGGGTTCCATCCAATCCGATGCCGCATCCCACACCACCGCGTACGCGGAGATGGGCTGGCCCTCGAAGTCGGTCGCGGTGAGGGTGAGGTCGTAGCGCTCGGCCTCGGCGATCGTGCCGATCGCGGTGCGCGTCACGGGCTCGCCGTCGACCGAGCCGACGAGGGCGCCGGAGAGCTGAGTGCCCGCGGGGACCTTCGACGGGTCGACCGTCATCGTGACGGACTTGGTCTCGCCTGCCGGAATGATGAGCGAGTCGACGTCCGTCGTGAGCGCGTCGAAAGCGATCCCGTCCGACAGCGGGCCGGGGCCCTCGACGCCACCGGGCGTCGTGTCGGTCAGCGTCGCCTCGAGGGCGACGGTGATCTCGGCATCCGTGCGGTTCGTGTACTCGACGGTGCGCTCGACCGGAGTCGGCTCCTCGCCCCACATGAGCATGCCGAAGTCGCCGGATCCCGCTGCGACGACGGGAGCGTTGAGCGCGGCGGCGACGTTGACGACGCCGGAGCCGCCCGCGTACGACGTGAAGCCGTAGTCGGTGGCCGTGCTCGCCAGGGCCGCCTTGAGCTCGTCCGTCGTGAGGTCGGGGTTCGCGCTCAGCAGGATGGCTGCGGCGCCGGCCACGTGAGGCGTGGCCATCGAGGTGCCGCTCATGCCGATGTACGAGCCCTCACCGGGGCTGTCCGCCGAACGGGCCGCGGTCACGTCGTTTCCGGGACCGCTGACGTTGGGCTTCAGCGCGCCGGAGCGCGACAGCGGCCCCTGGCTCGAGAAGTACGACATGTCGCCGGACGGGTCGTCGACCGAGCCGACCGTGAAGGCCTGCTCGGCCGATCCCGGTGCGCCGATCGTCTCCGGTGCGCCGGCGTTACCGGCCGCGACCACGAACAGGGCGCCGGTCTGCTCGGCGATCTGGTTGAGCGACTCGGCCATGAGGTCCTTGCCGTCGGACGGCGACATGGAGCCGAGGCTCATCGACACGATCGGGGCGTTCTGGCCGGCCCACTCCATCGCCTCGATGATCCACGAGTCCTGACCGTAGCCGTCGGCGCCGAGCACCTTGCCGATCAGCAGGTCGGCGCCGTCGGCGACGCCGCGGTGGGTGCCGTCGCTGGCCGCGCCGGTTCCGGCGATGGTCGAGGCGACGTGGGTGCCGTGGCCGTGGAAGTCGGTCGCGACTTCCTCCCCGGGCACGAAGCTCTTCGACGTGCTGAGCACACGGCCGGCGACGTCGGGGTGCTCGTCGTCGATGCCGGTGTCGAGCACCGCGACGGTCACGCCTTCACCGGTGTAGCCCTGGGCCCACGCCTCGGGGGCGTCGATGAACGGCACGCTCGAGTCGAGCGTTGCCTGCACCTTGCCGTCGAGGTGGATGGCCTCGATGCCGCCCGCGAGGGTGGCACCGGTCGAGAACGAGCGTGCGGAGGCGCCGGCCGAGTCGGTGAGAGCGCCCCATGCGGAGGCGGCGTCGGCGTGGCCGAGCGTCGCGGCGGCGCCGCCGATGCTGGCGAGCTCCGCCTGCACCTCGAGGCCGGGGACGGGAGCAGCGTAGGTGCGCGCGGCGGCGCCGTCGGTCTCGACGATCACCGGGGTCGCGTCGACGGAGGCGTCGTCGTAGCCGTACTCGATGAGCATCGACACATTGAACAGGTCCTGGTCGAGCGCGCCCGAGGCCAGGTAGGGGAGCGCCGCGTCGGGGAGGACGTGGTATTCGCCGCCGACCTCGTACGTGCGCACACCGGCGCCTTCGACGGCGGTGTCGATGTCGACGGTGTGGGTGCCGTCGCTCAGGTCGGTGACGGTGACACGGTCGCCCGTGATCAGCGTGACCGTGGTGGAGCCGCCGGCGACCGCGTCAGTGGTGGGGGGACCGTCGACGGTGGCGTTTGCGGACGCCGGCAGAGTGCAGAGGCCGATGCCTGCGATGCCGATCGCCAGACCGCTTGTGGCGGCGACGATCGGGCGCAGGCGGCGGCCGATGGGCTGGGGTCGTGACATGCGTGAACCTCTCGGGGGTAGGGGATCTTTAAGAAGCATCCCTGGAGGCTCGCCTAAAGTGGTGGCGGAGAAATGCCATGTCCACCATCCGCCAGGCCCGGCGGGTGACGATGGAGCGATGGGGAAGGTCACCGTGCTGGATGCGCTCGGACTCGACGAGGCGCACACCGCCGTCTATCGGTGCGTCCTCCAGCAGCCCTCTGCGTCGACGGCCGAGGTCGCCGCGGCGCTGAGCATGTCGCTGCCCCGCGTGCGCCCGATGGTCGCCGAATTGGAGAGCCTCGGGCTTCTCGCGCGTCAGGCCTCGAGCAGCGACAGGTTCGTGGCATCCCCGCCGTCCATGGCGCTGCGCCCGCTGCTGCTGGAGCGCGAGCGAGGGCTCACCCGCGCCCACGAGGCCCTCGCCGAGCTGAGCGACCTGTATCGGCGATCCGCCGAGCAGCGCAGCGTCGCCGACGTCGTCGACGTCGTGATCGGCGACGATGCCGTGCGCCAGCGCGTCGCGCAGCTGCAGGCGGCGTCGACCGAGCAGGTCCGGGTGCTCGTGCTGCACCAGATCGCGCTCGTCAGCGGTGAGGAGAACATCGAGGAGGACCGCGCCCTCGCCCGCGGCGTCCGCTATCGGGTGATCGTCGAGAGCGCCGTCCTGGAGCGCCCGGGGTTCCTCACCGCCGCTCGGGAGATGGCCCAGATCGGCGAGGAGATCCGGGTCCTCCCGACCCTCCCGACGCGCATGTTCATCGCCGACGACCAGATGGCGCTCGTCCCGATGCATTCGCACGACGCGGACCAGGGCTTCGGTGCCCTCCTCATCCACCCCAGCGGCCTGCTCGACCTCGTGACGTCGATCTTCGAGGAGTACTGGCGCTCGGCGACCGAGTTCCTCCCGTTCGCCGCGACGCCCACCACCGAGGACGTCGACCGTGATCTCCTCCGCCTGCTTCTGCTGGGGGTGACGGATGCCGCGGCCGCCG
Organism: Microbacterium sulfonylureivorans; assembly: GCF_003999995.1. NCBI lineage: Bacteria > Bacillati > Actinomycetota > Actinomycetes > Micrococcales > Microbacteriaceae > Microbacterium > Microbacterium sulfonylureivorans. Next base: position 80,157 of record NZ_RJAD01000002.1, read on the forward strand.
CGCAGCTCGGAATCTCCCTGCGCACGGTCCAGCGTCGCGTGTCCGAGCTCATGGAGATCGCGGGGGTCACCACCCGAATGCAGCTCGGGGCCGAAGCGGTGCGGAGGTCGTGGGTCTGATCTCGCGGTGAGGCCTTCCGGCCGCGTCAGCCGACCGTCGCCGAACGGTCCCCCCGACGAGGCTCGCTCACGGCCGGACCCGCGGCACGAATCGCGGCACCCATCGCACGAAGGCGAGAGCGCCGATGAGGCCGATGAGGCCGACGGCTCCGGTGGCGACGGCGAGGCTCGTCACCGCGGCGATGGCCGAGACGACCAACGGCGAGACCGCGCCGCCCGCGTCGGTCAGCGTCCGCCACGAGCCCAGGAAGGGAGCAGGATCGCTCCGCGGTGCGACATCGGCGCCGAGGGTGAGGAGGATGCCGCTCGACAGGCCGTTGCCGACGCCGAGCACGGCCGCGAACATCGCGAACCACATCGCGGACTGGTCGAGGTCGTGCGTGAACGACAGCGCGATGAAGCCGAGCCCCATGAGGAGCATGGCGGGGAGCGCGGCCCAGAGCCGTCCGAACCGGTCCATCACCTGGCCGCTCGCGTAGAAGAGGGCGAAGTCGATCGCACCCGAGATGCCGACCACGAGCGCGATCGTCTGCGCGTCGAGTCCGATCGACACGCCCCACAGGGGGAGCACGACCTGCCGTGCCGAGCGGACGGCGGAGAGGGATGCCGCGGCCAGCCCGAGACGCGACAGCACGCGTCGGTACTGCCACATCGTGCGGAACACGCCGGCGCGCTCGGAGGTGGGGATGGATCCGGTCACAGGCTCGCCGGTGTCCTCGGCCAGCCTCGAGTCGTCCTTCGACGGCGTGAGCTGCTTCTCCGGGTCGGGCCCGAGGAGCACGAGGAGCACCGTGGCGACGAGGCATCCCGCGAAGAACCAGATCGCGGCGTGCTCGTCGCCGAAGAGCACCAGCAGACCGGCCGCGACGAACGGGCCGATGAACATGCCGAGACGGAACGTGCCGCCGAGGAGCGAGAGCGCGCGTGCTCGGAAGGCGAGCGGCACCCGAGTGGTCATGAACGAGTGACGTGCGAGGCCGAACGCGGCGGCGCAGAACCCGATGAGGAAGATGGCGAGGGCGAACACCCCGAGCGACGGTGCGAGGGCGAGGCCCACCACCGCGCCGAGCGAGAGCAGGCCTGCGATGGCCATGGTGAGACGCTCGCCGATCCGGGCGACGGCCCAGCCCGCGGGGATGTTGCCGCACAGCTGGCCGACGACCAGCGCCGACGCGACGAGCGCGGCGGTCGCGACATCCGCTCCCAGCTGTGCGGCGATGACCGGGATCAGCGGGATGACGGCACCCTCGCCCAGGGCGAAGAGGACGGTCGGGCCGTAGATCATCGGAGCGAACCGCCAGAGCACGTCCCGCGCGGGCACGGGTTCGTGTTCGGGGCGATCGCTCACGGGCATCCACGTTAGTCTGGACTGTCATGCTCGACTTCGATCCCTCCGCCGATATCCAGGCCCTGCGTTCCACGTTCTCCGACATCAAGTCCGTGGTCGACGTCGAGGGACTCACCGCAGAGATCGCGCGGCTGAGCGAGGAGGCCGGCGCACCCGACCTGTGGGACGACGTCGAGAAGGCGCAGAAGGTCACCAGTGCCCTCAGCCACCGTCAGTCCGAGCTCAAGCGCGTCACAGATGTCGAGTCGCGTCTCGACGACCTCGAGGTGCTCGTCGAGCTCGCGAACGAGATGGACGACGAGGACTCGGCCGAAGAGGCGCGTCGCGAGATCGCCGAGCTCGAGGACATCGTCGGCCAGCTCGAGGTGCAGACACTCCTCGACGGCGAGTACGACGACCGGTCGGCCGTCGTGACCATCCGCTCCGGCGCCGGGGGCGACGACGCCACGGACTTCGCCGAGATGCTGCTTCGCATGTACCTGCGCTGGGCCGAGCGCCACAAGTACCCGGTGAAGGTCATGGACACCTCGTACGCCGAGGGCGCCGGGATCAAGTCCGCGACGTTCGAGGTCGACGCGCCGTACGCGTACGGCACGCTCTCGGTCGAGGCGGGCACGCACCGTCTCGCACGCATCAGCCCGTTCGGCTCGGCCGACAAGCGTCAGACGAGCTTCGCCGCCGTCGAGGTCATCCCTGTGATGGAGGAGGCCGTCGAGGTCGACATCCCCGAGGGCGACATCCGCGTCGACGTCTTCCGTTCGTCCGGCCCGGGCGGTCAGTCGGTCAACACGACGGACTCGGCCGTGCGCCTGACGCACCTTCCGACCGGGCTCGTCGTCTCCATGCAGAACGAGAAGTCGCAGATCCAGAACCGCGCCGCGGCCATGCGCGTGCTTCAGACGCGCCTTCTCCTTCTGCAGAAGGAGAAGGAGGCTGCCAAGAAGAAGGAGCTCGCCGGTGTGATCACCGCGAGCTGGGGCGACCAGATGCGGTCGTACTTCCTCTACGGCCAGCAGCTCGTCAAGGACCTCCGCACGGGGCACGAGGTCGGCAACCCGGCCATCGTCTTCGACGGCGACCTCGACGGGTTCATCTCGGCGGGCATCCGGTGGCGCAAGCGCAAGGACGTCGACGACTGACGTCGCAGCCCTGACCTGATGGTCAGGCCTGGTCCAGGTTCTCCTGGATCATCACGGGCGACGCATGGATGCACATGATCCGCAGGCGTCCCTGACCGGTGTTGGTGAAGCCGTGCCACGTGTCGGCGGCGACGACCGCGGTGTCTCCGGCGTGCGCGACCACGGTGTCGTCGCCCATGCGGATGGTCGCCTCTCCTTCGATAACGAGCCACGTCTCGGTATAGGGATGCCGGTGCAGGCCCGGCCCCATGCCGGGGTCGTTGTCGACGTAGAAGAACGAGACGCCCGAGTCGTGCTGCCGGCCCTCGAAGCGCATCGTGCGCGAGGCGCCCACCAGGAGCTCTGATGCGGGGATGGGTGAAGCGGTCATCCCTCCATCGTGACCCGAGACGCGCGCCGGAGTCCAGTGCCCGTCAGCGGATGCCGCGGTCCGCATCGCGGCAGGAAGCGGGAGCGGGCTCAGAACGGTGCGCTCACGAGATCGTCCGACGATCGGAAGACCGGCACTCGCCGCTCCGGCTCCACCCGGTAGCGGCGCCCGGATGGCGACGTCCACTCCAGCGCGCCACCTGAGCCCGCGATCTGCGAGACACGCCAGCCGCCATGGTGCTTGATCGTGTGATGCCCCTTGCAGAGCGGTGCGAGGTTGTCGAGCGAGGTCTCACCGCCGTGCTCCCACGCGAACGTATGGTCGATCTCGCATCGCGCTGCCGGAATGCCGCACCCCGGAGCCATACAGCGGTCGGCCCGCCATCGCACCAGGCGACGCAGCGGGGGCGGTGGTCGGTACTGATCACGCCCGACCGAGAGCACCACGCCCGTCTCGGGGTGGGTGAGGATGCGCATCCAGCCGTCCGCTCCGCCGCACAGCTCGCGGGCACGAGCGGCAGGGATGGGCCCGACGCCCTCGACGACCGCCGGCCCGCACGCCGTCGACGCGTCGACACCTCCGGCAGACCTTCCCGGGCCCCCGGCGTGATCGAGCAGGCTCATGACGGGAACCGTCACCGCAACGGTCGCGCGGATGCCACGCGCTTCGGGCGCCAGCGCGGTCGTCTCACCGTCGACGAGGAGATCGCCGAACACGTCCGCCCGCCGCTGGTCGAGCGTGCGGTCGTCGTCACCGTCTCCGAGGGCCTTCGCGATCGCGGTCAGCCGACCGTGGATCGCCCGTGCCTCGACGGCAGGAAGCAGCGCATGGATCCATGCCATCCCGTCGTCCGCGGGCTCGACGACCACGCGCCGCTGCCCCAGAGCCCGCTCGTGCCGCTCGGCGAGCGTCGCAGAGCGTTCGACGTCGATCAGCGCCCGCAGCGCCCGTCGGAAAGCTCCGATCGCGAGCTCTTCCGCGAGCGCGATGGCACGGTCGGTCACGCGGGCGCGCACCTCGGGTTCGATCGGGTCGAGGGCATCGACGAGGATCTCGGCGTGGCGCTCGGTCATCCGCGCGCGCCCGAGCGACTCGAGCGCGGCGGGGTAGCGATGGACGAGGGATTCGGCCATGGCCACGAGCCCCGCGGCCGCATTCTCGGTGACCCGCAGAGCTGCGGCGAGTTCGAGACGCACCGAGCGCTCGACCACCGCGGCGACCGCGCCGCCGTACATCCGCGCCTCGTCGAGCGCATTGCGGCGCATCGCATGGATGCGGACCAGTCGCTGCGCGGCGAAGACCGACATCATGTCGGCGACCTCGGTGACGAGGCTCACATCGTCGGGCGCGTGGAGAACGTCGGCGAGCCACTCCGCACCCGGGTCGGGCACGGCATCCGGGTCTCGCTCCTGCTCTGCTGCCATACCCAGACATTAGAACATATCTACGACATCGGCGTCGCCCGCCCCGCCCGTGACCCGCCGTGGCCCCGGATGCGCCCCGGCGCGCACGATCGGATGCCCCCCGCCGGGTGTCGCTCTGACCCACCCGGGCCGCCGCGCTTAGGCTCGTTAGGCCATGATCCGGTTCGAGAATGTCACGAAGCGCTACAAGGGCACGTCGAAGCCGGCCCTGAACAACGTCGATTTCGAGGTGCTGCGGGGGGAGTTCGTGTTCCTCGTCGGCGCCTCCGGCTCGGGCAAGTCGTCGTGTCTGCGCATGATCCTGCGGGAGGAGACACCGAGCGACGGCCGTGTGGTCGTGCTCGGCCGCGATCTCCGCACCCTGTCCAACCGCAAGGTGCCGTACTTCCGCCGCCACATCGGCGCGGTCTTCCAGGACTTCCGCCTGCTGCCGACCAAGACGGTCTTCCAGAACGTCGCGTTCACGCTGCAGGTGATCGGGTCGTCGCGCGGATTCATCCAGCAGACGGTCCCCGAGGTGCTCGCCCTCGTCGGGCTCGAGGGCAAGGAGAAGCGGTTCCCGCACGAACTCTCCGGCGGTGAGCAGCAGCGCGTCGCCATCGCGCGCGCATTGGTCAACCGCCCCCAGGTTCTCCTCGCGGACGAGCCGACCGGAAACCTCGACCCCGCGACATCCGTCGACATCATGCAGCTGCTGGCGCGCATCAACGCCGGGGGCACCACGGTCGTCATGGCAACCCATGAAGCCGGCTTCGTCGACCAGATGCAGCGTCGCGTGATCGAGCTCGCCTACGGCGAGATGGTGCGCGACGAGAGGCACGGCGGGTACGGCGACACGTCCGGCCTCCCGAGCCTCGCACCCGAGCAGGAGCGCGGCGCCGCCGCCGTCGCCGCGCTCACCGCGGTGCTCGAGGTGCAGCGCGAAGCGGCCGCAGCAGCCGAAGCCGGTCTCGATCCGACCCTCGCCGACCTCGATGAGGAAGAGGCGGCGGATGCTGCGCCCCCACCGGCACCGACGCCGCACCGTGAGCCCGAAACGGCGGCGAAGCCCTCGACCCTCGAGGAGCGCGCCGTGGAGCCCGAGCCCGCGCCCGAACCGGCCGAGTCCGTGGAGGAAGCGGAGCCGAAGCTTCCCGTCACAAAGGCGCCTGCGGCACCGCAGACGCAGCCGATCCCGGTCGCCGACATCCCCGAGATCGATGTGGCGGAGCTCGGTCTCGCCGACCGTCTCGGGCTCGGCGAGAGCGACCCCGATGACGAAGTGGGGCCCACGTCGTGAGGGTCGGACTCATCCTCTCCGAGGCGTTCACCGGCCTGCGCCGCAACGCCTCGATGGTCATCTCGGTCGTCCTCGTCACGTTCGTGTCGCTCACGTTCGTGGGCGCGGCGATCCTCATGCAGATGCAGATCGCCACGATGAAGGACTTCTGGGTCGACCGCGCCCAGGTCGCGATCTACATGTGCACCGCGATCTCGCAGGCGCCGACCTGCACGGGCGGCGTCGCGACCGAGGAGCAGCTCGCCGCCGTGCAGGAGAAGCTCGACGGGCCGGCGCTGGCTCCCTTGATCCGTGACGTGCGGTTCGAGGACAGCGAAGAGGCGTACCAGAACGTCCTCGACCTGCTCGGCGAGGACTACGCGAGCGTCATCACGCCCGACCAGCTCAACGAGACGTACTGGATCAACCTCGTCGACCAGCGGCAGTCCGACGTGATCCTCGAGGCGTTCCGCGGCACCGAGGGTGTAGAGGAGGTGCAGGACCAGCTGCAGTACCTCGAGCCGCTCTTCTCGGCGCTCACCGTCGCGACCTACATCGCGGTCGGCATCGCCGCACTCATGCTGATCGCTGCCGTGCTGCTGATCGCCACGACGATCCGGCTGTCGGCCTATGCCCGAAGACGCGAGCTCGGCATCATGCGGCTGGTCGGGGCATCCAATCGGTTCATCCAGACGCCGTTCGTGCTGGAGGGCGTGTTCGCCGCGCTCATCGGGTCGATCCTCGCCAGTGCCGCCGTCATCGCAGGTGTGCACTTCGGCGTCGATCAGTACCTCCGCGGCAGGGTCGAGTTCGTGACGACGTGGGTCGGGCTGGCCGATGCCTGGCTGGTGGTGCCGGTGCTGATCGTCATCGGAGTCGTGCTGGCGGCGCTGTCGGCAAGCTTCGCGATCCGGCGGTGGCTCCGCACCTGAGTCGACCCCGGCTGGGGGTAGACTGAACGGCTGCCGTGCGATCGCGCGGCGATCGATCGAGGAGTCAGCATGCCCAGGGAACGCGGGGAGAAGGTCGTCGCGACCAATCGTCGCGCACGCCACGAGTACACGATCGAGAAGACGTACGAGGCCGGCCTCGTGCTCACCGGTACCGAGGTGAAGTCCCTGCGTGAGGGGCGCGCCAACATCTCCGACGGCTACGCATACATCAACGGGGGAGAGGCGTTCCTCGACGCCGTGCACATTCCGGAGTACTCGCAGGGGCATTGGACCAATCACGCCTCGAAGCGCGTCCGCAAGCTGCTCCTGCACAAGGACGAGATCATCAAGCTCTCGCATGCCGTCTCAGCGGGCGGGTACACGCTCGTGCCGCTGAAGCTCTACTTCTCGGACGGCCGCGCCAAGGTCGAGATCGCCGTCGCGAAGGGCAAGCGCGAGTACGAGAAGCGCCAGACGATCCGCGAGCGCGAAGACAAGCGCGAGGCTGAGCGCGCCATGCGCTCGCGCAACCGCCTGGGGGACTAGCCCCGATTCAGCTCGCGCTGAACCTCGCTTCGACGGCCGCAGTGATCACGATGTCCTCCGGCTGGAGCTGCACCGAGGGTCCGCTCCCGCCGGAGTCGGCGGCGAACGAGGCCTTGGCCATCAGCATGCGCGGCGCGGGACCCGCCTCGGGGGTGTCGTTGCGCGTCAGCAGCCCGAGATCGGCGATCTCGAGCGGCGAGACGGTGCTCAGTCCGATGGCGCCTGCGTAGGCGGTGGCGCGGGCGACGGCCACGTCGACGGCGCCGGCCGCGACATCCCGCTCCGTCGAGGCCCGCGTCTCGGGAGTGAGCTGCCAGTCGATCCAGCCGAGCTGGACCCCCTCGCGCTCGACGACCTCTCCGGCCCACCACGACAGCACCGCGAAGTCGGTGAACGTCGCGCTGAAGTCGACGGTGGCGTAATGCACCGGTGCGAGGCGCTTGCCATCGGGGTTCCACGGGCGCTCCGACCAGACCGACACGCGCTGGCTCGTCCATTCGATCACCGTGCCGGCGGCCTTGCGGGAGGCCAGGTCGTCGCGCACCGGCTCGCTGAACGCGGCCATGCGCTCGACGACCGCGCCGCGCTCTGACCCTTCGGCGCGGATCGTGAGGTGCGCGACCGCGCGCTCTGGGGCGATGCGGGTCTCGTGCTCGCCACGGACGGTGATGACGACTTCGCTCATGCGGGCGAGCCTACGCCGACATCGTTCTCGAATATGTCGGGCATAGGGAAACTTCCATTCAGGTGCATCCAAGCAGTCCTCGAGCGCGGAAGGACTTGTCAACGGGCGACGAAGGGTCGCCCCCTTGAAGGAGGACCACCGTGCGAACGAAGATCATCGCGGGCATAGCCGTAGGCACCATCGCCGCACTCGGACTGCTCACCCCCGCCAGTGCGGCCACCGCCGGCAACGCCGTCCTCTCGGTGCTGCACGGCATCCCCGACACACCGGTCGACGTGTACGTCAACGGCGAACTCACGCTCGACGACTTCCAGCCCGGCGACCTGGCCGGACCGCTCGACCTTCCGGCGGGCGACTACGAGGTCGCTCTCACCGCGCCGGACGCGACCGACGACAGCGCGCCGGTGCTCGGCCCGGTGACCCTGACGCTCGAGGCCGACACGAACTACACCGCCGTCGCGCATCTCGACGAGTCCGGGGGGCCGACCGTCACTCCGTACGTCAACGACACGTCGTCTACAGCGGCGGGCGAGGGTCGGCTCACCGTGCGCCACGATGCCGCGGCGCCGGCCGTCGACGTCCTCGCCGGCGGAATGCCGGTGATCGAGGGGCTGGCGAATCCCGACGAGTCGTCGCTGGATCTGCCGGCCGGCACGATCGAGGCGTCCGTCGCCGCCGCGGGCACGACCGACCCCGTCATCGGCCCGGCTCCGGTAGAGGTCCAGGAAGGTGTGCTCACCATCGTGTACGCGTGGGGGAGCCTCGAGGACGAGAACCTCGACATCGCCGTCCAGACGATCACCGGCCTGCACTCGGCACCGGACGGCGTCAACTCGGGCACCGGCGGCCAGCTCGCCCAGCGCGATCTGATGCTGCAGGTCTTGTTCATCGTCGGTGGCATCGCCGTCGCGGCCGCGGTCGCGACATCCGTCGTGGTCGTGGCGCGAGCACGGGCGCAGCGCTGAGGACGGACAGCATGACGAGGACGACCGCGGGCGCGCTGACGGTGCTCGCGGTCGTCGTCGCGCTGACGGGATGCAGCTCACCCCCAGGGGCTTCCCCGTCGGTGCCGGCACCGACACCGACGGCGACGGCACGCCCGACCCCCGCCGTCGAGGTGCCGATCGCGGCGGCCACCCCGATGCCGGCGCGGCGGTCTGCGCCACCGGTGCGGGTGGTCGCCGCGTCCATCGGGGCGGATGTCCCCGTGATCCCCGTCGGAGTCGAATCGGGCGGATTCATGGAGCTGCCGGTCGACCCCGCCGTCGCCGGCTGGTATCGATTCGGCGCAGACCCGTCGAGCGACGACGGCAACACCGTGATCTCGGCTCACGTCGATGCGCCGGACTACCCGATCGGCCCCTTCAGCAGGCTGCGCGAGGTTCGGGTGGGCGAAGTGATCGAGGTGACGGATGCCGCGGCCGCGGTGCATCGCTATGCCGCGGAGAGCGTGACCTACTACCCGAAGGCCGACCTGCCGGTCGCCGGGCTGTTCGCCCGCGAGGGCACTCGCAATCTGGTGCTGATCACCTGTGGCGGACGGTTCGACCCCGGCACCGGCCGGTACGACGACAACGTGGTTGTCATCGCGACCCCGACGTCATGAGCCGGCGATGGTGCCGGCCGACAGGGAAGGAACGACGGTGGACGAAACACAGGATCGCGATCTGTGCGAGCGGTTCCGGAGCGGCGACGAGCGCGCGCTCGAGGAGATCTACCGTCGCTGGTCCCCGATCGTCTTCACGCTGGCCCTGCGCTATCTGGGCGACCGAGGGGACGCCGAGGACGTGACGCAGAAGGCGTTCGTGTCGGCATGGACCTCGCGCGCGTCGTACGACCCGGCCAAGGGCCGCATCTCGACCTGGCTCGTCGCCATCACGCGCCGGCGGATCGCCGACACGCTTGAAGCGCGCACGCGCGTGCGCGCTTTGCAGGAGCACCTCCAGCGCTTCGTAACCCCTGAGGAGCTCGCCACCCCGGAGATCGACCTGGGCGACCGCCTGCTGCTGGCGAACGAGCTCGATCAGCTCGAGCCGGACGCCAGACGGGTCGTCCGCCTCGCGTTCTACGACGATCTCACGCACGAGCAGATCTCAGACCGTCTTCAGATGCCGCTGGGTACCGTGAAGAGCCATATCAGGAGAAGTCTCGTCCGCCTGCGCAGCCGATTGGAGGTGGGTCATGTCGCATCTTGATCCCGAGCGGCTCTCACTGATCGCCATCGGCGACCCCGCGACCGCGGAGGAGCGCGCCCACCTCGAGCAGTGCGACGAGTGCTCGCTCGAGCTCGCCGAACTGGAGTACACCGTCGCCGTCGGACGCTCGACCGTCGCGCTGGGTGGTGTCGAAGCACCCCCCGACCGGGTGTGGGATCGCATCGCCGACGAACTGCGCCTGTCACCCTCTTCCGGCACGCACACCGCGGCGGACCCGGGATCGCTCGGGGCGGTCCGTTCGGTGCACAGCGCCCCTGCTCGCCGAGGCCGCGTGTCGCGCGTGCTGTTCGCGCTCGCGGCGAGCGTCGCGCTGATCGTGGCGGGCTTCGGCACCTGGATGCTGGTGCGTCCAGCCGATCCGGTGGAGGTGGCGTCCGCGTCGCTCGACGCCTTCCCGGATCATCCCGGCGCGCACGGCGAGGCGGTGGTCGTCCAGGCCGCCGACGGCGAGCGACAGGTCAGGGTCGAGCTCGACGGGTCAGAGACCGATGCCGGGTTCCGCGAGGTGTGGCTCATCAACGCCGATGCCTCGGCGCTCGTCAGTCTCGGAGTCCTCGACGGGAGCGAGGGAGTCTTCGCCATCCCCGACGACGTCGACCTGGCCGACTACGTGCTGGTGGACATCTCGCAGGAGCCGGAGGACGGCGATCCCGCCCACTCGGGCGACTCCATCGTGCGGGGCGAACTCGGCTTCGCGTGACAGGAATGGCGGGGGCGCAGCATCCGTTGTATTCTGGTGTGCTCGGATGCTTCGGCACATCGAGTGTTCAGAAACTCAACAGCGTGACAGCGGCCCTTCGCACGAAGGCTCATGGGGATGATCGGTTTCGACATCGCCTGTGAATCTGCGGGAAGCGGGCCGAGGATGCAGGGTTATCTCGTAAACGACCTCTGCAAAAACATAATTGCCGATGCAAATCGCAATGAGTTCGCCCTCGCTGCCTAAGCGAGCCTGAACTCCGTGAGACCGTAGGCGTTCCCGCTACGGACCCTCGCGTCATCTAGGGGACTTGCTGCGTGATGGCGTCTGGACGTCACGTGGGACTCTTCCCAGGCTGGGCTCGTCGACTTAGGTGTCTGTGACAAAGGTCGGAGCCGAGCAGAACGTCTCTACAGACTGCGCCCGGAGAAGACGCAGTATCCCAGCGATGGACGGGGGTTCGATTCCCCCCATCTCCACCACCCGCTGTCACGGAACAAGGCCCTGAGAACCGCGTAATCACGCGGGTTTCGGGGCCTTTGTTCGTTGCCGGCGACATCGCCCGAACCATATCGCCCACAAACCATCAGGGCATACATGCTGAAATGCGTGTCCGGATGCCGCTCGTTGCCGGTCTCATGGGTCGTTGCTTGCGCGGGAGCCTGGGCAGTCGTTGAGCGAGCCCAGCGAGCCAAACGGTCGTCAGCTCGACCGGAGCGGGCCAGCTTCCGGGTTGAGGCCGCCCTGGACTGGTGTGCGGTCGGCGGGTGGGCGGGCGGCAGGGCTCGGCTTGCGTGCGGCGGCGCGCCTCGCGAATCGCCAATATGGGAGCGGAGGCGGTCATCCGCGCAGCCGCGTTGATTGGGGGCGTTGTAACGCCGTGGCCAGCCGAAGCGCGGCGGTTGGACGTCCCTGTGTCGCCCCCGGGTGGGCACATGTCCGGCCGCTACGGTGGTTGGTATGCGATGCCGATCAGCGTTGGTGGTCAGTTCGTTCCTCCTCGCCACATCGCTTACAGGCTGCGCCACTGCCGCGGTCGGCGGGGAGATCGCGACACCTGCCGTTGTGACCAAACCCACCGCGACGAGTGAGCCCACCTCCGCTTCGGATAGCGAGGTTGCCGCAGCGCGCGAGCAGGCCCAAGCGTGGCTCGAGGCGGCCACCCTCCCGCCGGGAGCCGTCCGCTCGGAAAGGCGCATCGGCGGCTTCTACTCATACACCGGGTGGCCGTGCGGGCCGGTCGAGGAGATCGAAGCATTCTGGACGATCCCCGGCGCGACCGTCCGTGACACTGCCAATTGGCTCATGAAGCACCCAACCGCAGACCTCATCACGACGGCCGTTGCGCCTGTACCCGACGACCCGGCCATCGATTCTGCGATCGTCGGATATATCCCTGAGCTGGACTCTCAGGAAGGAATCGTCTACACGGTCGGAAAGACCAGGGATGGGGTTGCGGTGAGAGCCGAGGTCGCGGCTCAGACGGATTCCGCATTCTGCCCACCCCTCCCTGACGGCGCGACCTACGGAGCACCGGGACAGGGATAGCGCCACCCTGGCTGTCGAGAGCCGCTCGGTCCACGTCGGCTGCAGGTCGTCGCACGTGCAGCGTGGGCGGCGCCTTACAACCGGAACGTACCAAGCGCAGCTCGATACAGCCCGCTGTCCGCTCGCGTGACGTCGGTGACGATCAGGGCATTCGTGCCCAGCTTGCGGGTGTACTCACCACGGCAGGGGATCGTGACGATCTTGGTGAGCCCTGCGCGCCACGCCGGAATCAGCGCCTCGAGATCCCGGCGTTTCGGGCTGTTCCGGTGCGCGTCGGGCATGGACGCGATGAACGCGTCCATGCCGTGGCGCTCCCAGTTCTTCCAGGATGGATCCTGGAAGACATGGTGGCCGAACTCGTCGCTCCAGTTCGGACCGAGCATCTGGTGGAGGGCAGCCTTGCGCTCTTCCGAACCGTGGGCCAGATCTTCGAGCTGTGCGAAGCGCGAGGGTTCGAGCTCCCGACCAGTATGCGCAACGGTCTCACGCCAGATCCGGGGCCAAGCGCGCTCCCACTCGACGCGGGATTCTCTGCTCATGCCGGCGGCGGCGCGTTCCGGAGTCTGGCTCAGCATCGGTGGGAGGTCGTCACCGTCGAGCTGCAGCTCGTGAGCCTCACGTACCCAGAGCATCTCGAGCAACTGATTTGGACGGTCTTCGATAGTGAGCGTCATATCGTGCGGCCACGGGTTGCTCGGCATCGGTTCATCGGAGCGCATCCACCCAGTTCATCGGACTCCTCCGTCCGCCGTAAAGGGGTCGCCGAGCGCACCTAGATCGCGTTCGATCTGGTCCTGCCGCCGTATGCTGACGCCGTGGTGCTGAAGCGCAAAGCTGGGCGGGCGGCTCTCGTTGTCGGGTGCGCTGCGGTCTTAGCGCTCATCGCCTCACTGATTCTCGCGCCGATGGTCTTTCCCGGCATGTGCGTCGACTCAACTGAGCCCGATCAGACCTACTGCACCGACTTACCCGCGCAGACGCTTGTGGGCCTCCAAGCTCACCTCGGGCTCTGGATCGCTGTGCTCGTTGCGATCGGAGCAGCAACCGGCGTACTGCTGCTCTGGCCGCGTCGTAAATGGGAGGCCTGAGATCCCGCGCGGCTGTCGGTCTCTCTGAGCGCGGGCGCTATGAGTCCGGGGATTGATCCCGCCACCACGAGTCGTTCCGCTGAGCTGGTTCAAGCCGCTCGATGACCGGACGTGCATGCGCAACGAACCGTTCGGCAACCGCACGCCGTGGTCTCGCAGGCAATGTGCGAGACCTTCCGGCCATCCGAAGAGTCCATCGCTGTGGCTAGGACGAGGGGCCATCAGCGGGCGCGCCGGTCGATAAGCATGAGCTCCGAAGGAGGCGCTCTCACATTGCGACAACGGACGGAGAGTCAGCCCTCCGCTACGAGGGTTGACCATGCGATGTCGATCACGCAAACGCCCTCGTCCGTCTCTCGGTAGAAGACGTCACCAGGGAACCTGGAGCCGGGTGTCAGACCCTCGGGTAGGCCCTCGAGGTTGATGTTCCACTGAGGATCGAGCGGGACCTGCTCCTCCCAATACTCTGCAACGAAGCGCTCGGGCTCGCCCGCCGACAGGCCGAGCCAATCGCTCGGTTCTCCGAGCTCCGCTGCCGAGTCCTCACAGATGAGATCAGTCGGAGTGCCGTCGGCCATGGCGTCGACCAGTTCCTCGGTTGTCTGGATCACGCGAGCGCCGTCCTGCCCCCAGATCACCGAATCGACAGAACAGCCGGTCAGCGCGGCTGACAGCACGAGCGCGACAAGCGTCAACACCGAGCCACGAAGAGTACCCACCAGGCGAATCTAACGAACGTGTACCGCAGGCGGTCCTGAAGCCAACGCATCGGCGTTGACCACGCAGGCCGTGTGGCGATGCGGTGTCTTTCGCCCCGGTCCAACCCGAATGACAAGGCGATCTTCTGGACCAGGTGTCTAGGCTGCCGTGAGGATCGCCTCGCGCCGCTCCAGCAGAGTGCCGATCCGCGTTGAGGTCTCTATGGCGCTGGTGGCGAGCTGTTCTGCGAGCTGAGTGAGGCGGTCGTCAAGTTTCTCGGCGCTCGCCCGGGCTTCGGAGATGCGGTCCATCACCATCCAATCGCTGAGGATGTTGTCGAACAGCACATCGAAGACCGCCACAGTGTCGGAGATCTCGACGCCATCGATAGCCGAGGCTCCGAGGTCGGCGAGCTCGGTGGAAAGTCGCTCGAGCGCCCGGTTGACCCCGGCGAAAGCGTCGGTTGCCTCGCTGATGTTCGAGTGCTTGACCATATCGGCGACAAAGCCGCCCCCGAAGAAGGTGTCGTACGTCGACCAGCCGCCCGCGCTGTCCAGCTTCACGAGTGCTTCCTCCAGTGCTGCTCTCGTGGCGCGCGACGCATCGAGAGCCTCCGTGATCTCGCGTTGATGCGCCGCGGCCACCCCTAACTGGTCTGCAATCTCCGTCAGTTCTGCCGCGTCGCGACCGCCGGCCGCGTGCAGGGCGACCTCGTAGGCGGCCAGCGCCTGACCGTACGCGTGATCCGCTCCGCGTAAGGCATCGTGTTCGCTGCGGAGTCGGGCGTCGTCGGCGATGGCGCTGTCGAGTCGCGCCTGTGCGCCGGCCACGGCGAGCCGGGCAGCGTCTGCCTCGGCGCGCTCGATGGCCAGGCGATCGGCCGTGTCTCCGCGCAGCGTCGCCCAGATCTTCGTCGGCGACAGCTTCTCCAGCCGGCGGACATCGGACTGCTCCATCTGCAGCCCCCGCTGTAGGTCGGCCAGCTCGCCCCGTCGCGTCTCCACGAGCGCCCCCGTGGTCTCAAGCTGGACATACAGTCGTCTCTGACGCGCACGGACCTCTGCGGCAGCACGGACGGCCTCGGCAGGCGTCGCCAGATCGGGTTCGGTCACCCAGTCACTGTGCCACAGCCTCACGCTGGCGGCCGAGACCTCAGATGGGAGCGCGTCGCCAAGCAAGAGCGAGCAGAGAGCGATCTGCGCCAGACAGCCGCGCACTCGAGCCGCCCTGAGGGCGGTCGGATAGCACAGCGGCCCGAGTCCCCGCGCGGTGAGGTCGCAGGTGACCGCGAAGGTGGGAGCGACCCGGGTCATGGATGACCAGCCCTGGGGGTCCGTGAGACGATGCAACGGATGGACACGGCCGCTCTCGACGAATTGCAGGCGCTTCGGGCGCGCGCGTATGGCCCTTTGGCCGACATCGATCAGGATCCCGATGCATTGCGGCGGCTTCATGAGCTGGAAGTTTCGATGAACAGGGCGTCGATGTCCGCTCGCGCGGATGTCACTGACGGCGTTCGCGGGACGCCTGAGCCCGGTCCGTCCAAGCACGCTTCCGACCCACCTCCAGTCTTCGAGGCTGGTCAGCCGCCGGAGGCCGAGCGTCGGCAGGCAAACCTTGACCCGCTTGCGCTGGATGAGCGGCTGCCCGTGCCCCGCAGACTGAGCCGATGGCTGAAGTGGCTCTGGGCGTTGACCGTACTGGCGGCAGCCGCACTCGCAGCGGCGGCGACGTTCGCGTTGACATGGATGGCTCCGGTATCGGTCTCTTCCGGTGCCGTGCAGATCGCCACCCTCGAGCCGTCCGCGACGGCCGAGGTTCCGAGCAATTGGTTCGGTGCGGGGCCAAGCTCGGTGGTTTACGAGTATTACGGCTTGACCCTCTTCGAGACCGCGACGGGATTCAGCGGGCCAGGGACCGACTGCTTCACCGTCGTTGTTACGGAGCAGGTGCCCGACGAAGAGGAGGGTGACCCGAACAACTGGTCGCTTTCCGGCCTGGTCTCCTCGGGTTGCCGGGTCGGCGACTTCCCCGCGACGATCGAGCTCCTTGTCGACGCCAACGCACCGGAAGAACTCAGCGCCCGCTACCCGAAGGGCAGCGCCCTGCAGTTCGTGCTCGACGGTGACCGAGTGGGAGTCTTCCTAGACCAGGACAACGACATTCGTTGAGCTCAGGCAACCCAAGCTAGAGAGCGTGACGAGTTTCTCAACTGCGGATGCGCCGGAGTTCGAGTATGGGGGTCATCGAATCGCACTTGATGCGGTCGACTCCGTCGCAGGCGTGGCGGTGTACCTCCTGGGCGAGTGCCGAATTCGGGTCGGCGCATTTCGCCGATGAAGAAGCCGAGCGAAGGTTGCGGCGGGCTGTGGCTGAGGGCTTTCTGGTTGCCGATCGTGCGCGTGGCGGCGACAGCGCCATCAGAGTATTCGATCTCGGTCCTGATCCCTGATCGGAGATTCAGCCACCAACATCGACACGCGCTCGCGCAGGAAACCTGAAAGGCTCTTGCAAATCTCACGAGGCGGATCTAATCTGAAAGCCTCTTTCAGAATGGACTGTTATGGACACGCCCGAGATCAGACGCACGCTCACCGATGCCGGCGCGCTGGAGGCGCTCGCTCACCCGGTCCGGCTGGACGTGCTCAGCTTCCTGATGTCGCGGGGCCCGGCGACCGCCTCGGAGTGTGCACGCGCGGTCGACGATGCCCCGTCGAACTGCAGTTATCACCTCCGCGTGCTCGCGAAGTATGGTCTCGTCGAGCACACCGCCTCGGAGGACGGCCGGGAGCGGCCTTGGCGCGCCACCATCACTGGCCTGAGCCTCGAATTCGGCGGGGATGACCCCGACGCGGCTGCCAGTGCGACCGCGATGCTCGAAGCGTCGCTCCTTCTGGACTACCAACTTGCCCGTGAGCATGTCCGCCGCCGCGACCGGATCGAGGGACCTTGGCGCGATGTTGACGCGCATGCCCAATACGGCCTCCAGGTCACGCCCGACGAACTCCGCTCCATCGTCGAGCGCGTCGACGCGATCATCCGCCCCTACATCGCTGCGACCCGCACCGAGGCGCCCGCCGACGCCGCCGCGGCCAACATCTCACTGGTCGCCTTCCCGCGGCCGACCTTCGAGAAGGGCTCGAAATGACTTCCCGCACTGCCTTCGCGATCCCGGCGTTCCGTCGACTGTGGAGCGCGGGACTGATCTCCGACACCGGCGACTGGATGCTCTTCATCGCGCTCCCGCTGGTCGTGTTCCAACTCACCGGCTCGGCGGTCGGCACCGCGTTCGCGTTCCTCCTCGAGCTCGTCCCGGCAGTGGTACTCGCCCCGCTTGCCGCCACACTTGTGGGGCGCTTCGACCGCCGATGGCTCATGGTGGTGGTCAACATCGGCCAGGCGCTCGCCCTCCTCCCGTTGCTCTTCGTGCACGGTGCCGGCGAGCTGCCGCTGGCGTACGCCGTGATCCTCGCGCACGCGTCGCTGAGCACGTTGTTCGAGCCCGCGAAGAACACCCTGCTCCCCGAACTCGTCGACTCCGAGCGCCTGGTCTCGGCCAACGCGCTGAACGGTCTGAATCAGAGCCTGGGCCGACTGATCGGAGGGCCACTGGGCGGCATCCTGCTGCTGGCCGGGGATCTGGGACTCGTCGTCGTCGTGGATGCCGCGAGCTATCTGCTGTCAGCAATCCTCATCGCGTCGCTGCCGGCACCCGCACCCGCCTCCACGAAACGGGCCCCCGGCTCGCCGCAGCAGAAGTCCCCTGAGGAGAAGCCCGAAGGACTGCTCGCGGCCCTCAGGATTCCCCGGCTCCGCGGCGCGTACACAGTCATCTTCGTATCCAGCATCGCCCAGGGCATGTTCCTCGTGCTGTTCGTCCTCTTCGTTCTCGGCCCGCTGGGCGCGACCGAGGCCGAAGTCGGAATCCTCCGCGGCGTCCAGGCGATCGGGGCTATCGCGGCGGGCATCACACTCGGCATCTTCGTGCGCGGCACAACACCACGCATCCTTGCCGTCGCCAGCCTTTTCGCCTTCGGCGCCCTGTCGCTCATCACCTGGAACCTGCCCGCCCTCACCACCGGGATCGGGTTCTACCTCATGCTGTTCGCCGCAGTCGGCGCCCCCGGGGTGATCATGATCGCAGGGCTCATGACCGTGCTGCAGGATGAAACCACGCCACGGCAGCGAGGCGCCGTGTTCGCCGCGGTCGGCCTTCTCAGCGCCCTCGGCCAGGCCACCGGCATTCTTCTTAGCGGCCTCGCCGACGGCCCCATCGGTGTCACGCCGCTGCTCGAACTCCAGGGGTGTCTCTACCTCCTCGCCGGCATGGTCGCACTGGTATGGCTGCCCCGCGCCGAGACCGCAATCCCGGCAGCACAGGTCGGCGGTGACCCCGAGTCCGCCGGGCTCGGTACGACAGCACGCTGACGCCGGGTGTCCCGATCGGGGGTCCTCAGCAGACGGCCCGTCCCGGGACTGGGCCGCGGCCATGCCGTCAGTGCACTGTCATTCACCTCGGGGACCGGATCTCATACTGACCGAGCCGCGGCCGCTCCGCGCTCAGCGACCGAACGTCATAGGGGCCCGAGCGAGCGGCTAGTCGCAGGGCGACCCGTGTCGCGACGATCGCGGCGATCGCGGCGGACGAGCGGCTCCATCAAGTGCGTCGAGGCCCCACGTTGCTCAGTTGCACTTCCCATCCACAGGGTTCCCTGCGGACGCCGTCACCACGGCTAATGTGTGGCCATGCTTCGCACTGATTTCCCGCCTCCTGTCGATCCTGGATTCGCTGATACCGGGATGAACGGTGCGTTCTCGGGTTTCTTCGCTCTCGTGGTCCTGGTCGGGGTCATCGGCGTCGGCCTCTCGCTCTACATCGGCGTGCGGAAATACATGATCATCAAGCGATCAGGGCACGACCCGCTCACGGTCGATGCAGCGATGGCGGCGAAGTTCCTGAACAGCGACTTGCTTCGGCCCGGCACCGCCGTGCGCGACGATGCGCCGGCACAATCGATCGAGCAGCGGCTCGCTGACGTGGACGACCTGCACGCGCGAGGGGTGATCTCCGACGCCGAACGCGCGGCTGCACGAGCCGCGATCCTCGCCGGCTGAGGCTGATCGGCTGGGCGACGCCCGTGAAGCTTCGGGCACGCTCGTTTCGATGGTGGGGTGGGTGAAGGTGTCGTTGCAGCCAACTCCCCAGATCGCGTGAGTGGTGACCTCGCGTTCTCCGATGACGGGGCCGGTCGATGGGTCGATGATGATTTCGGATCCGTGGCACCGCGGAGAGCCTCGGTGCGATCGATTGCGACGCCCGTTTCGCCGTCGAGGTTGGACCGGCGCGTTGGGCGGCGGGGACGATGCCCGTGCGTAGGACGGTCAGGATGCGCTCAAAGTGTGTTCGTCTCGAGACGGTCAGCTCACCGCTGACACAGCCGCGTGGATCGCGTCGAGCGTTGCCTGCGGGTTCGAGATCATCGAGACGTGCGAGGCGTTGACCTCGGTCACGGTCGAACCGGCGCGCGCTGCCATGCGCCGCTTCGTCTCGATCGGGATGACTTTGTCTTCCGTGCCGAGCACCGCCCAGCTGGGGATCGACTTCCACGCCGCCGGGCCCGAGGGTGTGACGTTCGCGACGATGGATGCCGGACGCTGTGTCGCAGCAATCAGCCACCGGTCGGCCTCCGGCAAGTCCTGTGCGAACGAGGTGTGGACGACATCTGGCTTGAGCCAGGCGTCAGCCGCGCCCTCGGGTGCGCCGGGGTATCCCGCGAGGTCGAGCACTGTGGTCGGGTCGGCCACTGCGAGCGCCGACCCTGAGCCCTCGAGGATACCCAGCACCGTTTCTCCCTCGTCCGGAATGAAGGCGTCTACATAGACCAGCGCGCGGACGTCCCCCGCAAGGCCTGCGTTCGTGATGACCGCCCCGCCATAGGAGTGACCGACGAGCACGACGGCACCTGATGTGCGCTGCGCGAGGAACGACGCGATGTATGCGGAGTCGCTCGTGAGCCCGCGGAGTTGGTTGGGCGGGGCGAACACCGTGAAACCCTCGGACTGAAGCGTGGGGATGACGGCGTTCCAACTCGAGGAGTCGGCCCAAGCGCCGTGGACGAAGACGATTGTGGGAGTGGTCTGTGGCATTTACGGGCTTCCAATCACGTGGCGCCGCGGCAAGGGGCGACGCTTCCAGAAGGGCGGGGATGCGTCCAGATGCCCGACGCAATGGTCACGATAGGGGCGAAAGGTTCGCGTCGCCAGGTCTCAGGTCAGGTCAGCGTCGTCGATCTGCCCGCGCGCGGGCAAATTCCTTGCTTACGGCGCCGGGCCGGCTTATCGGCGTGCCCACCGGGCCGCGGTGATGATCCGCGCGTTGCGGCGCGAGTAGTGCCCGACGCTGTGGGAAACCGCCCCTAAGCCCGCGAGTATTGGTGACCCCACCGTCCGATCGGTGGGATGTGCCCCTCAGTCCCCGCCGAATCCGGCGGGGAGTTCCTAGTGCTCATGCTTAGGCTGCTTGTTTGTCTCGCTGCGACGGGGCTCGAATTCGCGATCGACGCCGCCGGTGTTTTCGGACTCGCCGTCCTTCTCCACCTCGCCCGCCAAGCACGCGGAAACAGACAACCGCTCATACTCGACTACTGAGTGATGGCGGGGGTCCTCCCGGGGAGCATAGGTACGGATCTGGATCCGTCAGCGGGTGGCCGTGACGTCTGCGCCCATCACCTCGGTACATGGTCATCGACGGGTCCGCTACGGTGGCGGCATGATCGGGAGCCGCACCACCTCACGTCCCGTCCGCGGGGTTCCGGCGCTCGTCGCCGCGATCGCCTCAGCGATTGCCGTACCCGTGAGCTTCGTATTCGGCATCAGAGCCGCGCTCGACGGGAGCGGTTCCGGGTCAGCCGTCTTCCAGGTGGTCTTCATCTTGGGGTTGGTCATCGCTGTTGCGGCCATCGTGGTGTCGATCGTGCATCTGGTGCGTGGCGCTCGGAAGGCGCTGCCGATTGTCACGATCGTGGTTGCGCTACTGCCCTTTGCTGGTGTGCTCGTCGTGTTCTTGGTGAATCTGAACGCGTCCTAGCACCCCACGCTTCGGTGGCTGGAGCACATGAGCTTCGATTTCACCGCGGTGACATTGGTCGCGTTTCTTACAGGGTCCCTCGGCGGGCGTCTTCTCGGGTGCGATAGATGAGGTGCGGTTCGCGTTGAAGCGGTATCTCGATCACGAGTCGGTCTCGGCTCGGCCGCCGCGGCACCCCTTCTGCTTGGATGGCGCCATGAAGCACCGCGAGCGATCGTCCGCCTCGATCGCGTATCTCGGCGCGGCGGGATTGGTCGGAATCTCCATCCTGTTCGCGCCGGTGATCAGCGGTGGATGGTGTGCTGATGCGCCGATTGAAGGCGCGTCGGTCTGCGGTTCAATCCAGCGCTCGCTCATAGGAATCGATACGAATATCTGGCTCTGGACAATATCGAGCGCTGCCGTCGTGGTCGCCACGGTCGTCGCCCTTCGGAAGAGGCGACTTCGCAAGCCATAGAAACCTCGGCGCCACGGTCCGCAAGCCGGTCCGTGATCGGGCACGTGCGCGTGCTGGGATGATTGAGCGTGGCCTCGACATTCACGATCGTGACGTACTCGGACCACTCTGCTGCCGAGCTGTTTGATGTCTCGCTCAACATCGATGCTCATCTGGCCTCGATGGCTGACTCTGGTGAGGGGGCGGTGGCCGGCGTTACGAGCGGTGCCATCGGTCTTGGTGAGACGGTCACCTGGAGAGCGCGCCACTTCGGGATCTGGTTCACGATGACCTCTCGGATCTCCGAAGCGGATGCGCCGCGGCGGTTCGTCGACGAGCAGGTCCATGGTCCGTTTCGAGTGTTTCGTCACGAGCACCGCTTCGCGGAGGTCGGTGGCCGCACCCGGATGACCGATACGTTGACGGTCGGGTCTCCGGTGTTCGGTCGGCTCGTCGAACGACTGGTGCTGGTCCCGTACCTGCGGCAGTTGATCGCGCAGCGAAACGCGCACCTGCTGAAGTCCCTCAGCGAACCCTCCTAAACGGAAGCGACCTGTGCGGGGACCGGTCGCGAAGCGGGCACAGCACCGTGTCGGATTGTCCGCTGCCAGCGGGGTTGCAGCACGTCGTCGCGCGAGACGGATGCGTCCGCAGGCAACTCTTTCGATACATTCATGGCAGCGCCGACACGTCCCGTGTCGGCCATTCCGACGAGGCCGGACTACAGGGACTGGGGCTTTCAAATCCGCTCACGGTCAGAAGACTTGCAGGGTTCGCTTCAGGTGGTGGTCAGCGACCGAGTCTCGATAAAGGACGCCGTCCTTCGCGGCTGAGCCATCTCTCGCACGCGACCGCAGGGCGGTAGGTCAGCGTGCAGCTCGCCGGGTCCAGCGCAGTGGCAAGACGAAATGCGCGACGGAGATCGCGAACAGCGACCACGCTGCCAGTAGCACCCAACCGTTCGTGTCGCGCACCTCGTAGGTGCCGAGTTCATCGGTAGCGGTACTCATCGGCGCGACGGCGATGATGATGACGCACCCGACAAATCCGAGGACGACGCCGGCGACAGTCAGCTCGCCGTGCGCAAGCCACCGCGATCTGACGGCGGGAACCAGCCGAACAGGCAGGCCGATCACGAATGCACCGATCATCGACACAACCGCGACAAAGACGGCCGCGACGACCCATCCGATCAGCGAGAGCATCCCGTCGTAATACGTCGCCGCACCGAAGATCAGCATCACAGCGGCGACAAACAGCACCAGACCGCCCACGAAGAACTGGACGACAGCCAGCACGACGAGAGTGCCCCCGCGCGGCGGCAGGCCTCCTTCGCTCGCCGAACCGACCTCTGCGGCATGGTCGACAGCGACAGCGCCATCGACGGCCAGCAGGCTGTCGCGGACTCGACCCGTCGCGATAGCCCACTCGTCGTCGCCGCTTTCGCGCCAAAGTTCAGCGAGCTCGCCGCGTGGGGACGCTGCGATCCCCAGAGCGGTCAACGCGACCGGGACGATCCCGTCGGGCGGGCTCGGCACGCGCGCGATGAATTCGCTCACACCCTCCGTGTAGGCATCCACCTGCGTCGGCCTTCCGAACGCGTGCGCGACCACCTCCGCAGCCGCTATCGCAAGACTCGCGAGGTCGGCATCGACGTTTGCCGGATCCTCACCTAGAACTGCGATGAGCGCGTCAAGAACGAGGTCCCAGTTATCTGCCTCAGCGAGCCCCCACGCCCAGTCGGCCGCGGTGTCATTGCCGAAAGGTTCTGCACTCCACGCGCCCATGAAGGCACAGTATTGCGCTCACGAGAGCAGCGACGACTGCTGTGGATAACCTCGGTCCACGACCCCCCGATCCGTCCGCAAGTCGGTCCCCATTCGTGCGATGTCAGCACGAGGCCACTTGCCCGGTAGTGGCGGTGCTGGGTTGGGCCGCGAGGCTAGGAGCGATGGTCGCGCGGTTGTCCAGCTATGGCGAGAAACGGGCTGTCTGGTAGCCCAAACGACGACGCCAACTGCCCCCGCGATCAGCAAGCCATCGTAGAGCCAAAGATGTCACCCAGTCGGGCTCGCCCTGCTTAGGCTCCGGCCAGAGGAGATCACGCCGTCGCTTCCACGTGTTGCTTCCCCGCCGCCCGCACCGCCATCTGCCAATGGAGGAAGTCTGGGCGGGTCATCGCGACGGCGTAATCACACTGCGGGGGCTCGTGCGTGCGTCGGTTATCGAGCGCTAAGGCTCGAAGCGGAGCGTGGCCGTGTCTCTGCGAACGAAGCCAACGGATTCGTACAGACGAAGCGCCGACTCCCTAGTGGGACGGGAAGTGAGATCGAGCGTTCGCAGTCCGCGTTTGGACGCGATCGTCGTCATCGTTTCCAACAGGTTCCTGGCGATGCCCCGTCCACGCATCGACTCGTCGACGACCACGTCCTCGACATGGCCGCGTCGACCTGACGGCAGAGGCACCACGACGAGCGTGGCCATGCCCACGATCACGCCAGCGACTCGCGCGACGAAGATTTCAGTTGCTTCGTTGTCGACAACGGCTCGGATCCTTGCCTCGTCGAACGTTGCCGTCGCGGACAGTTGCGCCAGCAGACGAGAGAGCGCGCGAGTGTCCTGGGCATTCAACGACTCGAGGACTTCTACCGTGGGTTGCGACTCAGACATGAGGCGATAGTGCCATCTTCGTTAGGCCCGGTGTCATCATCGGCGGCGCGATCAGTCAAGCCACGGGCGCGGGCGCCGGGGTCCGGGAGTCAACGCTGAGGTACAGGATCGACCGCCGCGCGTGCGGGGAGCGGCGGCCACACAATCAGCAGGAACGCAGCAAGGGGCCCGAGGAAAAGGGTCAACAGAAACCAGTACCAAGGCGAGCGGTTCCTGGTGCGGGCCAAGCCTCCGGCGAGGATTGCCATCGTGAGCCACATGGCTGAAACCATCGTCGAAAGCGTCGCTACTTCCTGCATGAGTCGAACATTAGCTGACCGCGAGCAGAACGATGAGCGATCTTTGAGCGCACGCGGGCCGGTCTCTCAGGAGAGCGAGCATCTCGCGCGATACCTATGGGTAACTCGTGTCGCTCGACGTCACCGAGGCTTGTGCAGGCTCACTGGCGTTGATCGCGATCGCTGAGAGAACTGCGGCCGCGAGCCCGAGCGCAATAGCGCCGAAGAAGCCCGCCAGCGCGATAGTCCATGCCCGCCTGGCTGAGCTGTTCATCGATTGATCTCTTGCTGCGCCACTACCCGCCAGGTGTAGACGCGATCGCCACGACTGAGCTCGATGAGCGACAGGCGCGGGGAGGCAACGACGACCGGACCGAGGTCCGCGAGGTCCAGCGCGTCGCTCAAGGCCTCTTCGCTGATCTCGCGAGAGAAGTAGCCGAGACTCACGTGAGGATGGAAGACCTCGTCCGGGTCGTGACCAGGGCCACCGACCGCGGAGATGAGTTCGCTTTGGAGCGTTCTCAGCGCCTGCAACCCTGGTGACGTCGCTGAGAGGCAAACGCCTTCTTGATAGATGAAGAGACGATCGAAGACCAGCGGTATGACGGACGTGCGGGACGCGGCGCTGAGAACAGAGTCGACGTGCCTTTTCAGCGTCGATGGATCGAACTCGTCTGAATGTCCTAGGCCGGACATTGTGAGGTGTAACCACTCGACGGGGACAACATCGATGCCAGGTACGGTGCGAAGAGCCGCGCCGGCACGTTCCGCCGCCTCGTGGAGAGCGGTCGCACCTTCGAACGTGAGATGCCAGGTCAGGTAGCGGGTGCCTGGGCCCCATCCCTTCCGCCACCACCAATGGTTCTGGGTGCGCTCGAAGGTGCCTCGTTGCATCGGTACTGGATCAGTTGGCATCGCTCCATTGTCCATTGAGGTGCCTCCGATGCTGCGCAACGTGCGGTCTGCTGTGCGGGGCATGTCTGTGCGCCTCGTCGGCGGCCCGCAAGCCGGTCCCTGGACGCACCGGTCTGGCCGCAGCCACGGAGCAGGGCCATTGCGTCGATCTTGCAGTGGCTTCACGACCGGCGGTACGCGGACTCGCTGGCGGCCGGAGGCGAACCAAACCTCGATGTCAGCGTCACGTCATGTATTCCGGGAACTGTGCAGCACTTCGGGTGGTCGCGGACACTACATAGTGTGACCGTTTCTGACGAGCAAGACTGGGCTCGCGCTGTTGCCGGCGAGGGTGAGGCGTTTGGGCGTGTGTTCGACCGTCACCGTGACCGCGTCCGGCGCCACGCTCGGGGGCTGGCTCCGTCGCCGACGGAGGCGGAGGACGTTGTATCGATCACGTTCCTGGAGGCGTGGCGCAAGCGCGAGAGCGTGCGCTTCGTCGATGCGTCGATGCTTCCCTGGCTCCTGCGCACGGCTACGTACACGTGCATGAACCTTGCACGGGCCGAGAGGCGTTATCGCGCGGCCCTCGCCCGGATCCCGGTCGCCGATCCGTCGCCCGACCCGGCCGACGTCGTCGGTGACGGTGAGGTGTTTCGTGTGATGCGACGCTTGTCGCTCCGTGATCAGGAGATCATCACGCTCTGCCTGCTCGAGGATCTCTCTACCGAGGACGCGGCCCGACTGCTGGGTGTGCGCGCCTCCTCAGCACGTGCGCGGCTGTCCCGAGCGCGGGCTCGCCTGCGGGACGAGGCCCACCATCTGCGCCCCCTCGGATTCCCATCGGAAGGTGCTTCCAATGCCTGATGTCATGACAACCCGAGATGAAGCGCAGCGGCGGATGTTCGTCGCTCTGGCTGAGTCGGCACCGTTGAACCGTCGAGCACCGCGCACGCTCGTTGCGCTGACTGTCTTTGCTGTCTCGGGGGTGCTGGCAGGCGCGGCGACGTCGGCTGCCGTGGCATTGACGGCGGAGTCCCGTGCCGGTTCCAACGTCACCCATGTGCCACCCTCGCCCGCGCAGCTCGCCGCGACGGTACCTGGCGACACGCAACTGCTCGGCGATCCCTTCTTCATCGAGCGGGCGGTCGGGCCGACGACCCTGGATGTCGGCGTCGCCCCGGAGGGCGCTACCGAACTCTACGTCGCGTTCCGGTGCCTGGGTGCGGGAGTGGAGGTCATCAGCATCGACGGGGACGTTATCGGCACGAGCTATTGCGACGGCACCGGCGGCGGATCAGCTGGCGGCGAGACCGTCACCGGACCTGGGCCTCACAGCCTCAGTGTTTCCGGCTCCGGCAGCTACATGCTGTGGGCCTCCTGGTCCGCACCCGCGCTGCCACCAGGACCGTCCTCGGAGCAGAGCGCCGCCATAGCCGACGGCACCGTCACGGAGGCCGAATACCGTGCCGGATTCGAGCGCTACGCGAAGTGCATGAGCGACGGCGGCCACCCGGTCGATGTGATCGACACCACCCAGAAGGTCGTGCGCTACGTGAACAGCGACGCATCAGTGCAGTCGGGGGTCGAGGGCCAGTGCTACGCGTCCGAGTTCGCGCAACTCGACTCCGGCTGGCAAAGCGCAAACCAGTAGTAGCCCTTGCCGCGAAAGCCGGTGGTTGACCGCCCGGATGTCTGCCCGCTGAGCCCCGACGAGAGCGTGGGGGCGGCTACGCTCCGAAGCTAACTCAAGTGCGGCGAGAGTCCAGCTTCAACGTCCAGCATCGAGCCGGCGCCATCGTGTGAGGCTAGGACCTGTCCGTTTCGGAACACTTTGAAGTGAGGGAACGTCCCCGTCGTGTACTTGGACGCTGCGCTCGGGCAGTCTTCGATCGTCACGATGAGCACCCTGACGCGAGGGGCGTAGTTCGCGGCAAAGGCATGCAGCATCCGCTGTACCTCCAGCCAGAACTGTCCTTGCAATGCTGGCCCAAACCCCACCAGCACGGGCCCCTTGTGCTCCGCAACGAGAGCGTTGAAAGTCGCATCGGTTGCCACAGTGGCCGGTGATGGAGCCCACTTCGGCCGCGTGAACCCCGGTCGTGCAGAATAATTCCTGGGGTCGTGCGCTCGCTCGAAGAATCTCGATTCGGCTCGCCACCTGAGTAGCTTTGGTTGCCGGCTCGCGAAGCGAAGTGCGGGTGGCCAGGCATAGGTGCGCGACTTGCGGCGCCATGGGAACAGAGGCGAGCGCCACTGCACAGTTACGTAGAAGCCTTCGCCGGGCTTCATTGGGTGGCGATGCTCGCCCTCGAATGGCGGGAAGCCGAACGACGTGGGCCCGTCGTCGAAGGCGGTGACCGTGAGAGCTTCCCCACGATTGAGTGCGGATCTTCTGCCAGCACCGTCACCCCAAAGGGCGAATCCGTTGTCATCGAGAGCGCCGACTGCAAGTTCGACGTCGTGGACGGGATTCGACCCAGTAGAGGAGACCCTCACGACCAGGCTCGGTGTGAGTCCCGGGTTCACGTCGGTGTTCACAGTCAGCTTCGCGCGACCGAGTATTGCCCATACAACGCCGAAGATCGCGACGAGCCCTGCGACCACGGTGATGACGTTTGCGACAAGCCCGAACGCCACCATGAACTCATCCACGGGTTGAAGCCTGCCAGAAAAAGCGAGGCCCGCAGGCCGGTCGCTCGACGGGCGAAGGCGATGGCACGTCAGCCTCTGGCATAGCGAGTAAGCGTGCCGCTGTCTGATGAAAGTATTGCGGAGCGGCACGCCCGTCGCGCCGAGTTTGAACAGGTGGCGCTGACGCGTTGCGCGGATCGCTAGAGTGATCACTCGATCCAGCCAGCGAAGGCGTTCATGTCGCACGGCGCGGCGTCGGATCCGGTCCCAGGAGGTCTCGCGGTGAGTATCGCCCCAACGTCATCTGTCGCCGGGTGGTATCCAGCACCTGACGGATCATCGTCACCGTGGTGGTGGGACGGCGCCACGTGGTCTTCGCCGGGACAACAGACAAGCCCGCAACCGCCCACCGCCAAGCGCCTCATGACGCTGGCGGTCGCTACCCAGGTGCTCCTCATTGTCTGCGGTGTCATGTCTATTGTCACCATCGGAGTCGAAACCTTCGGGATCACCTCGGCCACCGCCTACCTCGATGGCTACACCTCCGCTATCGATCTGATCAACACCTACGACCGCGTCACTCTGATCGTCACGATCCTGGCGGCGATCGCAATTCTCGCCACTGGCGTGCTGTGGGTGCTTTGGCAGTACCGCGCCGCCAAGCACGCCGCCGGCCAGACGCGGCGATCGCCCGGCTGGCATGTCGGCTCCTGGGTTGTGCCGATCATCTGCCTCTGGTTCCCGTACCAGAACATTTCCGACCTCTGGCGCGCAACGGGCCGCTCTCGACCCGCGTGGCAGATTGTGTGGTGGGCGTGCTGGATCGTCAGCAGCGTCCTGTTCCAGATAGCAACCCGCATCTTCGCGGTCGCCGAGGACCTAGAACTGTTCCGGCTCGGAATGTCTCTGAGCCTGGCAGGCGAGGTATTCCAGATGGCTGCCGTGCCGTTTGCGTGGCTGATCGTCCGCGACATCACCCTGGGAATCACGCGGCGCTCGGCTGTCGGCATCCCAAAGATGGTCAGTTGACGGCGACCTAGTCCACACCGACGCCAGGGAGTAGTCGCCAACGTCGTGCCCGCTCGGCTGGTGGTTCATTCTTGGTTCACTTGCTGGCGTTGCGTCTGGTTGCTGGTACGGCAGTTGAGGGGACTGGCCGTAATGGCGGCAGTGCAGCTCCTTGAGGGTCGGCAAGCGTGCGCCCCTTCGCACGCGCGGAGGCTGCGGCGTTATCGCGGCTTGCGCGTGTCCCGTCGCTCTGACGGTCGGTCGTGCTCTGTCGTCCGGATATGTTGAAGCGCCGTCCTGAGCTCCGTCAGGAATGCACGGTCCTCGACGGGCCGGTAGTCGTTGGCCGGCTCGCACGCCACGATCTCTCGGACGTGCGCACGTTGAGTATGTTCGTGGGCGATAACCCAAAAGTCCGCGAGAGCCAGCATCACCGTTGCTGAGCGGAACCAGTCGGTGACCCCGTGACGAACGATCCCTTGATCTTCGTCGTTGACTTCGAAGATCGAAAGGTGAGTAGCGACTCCTGCGTGGGTAGTGCGACTCAACTCGCCGTACAGTGGTCCAGCCTCGGGAACAAGTGATCGTAAGCGGCCAATGGTTTTCTGCGGCTGGACCGCGTCGATGTCATCGTCCTTATCTAGCTCTGCGACGGCGACCGCCCAGGCGACCTGCTCAAGCACGTGTCGTGCAACCGAGTCCGCCTCGAATGTTAGCCGGAGCTGGTAGAGCAGGTGAGCGGCGAACATCGACCACTGAAGCCGCTGAAGTGCAACCGCCCCTGCGTACATTCCGACAGTTAGCTCGTGATCCGGGTCGGTCTTCAGCGACTTCAGCGAGCGGTCGACATACGCTCGCGCATGCCGATAAGCCTCCACATACTTGATCCTCGCCGGGTCCGTGTTGTCATCGAACTCGTGGTCGGCGTATTCGCTCCGCACGGAGTCGATGCTCTTTCTCCCGAGCGAGCTAGCGATTGCGACAGCGCGCAAGCTCTCGGAGAGCTTCGAGTCGCGATCGAAACGGCGGTCGTAGAGGATTGCGCCGGTGCCGACGGACCAGATCATTGACAGATCTGAAAGAGTCTCGAACAGCGCTGGCGAACGCATCTGCGCGATGGACTCCGCGTTAAAGGGGAAGTCGTCCATCCGTGCAACCTAGCGTGCGATCGGGCGGTGCACTGTGTGCATTCCCCGCGCACGCGGCGCGCGTCATTCCATCCGGGCCGTACCTGCCCGCACGACCGTGCCTCACCGAGCGGAAATCACCTCGTCGGAGTTAGGGTCGGTATTCGTCCCTTCGAGGCGGGAGGGGCTCCGGCGGAAGCATCGTCTGCGCGTTCATCTGCTCGGGAGGTTTCATCACCGAGAGGAAGAAGCCAAGCGCCTTCACCAACGTGTTACCGATCACTGCGGCTACCCGCCAAACCAGGGAGCGATCGTGATCGGCCATGCCGCAAGCATCCATCATCGAGGTACCGAGCGTCTAGCGGTGTGGCGAGGTGGAACGGTGCGATCGCCGGTCCCTGACCGTACAGAGGTTGGTGGTTACAGCCCCACCGGGGGCTACAGGACGACCCCAGTTCCGACTCGTCGTGGACCCTCGACGATCGAGAACGTGGTGCCTGGCCGTAACAACGAATAGTCGACGTCGTAAAGCAGCTCTAGATCGACCACCGCGGATTCTCCGGGTTCGATCCATCGATCCCCACCCACAACTTCTACCCCGAGCAACTCGCCGCCATCAACACGTACATGCGGTCGATAGCCCCCGCTGGCATCTATTCCGCGCTCTCGCCCGCCCGCACGCGTCTCCAGCAAGTTGATCTCAGCGTGGACCGACGGCACGCGCCGAGTCTACGACGATGGCACGCACGCCGGTGGCTCAACGGACGCCCGATCGGCATTGAAGATCGATGTACGGTACGTAGGTGAAACAGGTCTGGATCGTCTACCACGACAGTTCGCCCGACAACAACATCCTCGGCGTCTTCGATGACGAGGATGAAGCGTATGCCTATCAAGAGGCGGTCGCCCCGGGCTACCCGGATGGTGCCTTGCTTACGCCGTTCCCGGTTCCCTGGCGTGGTACTGACCACGTCACTGAAATTCGGATCGGCTAACCGCTCACCCTCGCCCGACGACGGGCAACGTCCTGGGCGTGACGGGGAGCGTCAACTCGACGCTGGACGTTGCCGGCCGTCGAAGTGATACCGCATTGACCGGTCCGCCTACGCGCGTCGAGGTCTGCGAACACCGTCGCTCCAGCGGCCGCCCATATGGTGGCTTCATGATTCAGTCCGGACAAGCGTCTCTCGTGGTACTCGCGACAGAAACTGCGCCCGATGACGTATCCCAACTGCTCGGATTGGTTCCCAGCGAGACACATCTCAAAGGCGCGTCGCTGCGCTCTGGACGCGTGCGTGAGCGTCACGTGTGGACACTCGACGTCGGACAGCTGGACAACACTGAAGACGATCAGAGCGGAACTCGAGCCCTTCGAGAGCTGCTCAACCGGTGCCAAGTCGCTGCAGGACGCTTTGCTTCCCTGCCATCGGACTGCGAAGCACGCATCTGGTGGAGCGCGTACTCCGACTCACATCAAGGCGGATTCGTGATCCCCACTGCCCTCGCACAGCAGCTTGCTTTGCTCGGCGTGGATCTGTTCGGCACCACCTGGTGCCGGGATGAAGACAAGTAGCCGCGCGGACGCCGGTCCGCATACGCGCGACGACCAACGGAGTCGCAGGGCCGTGTTCGCGACCCCGTCCCGAGAAAGGCTCACGGCGCCGGGCGACGCCCGGCTTGAGGGTCAGAAGATGTGCGCTTCGCAGGGCGCGAGGAATGCTTCGCGGCGACGCTTCAGTTCGCGATACACGGTTGCGCGGGAGACGCTGAACAGTTCGGCGACCTCGGTCTGCGTGTACTCTCCCCGATCCTGAACCTCGAAGAGAAGCTTGCGCTGGCTTGTCGACAGCTTGGGCTGCTTGCCCTTGAGTCGTCCCTTCGCACGGGCAACCGCCATCCCCTCGCGAGTGCGCATGCTGATCAGGTCGCGCTCGAACTCGGCAACCATGGCGAGCACGTTGAACAGCAGCCGCCCTACGGGATCAGTCGGGCCTTATCTGCTTCCTCCGAGGCTGAGCGCAACGCCCTTCGTCGTGAGTTCGTCGGCGATGTCGCGCGCGTCACGCATCGAGCGCGCGAGCCGGTCGAGCTTGGTCACGACAAGGGTGTCGCCCGCGCGTACAGCCGCGAGCGCTTCGCGGAGTCCTGGTCTGGCGCGGTTCGCACCGGTCATCCCGTGATCCACGTAGGTATTCGCGTCCTCCACTCCCAGGCGCAGAAGCGCGTCCCTTTGGGCGGTGAGGTCCTGGTCCGCAGTCGAGACCCTGGCATATCCGATCTGTACTTCATTCATGGGCTCAGCGTTCACCCGTCAACGAGCACCGCTCGCGCCGGATCCGTCAGCGCACGTTAGCCATGCGATGACAAGCTAAGAGTTATGGACAGTTCCGCCCTCCGTGTGGCTGAGGAGGAGTTGCTCACATCAGCGACTCGGCGCGATCCGGATCGGGTACGCGAACTTCTCCATCCCGAGTTCATCGAGATCGGCCGTTGGGGCAGGCGATGGTCGCGAGAGGAGATCGTTGCGGCGATGGCCGTCGAGATCGAGCGTGCCCCCGTCGCCACGTCGGACTGGGAGTTCAGTGAATTGGTGCCCGGCGTCGCTCTCGTTGGATACACCGTCCACGGCGCGGACCGCGTCAGTCGCCAATCATCCGTGTGGGTCATGACTGACGGAAAGCCGCAACTCCGCTTCCACCAAGGCACCATCGTCACGGCGCATTAGCCGATCGATTTCGGGCCGCGTGCATGGGTCTTGGCGAGGATTGAACGCTAGCGGGGCTAGATGCCGCAATCTGTTTGGGATCGGCTCGCGGCGCGGCGCGGCACGGTTCGGGCTTCTGGTCTAATCAGGTGATGGTCGCAAAGTCATTGAGAGCTGCTCCGAAGGCTCTGCCGGGTGATCGGGTCGCCGTGATCTCGCCGGCATTCGCCGCTCCCGCGATCTCGCCCACGCTGCACGAGCAGGCAATGCGCCGGCTGACCGAGGCGACAGGACTGATCCCGGTCGAATACCCAACCACCCGGCAACTCGGCGCAAGTGCGGAGGCCCGTGCCGCCGACGTCACCGAAGCTTTCGCAGACCCGAGCATCCGCGCCGTGCTGGTCACGATCGGCGGCGACGATCAGGTGACCGTCATCCCGCATATCGACGCCGGGGTGCTCGCGGCGAACCCGAAGCCGTTCCTGGGCTACAGCGACAACACGAACCTGCACAACCTGCTCTGGAACCTCGGCGTGCCGAGCTTCTACGGCGGGTCGACCCAGGTGCACCTCGGGCCTGGCCCTCATCTCGATGACATCCATGTGCGGTCGCTGCGGGCTGCCCTGCTCGACGGCGGCACTCTCGAGCTCACCGAGCCCGGCGAGTCCGAGGACTTCGGGTGGCCGTGGGAAGACCCACGATCTCTGTTGGACTTCGGCGCACGTGAGGTCACCGAGCCATGGACGTGGGCTGGACCGGAGAAGGCCGTGTCTGGTCGCAGCTGGGGCGGTTGCATCGAGGTCATCGACCAGATTGCTCTTGCCGGACGAATGCCCGACGTTTCTGACTTCGACGGGGCGATCCTGCTGCTGGAGACCGGCGGGGAGGTACCGTCTGTGACCGAGGTCAAGCGTTGGGTACGCGCCCTGGGCGAGCGCGGAGTCCTCGGCGCAGTTGCCGGTGTGCTTGTTGCCCGACCGCCGGTCAGCGAGCGGCTTTCACCCGTGTCCTCAGTGCCGGAGCGAACCCGCCTGCGCGACGCGCAACGGGACACAATCATCGAGCAGATCGTCAGATACAACCCAAACGCGGTGGTCTGCGTCGGGGTGCCGTTCGGACACACCCGCCCGCAATGGATCGTCCCACATGGCGGCACCATCGCACTCGACGGAGCACGCCACATTGTGACTGCTGACTACTGAGTGATCCAGCCATGGCGATGGGTGATCGCTCCATGGCGCCGGTGTCGGCCGATCGACTATTGTCACGTCATCCATGCGCGATGGCGGGTCGACCTGCGCGCAGGTGGAGTCGATGGCCATCGAGGCGAGCAGTCGTGGGGGCAGTTGCGGCGCTGTCCAGGGTCCGAGAGCCGGTCGGGCGGTCGCTGCGAACACGTCGAATCGCGGAGTACGCTCGCGATCATGGTCGAGGACGATCCGGTGACGACTAACCCGGCCCACTACCGCATCATCTTTGAGAACGAATTCGTGCGCGTTCTGGAGTACCGCGACGAGCCTGGCGACAGTACGACGCCGCACGTGCACCCGAACAGCGTGATGGTGACACTCAGCGATTTCCAGCGCCGGCTCCGCACCGAGTCGGGCGAGCGGGAAGTCGACATGCACGCCAACGAAGCAGCGTGGCTCCCGGCGCAGCGGCACGCGGGGGCGAACATCGGCCGATCAGGGACGCACGCCATCTTCGTCGAACTCAAAGGGGAGGCAGCCGGAGTCGCCGATTCCCGGATGCTCGGCCCCAGCAGCTGACCGGATCGAGCGCTCGCGAGCCGGTGGTTGAGCGGGCGTGATCGCCTAGATGGCGACGATGCGCGCTCGAGCTTGAGGGTTGATGAGGATGTCGACGTTGTCGGTTCGCTGCTCGGCGGATCCCCGACCTCGCGGAAGCGCGGTGACATCGGGGTTGGTGATCCCGTCCAGCAGTTGATCGATGATGGTCGGGTTCGGATGGATGTGGGGCCGGTCCCAGAACGGGATGGTGGCACCTGTCACTGCGGTGAGCCCCAGGGAGTTCTGCCGCTCGAGCAGGTGCTCCAGCGCGGCGGCGATGCTGTGCTGCCGAGAGGTACCCTCGTCGGCGGTGAGCACTCCGTCGAGCGCACCGCGTAGTTCTGGTGCGTACGCCAGGTGGCTGAATGACGTGCCGAGCCATTTCGCGTACGGCGGCCACCGTCGCTCCAGTATGAACGCCAAGTGCATGGCGATCTGTGCGAGACGCGCGGCGATGATGCGCGATCCGATCTCGTCGCCGACGTCGGACGCGCGGCCCATCAGTGGCAGTTCCTGCGCCAGGCGGATCCAGTCGCACGCCAGCACGTAACGCCACACGTCGTGCGGATACCAGTCAAGGGCCCGTCGAGCCGAGGTCAGCTCGTCAGCGGTGTCGACGAACACCGGACCGGCGACCACTTCCAGCGCGGCCTGCCCCGTGAGCGAGAGCCAGTCGGGCACTGACGGGTCAGCACGGGGGTTGAACCCCAACCGGTCATCAAGGAATCGAGAGACGGAGCTGACGTCCACATGGTGCCGCGGAACGGTCTGACCTGTGAAGGCAAAACGAACCGGGAAGCCCGAATAGTGCTCCGGCAGGAGACGCTGCAGCTGTTCGTCGACTTCGGTGACGGCATCCGCGGGCACGAACAGGCTCAGCCTGAGTCCCCAGTCGTGATCACGCGAGACCTCGTCGTCCCACCCGAAGACATCCGAGCCCGAGCCAAGACGCCCCGCAGCGTGGGGCAGACCCGGAAACCGGTCTGCGAGGATCGGACTCACCACGTCGAAGAAGTACCGCCGCGCGAGAGCGATGCCGCTCTGACCTGACTCAGTCACGGTTCTATCGTGCACGTTCGCGCGCCCATCACGGCGCAGCCGTCGAGTGCGGGTCGTAGGCGGACCGCAACGACTTTCACACTGTCTCGGTTTGCGGATGCCAGCGTCGATCCGCTGCAGCGAACTGCGCCTCGCGTGCTGCTGCGCCTCCAGCAGTCAGCGCGGGAAATCGAAGGCCTATCTCCGGTCCATGACCGCCCGCAACGCGATCCACCATCGGGCGGAAGGTGCTTAGTCTTGGGATGCGTGGAGATCAGCCAGGGATGTCTCTGTGGACTCTTCGAACGTCACCTCGGCGAGCCGCTCATCGCAGGGCACGTCGCTGACTGAGACCGAGCCGTCACGCACCGTCCTCAGTGCTGCACATCCATGCACCGATGCCGACGTCGAGGCCAAGCCCCGAGAGAACGTCGCAGCGTCACGGACGAAGATTCGCACTTCAAGCGACCTTCCGTCTTGCGTGAACGAGGTGACGGCTAATGATCGGAACTCAGGGTCAGCCCTGTCCGACTCACTAAGGAGCAGCCCCCAGGTGTAATCCTCGAAGTCATCTCGATCGATGGTTAGGCCGATATTTGCCGAGTCCGAAAGTTCTCCCATCGACGTGACGGCATATTCCAGAGAAGAGGCCGCCTCATCGCGAGCCATTCGAACCGCCCCGTCGTAACTCGTCACACACCCTGAGCAGAGGCTGGCCGCGACAACGACCACCAGACAGGCGCTGAGGCGCCGGGACGTGATGCGTCTCAGCACTGCCGTCTTGGGCATAGTCGCCACATTCACTTCCGTTCCAACCGAGATTTACACCCGCGGCTATCTGACCTCAGTGCGGCAACTCTCCTACGATGCCCCGGCAGATGCCGTTGGCTCTAGCTAGCTCGCTGTCGACGATCACGCCGTCCTCGGTGACAGGTTGGCTAAACGATGGGTTGTCGGGAATGACGTACTGGTCGGCACGGGTCGCGTAGCCCTTCGACGCGACCGGGTCATTCGTTTCGAAGTA
The DNA here is from genome assembly GCF_003999995.1 of Microbacterium sulfonylureivorans. NCBI lineage: Bacteria > Bacillati > Actinomycetota > Actinomycetes > Micrococcales > Microbacteriaceae > Microbacterium > Microbacterium sulfonylureivorans. Next base: position 116,919 of record NZ_RJAD01000002.1, read on the forward strand.
GGCGTGCCAGGCGGCATCGATGAGGATGCAGCGATAGATGCCGCTTGCGTTGTCCGCCTCACCGAGCTGTCCCATGCCAGGAGGATCGATATGAGGCAGGTCGGTCCAAGCCGGCCAGGAGTAGCCCGGAGGCAGCGGCTCGGGCCAGGTGGCGATAGCCGCCTCGTACTCGATCTGGTGCTTGCTGGGGCCAGCTTGTGCAGTCGACGATGGCTTCGGGGTCGGGGAGGCTGCTGCTACAGCGCGCGTTGGGCTCGGCTGGACGGCAGCGGCGCACCCGGTTCCCGCGACACCGAGCAGCAGGATGCTCGCGACAATTGCGGCGAGCCTGAGTTTGCGGTGCGCCATGACGAGAGAAGGATGCAACCACTCGACCTTTGCTCAGTGTTCGATGCGCCGCTCGATGACGCGCCGCTCAAATCTAGTCACCCAACACCCTGTCTTGATGTCCCCTGTTCGGCGGACGAAGGCCCACGTCAACGCCCACAAGCCGGTCCTCGTGCGGGCGGCGATCGAATTCGGGAACCAGCTCGCGCATCAGGGGTATAGACGCACCCTTGAGCGATGCCCGATCGGTTCCTAGAATCCCGCAGCGAAGGGAGCAACCGCCATGGACGGACCAGATCTTCTCGCGACAAGGCTTCTCCGCGGCATGGTCGCTGACGACGTCGACGCCGTCAGTCACCTCGTCATCGAAATCGAAGACAGCGGCTATGCCGGCCTCGTCGCCACAGGACTCGCACAGTCCTACATCAGCGAACTGCTCAAGACGGCCAGGCGCGAACCACTCCTGCGCGCCCTCGAAGCGCGCATCCTCGAGCTGACCACCGCCGCCGACGACACGAACGACAAGCCGGCCTGATACTCCCTCGACACTTTCGCGCCCTGCAAGGAGGGATCTGCCCGGGCGTCCGATGCGCCATCGTTAGCGATCGTGCCGAGGACGGGACGTCAAATGGCGATCGGCTACCGCGCCAGCGCGAGGCTGTCGTGAATTGCTGTTGCAATGCCTTCTGCGTGGTCACCGCGACGATCGATGAGCAGCGCGTGCATGCCCGCAGCACGGGCGCCGGCCACGTCATGTTCGGCGTGGTCACCGACAAACAAGCACTCTTCGGCACTCACCCCAAGCTCAACGGTGAACGCGCCGAACGCAGCTGAGCTGGGTTTCTGCGCCCCGATGCGTTCTGAGGTGCACACAACATCGAGGGAGTCGATCAAACCGATCGCGGTGAGCTTGTCGAGCTGTTGCTCCTGAGTGCCATTCGTAAGTACTCCCACACGCAGTCCAGCCGATCGGAGGCCTTTCAGCAGGCTGGCGCTATCCGAAAATGCCCGCCACGCGCGTCGATACGCCCGGCCATACTGCTCGAATAGGTCATCGAGCTCCACCTCGTCGTCCGGCGGCCGAATCCCAAACGTCGGTAGAACGCTCCGTAACCGTTCCTGACGCTGCTCTTGAAAGCTGATCTGGCCGGCTCGCCACCGCTCGAATTGCAGCTCCTCGGCTGCGAACCACATCGCGCGGGCCTGAGGCGACGACTGGACGCCCAGGGATCCAAGGAACTCGTCGACAGCACGCGAGGCCGATCCGTGATGATCGAACAACGTGCCATCGAGGTCAAAGCCGACGCCGCGCAGAGTTGCCACGGCGACAGCTTACGAACAGGCGCACTTCACCCGGGAAACGGTCCCGCTACGCGCTCCATGGCCTGGCCCTACGATTGGGACACACGACTGGCGCGGGTAGGGAACTACCAGGGAGTGGAGTCGAGAACGTCGTCCGCCTGGGCGTTCTCCGCATAGAGAGCGGAGAATTTCATGACAGCACAGCTGATGGATGGCGCGTCCCTCGCGGACGAGACGTTCGCGCAGATAGCTGAGGGCACAGCCGAGTTGCTTGCGGTCGCTGGGCGACGCCCGTGTCTGGTCACTGTCCTGGTGGGCGACGATCCGTCCTCGCACGTGTATGTGCGGATGAAGGTCAACCGCTCGGGCAAGGTCGGCATCGAGTCCCGACGCATTGACCTGCCGCAAGCGACGACCACGGCAGAGCTCGTCGCCGTCCTGAAAGAGTTGTCGGACGACCGGTCAGTGGACGGGATCCTGCTGCAGCACCCGGTGCCAGCTCACATTGACGAACGCGCCGCGTTTGAGGCGATCGACCCGAGCAAAGACGTCGACGGAGTTACCCGAACCTCCTTCGCTCGCATGGCCTTTGGCGAGCCTGGATTCCATTCGGCCACACCCGGCGGAATCCTCAGGCTCCTCGATCGGTATGACGTTGCGCTTGCCGGAGTTAGGGCGGTCGTGGTCGGGAGGAGCCCCATCCTCGGCCGACCGATCGGGATGCTGCTCCTCGCCCGCGATTCGACCGTGACGTTCTGCCACTCGAAGACGGGAGATCTCGCTGACGCTGTTCGCGACGCGGACATTGTGATCGCCGCAGTGGGGCGGCCAAAACTGATCCGCGGAGACTGGATCAAACCGGGCGCGGTTGTCGTCGATGCCGGCTACAACGCCGGCAACGTTGGCGACGTCGAGTTCGCGGCCGCAGCCACAAGAGCCAAACTCATCACGCCCGTACCGGGCGGTGTCGGCCCGATGACGATCGCGGTTCTGCTCGATCAGACCCTCGACGCCGCCCGCAACCACCATCAGCTGGGTCAATGAGGCCGAGTCCACTACCGCCCTCTATTGAGCGGGGACGTACGAGGCGCCGACCGAGACGACTGAGACATTCACGTGGGAGTCCCTGAACGACACCACCCAGACCGACAGCGCGCTGCTAGCGTCCGGTGATCCGACGAAGACCTTCACGTTCGCGAACGGCAAGCTTACGTACGAGCTGACTGCGATGGGCGTGACCATGACCGTGGAGATGGAACAGCAATAGGCATCCACGTCTAAGCGCCCCGTCCGTGTGCCGGTGCGCGCTCCCGTGCATCGATACCGCATGGCACGGCTTTGGAGCTTGGGGCGGTCTTGACCGATCGAAGTGCTGATGATGCACCGCCCACCCCGCATGCCCCGCCCACGGTCCTATCCACGGGCTGCACACGGCGTGGCGGCTTCAACTCCGAGACAACGAGCGCTGGAACCGTTCGAAGGATCCTGAGGCACCGCTGATCGGAACCTTGCAATCGGCAAAGCTCCTCCCGATAGGTTCTTTATCGACGGCGCGTTCCGGACGGAACATCGCGGGCCGTGGAAAGCGGCACCAGGCCTGTCCAGACTTCCTGCGAGCCGGACGACGACGCGCCGATCCGTCGCACGGAACGGATCTATCTTGTAGCGCCGACCATCGCGCACGACCTGTAGGCCTACCCCTGCCACCCGCAGAGGAGAAGCAATACCGGAGGGCAGCCTTGCGGCCTGCGGTCCTCCCCTGAGAAGAGAGCAACATGACTGAGTCGAACCCGCCTGGAAACTACCCGGCGAACTGGTACCCGGACACCAACAACCCCGGCCAGGAGCGCTACTACGACGGCACCATCTGGACCGAGAGTGTTCGCCCGGCACGGCCGACTGTCACTGCGGTCGCGGAGCCCTCGCCGAAGAAGCCCCGCAACATCCTTGGCATCGTGGCTCTTGCCGTGTCTGCGGTCGGCTTCGTCTTTGCCTGCATTCCCGGCGCACTCATCCTGGGATGGGTGCTTCTGCCGATCGGGTTCATCCTAGGCATCGTTGCTGTGTTCCAGAAGGACAAGCCCAAGTGGCAGGGGCTGACCGCGATCATCGTGTCGGTAGTGGGGACCATTGTCGGGATCGTCGTGTTCGTCTCCCTGGCCGCAGGAGCCGTGAACGATGCGATCGAGGACACAGTGGCCGAGGATGTCGGCTCGTCGGAGGTGGCTGACGACGAGGAGGCTGCCGAGGAGGAGCCGGCCGACGCCGCCGCCGCGGTTGAGGAGCTCGTACTCGGTGAGTCCGCGTTCGGCATGGACACCGAGAACGGCATGGGCTGGTACGCGGTGCAGGTCACCAACCCGAACGCGGACTACGTGTTCTCGTTCGCGGAGATCTCCGTCGAGGCGTACGACGCCGACGGCGTGCTGCTGGATTCCAGCAGCACGTACACCACGATCCTGTCCGGCGAGAGCTGGTACGTGGGGGACTTCTTCGAGATCGGCACCGGGGTCATTGACCACATTGAGGTGCGCGGGCCGACCGCGGACGCGGCGACCCACTCTCCCGCGGCGGAGACCGGTTCGATGAGCATCACCGACGTCGTCACCGGCGCCGAGTACGACATGATGAAGGTCTCCGGGAAGTTGGTGTCAGTGTTCTCCGAGGATCAGGATCTGGTCACCATCGACCTGATCGCCCGTGACGGCGCCGGCAAAATCGTCGGCGTCGACTCCACCTACACCGATCGCGTCCCCGCCGGCGGCACCGTGGCGTGGGAGACCTCGTTCTGGGAAGTGCCGCTGGACTCCGCGGTCACCGCGTACCCGCACCTGTAACTCGTCACAACGGACAGCGGCCACAGGGGGACTATCGCCTGTGGCCGCCGCCGTACGCGCACCACCCACTGGTGGGTTACTGGGCGCGCGCATCCGGGTCCAGGAGCGCGCCAAACTGGCATCTGTGCCATACTCCACGCGCACAGACGCACCACGACCCCGCTCGGAGAACCTGCTGCGCCCGACAGGCGGTCGCTCATCGGACAGTCGGGCGGACCGGCCCGTGCGCGCCGCGATCTACGCCGCAACGGCGTCCTCCTCCTCGTCCTCGTCGACTTCAGTGGAAGCCATCGACAACAACGTGATCGCTGCAAGGCCAACGATCGAGGAAGCCGAGAGGATCCAGGCGCTCATTCCCCAGTAGGCTGGCAAGCCTCCGAATTGGGTGCCTGCAATGGCAAATCCGAGCCCGACGACCGAGACTTCGAACACGATAAGGATGCCGTCTCTGAACCAACGACGTCGACGAACCTTCATCCTCATCGAACGTCGCTCGACGACAAGGGTCACGATCACTAGCGGCAGCACCGTGGCGAGCACCTGGCACGTCTCCCAATTCATCACCATGGCCAGAGAGTAGCGGCCGATTCAGCGCCAACCATGGCAGTGAGCACCCGTCGGGTGGGGTTGGATGAGACTGTGAAATCGCGCCGCGCTTGGGTTGGTCTCCTGATCACGGCTCTCGTGATGCTTGCGGTTCTGCTCGCAGTGTGGAGCCTCGTTCGCACCCTGGCCGGCGATGGGAACCCCTTTGAGATGATCGCGATGGTCACCGGCTTTGTGCTCGCCGGGACAGCGGCCGGTGTGCTCTGGACGCCTCTTCGAAACACCGGCCGTATCGCGACTCTGAGAATGCGCCGCCCCCGCGCCGTCGTCCTGGGGGCGCAGACCGAGCCGTTGCTCGATGCTCGCATCGCGGCGGACTTCCCGGTGCCAGGGACCGGCCCGACCAGCTTCGGCCAACTGGTAACCGTCGTGGCAGACTCCGACGGAGTCTCGTTCTGGAAAGGCTCCAGTACGGACCCGTCGCGACGAGCGCTCATTCCCTGGCAGGCAGTGCGGCGGGTAACGACGGGCGAGGTGATGCTCGCCCGACCGTTGACCACCGTTCGCCTCGAGCTCTTCGATACTCACCCCGTCGATTTCGTCCCCAACCGGGACGGCCTCCTCGGCTACACGGCGGTACTCGACCCAAAACGAATCGCCGACTACGCCACTGCGATCGAGACGATCCGCCCCTAGCCGCGCGCAGGTCGAACAAAGCCGCCTCGAGAGTCGAGCCAGCGCCCGCACCCCGCTCCCTCAGTGTGCGGCGCAGACGACCTGTTGCTAGTCGAGGCCCACGCTACGTCCGCGACCCAGGTTCCCGAAGGCTATGGATCCCCAGCCGTCACTTCACGTTCGTCGGAGGGGGTCGCGCTCCTCTGCGATTGGCATTCCGGCGTTCCCGATCCCGGAGTGCATCACGTCTCGATCGCCGCGCCAAGCGTTCCAGAACCGGATCGTCATCTGATGTGATCGGCCGGGCATCGCAACGAGATCGGTCGTGGGCGGGGGACTGACTGCGCACGAATAGCCCGCCCGCTGACAACGCGCGCAGAGCAGCCACATTCGCGCGGCGCATGGCGCCGCTGTTACCCCGTGTGCTGAGTCGAAAGCGCGACCTGGGATGCGCTCGTGGCATCGCGGTCTGCGCGCCGTGCCGCGCGAGCGGTGAGAGGTCCGGCAACCGACATGGCAAGGATTGCCGACACCGCGCCGAACATCGCACCCCAGACCACCAATCCGTATGGTCCGCTCATCGCGAGTCCGAAGACCAGCCAGAAGGTCAGCGCACCGAAGGCCGATGAGAGCCCGCCGACCCACCCCCGAGAGGCGATCGACCGGTCCCTTCGCCGAGTCCACAGGGCGAGACAGATTGCGTAGATCAGGCTCGCGGATGCCGCGGTGAGAGCGCCGAAGAATCCGCCGTAGGCGGGAAGCATCACGATGGCGAACTCCTCGCCGCGGTCCGGCGGGACGAGCCATCCGAAGACGATGAAGAGAAAGAGCCCGCCGACCGCGGCGCCGACGCCCACCATCCATCCAACGACGGAGCCGTACGTTCTCCAGAACATCCGCCAACGGTATCTGTCTCGGTGCTCGATGTGCACGGCTCGCCGCTCCGACCGGGTGTGCCCGATCTGATGTCAGGCCAACCGGCTCCCGGTTCGCCTTGTCAGACGGCAGCGCCGCGGACGGCTCTAGCAGATCGCCCCGGAGTAGCGTGGGGTTGTGATCTGGAACGTCCTGAGCACGATCGCAGGCGCGGCGGTCGTGGTGTACGGACTTTCCGACATCTTCCTGACGCTGGTTCACCCGCACGCACGAGGGCGGCTCACACGCGGGATCGTCGCCGGCATCTGGGCGATCACGTCTCGCTTCGGCCGCCGCGCACGCGCCGCATCTGGACCGCTCGCCGCGATCTGCGTCGTGCTGTCCTGGGCGGCGATCCAGGCGATCGGATGGGCACTCATCTACCTTCCTCATGTGCCCGACGGATTCGTCTACCCCGACGGGATCGACCCAGCGAGTTACCCCGATGTCTTGGAGGCTCTCTATTTCTCGCTGGTATCGCTGTCCACGCTGGGGTTCGGGGAGGTCGTCCCGGCAGACCCCTTCGTTCGTGTGCTGTCACCGCTGCAGGCAGTGACGGGGTTCGCGCTATTAACCGGCGGTGCGACCTGGCTCCTTCAGCTGTTCCCGACCCTTGCGCGCAGGCGGTCGACGGCGCTCTATCTCACGCTCCTCGGCCGCGCGTCGTACCCCGACCACATCGCCGAAGCGGACCCCGTCAGCGCGTCGGTCGTCGTCCATGCGGTGGCCCAGCACATCGCGAGCGCGCAGGTCGACCTGAGTCAGAGCCCCGAGTCCTATTACTTCCGCGAGGGCGAGAAGCCGACCTCACTCGGTCACGCACTCCCCGTCGCCCAGGCCCTCGCTGACGCGGCCAGCGCGTCCACTCACGCCGACCTTCGCGTGGCCGGACTGATCCTCGACGACGCGCTCGAAGAACTCGGCACCTGCCTGCGTGACAACTTCGGCGCGCTCGGCGAAACCCGAAGTGACGTCATCGCATCCTTCGCCCGAGACCACGCCTAGCGGGCGGGGGCTCCGGCGGATGACGCGCATCCGGTCCGGGCGAGTCGCCCGGAAGCACGATCTGCGCGGGGCCCGTGCTCGCTCGCTGCAGGCTCCGCCCTCGCCCTCGCCCTCGCCCGCGCGCCGCGACTCGACGGTCAGCGGAAGCGTCGCTCGAGCAAGGTCGATGCGGCAGCGAAACCTTGGGCCTCGTAGAGTGCTGCCGCCTTCGAGTTCGCGCTCACGGTAACCCGCGGGATCTGCAGCTCGTCGGCGACGGCGACCAGGCCCGCGAGCAGCTGCGAGCCGATCCCTGCTCCGCGGTAGCCGGGGCGCACGTAGACGCTCTGAATGTCGCCCGTCCGTCGACGGTGATTGCGGATGTCTGGGACGCGCTCGAAAATGACCAGCCACGCCATCCCGATGAGGGTGGTGTCGACTTCCGCGACGAAGCAGATCACCGACCCGCTCCGTTCCTCCCACCACTCGCCGAGCGCCCTGGCGAACTCGTCCCGCTCCTCGGCGGAAGCGCGGGCTGGGAGAGCAGCCCACTCCTCCTTGAGCGCAGCAATCGAGTCCAGGTCCGACGGCACCGCTCTCCGCACGGCAACGCGATGTTGCATGTTCCTTCTCGCAATCCTGCTCCGTCGAATCAGCGTTCGTGATCCCACAGCCGGCTCATCGGCACTGTCCGATCGAGCACCCGCTCCGCCGCGCGATGCCCCGAGCAGAGCGCAGCGGTGACGGTGGCGGGGTCGTCGGTCCAGGTCGCCTCGCCCGCGATGTGCAGCACGCCGCCGACGGGCGTGGCGAGATCGTCGTGATCCTCTGTCGTCGATCCGACCGTCATATACGCGTACGAGCCGTGGGCGAACGGGTCATCCTGCCAGTTGGTGAGGTGGACCCGGGTCGGCAGCTCGACCTTCTCGCCGTAGAGACGGCGCAGCTGGGCGAGGATCGAGTCGACGACGCGATCCTCGGTCCAGCCGTGCGTGTCGATCGCACCGCGGCCTGCGGCGAATGTGAGCAGCGCGGGTGTGCCGTGGAGCGCCGTGAGGTCGTACCAGGAGTGCCACCAGGCGCCCTCGGGGCCCTGCTGGCGGATCGCGTACACGCCGTCGTCCCAGAACTTCGTCGGGAACCGCAGGAACACCTTCTCGAAGGCGTTCATCGTCAGTCGGCGCAACGCGCCGGCGACGGGCTCGGGGAGCGGCGGCTCGATCACGAAGTCATCCGACCGCAGCACGCCGACGGGCACGGTCACGACGACGCTGGCGCCGGAGAAGACGCCCTGGTCGGTCGTGACGACGACGCCCCCGCTCGACCACTCCACCCGGGAGACGATGTGGGACAGGCGCACGTCGAGTCCGTTCGAGAGGTTCGCCGGGAGGCGGTCGTAGCCGTCGGGGAAGACGACTTCGTCGCCGTCGATCGAGTCGTCGTCGAGACCGTGCGCGGCGAGGTCCTCGATCCGTGCGCCGTACTGCTCCTCCGACCGGTGCTCCATGTATTCGCGCACACGCTGGGCGCGCTCCTCATCCCATCCCTGGGCGGCGATCGCCGTGTCGGTCACGTCGCGGTACGAGGCATCCGGAGCCGACTGCGCGACCACCCCCAGCAGAGTGGCGTCGACCGCATGGATGTCGTCGACGAAGCGCTGGGCCTCGGCATCGGTCAGCCGCGCCCCGTCGGGGCCGTAATAGGCGATCGGGCGACTGTCTGGCTGGTAGCCGCCGACGGTGAACTCCACCGTGCGCATGCCGAACGCCCGCGCCGCCGCAGCGACCGGGCTGTCGGTGATGCCGTGGATCCAGGAGGCGCCGAGGTCGGTCACGAATCCGTCGCGGCGTTCGGTCGTCACTCGACCGCCGATGCGGTCGCGGGCCTCGAGCACGACGACCTGTCGACCGGAGCGCGCGAGCAGGCGTGCGGCGGTGAGGCCGGCGACCCCGGCGCCGATGACGATCGTGTCGATGGGATCCATCTCCGGCTCTCCTCTTCGCGCGCGCGTCGCGCCTGTCCGACGCTATCGAGCAGGACGCCTCGGCGCGACCGTGCGGTACGAGGCGCTCGCCGCGTTCCGTCAGCGATCCGAGAGGGATGCCGGTGTCAGCGATCCGCCTCGAGTGCCTGCGTGCCGATCACCGAGAGCAGCTGAAGCATGTCGTGACTGCCCGTTCCCGGTGTCGCGGTGAGGACGAGGAGCGTCTGACCCTGCTCGGGATCGACGAGGAACTGGCACTGCAAGTCCATCACTCCGACCTCGGGATGCTGCACGCGCTTCTCTCTGGCGTGCGTGGTGCGGACCTCGTGCTCTGTCCAGATGCTGGCGAATTCGGGACTCTCCGCCAGCAGGGCTTCGACGATCGCCCCGGCGCGGGATTGCGGACCGTGCTTCGCATACACCGTGCGGATATCAGCGGTGAACGCACGCGAGTGCATTGCGTGGTCCTCGGTGGGGTACACGTCTCGTACCGAGGGATCCATGAACCATCGATAGCCGATGCTGCGCATGAATCCCTCGTAGCGGGTTTCGTCGCCGAAGAGCGCTCGTGCTGCGGGCGTCTGCGCGAGCGTCTCGCCGAGCTCGGTCATCACCTGTGCCGGGGTATCGGACAGGCGATCGAGCACGCGCATGACTCCGGGGGAGATGTGGTCGCTGCGGAGCGCCCGCGCGGGCGCGGTGTGCCCGGCGAGCCGGAACAGGTGATCGCGCTCGTCGAGCGAGAGCCGGAGACCTCGCGCCATCGCGGCGAGCATCTGCTCGGACGGCTGCGGACCGCGGCTCTGCTCGAGACGGCTGTAGTAGTCGACCGACATGTCGCAGAGCGCCGCGACCTCCTCGCGGCGCAGCCCGGAGGTGCGCCGCCGCGCACCGCGCCGCAAGCCGACGTCCTCCGGCTGAAGCGCCTCGCGGCGGCGGCGGAGGAAGTCCGCCAGCTGCGCTCTATCCATGCTCCGAGTCTCCGAGATCACCACCGACGGAACAAGGGACCGCCGATCCTTCTCTTCGCGTCGACGGGCTCATGCCGACACCTCGACCCCCGTCATCCGCTTCGACAGCTCCCAGACTCGGCGCGCGGCGTCACGATCGTCCAGGCGCGAGTAGAGCTTCTGCTCGGCGGGCGGTCCGCTGAGGTGCCGGAAGCCGCGCGGACCGTAGAGTCTGCCCCCCTGTGCGTCCGGGTTCGTCGCCGCGTACACGGCCGACAGTGCGGCCGAAGACGGAGTGCCGACGAGGAGGCCGCGGCGCGACATCGCGCGGATGAACCGGACCGCGACGGTGTCGTCGGGGCGTCCCATCTCGGGCTGCGCGGAGAGCAGGTTGGTGGGAGTGATGCCGGGGTGGGAGAGATTGCTGCGGATGCCCCAGCCTGCCGCGTCCGAGCGGCGCTGCAGTTCCATCGCGAACAGGCCGAACGCGATCTTCGACGAGCTGTAGGCCTTCATGGGGTCGTAATGGCGTTCCCAGGCGAGGTCGTCCCAGTTGATCGCGCCCTGGTCGGCGGCGATGCTCACCTGACTCGTCACGCGCGCACGACCGTCCCGCAGCAGCGGCAGCAGGCGCGCGACGAGTGCGAAATGGCCGAGGTGGTTGGTCGCGAACTGCAGTTCGAAGCCGTCGCCGGAGAGCCGACGCGTCGGCGGGTTCATGACGCCGGCGTTGTTGATCTGAATGTCGATCGGACGTCCCGCCGTCAGCAGCTCGTCCGCCAAGGACGCGACCGAGTCGAGTGACGAGAGATCGAGCGCCGACACCCGGATGCCGGCATCCGGCGTGCGCTCGCGGATGCGATCCGCCGCCGCCTCGCCTTTCTCGACGCTGCGGACCGGCATGACGATCTCGGCGCCCGCACGGGCGAGGCGAGCGGCGATCTCGAATCCGACGCCGTCGCTCGCACCCGTGACGAGGGCGAGGCGGCCGGAGAGGTCGGGCACGGGGATGTCGAGCGATGCGGGCATCGGGGCTCCTGGGGCATTCGAAGTGGACTGCCTCCATGCTGGGCGGAATCCGTTGTTCGATTCAGGGCGCGCCTACCCAGGGATCGCCGGTACCTGGCTGCGGTCTGATCAGGCCGCGTCCGCCTGGAGGCTCGCGACGTAGGCGCGGCCGGCCTCGGCGATGGTCGCGGCGACAGCCTCGGGCTGCGAGGCGGCGACGGCGTGCGAGGCGCCTGCGATCTCGTGCGTCCCGCGTGACCCGGCGCGCTCGGCGCCGGCACGGTGCACCGCGACGGGGATGTTGAGGTCCTGGTCGCCGAACACGTGCCACGAAGGGATGTCCTTCCACGCCGGGCGAGCCGTGAGAAGGCCCCCCGACAGCGCGGCCTGCGTCACCGGGCGCTGCGTCGCCGCCATGAGCGCCGCTTCGGCGTCGGACACATCGGCGGCGAACTGGTGGTGGAACACCTCCGGACGGATCGCGAGCTCGTCGCCGCCTGTGGCGACGGGGTAGGCGGCGAGCGCCGCGCCCAGCGTGCTGCCGGGCTCACTCGTGGAGAGGTCGAATGCGCTCCGACCCGTCTCCGGCACGAAAGCGGCGACGTAAACGAGGCCCACCACGGCATCGTTCTCCGCGGCGGCCTCGGTGATGACCATGCCGCCGTACGAGTGACCGACGAGAACGATCGGCCCGCCGATCGAGGTGATGACGTCGCGCACGTACTGCGCGTCGCCGGACAGGCTGCGCAGCGGGTTCGCCACTGCGACGGCGCGGACGCCGTGCTGCTGCAGCCGGGCGATGACGCCGTTCCAGGAGGCGGACTCGGCGAAGGCGCCGTGGACGAGGACGATGGTGGGCTTCTGCTCGGTCATGATCGTGCTTCTTTCTGCGAGTGGGTGAGGCGGTGCATCGATGAGCGGCGAGGTACGCCGTCGTCAAGAAGGACCGAGCTCTCCGCGCCGGTGTGACACATCCGCCACGGCGTTCGCCGATTCGACCGACCCGTCACAGATCGCGGGGCCGTCCGGTCCTTAAGTAGCGTGAGACGAATCATGAGCCTGGAAGCGAACTCCGGCGCCGGCACGGACGATCTCGACGACGCCGTGGCCGTGTTCGACGAGCATCGTCGCCGTATCTTCGGCATCGCCTACCGCATGCTCGGCACGGTGGCCGATGCCGAGGACATCGTGCAGGAGACCTGGATCCGCTGGCAGGGCGCCGACCGCGCGGCGGTGCTCGAGCCCGCCGCGTTCCTCGCGACGATCGCGACCCGCCTGTCGATCAACGCCACGCAGTCCGCCCATGCGCGGCGCGAGACGTATATCGGACCCTGGCTCCCCGAGCCGATCAACACCGACGATGATCCGGCGCTCGGTGCCGAGCGGGGCGAGGCGCTCCAGTTCGCGATCCTGCTGCTGCTCGAGAAGCTCACCCCGACCGAGCGCGCGGCGTACGTGCTGCGGGAGGCGCTGGACTATCCCTACGAGCGCATCGCCGACGTCGTCGGCTCGACGGTGGCGAGCGCGCGGCAGCTCGTGAGCCGGGCGCGCAGGCACCTGGCGTCCGCACGCCGCACCGAGGTGCCTGCGACGCAGCAGCGCCGGCTGCTCGAGGCCTTCCTCGTGGCTGCGCAGAAGGGTGAGGTGGCCGAGCTCGAGCACCTCTTCGCCGACGACGTCGTGAGCTACACCGACGGCAACGGCGTCAGACTCGCGGCCCGCACCCCGGTGGCGGGGCGCAGCCGCGTCGCCACGTTCGTCGCCGCGTTCTCGAGCCACTTCTGGACGGGCAAGACGATCGACTGGGTCGAGGTCAACGGCCAGCCCGCCGCCACCCTCGCGGAGAACGGCGTGGTGACCACCGTCGTGACCGTGACCGCGTCGGAGGACGGCATCGTGCAGCTCCTCTGGGTGATGAGCCCCGACAAGCTCCGCCACGCCGTCGCGGCCGGAGCATGACCCGCCGACGTGTCGCGCGGTGGCTTCACGCTTCACGACGGGCGGATGCCGCCGCCACCGCCCGCCATGACCGCCTCGCCCGGGACCTCCTCGCCGCCGCCTCATCGGGCGACGGTCGCGGCATCCAGCGTCTGCTGAGAGCGGATGCCGAGCTCATCGTCGACGGCGGCGGACTGGTGGCCGCGCCGGTCGGGCCGCTGCGCGGCCGCGATGACGTGGCCGCGTATCTCATCCACGTCCTCGGAGACGGCAAGGCCCTCGCGGTCGAGCCTGTCAACGGGCTGCCGGGGCTCGTGATCCGCCGGTCCGAGCGGCGACGCGTCGTCGGCGTGCTGTGCTTCCGCGCGGGTCGCGCGGGCATCGAGGAGGCGTGGCTGGTCCTGAACCCCGACAAGCTCGCCCACTGGGACGCGCGATGATCCGGGTCGCCGTCGTCCACGGAGTCGTCACATCCGGGCTCTCCGCCCGGTCGTAGCTGGTGTGCGCCGGTCCCGGCGCTCCACGCATACGAAAGGCACATCATGGCAAAGGTCGTCGTCATCGGAGGCTCCGGCCTCATCGGCTCGAAGGTCGTCGCGAAGCTCGCCGAGCACGGGCACGAGGCCGTGGCGGCCTCGCCGAACTCCGGAGTCGACACGATCACCGGCGAAGGACTCGCCGAGGTGCTCGTCGGAGCCGATGTCGTCGTGGACGTCTCGAACTCGCCGTCGTTCGCGGCCGCCGACGTGATGGAGTTCTTCACGACGTCCACGAGCAACCTCATCGCGGCCGAGCGCGAGGCGGGAGTCGGCCACCACGTCGCTCTGACCATCGTCGGCACGAACCGTCCGCAGCACATCGACTACTTCCAGGCGAAGGTCGCGCAGGAGGCGCTGATCCGAGAGTCCGGCATCCCCTACTCGCTCGTCCACGCGACGCAGTTCTTCGAATTCGTCGGCGGCATCGCCGACACGTCGATGAAGGACGGCGCCGTCCACCTTCCGGGCAACCTCGTGCAGCCCATCGCGGCCGAGGACGTCGCGACCGCTGTCGCCCGCACAGCGGCCGGCGCGCCGCTGAACGCCGACGTCGAGATCGCCGGACCCGAGCAGATGGGCCTCGACGAGTGGGTGCGGCGCGCGCTGGCCTTCCGCGGCGACGCGCGCGAGGTCGTCGGCGACCCGGAGGCGACCTACTTCGGCGCACGCATGGAGGAACGCACCCTCGTCCCCGTCGAAGGAGCGCAGATCTTCGCGACCACGCTGGACGAGTGGCTGCCCGCCAACCCGCCTCGCAGCTGACGGGACCGGATGCCTCGGCGCGCGCCGCGCCGAGGCATCCGCAATCCGCCGCGTCCGCGCCATATGCTCGTCCGATGGCGCTGTACAACCATGGCAAGAGTCGCCCCCCGCGGACCGAGAGGCGGCGCGCGGGATACGCCTGGGTCGTTCTCGTGTTCTGCGTGCTGACAGCACCCTTTGTCGTCGTCGGTGCCGTGCAGAGCTGGTCCCGGGCGCCCGTCGCTCTCATTGATGCGCTGATCTTCAGTGCGGCCGCGGTGCTCATGCTCGTGGGCGTCGCAGCGGCGATCGTCGCGCTCGTGCGTCGCGGCTGAGCTGCGGCATCCGCTCGACCGGCCCTCGGGAGCCGACGGCGTGGCAGAATCTCGACCAATGGCCAATCTGACGATCATCCAGCAGTCGCCCGAGCCGGAACAGGTCGCGCAGCGATCGCGCACGCGCCGATCCATCGCCGCCAAGATCCGCGCGATGGGGCAGAACCGCATCGGCGCCCTCCTCCTGCTGCTCGCCACCGCGATCGCGATCGTGTGGGCGAACATCGCGACGGGCTCCTACGCGGCGTTCTGGGAGACCCACCTCACGGTAGGCGTCGGCGATCTGCACCTCGATTTCACGCTCCATGCGCTCGTCAACGACGCCCTCATGGCGATCTTCTTCTTCACGGTCGGGCTGGAGGTGCGCCGCGAGTTCGCGATCGGAGAGCTCACCAGCTGGTCGCGTGCGATGGTGCCGGTCATCGCCGCGATCGCCGGACTCGCGCTCCCCGCGCTCCTGTTCGTGCTCATCGCCATGGGATCGGGCTACGAGGCCGCGTGGGGTGTCGTGATCTCGACCGACACGGCATTCCTCGTCGGGGCGCTGGCGCTCATCGGACCGCGCGTGCCCGGCCGGCTCCGCGTGTTCCTTCTCGCCCTCGCGGTCGTCGACGACATCGGCGCCCTCTCGATCATCGCGCTGGTCTACACCGAGAACTTCACGCCGCTGCCGCTCGCCATCGCCGCCGTGGGACTCGTCGGCGTCTACTTCACCCGGTACCTGCCCAGCGGACGCGGCCCGGTGTACGCGACGCTCTCGATCGTCGTCTGGCTCGCTTTCCTCGCGTCGGGCGTGCATCCGACACTCGCGGGCGTGGCGATCGCCCTGCTGGTGCCGGTGTACCGGCCCGACCGGCGCGACGTCGAGCACGCGCTCGAGCTCGCCCGCACCTTCCGGCAGTCGCCGAACAGCGAGTACGCGCGCGCCGCGGCGAACAGCCTGCGCGAGTCGATCTCCATCAACGAGCGGCTGCAGTCCGCCTACGCACCCTACGTCGCGTACGTGATCCTTCCGCTGTTCGCCCTCGCCAACGCCGGGGTGGTGCTCAGCCCGGAGATCCTCGGCCGGGCGATGACCTCCGCCCTCACGTGGGGCATCGTCGTCGGACTGGTGGTCGGCAAGCTCCTCGGAGTGTTCGGATCGACGGCGCTCATGAAGCTCATGAAGGTGGGGGAGTTCGGCCCAGGGCTGACCCTCGACCGGCTGGCAGGCGGCGCCGCGCTGTGCGGCATCGGCTTCACGATCTCGCTGTTCATCGTCGATATCGCCATCGACGGCGCCGACGCGAAGAACGCGGCGCGCGTCGGCGTGCTCGCGGCATCCGTCATCGCGTTCGTCCTCGCGACGATCATCTTCCGGATCTCCGACGCGGTGCGGCCCGACACCGACCCCGGACAGACGCTCGCACGGCCGGTGGACCCGCGACGCGATCACATCTTCGGCTCGCCCGACGCGCCCTTCACGATCGTCGAGTACGGCGACTTCCAGTGCGGCTTCTGCCTCAAGGCGTCCGGCTCGATCCACGAGGTGTACGAAGAGCTCGGCGACCGGCTGCGCTACGTGTGGCGCCACGCGCCCCTGACGCAGTACCACCCCAACGCGCTCGCAGGTGCGGAGGCGGCAGAGGCGGCGTCGCTGCAGGGCAAGTTCTTCGAGTTCGAGCGGGGCCTGTTCGCCGACCAGGAGAACCAGCGGCCGTCCGACATCATCCGCCTCGCGCACGAGCTCGGGCTCGACGTCGACAGGTTCGAGCGGGATCTCACGGCTCCCGAGGTCACCGGCCGGGTGCAGGACGACATGCTGGATGCCGAGGCCATGGGCATCACGTCTGTGCCGACGCTGTTCATCAACGGTCGCAGGCACACCGGGCCGTACGACTCGCAGTCGCTCATCCGCGCGCTGTCGGGTTCCGACCCCGAATCCGCTCCGGTCGGCCCCACCGGCCCGGCCGCTCAGTAGCCTGGTGGCGATGGACACCGCATCCGACCCCATCCAGCGCCCGGAGCTCACCGATGCCCAGTGGGAGCGCCTGTGCGGCTTCGGCGTGCCCGAGCGGGTGGAGGCGGGCGACTACCTGTTCCGCTCGGGTGATCGCACCTATGACCTGATCCTCGTCGACGAGGGCGAGGTCGAGATCGTGCGCGACTCGCTCTTCTGGATCGAAGAGGCGGTGCTCGCCCGCAGCGGCGCGCGGACGTTCGTCGGGGAGCTGGGGCTTCTCAACGGGCAGGGCGCCTTCCTCTCCGCCCGGGCGGCCA
Organism: Microbacterium sulfonylureivorans; assembly: GCF_003999995.1. Taxonomy (NCBI): domain Bacteria; kingdom Bacillati; phylum Actinomycetota; class Actinomycetes; order Micrococcales; family Microbacteriaceae; genus Microbacterium; species Microbacterium sulfonylureivorans. The sequence goes on from NZ_RJAD01000002.1 coordinate 134,259, forward strand.
CGCCCGCGCGGGTCCTTCGCGTGACCCGGCCGGAGCTGCGACGGCTGATGGCCGAGGACGACGAGCTGTGCGACATCATCCTCCACGCGCTGTGGGCGCGCCGCGAATCGCTGCGCCGCGGACCGGCCGCCCTCACCCTGAAGTTCGTCGGTCAGAGTTCGTCGCGCGACTTCCTCGCGCTCCAGCGCTTCGCCGAGCGCCTCGATCTGGTGCACAAGACGGTCGCGCTCGCACCGGGCGAGCTGGGCGCCCACGAGAAGCTCGGGCTCACGGCCGACGACCTCCCGATCGCCTACATCCAGGGAGAGGCGATCCCGCGCGCCACTCCGGGAATCGTCGCCGAGCGCCTCGGGCTCAGCTATCAGGCCAATGGCGACGAGGTCGTCGATCTGGTCGTCGTCGGGGGTGGCCCCGCCGGCCTTGCCGCGGCGATCTACGGCGCCTCCGAAGGACTCAGCACGGTGCTGCTCGACGCCGTGGCTCCGGGCGGGCAGGCGGCCTCGACATCCCGCATCGAGAACTTCCTCGGGTTCCCGTTCGGCGTCAGCGGAGGCGATCTCATCGGGCAGGCCAGCCTCCAGGCGCTCAAGTTCGGTGTGCGCGTGTATGCGCCGTGCGAGGCGGTCAGGCTCGAGCCGGTCGAGGACCGCCAGCTCGACGTGACGCTCGCCGACGGTCGCCTCATCCGCACCCGCACCGCGATCGTGACGTCGGGTGCGGCCTACCGGCGCCTGGACCTCGAGCGATGGGCCGACTTCGAGCGCGCCGGCATCTACTACGCCGCGACGCAGCTCGAGCTGCGTCAGGTGATGGAGTCGCCGGTCGTCGTCGTGGGCGGCGCGAACTCGGCCGGGCAGGCATCGCTGTATCTCGCCGCGAACGGATGCCCCGTCCACCTTGTGGTGCGCGGCACCGACCTCGGCGGGCGCATGTCGTCCTATCTCGTCGACCGGCTGCTGGAAGATCCCCGCGTGCAGGTGCACACCGGCGCGAACGTCGTCGGTCTCGACGGCGGCGACGCCCTCGAGCGCGTGCGGATCGACCGCGTCGGCGACGTCGATGCGCGCGGCCTGTTCTGCTTCATCGGCGCCGATCCGGCGACAGGCTGGCTGTCGTCGCTCGACCGCGACGCGGACGGCTTCCTGCGGACGGGCACCGACATCGCTGCCCAGTCCCTCGCGCAGTGGCAGCGGCTGGGCCGCGAGCCACTGCCGTTCGAGACCTCCGTTCCGCGGGTCTTCGCCGCGGGCGATGTGCGCCGCGGTTCGATGAAGCGCGTCGCCGCCGCTGTCGGCGAGGGGTCGAGCGCCGTCGCGTCGGTGCATCGCGCCCTCGCCGGCTGACCGTTCCGAGCCCTACGAGGAGAAGACCGTGCTGGACGACATCGACGTGACGGCCGCGCCGAGCGGAACCGGCTGCGCCGACTGCGACGCCGTGGGTGGCTGGTGGCTGCATCTGCGCCGCTGCGCGGCGTGCGGCCACGTCGGATGCTGCGACTCGTCGCTCGCCCAGCACGCCTCCGCGCACGCGCGGGAGAGCGGGCACCGGCTCGTGCAGAGCTTCGAGCCGGGCGAGGACTGGTGGTGGGACTACGAGGCGGCGACGTGGGCGGACGGGCCCGACCTGGCCCCGCCGACCAGCCGCCCCGACGAACAGACCGTTCCCGGCCCCGCCGACCGAGTGCCGGCCGACTGGCGCGCCGAGCTGAAGGCCGCCGGGCGCTGAACGGCGCCGGTCACCCCGGGGTCAGGACTTGGGCCATTCGATGAGGAGCAGGCCCTGCTTGGTGTCGGCGAGCTTCACCGAGCCGGCGACGAAGAGGTAGGTCATGCCGTAGCCCTCCTCGTCGACGGCGATCGTCGTCTCCTTGGGCTCGGTGATGTACACGCCCTCGGAGGACTCCTCGCGGATCCAGCCCTGGTCCACCATCGAGGTCTGCGCCTCGGCGGCCTCCTCGTCGCCGATCGGCGCCCAGCCGAACAGCTGCAGGTGATCGCCGGCCGGGCCCTCGAAGTCTGCCCAGACGCACTGGATGCCGTGGGCGAGCTCGAGCTCGCCCAGGTAGAACTTCTCGGCGCGTGACGACCATCCGATGCTCTCGAAGTCGGCGACGACGTCGGCGCCGATGAGGGTCTCGCAGGTGGGGTCTTCGTCCGCGGCGTCGGCGGTCGGTGTGGGTGTCGCCTCGGGTGGGGCGGCGGTGGGCGTGCCGGCCATCGACTCGGTGGGCTGCGACGCGGGGGGAGCCTGCGACGCGCACGCGGTCGCCAGGGTGGCGGTCAGCGCGATGACGAGCGCGGCGCCGAAACGGTGTCGTGGGGGGAACATCGAGCGGTCTCCGGGGGAGGGGATCGGATGGTGCAGGGCTAGGGGGAGTGCAGCAATGCGAGGAACGGATCGTGGAGAACGCGGTTGGTGGCCAGCGACGACCGTTCGGACAGCGAGTCGTGGCCGTCGTACGAGGTGAAGCGTCCGCCGGCCTCGGTCACGATCGGAACGAGCGCGGCGATGTCGTACTCCTTCACGCCGAACTCGGCGACGAACTCCAGCCGCCCTTCGGCGAGGAGCATGTACGGCCAGGCGTCGCCGTAGCCTCGGTCGCGCCAGACCGACGACGTCAGTCGCTCGAGCGCGTCGAGCTTGCCGGCATCCCGCCACTGCCCGATGCTCTGGAAGCTCACGCTCGAATCGGCGATCGTGTCGACGGTCGACACGGCCAGGCGCTTCGGCGCGCCCGAGGGCGTGTTCGTCCATGCGCCCAGTCCCGTCGCGGCCCACCACCGCCGCCCGATCGCCGGCTGGCTCGCGACCCCCACGCGAGGCACGCCGTCGATCGACAGGGCGATCAGAGTCGTCCACATCGGGATGCCCTTGAGGTAATTGGCCGTGCCATCGATGGGGTCGACGATCCACTGGCGGTTCGAGTCGCCGGTGACGCCGTACTCCTCGCCGAACACGCCGTCGTCCGGGCGCTCGACCTCGATCACCGCGCGGATCGCCCGCTCGGTCGCGAGATCGGCCTCGGTGACATGGCTCGCATCCGCCTTCAGGCTGACTTCGAGATCCGCGGCATCGAAACGGTCCATGGATGCCGCGTCCGCCGCGTCCGCGATGCGAAGCGCCAGCTCGAGATCGGCGCCGAGGTCGCCCTCGAACGGCGCATCGAAGGGAGGCGTCGAGGAAGGCGGGGTCACGTTACCGAGGATATCCGGCCAAGAGCGACCTCGATTTCCGAGTCACGCAATCGTGATGCTAATGTTGACCCTCGGTTCGCCTCTTGCGAATCACGCACCTCTAGCTCAATCGGCAGAGCAACTGACTCTTAATCAGTGGGTTCTGGGTTCAAGTCCCAGGGGGTGCACCAAATAGAAACGCCTGGTCAGAGTGTGAATCTCTGCCAGGCGTTTCTCGTGTACAAACTCGAGCGTGCACGAATGCCAGGGATTTGCTAGGAGCGCGGCTTGGATCGCCGCGCCGCGACGCCGTTTGCGCGCCCCAATGAAATACCGTCAAACCCGTCAAACAGACTGCCAACAGGATGCCGCCGACCCGTACGGGCAGCAGGGCCCGAAAAGTCCTGCACGACGGGCTCAGGCGGTCGAGCTTCGCCACGACGAGGCCTGCGGCGTCGCGCTTCTTCGGGTGCAGGCGTTCGAGCGCGGCCTGGAGCTGAGGGCGGTCGAGCGACTTCGCCGACAGACCTTCGTCCACGTACCACTCGATGTCCTAGGGCGTGTTGCTAAACACTCTTGGGCCGTTCGTCGGTGAGTGTTGATGTCGTGTCGCGTGACGTGATCTCGGATGAGGCCTGGGCGGTGATCGGGCCGCTGTTCCCGGTGGTGAGAGCAACGGGTCGGCCACCGGTGGACCGTCGCGCGTTGGTGGAAGCGACCGCGTGGCGGTTCCGGACCGGGGCTCCGTGGCGGGACGTCCCAGAGCGGTTCGGGAATTGGAACACGATCTATAAGAACTTCAACCGGTGGGCCGAGCAGGGCGTCTGGGCGAGGGTCCTCGAGAAAGTCCAGTCCCTCGCGCATCAGCGGGGAGACTTGGATTGGGTCGCGTCGATCGACTCGACGATCGTGCGCGTGCACCAGCATGGCGCGACCCTTCCTCGAGTCACGGGGGGCCCTGTCGAACTACAAGAAGTTCGGGCTGGAGCCTCCTGATCACGCGATCGGAAGATCTCGCGGCGGCCTGACGACGAAGAACCATCTGGTCTGCGACGGTCGCGGGCGCGCCCTGGCGTTCATCCTGACCCCCGGGCAGGCGGCCGACACCAGGTTGCTGTCGACGACGCTGGAGCAGATTCGTGTTCACGGCGCGGTCGGCGGGCCGAGGTCCCGGCCTGATCGGGTCCTCGCGGACAAGGGTTACCCGTCACGGGCGAATCGGGCATGGCTTCGCGAGCGGGGCATCGCCGCCACGATCCCAGAACGGAACGATCAGATCGCCAACCGGCGCAAACGCTCCGGCAGGCCGATCGAGTTCGGCGACGAACAGCGACTCCGCTACCGCGGCCGGAACGTCGTCGAGCGTTGCTTCAACAAGCTCAAGCAATGGCGCGGGATCGCGATACGCTCAGACAAGACCGCCCGGAATTACCACGCAGGACTCTGCCTCGCCGCCACGCTGCACTGGGTCGCCAGCAGCTAGCGACCGGATATTAGGGCGTGTAGTCCTCGAACTCCCAGAAGCCGAGCCGGCCCAGGCGGTTGCCGATCTCGCTCCACTCGTCGCCCTCGACACGTCGCACTCTGGCCTCGAACCAGTCGTGGAGGACTCGCTCGTCGAACTGCCCCATGGTGACGACGACGTGGTGTCGCGCGTCGTAGATGCCTCCCGTCTTCCGGCAGGCCTGAGCGAGCCACTCGGGCGTGCAGACGGTGACGTCGAACGTCTCGTCACCAGGACCGTCGGCGGGGCCAACCGTCAACCGAGCGTTGATTCTAAATGCCGACGCATCGGCAGCCAGACTTCTGGGATCCGGGTCGAAAGCGAGACTCCGCAACGTCGCACGCATGCGACCGATACTGCCCTATGACACGACGGGAGACTGGCCCACCGGGCCGCCGACCGGGTTTAGCAACACGCCCTAGCCGTGGCTCGCGGCGTAGCGGGTGATGGTGTCGCGCTGAGCTTCCAGGCCGAGGCCGGAAGCGGCCTGCTCCTCGGTGCTGACTCGGAGGTAGCCGATCATGGTAGTCATGGAGTCTCCTTCGGGATGACAGAATCTGTGTCGTGGGCGGAAGCAGGCAGAACAAGCGCGATGGAGTGTTCGCCATCGTCGGCGGGCTGGCGATCGCTGCGGTCGGCGGCGGCTTCGCGCTCGCCGGTTACGGCTGGCTCTACGCCGTGTGGTTCGCCTGGATCTCGCCCGTGCTCATTGGCCTCGGTGTGCTGGTCTTCCTTGGTCGCGGACCGAAGAAGGACTCCGACCTGGGCCTGTAGGTGTCCGATACCCGGGCCGGTGTACAGGTCGGGTGCGAAGATGTGGCTGGTGTCGCAACAGCCGGGGGCGAGCACGCGCCCGCACAGGGTGCACAGGAACTCACCTCCCGTGCTGGTGCGCATCCTGGGTCAGCGTCCATACCTGCTCAACGGTGACATCGATATCGATCTCCACGAAGATGCCCCGGCGCGCCACCCCTCGAGGCTAACCCGTGCGTGTAGTTGGCCCCCGCCAGAGAAGGTGACTAGCGTCGGGTTGGTGACGGTCGAGGGGCAGGAGCCGGCGACGGGCGCGACGCCCCCCAGCGTCGGTGCCCAATCCGTCGAGCCCCGTCACTCTGTCTACCAGCAGGCACTGGGTGCGGAGTTTCACCTCCTCGATCCGAACCTGCAGAAGTACTTCGGTCCGATCCCTCACGGATGGGTTGGAAGCGGATCCGGCCTCTATGCGGTCGCAGGATCCCGACACCGAGTGCTTCGCCCCGTGCTCGCGCTGATGGCCTGGCGCCACATCCTCTTTCCCGAACTCGAACAAGACGTCCCCTTCGCCATCACGAACAGACCCTGCGGGGACGGCAGCCTCAGCGCCGTGCGCACCTTCGAATTCGCCCGCCGGACCCGGGTTATGGAAGACACCATGACGGTCGAGAACGGTCAACTTCGTGACCGCCTGGGTAAGCGACGCGGACTCGAGGTCGGCCTTCAACTAGCCGTTGTCTCCGGCGGGCTGCGCATGACGTCCACGAGCCTCGCTCTGCGCGTCGGTCGCCTGCGCATCCCGCTCCCGCGCGTCGCCGCTCTGACCTTGAACGAACGAACCAACCCCACCGACCCCACGCGACAAGACGTCGACGTGCGCATCAGCACACCATTCCTTCACGAAGTGTTCCGATACGCCGGCACGTTCGCCTACCAACTCCACGCCACCGGTGGCGTCCTCGTCGCTGAACGGAAGGGTGAATCTGGAGACGGCGCCTGACTTGTCGGTGATCTCGACGTTGACCAGCCGCCCGGAGTGATCAGTCGGCTGGACTGACAGGTGACCGTCGCAGCCAGAGACAGTAACCGTTGATCGGCACTTTCGCCCACGACGACGATGTCTCATTGACCGGCTCGCCCCACGCGGGGAAATCAGTCATCGGGAGCCGCAAAGACCGTGACGAGACCGCCGATCAGTTCCCCCATGCAACGGACGCTACGGCGCATCTCTCCGCCCTGCAAGCGGATCCCTCAGCGGCGTGTCCGTCGCTGGCGACGTCGGCCTAATCAGTCTGGGTTTGGCTCAGGTCGCGGTCGCCGGAATCGACCAGGTAGCCAGTGAACGCGAAGAACCCGACCCACAAAGCGATCGCAGTGACGAAGGACCCCACGGCTATCAGCAGCGCTTCGCGACCGTCGCGCGACTTCGGGACGATGCTCATGTGCCGACCCTAACCGCGCGGCCTCAGTCGGAACAGTGCGGGGATGGCAATCCGCTGAGGCTTAAGCGGATCTCCGATCCGCAACCCGACCGGCGAGGAACGCGAGTGTTACGAGTCCAGCCGCGAAGATGATCCACCCCGGGGTCTCCCGTCCAATGTGGAACCGTGGCTGGCGACATCTTCGTCAGCAGTGCGCCGCTTGCGTCCTGCAGCTAATGCAACTCCGCTGACTGCGCTTCGTACCGCTTGTTCTTCGTCACCGTTGCCGGGCATCCACTTCTCCGGCCGGTGCACCCAGGGTACGCGGCGGCCGCCGACATCCGATGTGGGTGGCCGGCGCTAACGTGCGGGCATGGTGGAGAGAGTCGAGCTCTGGTGGGCGCGGCGGCGGTTCTCGCGCGGCGCCGAGGTGCCGTACGCCGTCGGCACGTACCGCGAGGCGTGGGCGCCCTACCCCGCGCTCATTCGTCAGTATCACCCCGAGCTCAACGCCGGGATCGTGCTCACGCAGATCCCACCGGCTGCGGACGTGCTGCTGCTGTGGCAGTGCGAGGCAGGTCATACGTTCGTGGCAACGCCCTCCGAGCAGCGCAGCAGGCCGGGGCGCGAGCGGCGGCGGTCGGCGTGGTGCCCGGATTGCTCGGTGCTCGCGAAGCCGCCGCCGATCCGGAGGGCAGGGGAGCGGATGCCGCGGCCGCCGAAGCAGTCCCGCCCGCTGTGCCCGAAGACGCCCGAACTGCCGAAGGGCGAGCCGTTCGCGAGCGAGTGCGCCCCGCGACCCGCCTCGGCCGTCGAGGCGCGGCTGCGTGCCGACGTGTTCGCCCGGCTCGCCGTCACGCCCGGTCTCAACGCCGTGCGCGTCGCACGCCCGTTCTTCGATCACCTCGAGGTCTGGCCCGACATCCTGCTTCCCGAGCTGCGCGTGGCGATCGAGTACGACAGCACGGGCCGTCACGGACTCGAGCACGTCGGTCGGCGCGAGGACGCCGACCGGCGCAAGGACCGCGCGCTCCGGGCCGTCGGCTGGGAGGTGCTGCGGATCCGGACAGGCAGGCTCGAGCCGCTGGGTCCGTACGACCTGCAGCTCTCCTCCGTCGGCGCGCGGAGCCTGGGGCGGATCGTCGACGTGCTGCGCGACATCCGCGGTCCGCTGCTCGTCGACGCGTACCTGACGTGAGTCGGTGAGGGCACGCCGTCGGGCGGTGCCGCGTCGACGTCGGCCTGCATCGCGATTCGGTAACGACCGCCCCGAGTCGACCTGCTCGACTTGACCGCGGCGCTCTTGTTTCCTACATTTGCGAATACCTGAATCAGTTTTCAGGTACGCCCGATCCGGGCACCCGAACCTTCCAACGGTGAAAGGCACGCACATGCGGGTTACGAAGAAGCTGCTCCTGGGGTCCGTGGTCGCCACGGCCGCACTCGTCCTGGCCGCCTGCGCTCCGTCGACGGAGCCCGGCGGCGAGTCGACCGGCGACGGCAGCGGTCCGTCCGAAGTGACGGTCGGCATCGTCACGAGCGAGTCCGGCCCGCTCGCCGGCTACGGCAAGCAGTACCTCGACGCGTTCAAGGCCGGTCTCGACTATGTCACCGACGGCACCGGCGAGATCGACGGCACCACCATCAACGTCGAGTACAAGGACGACGCCGGCGACCCCGACAAGGCGGTCACGGTCGTCAAGGAGCTCATCGGCGAAGGCGTGAACATCATCGCCGGCACGGCGGCTTCGGGCGTCGCGCTCGCCGTCGCCGAGCAGGCCGAGCAGAACAAGGTGCTCTACATCTCGGGTCCGGCGGCCGCCGACGCGCTCACCGGAATCAACGACTACACGTTCCGCTCCGGACGCCAGAGCGCGCAGGACGTCGCCACCGCGGGAACCTTCCTCGACGACATCGACGGCAAGAAGATCACCGTCTTCGCCCAGGACAACGCGTTCGGCCAGGGCAACGTCGCCGCGGTCGACGCGATCCTCGGAGCACAGGGCGCGACCGTGACCCCGGTGCTCGTCGCCGAGGACGCGACCGAGTTCACGCCCTTCGCGCAGCAGATCCTCGCGGGCGAGCCCGACCTCGTGTTCGTCGCGTGGGCGGGCGCGACCTCCGGTGCGATGTGGCAGGCGCTCAGCCAGCAGGGCGTGCTCGACGAGATCCCGGTCGTCACCGGGCTCGGCGACTCCGCGACCTTCGGCGCGTACGGCGAGGCATCCGAGAAGATCAGCTTCCTCAACCACTACTTCCCGGGCGCTCCCGACAACGAGGTGAACACCGCGATGGTCGAGGCGATCGAGGGCGCCGGCGGCACGCCGGACCTGTTCAGCCCCGACGGCTTCAACGCCGCGATCATGATCGCCCACGCGATCGCCGAGGGCGACGGAGAGGTCGACGCGATGGTGTCGGCGCTCGAGGGCTTCGAGTTCGAAGGCCCCAAGGGCGCCATGACCGTGCGTGAGAGCGACCACGCGCTCATTCAGGAGATGTACCAGGTCAAGCTCGTCGCCGACGGCGACGCGTTCGTGCCCGAGCTCGTCGACACGGTCTCGGCCGACGACGTCGCCCCGGCCGAAGCCGAATAGCCGGCACCGCACGATGAGCACCCCTGTCCCGTCCGCGTCGCCGACGGCGCCCGCTGCGCCCCGTCGCGGCTCGCACCTGAAGATCGAGGGCCTCGGCCTGCAGATCGGCGGCGCGACGATCCTGAAGGATGTCGAGCTCGACGTCGCCGCGGGCTCGCTCGTGGGCGTCATCGGACCGAACGGAGCCGGCAAGACCACGCTGTTCAACGTGGTCTCCGGCCTCATGAAGCCCACCGCCGGCCGGGTGCTCCTGGACGACGACGACATCACGACGGCGTCCGTGCCCGCCCGGGCGCGGGCGGGACTGGGGCGCACCTTCCAGACCTCGAGCCTCTTCCCGCGGCTGTCCGTGCTCGAGAACGTGCGGCTGGCCGCCCAGGTGTCGCTGGGCGGCTCGGCGTCGCTGCTGCGCTTCCCGCGACGATCGGATGCCGCGACCGAGGTCGCGATCGCCAAGCTCGAGGCCGTGGGGCTCGGCCACAAGCGCGACTTCGCGGCGGGCGACATCTCCCACGGCGACAAGCGCAAGCTCGAGATCGCAGTGCTTCTGGCCACCGAGACGAGCATCGTGCTGCTCGACGAGCCCATGGCCGGAGTCGGCTCGGGCGACGTCGACGGGCTGGTCGGCAACATCCGCGACCTGCACCGCGAGAAGGGCTGCACCGTCCTCATGGTCGAGCACCACATCGACGTGCTCATGGGGCTGGTCGACAAGGTCGCGGTGATGTACTTCGGCACGATCATCGCGTACGACACCCCGCAGAACGTGATGGAGAACCCCCTCGTGCAGAGCGCATACCTCGGGACGGGGGCGGCGTGAGCGGCGCCGAGTCGGTCGCGGCCGAGCCCATCCTCACGGTGAAGGGACTCCGCTGCTCGATCGGCGGGCAGCAGGTCGTCGAGGACGTCACGTTCGAGATGCCCGCGACCGGCATCACCGCCGTCCTCGGTCGCAACGGCGTGGGCAAGACCTCGACGCTCCGCGGCATCCTGGGTCTCATCCAGCGCCGTGGCGAGGTGCGGCTCGCGGGCGAGCGCATCGACGGCCTGGCGACCCACCGGATCGTGCGCCGGGGCGTCGGGTATGTGCCCGAGGATCGCGAGATCTTCTCGAAGCTGACGGTGGCCGAGAACCTGGCGCTCGCCGAGCGCCAGCGCGCCCCTCGCCGCGAGTTCGTCGCCGAGCTCTTCCCCGACCTCGTCGCCCGCCGCGACCAGCTCGCCGGCACCCTGTCCGGCGGACAGCAGCAGATGGTCTCGGTCGCGCGCGCCCTCATCAACGACAACCGGCTGCTCCTCGTCGACGAGCCGACCAAGGGACTCGCCCCGAAGATCGTCACCGAGGTCGCCGACGCCCTCGAGGAAGCGGGCAGGACCGTGCCCATCCTGCTCGTCGAGCAGAACCTCGAGGTCGTGCGCCGGCTCGCCGACACGGCGATCGTGATCGGCGGGGGCCGCGTCGTCCACACGGGCAGGGCCCGCGAGATCCTGGACGACGACGAGCTCACCCGCCGCCTGCTCGGAGTGCATACGGAGGCCCACGCGTGAGCACCCTCGTCCTCACCCTCATCACCGGCGTCGGCCTCGGCGCCCTGTACTTCCTCGTCGCGAGCGGCCTCAGTCTCATCTACGGACTCATGCACGTGCTGAACTTCGCCCACGGCGCGTTCCTCACGCTGAGTGCGTTCATCGGATGGATGGTCGCGCAGGCGCTCGGCACCGCGTCGTGGGGCTCGTTCCTGCTGTCCGTGCTCGTCGGCGCAGGCGTCGGCGCGGCGTTCGCCACCCTCACCGAGCTGGTCCTGATCCGGCCCCTCTACGAGCGGCACATCGAGCAGGTGCTCGTGACCGTCGGACTGTCGTTCGCCGCCGTCGCCCTGTTCGAGGGGATCTGGGGGACCGATCCGATCCACATCACCGGTCCGCCGTGGCTCACGCAGACGACGGAGGTGCTCGGCGCCCGCATCCCGAACACCTACTGGGTCCTGATGATCGCGGCGGTGCTGGTGCTTGCGGCCCTGGTGCTGTTCCTCAAGCGCACGCGCTACGGCATGATCATCCGGGCCGGCGTCGAGAACCGCTCGATGGTCACCGCGCTCGGCATCGACGTGCGCCGATCCTTCACCCTGGTCTTCGCGATCGGCGGGGCCGCGGCAGGAATCGGGGGAGTGCTCGCGATGCACTACTCGACGTTCGTCTCGGCCCACCTCGGCGCGACGCTCCTCATCTTCGCGTTCATCGTCACCGTGGTCGGCGGCCTCGGATCGCTCACGGGGGCGGCCGTGGCATCCGTCCTCGTCGCGGTGCTGCAGCAGTTCGCGAACTTCTATCTCGGCGGAACCGGCGACTTCATCGTCGTGATCCTCCTCGCCGTCGTGCTCCTCGTGCGCCCGGCCGGACTCCTGGGGAAGAAGGCATGACCGGCTCCTCGACCTCGTCGCTCGGCATCCGCCGACTCGTCCCTGTCATCGTCGGTGCCGGGCTCATCGTCTTCATGGCGGTGCTTCCGCTGCTGAACCTGTCGCTGCCCGGCATCCTTCCGACGCCCACCTACATGCCCGGCACCCTCGCGCTGCTGTCGCTGTGCATGGTGTTCGCCGCGCTCGCGCTGTCGTACAACCTGCTGCTCGGATCGGGCGGGATGCTGTCCTTCGGCCACGCCCTGTACTTCGGCGCCGGCGCGTACGGCCTCGGCATCGCGCTCGAGCACTTCGGCGTTCCGCTGTGGCCCGGGATCTTCATCGCGCTGATCGGCGGCATGGTGATCGCCCTCGTCACCGGCGCCGTGTCGATGCGCGTCTCGGGGATCCCGTTCGCGATGGTGACGCTCGCGTTCGCCCAGGCGGGGTCGGTGCTCGTCCGCCGCAACTCGCAGATCACGGGCGGCGAGGAAGGGCTGACCCTCGACACCGACCAGGTCCCCGACGTCCTCGTCGGAGTGGTCAATACGCGGAACCTGTACTGGTTCGCGCTCGCAGTGCTCGTGGTCGTGTACCTCGTGACGCTGTGGGTCGACACGTCGCGCCTCGGCCACCTCGCCCGTGCCACGCGCGAGAACGAGCAGCGCGTCCGCGTGCTCGGCCTGCGGCCCTACACCGTCAAGCTCGTCGTGTTCGTCATCGCCGCGGTGCTCGCGAGCCTCGCCGGAGTGGCCTACATGCTGCTTCAGTCGGGCACGGTGCCGCGGGCCGTGTCGGCAGATCTCACGATCACGATCCTCGTGATGGTCGTCCTCGGTGGCGTCGGCTTCCGGTGGGGTGCCATCGTTGGCGGTGTGCTGTACACGCTGCTCGACCAGCGGTTGACGGTCCTCGCCGGCTCGGACGCCATCGCGGGCCTCCCCGACGTGCTGCGCGTTCCCCTCTCGGAGCCGCTGTTCATCCTCGGCGTGCTGTTCATCCTCGTCGTGATGTTCCTCCCCGGCGGGATCGCCGGGACCATCGACGCCGCCTTCCGCCGCCGTCGCGGCGAGAAGGTCCGGGGGTCGCTGCGCACGCTCGACGACGACGCCGCCGAGGCGGAGACGCCCGTGGAGGTGCGCGCATGACGTGGGATGCCGAGCTCGAGGACGGCGCGCACACGATCGGCCGCTGGCTGACCGACCGCGCCGCCCGCTCGCCGCAGCGCATCGCGATCGACGACCGCGGCGTGACGACCGACTACGCGACCCTCGCAGCCCGGGCCACGGCACTCGCCGAGGGTCTGCGCCACGTCGGCTACGGCCCGGGCGACCGCATCGCGACGATCTCGGGCAATTCGACAGACCACGTGGTGGCGTTCTTCGCGTGCGCCCTCGCGGGTGTCGCGTTCGTGCCGCTGTCGTGGCGGCTGACGCCGCGCGAACTGTCCGACCTGCTCGACCGGACCGATCCCGCCCTGGTGCTCGTCGAGGACGAGCACGCGTCGCTCGCCGGCGAGGCACTTCGCGCGCTGGACAGGATGCCGCCCGTCGCAGTGCTCGGCACCACCGGGGTCGAGGCGGGGCCCAAGCGGTCCGCCCTGGGGACCGTCCCGCACCCGCGCACGGCGCGACCGCGCCGGCCCGTGCACGACGACGACCCGCTGCTGGTGATCTTCACGTCGGGCAGCGAGGCGGCCCCGAAGGGCGTGGTGCTCACGCACGCGAACTGCTTCTGGAACAATCTCGCCCTCGCGCAGGCGCTGCCGCTCACGCACGATGACGTGGTGCTGGCGATGCTGCCGCAGTTCCACGTCGCCGCGTGGAACTGCCAGCCGCTGCTGGCGTGGTGGGTCGGCGCGACCGTCGTGCTCGAGCGCGGGTTCCACCCGGCACGCGTGCTGCAGCTCATCGCAGAACGCCGCGTGACGGCGATGATGGGCGTCCCGACCCAGTACGCGCTGCTGGCCGCCGATCGCGCGTGGGAGGAGACGGATGCGTCCTCCCTCCGGCTCGCACTGGTCGGCGGGGCGACCATGCCGGTCTCGCTCCAGGAGGAGTGGACCGCCCGCGGCGTGCCCCTGACCCAGGGCTACGGGCTCACAGAAGCCGCACCCAACGTGCTGCACCTTCCCGCGGAGGACTCCGCCGGGCGGCCCGGCGCGGTCGGTCGGCCGTATCCGCACGTCTCGGTGAGGGTGGTCGATCCCGAGTCCGGCCTGGCGCTCGACGGCGAGGCGACGGGGGAGCTGTGGGTGCGCGGTCCGAGCGTGTTCGCCGGCTACCTCGGCGACGACGCCGCAACGGCGCGCGCGATGAGCGGCGAGTGGCTCCGCACGGGCGACCTCGTGCACAGGGATGCCGAGGGGATCGTGCGGATCGTCGATCGGATCAAGGACATCTTCATCTCGGGCGGCGAGAACGTCGCGCCCGCCGAGGTCGAGTTCGCGCTGACCCTGCATCCGCTGGTCGAGGCGGCTGCAGTCGTGGGCGTGCCGGATCCCGTGTGGGGCGAGCGCGGCGTAGCGTTCGTGGTGCCGGTTCCGGGGGCCGCACTGTCGGTGGACGAGGTGCTCGCGCACGCGCGACGCAACCTCGCCGCTTTCAAAGTGCCCGTGCACGTGGAGTTCGTCGACGCACTGCCGCGTTCGACGATCGAGAAGCTCGCCAGGTCGCGTCTGCGCGATCGGGGGAGAAGGCTGATGGAGCGACGTGATCGGGCGACCGGGCACGAGACGGAAGAGGTGCGGCGATGACGCTTCCCGAAGAACTGGTCGACGACGAGCCCGAGCTGGTCTCACCGGCCACCGGACGCCCGCTCACGAAGCGCGGCGAGGCGACGCGGCGACGACTGCTCGAGGCGGCAGAGGTCGTGTTCGCGGAGCAGGGATACCACGAGGCATCCATCGTGAAGATCACAGAGCGCGCGGGCATCGGCCTGGGTACGTTCTACCTCTACTTCGACAGCAAGCAGTCGATCTTCGAGGCGCTGGTCATCGACCTCAACCGCCGCGTGCGCCACTCGATGTCGGAGGCGATGGAGGGGGCAACCACCCGACTCGACGCCGAGCGGGCAGGATTCGCGGGGTTCTTCCGCTTCACGGCCGAGCATCCGGCGCTCTACCGGGTGGTCCGCGAGGCCGAGTTCGTCTCACCCGAGGTGCTGCGACTGCACTACACGCGGATCGTCGAGGGATACGAGGCGGGGCTCCGCGCGGCGCAGGACGCCGGCGACGTCGACCGCGCACTCGACCCCGAGACCACCGCGTGGGCGCTCATGGGCATGGGTGAGCTCATCGGCATGCGATTCCTTCTCTGGGAGCGCGATGCCGAGGGCCGCCCGCCGGCGCAGCTCGATCCGGTCGTGTTCGCCGGCATGACCCGCATCATCGACAACGCCCTCGCACCTCGCGCATCCGGGCAGGAAGGGGCGAAGTGATGACCGAGCACGACCTCGCAGGAAAGCGCGCCCTCGTCACCGGCGGCGCGAGCGGCATCGGACTGGCTTGCGCGCACGAGTTCGCGGGCCGCGGCGCGCACGTCATCGTGGCCGATCTGAACGCGGATGCCGCAGCCGCCGCGGCGGCCGAGGTGGGCGGTGAGGCATGGGTCGTCGACCTGTCCGACACGGCCGCGCTCGACGATCTCACGCTCGATGTCGACATCCTCGTCAACAACGCGGGAATCCAGCGGGTGAGCCCGATCACGGAGTTCGATCCCGATGCGTTCCGACTGCTGCTGCGGCTCATGCTGGAGTCGCCGTTCCTCCTCATCCGAGCGGCGCTGCCCGGGATGTACGAGAAGGGGTGGGGCCGCGTGATCAACATCTCGAGCGCCCACGGGCTGCGCGCGAGCGCCTTCAAGTCGGCCTACGTCGCCGCCAAGCACGGGCTCGAGGGCCTGTCGAAGGTGACCGCGCTCGAGGGAGCCCCGCACGGCGTGACGAGCAACTGCATCAATCCGGCGTACGTGCGCACGC
This sequence comes from Microbacterium sulfonylureivorans, assembly GCF_003999995.1. NCBI lineage: Bacteria > Bacillati > Actinomycetota > Actinomycetes > Micrococcales > Microbacteriaceae > Microbacterium > Microbacterium sulfonylureivorans. The sequence goes on from NZ_RJAD01000002.1 coordinate 150,081, forward strand.
CGCTGGTCGAGAAGCAGATCGCCGATCAGGCGAAGGTGCACGGCATCCCCGAGAGCGAGGTCATCGAGAAGATCATGCTCACCGAGACCGCGGTCAAGCGCCTCGTCGAGGCCGACGAGGTGGCATCGCTCGCGGGCTGGCTCGCCTCCGGCAAGTCCGGCATGGTCACCGGCGCCTCGTACACGATGGACGGCGGATGGACCGCACGATGAGCTCGGCGCCGCAGACCCGCACGGGCCACCGCTACCGCACGGTCGACGTCCCCGTCTCGGGCGGCGATCTGCGGGTCGGCGTCTGGGATCCCGAGCCCGCCGACGCCGCCGCGGCCGATGTCCTTCTCATCCACGGTGTGACGTCGTCGCACCTCGCGTGGCCTTTCGTCGTCGATCGGCTCCCCGGCGTGCGGGCGGTCGCTCCCGACCTCCGGGGCCGCGGGGCGAGCAACGACCTCGTCGGACCCGCCGGACTCCAGGCGCACGCCGACGACCTCGCCGCAGCGCTCGACGCGCTCGGCATCGAGCGGACGGTCGTCGTGGGGCACTCGATGGGCGCCTTCGTCGCGGTCGTGTTCGCCCACCGCCACCCGGACCGCGTATCGAGGCTGGTGCTCGTCGACGGCGGGCTTCCGCTCGACGTTCCGGCCGGACTCGACACCGACACGCTCGTCGCGGGCATCCTCGGCCCGACCGCCGCTCGACTGTCGATGCGCTTCGCGGACGCGGGGGAGTACCTCGACTTCTGGCGGTCGCACCCTGCGTTCCGAGCGGACTGGACGCCGGAGCTCGAGCAGTACCTCGCGTACGATCTCGTGGCCGACGGCGCCGGGGCGTTCCGCCCGGCGACGAGCTACGAGACGACCGCCGACGACACCCTCGACATGAACACGGGCACCGGCCTGTCGGACGCGCTCGCGGGGCTGCGGCATCCGGCCCGCATGATCACCGCCCCGCGCGGGCTGCAGGACGAGGAGCCGGGCCTGTACGCGCCGGCACATCTCGCCCGCGTGCTCGCCGCGAATCCCGGCGTGCGGCACGAGCGCCTCGACAGGTTCAACCACTACACGATCGTGATGTCGCCGGCGGGGGCAGATGCCGTCGCCGCCGTCGTGCGCGAAGAGCTCGCCGCCGGCGACTGAGTCGGCCTTCGCCGATCGGCCTCGTCGGCGTCGTCAGCGGCTCGCGGCGATGCGGGTCGTCAGCTGATGCGCGTGCGCGAGCAGCGTGCGTCCGAGCTCGGGCAGCCGGTCGGGACCGAAGCGGAACTCGACGCCGGTGAGGCTGAGCGCCCACTGCGGGTGGCCCTCTTTCGTGAACACCGCGGCGCCGAGCCCCCAGCTGCCCTCGACGATCAGCCCGGGGTTCACCGCGTATCCGCGTTCGTGGGTGTCGCGCAGTCGTGCGCGCAGCCGCGCCTCGCCGTGCGATGCGCCCCACGCCTGCGGCAGCTCTGGGTGTCGCTCGAGGTAGGCGTCCACATCGTGGGGCGGCAGGAAGGCCAGGATCGCAAGTCCGGCGGAAGCCACGCCCAAGGGGAAGCGCACGCCCTCCGACAGCACGAACGACCGGATCGGGAAGCTCCCCTCTTCGCGCAGCAGGCACACCGTCTCATCGCCGCGGCGCACCGAGAGGAACGCGCTCTCCTCCGTGCGGACGGCGAGCGACCGGACGATGTCGCGGGCGATCCCCGTGATGTCGTAGCGGGATGCTGCGACTGTCCCCATCAGGTACAGCTCCGGTCCGGGCATCCAGCGGCCGGTGCGGTCGTCCTGGTCGACGAGGCCCTCGTACCGCAGCGCGGTGAGGAGCCGGTGCGTGGTCGGGCGAGTGAGGTCGGCCCGGCGGGCGAGGTCGGCCACCGGCATCCCGTCGTCGCCCGCCGATGTGACCAATCGCAGCAGGTGAGCCGCCCGCGCGACCGACTGGGCGCCGGGCACCGAGCGTTGGGTCTTCGTCGATTCGTCCACGATGTGGACACTACGCTCGCCGTCCTCCACATGGCAAACGAGAGTCGCGCGCCGGGCACGCGGAGGGCGCAGGATGGACCCATCCGGCAACGAAGGAGTAGCGCGTGATCGACAAGACCTGGGGGTCCGCCGCCGAGGCGGTGGCCGACATCCCGGACGGAGCATCGCTCGCGGTCGGCGGATTCGGCCTCTCCGGAAATCCCATCGCCCTCATCGAGGCGCTGCTCACGCAGGGCACCACCGATCTCAGCATCGTCAGCAACAACTGCGGAGTGGATGACTGGGGCCTCGGCATCCTGCTGAACGCGAAGCGCATCCGCAAGATGACGTCCTCGTACGTCGGCGAGAACAAGGAGTTCGAGCGCCAGTTCCTCTCCGGCGAGCTCGAGCTCGAGCTCACCCCGCAGGGCACGCTCGCCGAGAAGCTCCGCGCCGGCGGCTCGGGCATCGCCGCGTTCTACACGCAGACCGGCGTCGGCACGCAGGTCGCCGAAGGCGGGCTTCCGCGCCGGTACGACGGGGCCGGCGGCATCGCCGTCGCGTCGCCGGTGAAGGACGTGCGCACCTTCGACGTCTCGGGTGCGGCCCGCGACTACGTGCTCGAAGAGGCGATCGTCACCGACTTCGCGCTCGTGCACGCCCAGAAGGGCGATCGGCACGGCAACCTGATCTTCAACAAGTCCGCGCGCAACTTCAACCCGCTCGCCGCGATGGCCGGCCGGGTCTGCATCGCCCAGGTCGAAGAGCTGGTCGAGCCGGGCGAGCTCGACCCGGACTGCGTCCACCTGCCCGGCATCTACGTGCACCGCGTCGTGGAAGTCGGATCCGACATCGAGAAGCGCATCGAGCGTCGCACCGTGTCCGTCGCCCAGGCTGCGGCTCGTGAGATGCCGGAAGGAGCCTGACCATGGCACTCACCCGCAACGAGATGGCCGCCCGCGCGGCTCAGGAGCTCGCCGACGGCGCGTACGTCAACCTCGGAATCGGCCTGCCCACGCTCGTCCCCAACTTCGTGCCCGACGGCGTCACCGTCGTGCTGCAGTCCGAGAACGGCATCCTCGGCGTCGGTCCCTATCCCTCGGAGGAGCGCGTCGACCCCGACCTCATCAACGCCGGAAAGGAGACGGTCACGACTCTCCCCGGCGCGGCGTTCTTCGACTCCGCGACGAGCTTCGGCATGATCCGCGGCGGCAAGATCGATGCCGCGATCCTCGGGGCGATGCAGGTGTCGGCATCCGGCGACCTCGCCAACTGGATGATCCCGGGCAAGATGGTCAAAGGCCCCGGCGGGGCGATGGATCTCGTCCACGGCGCCGCGAAGGTGATCGTGCTCATGGAGCACGTCGCCCGCGACGGCTCCGCGAAGATCGTCGACGACTGCTCGCTCCCTCTCACGGGCCGCGGCGTCGTCGACCGGATCATCACCGACCTGGCCGTGATCGACGTGACGGATGCAGGTCTCGTCCTGATCGAGCTCGCACCGGGAGTCACGGTCGAAGAGGTGGTCGCGGCGACGGAGCCCACGCTCACGATCGCCGTCGAACTCAAGGAGGAAGCATGAACCACGACGACGTCGTCATCGTCGCCGCCGCGCGCACGCCGCAGGGGCGACTCAAGGGCCAGCTCGCCCCGCTCACCGCGGTTCAGCTCGGCAGCGCCGCGATCCGCGGGGCGCTCGAGAAGGGCGGGATCCCCGCCGAGGCCGTCGACGCGGTGCTGGTCGGCCAGGTGCTGCCGGCCGGATCCGGCCAGAATCCCGCACGCCAGGCCGCAGTGGGCGCCGGCATCCCGTGGGGAGTCCACTCCGGCTCCGTCAACAAGGTGTGCCTGTCGGGCCTCACGGCGATCATCGACGGCGCGCGGATGATCGCCGTCGGCGATGCGCCCGTCGTGGTCGCGGCAGGGATGGAGTCGATGACCCGCTCGCCGCACCTGCTCATGGGGTCGCGAGACGGCTGGGCGTACGGCTCGGTCGAGGTGCTCGACCACATGGCGTACGACGGCCTCACCGACGCGTACGACCGCGAGAGCATGGGGGCGTCGACCGAGCGGCACAACGGGCGTCTCGAGGTCACGCGAGAGGCGCAGGACGCCGTCGCCGCTCGGTCGCACCAGCGCGCGGCAGCCGCGCAGGCCGCGGGGCTGTTCGATGCCGAGATCGTCCCGGTGGAGATCCCACAGCGCAAGGGCGACCCCGTCGTGGTCACGAAGGACGAGGGCATCCGCCCCGACACCACCGTCGACACGCTCGCCGGCCTCCGCCCTGCGTTCGCCGAGGGCGGCTCGATCACGGCGGGCAACTCGTCGCAGATCTCGGACGGCGCCTCCGCGGTGGTGCTCACGAGCCGCTCGCACGCCGATGAGAAGGGCTGGCCCGTGCTCGCCGTCGTCGGCGCCTCCGGCCAGGTCGCCGGACCCGACAACTCGTTGCACTCGCAGCCTGCTCGCGCCATCGAGAAGGCCCTCGCCAAGCAGGGCATCGGGACCGGGGACCTCGACCTCGTGGAGATCAACGAGGCGTTCGGCGCCGTCGTGGTGCGGTCGCAGGCCGAGCTCGGCCTGTCCGACGACGTGGTCAACCCCCACGGCGGCGGCATCGCGATCGGTCATCCGATCGGTGCCTCGGGCAACCGCCTCGTCGTCCACGCCGTGCACGAGCTCGTCCGCCGCGGGGGCGGCGTCGCCGCAGTCGCGCTGTGCGGCGGCGGCGGGCAGGGCGATGCGCTCATCCTGACGCGCTGACAGCGGGGGCGACGGAACCGCCGGGGTGTACCGTCAGCGGGGTGACCACGATCTCCCGCATCACCGCCGACGACCGGCCCGCCTGGGACGCACTGTGGCAGGCGTACATCACCTTCTACGAGTCGGAGGTGCCGGCGGACGTCTCGAACACGACGTTCGAGCGCATCCTCGCCCACAAAGACCTGCACGGCGCGCTCGCGCGGGATGCCGCGGGCACCCCGATCGGGCTCGTGCACTGGCTGACGCATCCGGCCACGTGGACGACCGGGTCGTACTGCTACCTCGAGGATCTCTTCGTCGACCCCGGCTCACGGGGCAGCGGTGCGGGGCGCGCGCTCATCGACCACGTGAAGGGGTGGGCGAAGCTCTATGGCGCGAGCAAGGTCTACTGGCTGACCGCGGACGACAACGCGACAGCTCGGGCGCTGTACGACAAGGTGGCCGTCTCGACCGGCTTCGTGCACTACGAGATCGAGCTGTAGGTCCGCGTCAGCGCTGCACGCGGCGCTTGAGGAGCTTCTTCTCCCTGCCGTGCACGGGGGAGTCGTTCGCGATGATCTCGCCGCGGGAGGCCCGGCGCACGTCGACGATCGCGCCGATCGCGAGTGCGAGCGTGATCCCCCAGCTCAGCCATCCCAGTGCCGTGCGCCAGGTGAACGGCGCGTCCTCGCGCATGCCCCGCAGCAGGGTCAGGCCGCCCGTGATGGCCGTGAGGATGCCGGTGCCGAAGAGGTACTTGCGCATGCGCCCACGCTATCGCGGGGCGGGCATATGCGTCGCCCCTTGACAGGCATCGGCGTCGGCGTCAAGCGGCCGGTGCACGGGCGACCGGCGCGATAGCCTGGGGATGCCTCGTCCCCCCGCCACCGTCAGGAGCCCGAGTGACCCAGGCAGAACTCGTCGTCGTCGCCAATCGCCTTCCCGTGGACCGCGTGGTCGACGGCTCGGGCGAGCTTTCATGGCGGCGATCGCCCGGAGGACTGGTCACCGCGCTCGAGCCGGTGATGCGTCGCGCCGACGGCGCCTGGGTGGGCTGGCCCGGCCAGGCAGGCATCGACGTCGAGCCGTTCGAGTTCGAGGGAACGCATCTCGTGCCGGTGTCGCTGAGCGCCGACGAGATCGAGCTCTACTACGAGGGCATGTCGAACGACACCTTCTGGCCGCTCTACCACGACGTGATCGCCGAACCGCGCTACCGGCGCGTGTGGTGGGACGCCTACGTGAAGGTCAACCGGCGATTCGCCGAGGCGGCGGCGAAGGCGGCCGCGCCCGGGGCGACCGTGTGGGTGCAGGACTATCAGCTGCAGCTCGTCCCGCGCATGCTGCGCGAGTCCCGCCCCGATCTCACGATCGGCTACTTCCACCACATTCCCTTCCCGGCATACGGCCTGTACTCGCAGCTGCCGTGGCGCCGCCAGGTGCTCGAGGGGCTTCTCGGCGCCGACGTCATCGGATTCCAGCGGGTGGCGGACGCCGGCAACTTCGCGCGCGCAGTTCGACGCGTCCTGCGCTACCCGACGAAGGCGTCGGGTATCGCCGTGCCGAACGGCGACGGCACGACCCGCAACGCCCTCGCGAAGGCGTTCCCGATCTCGATCGACGCCGCGTCGTACGTCGAGCTCGCGCGGCGCCCCGAGATCCAGGCGCGCGCCGCCGAGATCCGCGAGGAGCTGGGCAACCCGAAGAAGATCCTGCTCGGCGTCGATCGCCTCGATTACACCAAGGGCATCCGGCATCGACTCAAGGCGTTCGGCGAGCTGCTGGCAGACGGCAAGGTGGCGATCGAAGACGTCACGCTGGTGCAGGTCGCGAGTCCGAGCCGTGAGCGCGTCGCCGCCTACGTGCAGCTTCGTGACGAGATCGAGCTCATGGTGGGACGCATCAACGGCGACTACGACACGATGGGCCACACGGCGATCCGCTACCTGCATCAGGCGTATCCGCGCGAGGAGATGGTGGCCCTCTTCCTCGCCGCCGACGTCATGCTCGTGACGGCCCTCCGCGACGGCATGAACCTCGTCGCCAAGGAATACGTCGCCACGCGGATCGACAACAGGGGCGTGCTGGTGCTGAGCGAGTTCGCGGGCGCCGCGGACGAGCTCGCGAGCGCCGTCCGCATCAACCCCCACGACATCGACGGGATGAAGGACGCGATCATGCGATCGATCGAGATGCCGTCGGCCGAACAGGGCCGACGGATGAGGGCGCTCCGGCGCAAGGTGCTGGACAACGACGTGGCGAAGTGGTCGCAGTCGTTCCTCGCGGCGCTGGAGTCCTCCGGCACCGCCAACCGGGCGATCCGGGCCGACGCATGAGCGACGTCGTCTCGGACGACGAGCGCGCGGCGATCGCGCGGGTCGCGGCATCCGATCGCCTTCTCGTCGCGCTCGACTTCGACGGCACGCTCGCGCCGCTCGAGGACGAGCCGATGGACGCGCGGATGCTGCCCGCGGCACGCGCCGCGCTCGACGCGCTCGTCGCCGCTCCGGGCACGATCGTCGCGCTGGTGTCGGGCCGCAGCCTCTCCGACCTGCGGATCATCGCCGAGCACGTCGACGACTCTCCGCTCTTCCTGGCGGGCTCTCACGGCGCCGAGTTCTGGATCCCCGGCCAAGGCGTCGCGTCGCACGACGACGAGCCCGGCGACGAGCGACTTCGCGACGAGCTCCGCGCACACGCGGAGACGGCGACCGCCGGACTCGAGGGTGTCTGGATCGAGCCGAAGCGGTTCGGGTTCGGCGTGCACACCCGCAAGTCGACGCCCGCCGACGCGGCGGAGGCGAACCGCCTCGTCGACGCGATGGTCGCCGCCGAGGCGCCGCACTGGCGTCGCCGGACGGGTCACAACATCGTCGAGTACGCGTTCCGTCACGAGGGCAAGGACTCCGCGATCGCAGAGCTGCGAGAGCGGACGGATGCCTCGGCCGTCCTGTTCGCCGGCGACGACGTCACCGACGAGGACGCGCTCGAGAGCCTCGGTGCGGACGACCTGGGGGTGCACGTGGGGAACCGCCCCACCGCGGCGTCGCTGTGCGTCCCCGACATCGAGGCGCTGGCCGCGGTGCTGTCCGTCATCGCGGGCGAGCGGGCCTCCGCACGGGAATAGACTTCCCACCATGCCCCAGCCTGACAACTCCATCGACATCAAGCCCCGCAGCCGCGTGGTGACAGACGGCATCGAAGCGACGACCTCGCGCGGAATGCTCCGCGCGGTCGGCATGGGCGACGAGGACTGGGACAAGCCGCAGATCGGCATCGCGTCGAGCTGGAACGAGATCACCCCCTGCAACCTGAGCCTCGACCGTCTCGCCCAGGGCGCCAAGGAGGGCGTGCACGCCGGCGGCGGCTATCCGCTGCAGTTCGGCACCATCTCCGTCTCGGACGGCATCTCGATGGGCCACGAGGGCATGCACTTCTCGCTCGTCTCGCGCGAGGTCATCGCCGACTCGGTCGAGACCGTCATCATGGCCGAGCGCCTCGACGGCTCGGTGCTGCTCGCAGGCTGCGACAAGTCGATCCCCGGCATGCTCATGGCGTCTGCCCGCCTCGACCTGTCGAGCGTGTTCCTGTACGCCGGATCGATCGCGCCGGGCTGGGTGAAGCTCAGCGACGGCACCGAGAAGGACGTCACGATCATCGACTCGTTCGAGGCCGTGGGCGCGTGCCTCGCGGGCAAGATGAGCGAGGCCGACCTCAAGCGCATCGAATGCGCGATCGCCCCGGGCGAAGGCGCGTGCGGCGGCATGTACACCGCCAACACGATGGCCTCGGTCGCCGAGGCTCTCGGACTCAGCCTTCCCGGGTCCGCCGCGCCGCCGTCGGCGGATCGCCGCCGCGACTACTTCGCGCACCGCTCCGGAGAGGCGGTCGTCAACCTGCTGCGCCAGGGCATCACGACCCGCGACATCCTCACCAAGGAGGCGTTCGAGAACGCGATCGCCCTCGCGATGGCGCTCGGCGGCTCGACCAACGTCGTGCTCCACCTCCTCGCGATCGCTCGTGAGGCCGACGTCGAGCTCAGCCTCCACGACTTCAACCGCATCGGCGACAAGGTGCCGCACGTGGCCGACATGAAGCCGTTCGGCAAGTACGTCATGAACGACGTCGACCGTCACGGCGGCATCCCCGTCATCATGAAGGCGATGCTCGACGAGGGCCTCCTTCACGGCGACGCGCTGACCGTCACGGGCAAGACGCTCGCCGAGAACCTGGCCGATCTGGACCCCGACCCGGTCGACGGCACCGTGATCCACTCCTTCGACGACCCGATCCACGCGAAGGGCGGAATCACGATCCTGCATGGATCGATCGCGCCCGAGGGTGCGGTCGTCAAGTCGGCGGGATTCGACGCCGACGTGTTCGAAGGCCCGGCCCGCGTCTTCGAGCGCGAGCGCGCGGCCATGGACGCGCTCGAGGCCGGCGAGATCGCCGCGGGCGACGTCGTCGTCATCCGCTACGAGGGCCCCAAGGGCGGCCCGGGCATGCGCGAGATGCTCGCGATCACCGCCGCCATCAAGGGCGCGGGGCTCGGAAAAGATGTACTACTCTTGACGGACGGCAGATTCTCAGGCGGCACAACCGGCCTGTGCATCGGCCACATAGCACCCGAAGCGGTGGACGCTGGTCCCATCGCCTTCGTGCGCGATGGTGATCTGATACGGGTCGATATCGCGGCTCGCACTCTCGACCTACTCGTCGACGATGCAGAGCTCGACTCCCGCCGCTCTGGCTGGGAGCCGCTTCCCCCGCGCTATACCCGTGGCGTCCTTGCCAAGTACTCCCGTCTCGTGCGCTCCGCTGCGGAGGGCGCGACCACGGGTTGAGCACGGCTACCGACATCCCCTCCGACTGATCCGAGGAACATCACCATGCCCGCCGAAACCGCTGCGGCCGTCCCACGGCCACCCGCTCGCACCGCCACCGCGCCCGTGCTCACGGGCGCACAGGCGGTCGTCCGTTCGCTCGAGCTGCTCGGCGTCACCGACGTCTTCGGGCTGCCGGGCGGCGCGATCCTCCCCGTCTACGACCCGCTGATGGACAGCACCGAGCTGCGCCACATCCTCGTGCGCCACGAGCAGGGCGCCGGCCACGCGGCCGAGGGCTACGCGGCCGCGTCGAACAAGATCGGCGTCGCCATCGCGACGTCCGGTCCCGGCGCGACCAACCTCGTGACCGCGATCGCCGACGCCTACATGGACTCGGTCCCGATCGTCTGCATCACCGGGCAGGTCTTCTCCAACCTCATGGGAACGGACGCCTTCCAGGAGGCCGACATCGTCGGCATCACGATGCCGATCACGAAGCACTCCTTCCTCGTGAAGGACGCCTCCGAGATCCCCGGCGCCATCGCTGCGGCGTTCGAGATCGCCGGCACGGGCCGCCCCGGCCCCGTGCTCGTCGACATCACCAAGGACGCGCAGCAGGCCGAGGCGCCCTTCCTGTGGCCGCCGAAGATCGACCTGCCCGGCTACCGGCCGGTGACGAAGGCCCACGGCAAGCAGATCCAGGCGGCGGCGCAGCTCATCGCCGAGGCCAAGAAGCCCGTGCTCTACGTCGGCGGCGGCGTCATCCGCTCGCAGGCGTCGGCCGAGCTGCTGACTCTCGCCGAGTCGACCGGCGCTCCGGTCGTCACCACGCTCATGGCCCGGGGCGCATTCCCCGACTCGCACCAGCAGCACCTCGGCATGCCCGGCATGCACGGCACGGTGCCCGCGGTCCTCGCGCTGCAGGAGGCCGATCTCCTGGTGTCGCTCGGTGCCCGATTCGACGACCGCGTCACCGGCAAGGCGGCCCTGTTCGCGCCCAACGCGCAGGTGGTCCACGTCGACATCGACCCCGCCGAGATCTCGAAGATCCGCACCGCGGACGTGCCGATCGTGGGCGACCTCAAGGACGTGCTCGTCGACCTCGACGCCGCCTTCCGTGCGGTGGCGCAGACATCCGCTCCCGACATCGCCGAATGGTGGTCGTTCCTCGACGGCCTGCGCGACGAGTTCCCGCTCGGCTACACGCAGCCGAGCGACGGGCTGATGTCGCCGCAGTACGTGATCCAGCGCATCGGCGAGCTGACCGGACCGGAGGGCATCTACGCCGCCGGCGTCGGACAGCACCAGATGTGGGCGGCGCAGTTCATCAAGTACGAGCGGCCCAACGCGTGGCTCAACTCCGGCGGCGCCGGGACGATGGGCTACTCGGTTCCCGCGGCCATGGGCGCCAAGGTGGCAGAGCCCGACCGTCAGGTGTGGGCGATCGACGGCGACGGATGCTTCCAGATGACCAACCAGGAGCTCGCGACCTGCGCGATCAACAACATCCCGATCAAGGTCGCGATCATCAACAACTCGTCGCTCGGCATGGTGCGCCAGTGGCAGACGCTGTTCTACGACGGCCGCTACTCGCACACCAACCTCAACACCGGCCACGGCACGGTGCGCATCCCCGACTTCGTCAAGCTGGCCGAGGCGTACGGGTGCCTCGCGATCCGCGTCGAGAAGGAGGAGGACGTGGATGCCGCGGTGCAGCTCGCCCTCGACACGAACGACCGCCCCGTGGTGATCGACTTCGTCGTGAGCGCCGATGCGATGGTCTGGCCGATGGTGCCGCAGGGCGTGAGCAACAGCTACGTCCAGTACGCGCGCGATCACGCACCCGCCTTCGAGCAGGAGGACTGACGCCATGACCACTCACGTGCTGAGCCTCCTCGTCGAGGACAAGCCGGGTCTGCTGACCCGTGTCGCCGGGCTCTTCGCCCGCCGCGGCTTCAACATCGAATCGCTCGCGGTGGGCGTCACCGAGGTCCCCGGGCTCTCGCGCATCACCGTCGTCGTCGACGTCGACGAACTGCCGCTCGAGCAGGTGACGAAGCAGCTCAACAAGCTCGTCAACGTCATCAAGATCGTCGAGCTCGACATGGCCTCGTCGGTGCAGCGCGAGCACATGCTCGTCAAGGTCCGCGCCGACAACCAGACCCGCTCGAACGTGCTGGAGGTCGTGAGCCTCTTCCGCGGCTCGATCGTCGACTACGCCACCGACGCCCTCGTCGTCGAGGTGACGGGCGACAAGGGCAAGGTCGAGGCCTTCCTGCGCGCTCTCGAGCCGTTCGGCATCAAGGAGCTCGCGCAGTCCGGCCTGCTCGCCATCGGCCGCGGCGGCAAGAGCATCACCGAGCGCGTCCTGCGCGGCTGAGCCGCGGCATCCGCTCTCTTCAGACCATCACGAACCAGATACACAAGGAGACACACCCCCATGGCTGAACTCTTCTACGACGCCGACGCCGACCTGTCGCTGATCCAGGGCAAGAAGGTCGCGATCGTCGGCTACGGCTCGCAGGGCCATGCGCACGCGCAGAACCTGCGCGACTCGGGCGTCGAGGTCGTCATCGCGCTCAAGGACGGCTCGAAGTCGATCGAGAAGGCCCAGGACGAGGGCTTCGACGTCAAGAGCGTCGCCGACGCCGCCGAATGGGCCGACGTCATCATGATCCTCGCGCCCGACCAGCACCAGCGGTCGATCTACAACGACTCGATCAAGGACAAGCTCGTCCCGGGCAAGACGCTCGCCTTCGCGCACGGCTTCAACATCCGCTTCGGCTACATCCAGGCGCCCGAGGGCGTCGACGTGATCCTCGTCGCCCCGAAGGCCCCCGGCCACACGGTGCGCCGCGAGTACGTCGCGGGTCGTGGCATCCCCGACATCATCGCGGTGGAGCAGGATGCCTCGGGCACCGCGTGGGACCTCGCGAAGTCGTACGCCAAGGCCATCGGAGGCACGCGCGCCGGGGTCATCAAGACCACTTTCACGGAAGAGACCGAGACCGACCTGTTCGGCGAGCAGGCCGTGCTGTGCGGCGGTGTCTCGCAGCTCGTCCAGTACGGCTTCGAGACTCTGACCGAGGCGGGCTACCAGCCGCAGATCGCCTACTTCGAGGTGCTCCACGAGCTCAAGCTCATCGTCGACCTCATGTGGGAGGGCGGCATCGCAAAGCAGCGCTGGTCGGTCTCCGACACCGCCGAGTACGGCGACTACGTGTCGGGCCCCCGCGTCATCGACCCGCACGTGAAGGAGAACATGCAGGCCGTTCTCTCCGACATCCAGTCCGGCGCGTTCGCCGAGCGCTTCATCGCCGACCAGGACGCCGGCGCTCCCGAGTTCTACGCCCTCCGCGAGAAGGGCGCCCAGCACCCGATCGAAGAGGTCGGCAAGGAGCTGCGCGGACTGTTCGCCTGGAAGCAGCAGGACGAGGACTACGTCGAGGGTTCCGCCGCGCGCTGATCCTGATCTTCGAGGGCTCGCGCCGACTTCGGATCGGAGCGCGCGAGCCCTCGGACCTGTGCACGGTGGAGCATCCTCCACCCGGCACGATGTGGGCCGCCCCCTACGAAGGGGCGGCCCTTCGTGCGTCCGGATATCGTTCGGTCCCTCCGTCCGCGCGGAAACGGGTACCGATGCGGCGGATCGTCGAGGCATGTCGTGGGATGCCTCCGCCCGGTCCTCTCCCGTTCACGCGACACGCAGGACGGTGACCCGGTCCGTTCACCCCGGCACGCGACGCTCGGCGCGTGGACCGCACTGTCGTCGCCGCCCGTTCCGCCCTCGTCCTCATGGTCGCCCTCGCGACAGTCGTCTCTCCGGTCGCCTCGGCACCGGCGCGCGCCGATCCCTCGGCGTACGCGCTCCCCGCGCCGGTGGCGGCTCCCGCCGTCGTCATCAACGAGATCGCGGCGTCGTCGTCACGATCGACGGCCGACAGCTTCTTCGAGCTGAAGAACATCTCCGACAGCGTCGTAGACCTCTCGGGCTGGGGGATCTACCGCTGCGGCGCGACCGGCCTCCGGGCCAAGCGGGGCGCTGCCGAGGCCGAGCTGTCAGGAGTGGTGCTCGCTCCCGGCGAGATCTTCACGGCCGGTCGCGTCGGCGTCGCGCTCGCATCCGGCGGCGTCCCCGACGCGGTCTTCTCGAACCCGTTCACGTCGACCGGATACGGTCTGTTCCTCGAGGACCCCGACGGCCGGCTCATCGATGCCGTCGCCGTCTACCCGAGCACCCCGACGCCGATGACGACCGAGTGCAGCGCGCACGGCAACCTGCCGAACACTCTCGCGGCGGGCCTCGACGAGAGCTGGCAGCGCGTCGCCTCGACCGGGCACTCGCGCGCCGACTTCGTGCGCGCGCCGGCGACGCGCGGCATCGCCGATGCGGCGAGGCCCGAGTCGGCATCCGTCGGCAGGGTGCGCATCGACGAGGTCGCCCCGGCGGGTCCGGCCGGCTCGGCGGACGATTTCGTCGAGCTCCGCAACGCGGGCGCCGGTGATGTCGACATGAGCGGCTGGCGGCTGTACCGCTGCACGGCGGCGGGGGTGCTCGACGCCGACACCCTGCAGGCGACGCTCGCCGGCGGGACAGTCCTGACCGCAGGCGAGCGCCTCGTCGTCGGCGGCCCCGGCTTCTTGCCGCGCGCGGGGGAGAGGACAGCGGATGCCTCGACCGCGACGTCGCTCGCGGACACGACGTCCGGTGTACTCCTCACGACGGCCGACGGAGTGCGGGTCGACGGTCTCACCGTCTCGAACCACTTCGACACGGCCTGTCAGACCGGAGACGAGAAGCTCGCCTCGACCCTCGACTACCGCACAGGGGAGAGCTGGCAGCGGCACCCGCGCACCGGCGTGTTCTCGGTCGCCGCCCGCACCCCAGGCCGAGCCAACGCGATCGCGGACGCCGCTCCCGCGGGCGCGCTCTCGGTCGAAGCCTGGACGGATGTCGCGATCAGCGAATTCGCGGTGGATCCCGACATCCGTCCGGTACCCGACGGCTATGACCGGCACCACTTCGTCGAGTTGGGCAACTACGGATCGACGACCGTCGAAATCGGCGGGTGGAAGATCATCGGATGCCGCACCGACGGGTTCCGCGACACCGACACCCTCGCGACGGTCGCCGAGGGAAGCAGCATCGCTCCTGGGCGGACGTGGGTCGCGGCGCTCGAAGGGACCGCTGCCGCGCGGGACGCGGAAGTCCTGTTCGCCGAGCCGCTCGACTTCCTCGGCGCGGGGGTGTGGATCGAGGACGCCGACGGTAACAAGGTCGACAGCGTCGGCGCCTATCACGCCAACGAGATGGACCACAGTCTGGAGCGCCACAGCGCATGCTCCAACGGCCTGTCGCTGTCGACCTTCGCACCGGATCGGCTCGTGGGCGAGACCTACCAGCGGGTGAGGTTCTCGGGTGTCGATATCGACGACTACGTGACCGCGGCGGCGACGCCGGGAACGCTGGACGAGCGGCCCTGGCTCGCTCCGGCCGAGCTCACGACGATCGCGGCGGAGCGGCTCGACGCGCGGGTCGAGGCGCTGCGGTCGCGTGACGACGAGGTCGCGGCATCCGATGCGCTCGCCGGCGGAGCGCAGTCGGCGTCGATCGTCGAGGCCCATGCCGGGACCAGTGGTGGCGGCCCGCTGGTCGGGCGCACGGGCACCGGCGAGCGCCGCGTGAACGCCCGCGACCTGAGCGCGCTGCGCGCCGAGGACGACGGGTACGACCACCCCTACGTGCGGATGACCGTCGACATTCCCGCCGACGCATCGAGGGTGACCTGGCGAGGACGCGCTGTCGGCCGGACCGAGCTGAGCCTGTCGGTGTGGAATGAGGCATCCGGATCATGGCGCGCTCTCGACACCGCGGCCGGGCCCACATCCGACGGGGTCCTGACCCTCACGGGGGCTCTGGCGGACGGGGAACGGCCGGGCGGACGTGCGGAGGTCCTCGTGCAGAGCGTGCCGCGGACCGCGTCCGCGCTGGCCGAAGAACCCGACGGGGCGTTCGCGGATCCGGACGACTACGACTTCGCGATCAGCCACATCACCGACACGCAGTACCTGACCGAGGCCTATCCCGACGTGTACGCCGAGGCCGTCGGCTGGATCCTCGCCAACCGCGACGTGCGAAAGATCGCCTTCGCGACCCACACGGGCGACCTCGTGCAGAACTGGGTGGATCCCGATCAGACCGAGCCGCGCGCGCGGCGCGAGTTCGGTATCGCCTCCGAGATCCAGGGCAGGCTCGATGACGCGGGGATGCCCAACAGCGTGCTGCCGGGCAACCACGACAACAAGCGCGGGATCACGAACGAGCTGTTCAACATCTATTTCGGCCCCGAACGCTACGCCGACGCGCCCTGGTACGGCGAGTCGATCGCTCCGGGTGACAACAGTGCGAACTACTCGACGTTTGAGCGCTCGGGATCGCGATTCCTGATGCTGTCGCTGCCGTACGCGTTCGGCGAGCGCGAGCTCGCGTGGGCAGAGGATGTGGTGGCGCGGCATCCCGGTCACAACGTCGTCGTCTCGACGCACGAGCACGTGACACCGGCGGCCCTCGACAGCCCGGTCGGCCGCTCCATCGGGTCGAGGTGGACCTCGCGCGGCGGCGAGCTGTGGGCGCGGGTCGTGGCGCCGAACCGCAACGTGATCGCAGTGCTGTCAGGGCACTTCCATGGTCTCGGCCGCATCGTGACCGAGGACGCCGGTGGAATCGAGGGGCACACGGTGGTCGAGCTGGTCGCCGATTACCAGGAGTTCCGCACGCACTCGGGGGAGCGGTCGACCGGCTTCCAGAGGCTTCTGCAGTTCGATCTCGCCGCCGGCCGGATCGCCGTGGACACGTTCTCGTCGAATCTCGGCGCGCACGCGTCGTTCCCGTACGACTACGAGCAGTTCGTGCCCGAGAACGGCCGCGAGACGAGTGCGACGAACGCCCGGCCGTGGAACGTGCTCGACGCCGGGCTGCAGAACCGGTACACCGCCGCCGACGACGACTTCGGGGTCGAGATCGCCTTCCAGTACGACAAGGCGGTGCTCACAGAAGGGGTGTACGTGTCGGGCTGAGTCCGTCGATCGCTCGCCGGGCGCACCGCTACGCTGATCACGTGCCAGCCGGACGCGACGACGATGCCCTCACCTGGGACGGTGACGACGACCCGACGCTCGACGTCGGCGCCGCCGAGACCACGGAGGCGGTGAACCAGACCGGCGCCGCTGCGCCGCTCCCCGAAGGATGGAGCGCCGTCGGCAAGGGAAGCAAGACGCTCGACTCGCCGGAGGGTGAGGACGTCGAGGCGCCGGTCGACCCGCGAGGCTCCCTGGAGTCCGACGCGCAGGGGCCGGCTCCACGCGAGCCCATGGGGAACGTCGAGCTGATCTCTCTCGGAGTCCTGGGCGGCTTCTCCGTGCTCTACGCGGTCGGCTGGCTGATCGGGGGGCTCCGTCTGCAGGACGCGGCGCAGTTCCTCGTCGCATCGGTCGCGTACCAGGTCAGCCTGTGGCTCGCCATCCTCGCGCCGATCGTCTGGTTCGGATCGGTGTACCTACTCACGACGGGCTCCAAGAAGTGGGTGCGATTCCTCTGGCTCATCGGGGGAGTGCTGTTCCTCATCCCGTGGCCGTTCATCATGGTGGGGGCGATCGGCCGATGAGCGATGTCACGACGGATGCCGCAGCATCCGAGTCCTCCGCGCCGCGGCGCACGCCGACCTGGGTCGTCGTCGCGATCTCCGTCGTGTTCGGCCTCTTCTACGCGTACGCCCTGTGGAATGCGCTGGCGTTCCTCGTCTCACAGGCGACCGGGCCGCTGGGTCTCAACGGGTACGGCTGGTTCGTGCTGCTTCTCGCCGTGGTCTTCCCGCTGCTCGCGTTCGGCGTCGCGTTCGCTCTCGGCTGGCGGCGCCGAGCGTGGCAGTTCGCGCTCGTGCTGTTCACCGGACTCTGCGTGGTCGCGGTGTTCTGGCTCAACGTGATCGCGTACGCCGCCGTGTACGGAGCGTCCCTCCTGGGCTGACCCGCTCCGTCACACGACGGGGAGCCCACGGCGCGAGCGGATAGAGTGTGACGTGATTGCGCCCCGATGGCGTGTGGCGCAGCATCCACCTCTTGCCTGTCGCTGCCTGCGCCCACGCTCCAAAGGATCCGCTTTCGTGTCGAAGCCCGTCGTCCTGATCGCCGAAGAACTCTCTCCCGCCACGATCGATGCCCTGGGTCCCGATTTCGACGTGCGCAACGTCGACGGCACCGACCGCCCCGCGCTGCTTTCGGCCCTCGCCGACGCCCATGCGGTGCTCATCCGCTCGGCGACGAAGATCGACGCCGAGGCGATCGCCTCCGCGCCCGCGCTCAAGGTCGTGGCCCGTGCCGGCGTGGGGCTCGACAACGTCGACATCAAGACGGCCACGACGGCGGGTGTCATGGTCGTCAACGCCCCGACGTCGAACATCATCTCCGCGGCCGAGCTCACCGTCGGCCACATCCTGAGCCTGGCCCGCCGCATCCCGGCCGCTCACGCGTCGCTCGCGCAGGGACAGTGGAAGCGCAGCTCCTACACCGGCACCGAGCTCTTCGAGAAGACGGTCGGCATCATCGGACTCGGCCGCATCGGCGCCCTGATCGCCGCGCGCCTCCAGGGCTTCGACATGCGCGTCGTCGCGTACGACCCCTATGTCACGAGCGCCCGCGCGCAGCAGCTCGGCGTGCAGCTGCTCAGCCTCGACGAGCTGCTCGAGCAGAGCGACTTCGTCACGATCCACATGCCCAAGACGCCCGAGACGACCGGCATGATCGGTGCCGAGCAGTTCAGGATCATGAAGCCGAGCGCGTTCGTCGTGAACGTCGCCCGCGGTGGCCTCATCGACGAGGAGGCGCTCCACGCCGCCCTCACGGCGGGTGAGATCGCCGGCGCCGGCCTCGACGTCTTCACGAGCGAGCCGCCCGCCGACGGCGGCACGGCCCGCGCCCTGCTCGACCTGCCGAACGTCGTCGTCACGCCGCACCTCGGCGCCTCCACCGAGGAGGCTCAGGAGAAGGCCGGCGTCTCGGTCGCCCGCTCCGTGCGCCTCGCGCTCGGCGGCGAGCTCGTCCCCGACGCGGTGAACGTCGCGGGCGGCATCATCGACCCCTACGTGCGTCCCGGCATCCCGCTCGTCGAGAAGCTCGGCCAGATCTTCGCCGCTCTCGCTCACTCGCCGCTGACGAGTCTCGACGTCGAGGTGCACGGCGAGCTCAACGACTACGACGTCAGCGTGCTCAAGCTCGCAGCGCTCAAGGGAGTGTTCACGAACATCGTCAGCGAGACGGTGTCGTACGTCAACGCGCCGCTCCTCGCCGAGCAGCGCGGCGTCGAGGTTCGACTCCTGGTCGACGACGACAGCCCCGAGTACCGCAACCTCATCACGCTGCGCGGCGCCCTGTCGGACGGGTCGCAGCTGTCGGTCTCCGGCACGCTCACCGGCACGAAGCAGATCGAGAAGCTCGTCGGCATCAACGACTACGCGATCGAGCTGCCGATCGAGAAGCACCACGTCGTCATGGTCTACACCGACCGTCCCGGCATCGTGGCCGTCTACGGCCAGAAGTTCGGCGAGGCGGGCATCAACATCGCCGGCATGCAGATCGCGCGCCGCGAGGCCGGTGGCCAGGCGCTCTCGGTGCTCACGGTCGATTCGCCGGTCGCCGACGAGCTGCTCGACGAGGTGCGGTCAGACATCCAGGCCGATCTCTTCCGCCAGATCGAGATCACCGAGTCCTGAGTCGCGGCCGGGGGGTCTCGGCGTCCTGACTCAGTCCTTCGCGGCGCGCTCGACCATCGCGATCAGGGCGTCCATGGCCGTGCCGCGGGGGACTGGGCCGGGGATCGACCCGCCCTCGAGGGCGTTGTTGAAGTACAGGCCGTCGCTCACGAGCATCACGAGATCGAGCGCCGTCGCGTCTTTCGTGTGTGCGCGCAGCACGCCCGCCCACTGATCGCGGATGCCGCGGAGCGCCTCGCGGGCCGGAGCGCTGCCGCCCTGCGCGAGGCGCGAGGCGGCGAGGATGGCACGGTCGATGGGATCGTTCTGCATGACGGATGTGCGCAGGAAGTAGTCGATCGGGCCGTCGGGCGATGCCGCCATCGCGTCGACGTCGTCGGCGACCAGCGTGTGGAGCCGCTCGAGGAGGGCAGCCTCGAGCGCCTCCTTCGAGCCGAAGTGGTACAGCAGGCCGCCCTTCGAGACGCCGGCGGCTCGTGCGGTGGCGTCCATCGTGGCGGAGCGCTCGCCGTCGTCGATGAGGATCGCCTCGAAGGCATCGAGCACCTTCTCACGGGCGAGAGGAGGGCGGCTCATGGGGTCGATGCTATCGACGGATGTCGCGACATCCTGATACTATACCGGCTGGACGGTAAAGAAACTGAGGATGAAATGACCACCGCAACGCTCCCGCGCACGTCCGCCGACATCGGCGAGCGCGTCGGATGGCGCGGCTGGCTTGCGCTCGTCGTGCTGATGCTGCCGGTGCTGCTCGTCTCCGTCGACAACACGGTGCTGAGCTTCGCGCTCCCGGCGATCGCGCTCGACCTCGAACCGACGAGCGCGCAGCAGCTGTGGATCATCGACGCCTATCCGCTCGTGCTCGCGAGCCTGCTCGTGACGATGGGCGTGCTCGGCGACCGGTTCGGACGCCGGCGGATGCTGCTCATCGGCGCCACCGGCTTCGGCCTCGTCTCCGCACTCGCGGCGTTCGCGCCCACGGCTGCCCTGCTCATCGCCGCGCGCGCCGGGATGGGCGTCTTCGGCGCCATGCTCATGCCGTCGACACTGTCGCTCCTGCGGACCGTCTTCACGAACCGCGACCAGCGCCGCCTCGCCATCGCGATCTGGGCCGCCGGGTTCTCGGCGGGCGCCGCCCTCGGCCCCGTCGTCGGCGGCATCCTGCTCGAGCACTTCTCGTGGGGCTCCGTGTTCCTCATGGCCGTGCCCGTGCTCGTGCCCCTGCTGATCCTCGTGCCGCTGCTCGTGCCCGAGAGCCGCGACCCGAACCCCGGCCGCATCGACCCGCTCAGCATCCTGCTGTCGCTGCTGGCTCTCGTGCCGATCGTCTACGCGATCAAGGAGCTCGCCGTCCACGGACTCTCGAGCCCCGCACCGGTCCTCTTCGGCGTGGGCGTGCTGTTCGCCGTGCTGTTCGTGCGCCGCCAGCTCCGTCTCGAGACCCCGATGCTCGACATGGCCCTGTTCCGCCGCGGGTCGTTCAGCGGCGCGATCCTCGTCAATCTGCTCAGCGTGATCGCGCTGGTCGGCTTCCTGTTCTTCGTCGCACAGCACCTGCAGCTCATCGCCGGGCTCTCGCCGATGCAGGCCGGGCTCGCCCTCGTGCCTGGGCTTGTCGCGATGATCGCGGCCGGGCTGCTCGTCGTGCCGCTCGCCAAGCGGTTCTCGTCGCGCATCATCGTGCCGTCGGCGCTGGCCGTGTCGGTGCTCGCCTACGTGACTATCGCCCTCACGGCCGAGAGCGGGCGCATCTGGGTGCTCGTCGTCGCCTTCGCGGCGCTCGGCGTCGGCATCGGCATGGCCGAGACGGTGTCGAACGAGCTCATCCTGTCGAGTGCGCCGCCCGAGAAGGCGGGTGCCGCGAGCGCCGTCTCGGAGACGGCGTACGAGCTCGGCGCGGTGCTCGGCACCGCCGTGCTCGGCGGTCTGCTGACTGCGCTCTACCGGGGGAGTCTCGTGCTTCCGGCAGGTCTGCCGGCCGGCGCCGCCGACGCGTCGCGCGAGACGCTCGCGGGCGCCGTCGCGGCCGCGGAGGGGCTCGATCCCGCAATGGCCGAGCAGCTTCGGGATGCCGCGGCCCACGCGTTCGACGCGGGGGTCGGCGTCACCGCGCTCATCGGCGCCGGACTCATCGTGATCGCTGCCGTGATCGCGGCCACTACCCTGGAGAGAACCGCGTCCGCGTCCGAGCACTGAGCACGGAGGCCCCGCCGGGCGCCAGGCAAGGAGAGCAATGCCGCGCGTGCAGGATTCAGGTGTCGTGAAGCTCGCCGTCATCCCCGGTGACGGCATCGGACCCGAGGTGATCGCCGAAGCCGAGAAGGTGCTCGACGCCGCGACGGCGGGGAGCGGCATCCGCTTCGAGAAGACCCGCTTCTCGCTGGGCGCGGGCCGGTTCCTCGACACGGGCGAGACGCTGACGGATGCCGACCTCGATGACATCAAGGCGCACGACGCGATCCTGCTGGGCGCCGTCGGGGGAGTGCCGGGCGACCCGCGCCTCGCAGACGCCAACATCGAGCGCGGACTGCTGCTGAAGCTGCGGTTCGAGCTCGACCACTACGTCAACCTGCGTCCGTCGAAGCTGTACCCGGGTGTTCCGGGCCCGCTCTCCGAACCCGGAGACATCGACTTCGTGGTCGTGCGCGAGGGCACAGAGGGCCCCTACGTCGGCAACGGCGGCTCGATCCGGCGCGGCACACCTCACGAGGTCGCGAACGAGACGTCGGTCAACACCGCCTTCGGCGTCGAGCGCGTCGTGCGCTACGCGTTCGACCTCGCCGAGCGACGCGGCAAGAAGGTCACGCTCGTGCACAAGACCAACGTGCTCGTCCACGCGGGCGGCATCTGGAAGCGCATCGTCGACGTGGTGTCCGCCGAGCACCCCGACGTGGCCGTAGACTACCTGCACGTCGACGCGGCAACCATCTTCCTGGTCACGAACCCGGGCCGATTCGACGTGATCGTCACCGACAACCTCTTCGGAGACATCCTCACGGACCTGGCCGGCGCCGTCACCGGTGGCATCGGCCTCGCCGCTTCGGGCAACATCAACCCCGACGGCGCGTTCCCCTCGATGTTCGAGCCCGTCCACGGTTCGGCGCCCGACATCGCGGGTCAGCAGAAGGCCGATCCCACGGCCGCGATCCTCTCCACCGCGCTGCTGCTCGACCACCTCGGGCTGCAGGCGGAATCCGACGCCGTCACCCGCGCGGTCGAGGCGGACATCGCAGGCCGGGGCGCGGCATCCCGCACGACGGCGCAGATCGGCGACGCCATCGCCGCGCGGCTCCAGGCGTAATCTGGACCCGCACGCACTCTGACACCGGACAGCACCGTCACCACGCAGCGGAACGCTCCGCACGAAAGCACAGGCCCGTCATGACGCTCATCGACACAGACCCCGACACCGGACTCGCCCCGCTCGAGTTCGCCGTCAGCCGCAACCTGCAGGCGAAGACCGACGCCCAGCGCGACGAGATCCTCGCCAACCCCGGGTTCGGCACGAGTTTCACCGACCACATGGTCGACATCTGCTGGTCGGTCGGCGCAGGGTGGCATCGCCCCCGCGTGCAGCCGTACGGCCCGCTGTCGCTCGACCCCGCGGCCGCCGTCCTGCACTACGGCCAGGAGATCTTCGAGGGCATCAAGGCCTACCGTCATGCCGACGGCTCGATCCACACGTTCCGGCCCGACCAGAACGGTCGTCGCCTGCAGCGCTCGGCGCGGCGCCTTGCCCTGCCCGAGCTGCCGGTGCCGTACTTCATCCAGTCGCTGCGCGAGCTCGTCGCGATCGACGGGGCGTGGGTGCCGTCGGGTGACGACCAGAGCCTGTACCTGCGTCCGTTCATGTTCGCCAAGGAGGCGTTCCTCGGCGTGAGGCCCGCGCACAAGGTGGGCTACTACGTCATCGCATCGCCGGCCGGCGCTTATTTCAAGGGTGGCGTGAAGCCGGTGTCGATCTGGCTGAGCGAGGACTACGCGCGGGCCGGCAAGGGCGGCACGGGCGCGGCGAAGACGGGCGGCAACTACGCCGCGTCGCTGCTTCCCCAGTCCGAGGCCTACGAGCACGAGTGCGATCAGGTCGTCTTCCTCGATCAGGATCGCAACGTCGAGGAGCTCGGCGGCATGAACGTGGTGTTCGTCTACAAGGACGGCACGATCGTGACCCCGGAGTCCCCGTCGATCCTGGAGGGGATCACGCGGGACTCGATCCTGCAGCTCGCGAGGGACCGCGGCCACAAGGTCGAGGGCCGCGCGGTCTCGTTCGACGAGTGGCGTCGGGGCGTGGCATCCGGCGACATCGTCGAGGTGTTCGCGTGCGGCACGGCGGCGGTCGTGACGCCGATCGGCCTGCTCAAGGGCAAGGACTTCGTCGACGAGCAGCCCATCGGCGAGCTCGCCCTGTCGCTGCGCGAGGAGCTCACCGACATCCAGTACGGCCGTCGCGAGGACAAGCACGGCTGGCTCGTGCGTCTCGACGGCTGACGCGATCGCCGCCAGGTCTGCGGCCCTCCTGGCCCGCTTTCGTGTCCCACTTCGACCGCTACGTGTCCCACTTCGACCGGTTCGTGTCCCATTTGAGGCCGGTTCGCGCCGCGTATTCCGGCACGAAGTGGGACACGGCGACCGGACGGCATGGCACCCACGCGCGCGCCTTGTGGAGCTCTGCCCCACTCACCGCAGCTTGCTGACGCGCGCCCGTCGGAGGCCGTGGCTAGGCTGATCCGGTGAGAATCGCACGCTTCAGCCACAACGACGCCATCAGATTCGGAATCGTCGACGAGGGCGAGCTCGTCGTCCTCGAAGGCGACCCGATGTTCGCGGGGTACGACACCACGGGCGAGCGCGTGCCGCTCGCCGACGTGGCGCTTCTGGCGCCCGTCATCCCGCGCTCGAAGGTCGTGGCCGTCGGTCGCAACTATCGCGACCACGCGGCCGAGCTCGGCAACGACGTGCCGACGTCGCCGATGCTCTTCTTCAAGCCGAACACCTCGGTGGTCGGCCCCGGCGACGCCGTCGTGCTCCCCAAGGGTTCCGACTTCATCAGCTTCGAGGGCGAGCTCGCAGCGGTGATCGGCCGCATCGCGAAGAACGTGTCCGCCGAGAACGCCCTCGACTACGTGTTCGGCTACACGATCGCCAACGATCTCACCGCCCGCGACTGGCAGAAGTCCGACGGGCAATGGGCGCGCGCCAAGGGCTTCGACGCATCGTGCCCGCTCGGGCCCGCGATCGAGACCGACTTCGACGTCGACGGTCCCGCGGTGATCACGACGCGACTCAACGGCGAGGTGCGTCAGCAGGGACCCATCAGCGACATGATCTTCTCCCTCGCCGAGGTGATCGAGCACGCGTCGGCCGCCTTCACGCTTCTCCCCGGCGACGTGATCCTCACCGGAACGCCGGCGGGCGTCGGCCAGATCTCGGCGGGCGACACCGTCGAGGTCGAGATCACGGGTCTCGGCATCCTGCGCAACACCGCCCGCGACGCCTGAGCACGCCCATGGCCGACACGACGGATGCCGCACTCGGGCCCGATCGCATCGCGTCCGCGCAGCGGCGCACCGTGTGGGTGCTCTCGCTCGGCCAGATCCTCGGGGGGCTGGCGTTCGGCGCGACCCTGTCGCTCGGCGCGGTGCTCGCCGCCGAGGTCTCCGGCGACGAGGCGTTCGCGGGGCTCGCCACGGCCGCGATCACGCTCGGCACTGCCGCGTTCGCGGTGCCGATGGCGGCATTCGCGCGGCGTCGAGGGCGGCGCCCGGCCCTCTCCACGGGCATGGCCGTGGCATTGATCGGCGTCGTGATGGTCGTGTTCGCCGTGTCTCTGGCCTCGTTCCCGCTCCTCCTCACCAGCTTCGGGCTGATCGGCGCCGGCCAGGCAGCCAATCTGCAGACGCGCTTCGCGGCGGCCGACCTCGCGACCGACGCCACCCGCGGACGCGATCTGTCGCTCGTGGTCTGGGCGACGACGATCGGGGCGGTGCTCGGCCCGAACCTCACCGGGCCCGGCGAAGCACTCGGCCAGGCGGCCGGCATGCCGCCCCTCACCGGTCCGTATCTCATCGCGGTCGTGGCTCAGCTGCTCGCCATCGCGCTGTATCTGATCGCGCTGCGCCCCGACCCGCTGAAGCTCGCGCAGCGGGTCGTCGCCTCGGAGGCGCGTTCGAGCGAACCGCGCATCGCGAAAGCGGATCAGCCCAGAGTCGCGCGGTACGCGATCTTCGCCGTCGCCGCAGCGCACGGCGTCATGGTGTCGGTCATGGCGATGACGCCCGTGCATCTGCTCCATCACGGCGCATCGCTGTCGATCATCGGGCTGACGATCAGCCTGCATGTCGCCGGCATGTTCGCGCTTTCGCCGGTGTTCGGCATCCTCGCCGACCGGGTCGGCCGCATCCCGACGATCATGATCGGACAGGTGCTGCTCGTGGCCGCGCTCGTGACGGCGTCGTTCGGGGCCGAGTCCACCACGTCCGTGACCGTGGCCCTCGTCCTCCTCGGTCTCGGCTGGAGCGCGACGACCGTCTCCGGCTCGACGCTGCTCACCGAGGCGTCCTCCGAGGCTCAGCGCACACGCCGGCAGGGGCTCAGCGACCTCGTCATGAGCCTGGTGGGGGCGACCGGTGCGATCCTGGCCGGACTGGTGCTGTCGTGGATCGGCTACGGCGGGCTCGCCCTGGTGGTCGGTGTTGCCGTGATCGCCACCGTGCTGCTGGCGCCGTTCGGCCGGGCGCCGAGACCGGTCGCGGACGCGGTCGGCGGCTGACTGGTCCGAGACGGGCGAGCCCTGCTCCGCGTCGTTCGTGCGACTCGCGGCGATCGTCGTCGCCGGTCGGCGGCTCTAGCGGCCGACCGCAGCCAGGGCGATCTCGACGTCCTCGTCGTCGTTGAAGATGTGGAAGGCCACGCGCGCGCGCCCGGCGCGGCCGGACGCCACGATGCCGGCGTCCGTGAGCCTGCCGAGGTCGGCCGCCTCGGGGTCGGTCCATGTGACGATCGCACTCTCGCGGTCGGGGGCATCGAGGCCGAGTCCCTCGCGGAACCGCCGGGCCAGCCCGGTCGCATGGCGATGGAGTGCGGCGGGGTCGAGCGACGCGAAGAGTGCGAGCGCAGGCTCGGCGCCGACGAACGCCTGCCACGCGGGCGAGACGTCGAACCTCGTCGCGTCGGGCGCGAGGTCGACCGCGCCGCCGTAGCACGAGGTCCAAGGATCCGCACCGGCGTACCATCCGGCGAAGAGCGCCGGCATGTCGTCGGCGAGCCGCGGGGACACCGTGAGGAACGAGACGCCTCGCGGCGCGCACAGCCACTTGTACGCATGACAGACGACGGCGTCGAATCGGGATGCCTCGACCGGCATCCATCCGACGGCCTGTGTCGCGTCGCAGAAGGTTCGAGCGCCGTGTGCGGCCGCTGCCGCGAGGATCGCGTCCGCGTCGGCGACCTCGCCGGTGGCGGACTGCACGAGGGAGAACACGACCAGCGCGGTGCCGGCCCGCACCGCTGAGGCCAGCTGCGAGATCGGCGCCGTGCGCACCTGCAGCTCGCGACCGGAATGCACGAACGGGAGCACGATCGAGGAGAAGTCGCCGTCCGCCACGAGCACCTCGGCGCCGTGGGGGAGCGACGCGGCGACGAGAGCGGCTGCGACCGATGCCTGCGACCCGATCGCGATGCGCTCGGGCGTCACTCCCACGAGTGTCGCGAAGTGTCGGCGGCTCGCCTCGACGGATGCGGTGTAGGCGAGGGGATCGGGACGGCCCTGGGCCGCGGCATCCAGATCGGCGATCACGGCGGCGCGCACGGCGCGCGTCGGCAGTCCGACGGTGCACGCCGCGAGGTAGCCGCGGCCGCCCATGAACTCGGCCTGGGCGGCCGCGAGAGCGGCGGAGCGGATGGTCGGAGCGGGCACGTGACCAGCCTCGCCGAGTGCATCGCATTCGTCTACGGGAGGTGACGCATGCGAATCATCCATCGGCGTTATGCTTTGCCGCATGACGGTCTTCGACGATCCCGACATCGACGCGCAGGCGCTGCGCGTGGTCAAGGCGATCGCCGACGAAGGGTCGATCACCGGCGCGGCCGCCGCGCTGGGGTACAGCCAGCCCGCGATCAGCCAGCAGCTCAAGCGACTCGAGCTGCGGCTCGGGGTTCCGCTGGTCGAGCGCGTGGGCCGGAGCGTCCGGCTCACGGAGGCGGGCCGCATCCTGGCGCGTCACGCCCCGGCGGTGACGACGGCCCTGGATGCCGCAGCCGGCGAACTCGCCGAGCTGCGCGGCCTTCGCGCGGGGCGGGTGCGGCTCGTCGGCTTCCCGTCCGCGTCGCCCACGGTCGTTCCTCGACTGCTCGCCGAGCTGGAAGCGCACCACACCGGAGTCACCGTCACCTACCTCGAGGCCGAACCGCCCGAGGCGGTGGCGGCGGTGCGCGAGGACCGCGCCGACATCGCGCTGACGTTCAGCTACCCCGGCGACCGCGACGATCCTCATGGATCGAGCTCCCGCGGACTTTCCGTCCGGACCGTCGGCACCGACGATCTCTTGGCGGTGCTGCCGGCCGGACACCCCGCGGCGGCGGACGACCAGGTCGACATCGCGGCGCTGTCGGGGGAGAAGTGGATCGCGGGGTGCCCGCGCTGCCGCGGACATCTCCTCGAGCTGTGCGCGCGTGCGGGGTTCGCGCCGCACATCGCATTCGAGACCGACAACTTCGTCGCGGTCGAGGGTCTTGTCGCTCAGGGGATCGGCGTGGCGACGCTCCCGCGGATGGCCGTGGCATCCTTCCCGCAGCTCCCCGGCGTGGTGACGCTGCCCCTTCCTCCGGCAGAGGCCCGGACGATCCACGTGGTCACCGCCCACGGCGCCGACCGGGTGCCCGCCATACGGCTCACCATGGCGGCGATCGTGAGGCTCCTCGACGCGACCGCGGCGCGCGCCGGCGATGCGGGCGTCGAGGCGCAGCCCCTCAGGCGGCAGGCGTCCCGCAACTAGACTGGGCGGCGATGTCTTCCTCACCCGATCCCCGCACCACCACCGCGACCGGCGCCGACGTGCGCGTGCGATTCTGCCCGTCGCCGACCGGCCTCCCTCACGTGGGTCTCATCCGCACCGTCCTCTTCAACTGGGCGTACGCCCGCCACAACGGCGGCAAGCTCGTCTTCCGCATCGAGGACACCGACTCCGCGCGCGACAGCGAGGAGAGCTACCACCAGCTGCTCGATGCGCTGCGCTGGCTCGAGATCGACTGGGACGAGGGCGTCGAGGTCGGCGGGCCCCACGCGCCGTACCGGCAGTCGCAGCGCCATGACCTCTACCGAGAGGTGCTGGCCAAGCTCGTCGATGCGGGAGCCGTGTACGAGAGCTACTCGACGGCGGAGGAGATCGACGCCCGCAACGACGCGAACGGCCGCGCGAAGCAGCTCGGGTACGACAACTTCGACCGCGATCTCACCGACGAGCAGAAGGCCGCTTTCCGGGCGGAGGGGCGCGAGCCCGCCTGGCGCCTTCGTGTGCCCGACGAGGACCTCACGTATGTCGACCTCATTCGCGGCGAGGTGACGTTCCCCGCCGGTTCGTTCCCCGACTTCGTCCTGGTGCGCGCCGGCGGCGTGCCTCTCTACCCGTTCGTGAATCCCGTCGACGACGCTCTCATGGGGATCACGCACGTCATCCGCGGCGAGGACCTGATGCCCTCCACCGCGCGTCAGCTGGCGCTGTACCGCGCGCTCGTGGACGCCGGTGTGACGACGTTCATCCCGCGCTTCGCGCACATGCCGCTGGTCCTGGGCGAGGTCGGCAACAAGAAGCTCTCCAAGCGAGACCCCAAGGCCGACCTGTTCCTTCAGCGCGACAAGGGGTTCATCCACGAGGGGCTGCTGAACTACCTTTCGCTCCTCGGCTGGTCGATCGGCCCCGACCGCGACGTCTTCTCGCTCGACGAGCTGGTCGCCGAGTTCGACATCGTCGACGTCAATCCGAACCCTGCGCGCTTCGATCAGAAGAAGGCCGAGTCCATCAACGGAGACCACGTCCGGATGCTGGAGCCCGCCGACTTCGCCGCGCGCCTGGTGCCGTACCTCGAGGCCGCGGGCCTCGTGACGGATCCGCCGACGCTCGAGCAGCAGCGGACGCTCGACGCCGCGGCGCCGCTGGTGCAGGAGCGCATGCAGCTGCTCGGAGAGGCCCCCGGGCTCCTCGGCTTCCTGTTCCGCGACGAGGCCGTCTACGACGAGGACGCGCTCTCGAGCCTGCCGGCCAACGCCGCAGAGGTGCTCGTGGCCTCGATCGGCGCGCTCGAGGTCGTGCCCGATGACGAGTTCACCGCCGCCGCCGTGCAGGAGGCCCTGTCGGCGGCTTTGATCGAAGGTCTCGGTCTGAAGCCCCGTGTCGCCTACGGTCCGCTGCGGGTCGCGCTGAGCGGCCGCCGCATCTCGCCGCCGCTCTTCGAGTCGATGGAGCTGCTCGGCAAGCCCGAGTCGATTCGTCGTCTCCGCGCGCTCGTCGACCACCGGAGCTGACGAGACCTTCTC
This sequence comes from Microbacterium sulfonylureivorans, assembly GCF_003999995.1. Taxonomy (NCBI): domain Bacteria; kingdom Bacillati; phylum Actinomycetota; class Actinomycetes; order Micrococcales; family Microbacteriaceae; genus Microbacterium; species Microbacterium sulfonylureivorans. Next base: position 179,889 of record NZ_RJAD01000002.1, read on the forward strand.
GGTTTGGCGTAGGTGCTTCGGTCGTCTAGACTTGATCTTCGGCACGACCTCGGTCGAACGCCTTGGGGTATGGTGTAATTGGCAACACGGCGGTTTCTGGTTCCGTTGTTCTTGGTTCGAGTCCAGGTACCCCAGCACACGAGAAAACCCCCGCTCAGCGGGGGTTTTTCGTTTCCCCGGCGAGAGTTCGCCCGACGGGTGGCGAAGCAGAATCGAACGCCCCGACCCGCGCCCTTCCGGTCGGATCACACGGCGGCCGGCGCCCTCGCTCTGCGGCTGGAACGACTCACGCGGCGGCCACCACGAACCCGATGGCGACGATTCCTGCCGGGACGGCGGTCGAGCCCGAGCCGCTGGGCGCGAGCGGCGGGATAATGAGCGCATGGACGCGCCGTCGCTGACGCCCGAGCGGTCGAGGGAGCTCGACGACCTCCGCCGACGCGCCTACGGGCCGGATGCCGACATCCACCGCGATCCCGTAGCCCAGCAGCGTCTTCACGAGCTCGAGGAGCTCGCGCGGGTCGCAGCGGTCGATTCCGACGGCGGGCCCGCCGTTGAACCGCCGGCGATCGCTGTCGTGCTCGGAGAGGACCCGCCCCGCCGCGACGCTGCCGGCGATCGATCGCCGGAGGGCGAGGCATCCGCTCCGCCCGCTGCGGATCCGGACCCGTCGGTCGCGGCCTCCGAGTCGCCGCCGCCCGGTTCGCGCCGGCGTCCGTGGTGGCGGCGCATCCCGCTCTGGAGCGTCGCCGCCGTGCTGGGAGTCGCCGCCGGCATCGCGGTGGGGCTGGCGTGGCAGACCGACTCGGAGGTCCCTCCCGACGCGACGCTCGAGGTCGCACCCGACAGCGGCGCGCGCGGCGATGGGTTCCGCGAGAATCTCGACTACTGGGGAATCGACGGCGGGAGCGTCGTGCCGCACGACGCATACGACGCCATCGACGTGTGGACGGCGCGCTCCGTCGACGAGTCGCGCTGCCTCATGCTGTCGTACGAGGGCCAGTTCCTCAGCGCCACATGCAGCGGCGCGGGGCTCGACCCGATCCTCGATTTCACCGTGTACGACGGAATGTCGATCGAGCTCGAGACTCCGCTCCCCGTCGGGACGGTCATCCGATTCATGGGCCGCGAGGGGCGCGTGGACGTCTGGGTGAGCGCTCCGGGCGGTCAGACCGGGGATGCCGCAGCCACGACCTCCCGGACGGATTCGGCTCCGAGCGCCGCGTAGTCGGGGTTGTCGTCGCTGTGCGCGAGCAGCGTCACCGCGATCGCGGCGGCCCAGGCGTGCGCGCGCGTCCAGGTGGGGGCGTCGTAGGTGGCCCCGGTCGCCGCGATGAACGCGGTGCGCCCGGCTGTGTCGAACGCCAGCCACGCGACGGCCAGGTCGTACGCGGGGTCGCCGGCGGTCACGTCGCCGAAGTCGATGATGCCGCGGAGGACGGGGCCTGCGGCGACGAGGTTGCCCGGGTGCAGGTCGCCGTGGATCCAGACCGGCGGGCTGGTCCACGCCGGCGCCTCGAGTCCCGCCGACCAGGCGGCGCCGAGCCGGCACGCGTCGGCGCTGTCGACGTGCCCGGTCGCGATCAGACCGCGAAGCCGATCGTCGAACGCGGCGGCCCGCGTGGCGAGCGGACGTCCGCGGACGGGGTTCACCGGGTGGTCGGCCGGCGCCTCGATGTGAAGCGCGGCGAGCGCGGCGGCGAGCGCTGCCGCCCATCCTGCGCGCTCGGGGCGCGGCGCGTCGATGCCGCGTGAGCCTTCGATCCACGGCACGACCGACCACGCCCACGGATATCCCTCGTCGGGCGCACCCTCGAGGACGGGCAGCGGAACGCGGACCCCGGTCGCCTCGACTCGCGGCGCGATGATCGGCAGCGCGCGGTGCTCGTTGCGGATGAGCGGCGCGGCGAGTGCCCGGCGGGGGAGTCGGACGGCATGGTGAGGTCCGAGGCGCCACACCTCGCTGTCCCAGCCCTCGGCGACCTTGCGAAGCGGGAGGGTGGCGGCATCCGCGATCGCGGGGACCGCCTGCGCGCAGACGAGCCTGCGCACGAGCGCCTCGTCGATGACCAGTTCGGCGGCCGGTTTGTCGGGCATCGTCCGACCCTATCGAGCCGATGTGGTGGAGTCTTGTTTTATGTGGCTATGTGTTGTACTGTGTGGGAAATCCAACGAAGGGTCGCAGGTGTACGCAACGGAGCGCCATGAGCAGATCGAGCGACTGCTGCTCGTCGACGGACGCGTGAGCGTGGTCGATCTCGCGGGTCGCTTCGACGTCACGACCGAGACGGTGCGCCGCGACCTCGACCAGCTCGAGTCCGCGGGGGCGCTGCGCCGTGTGCACGGCGGCGCCGTCGCGATCGATCGGGCGAGCACCGCCGAGTCGCCCCTGGCAGAGCGCCTTCAGCGCCACAGCGCCGCGAAGTCCGCGATCGGGCAGCGCGCGGCCGCGGCGGTCGGCGAGGCGTTCCGCGGATCTGTGTTCCTCGACGCGGGCACCACGACCGCCGCGGTCGCGAGCCACCTGGCCCCGCGCCTGTCGACCGGATCGATCGAAGTGGTGACGCACGCGCTCACCCTCGCGAACGCCCTCGCGGCCGTCCCGGGCGCCGCCCTGACGCTGATCGGCGGGCGGGTCCGCGGCCTCACCGCCGCCGCCGTGGGCGCCGACACCGTGCGGGCCATCGAGAGCATGCGTCCCGACGTCGCCTTTCTCGGCACGAACGGCGTGTCCGCCGACTTCGGGCTCAGCACTCCCGACCCCGACGAAGCGGCGGTCAAGCGCGCCATCGTGCGCTCCGCGCGGCGGGTCGTCGTCGTCGCCGACTCCGACAAGCTCGGCCGCGAGCTGCTCGTCGGCTTCGCGCCCCTCGCCGAGATCGACGTGCTCGTGACCGATGCCGAGCCCGATCCCGTGCTGTCGGCGGCCCTCTCCGATGCCGACGTGGAGGTGTGGCTCGCATGATCGTGACGCTCACCGCGAACCCGTCCCTCGACCGGACGATCACCCTCGACGAGCCGCTGCGTCCCGGAGACGTCCAGTCTGCGTCGGGCGCCCGCGAGGATGCCGGCGGCAAGGGGATCAACGTCGCTCGAGTCGTCTCGGCGGCGGGCGTCGGTGCGATCGCGGTCCTCCCTCTCGCCGCGGACGATCCCTTCGACGGAGCACTTCGTGCGGCCGGCATCGAGGCGCGCCGTGTGCCCGTGCGCGGACACGTGCGGGCGAACGTCACGATCACGGATGCGTCGGGCGTCACCACCAAGCTCAATCTCCCGGGCGCGACGCTGACCCGCGCGGACGCGTCCGCCGTCGTCCGGGCGGTCGTCGAGGCATCTGCGGGCGCCCGCTGGCTGGTGCTCGCCGGCTCGCTCCCGCCGGGGGCCGGCGACGGCTTCTACGTCGACGTGATCGACGCCGTGCGGGACGCGCTCGGAGCCAAGGCTCCGCTGATCGCGGTCGACACCTCTGGACCCGCCCTCGCGGCGGTCGTCGAGCGCGGCGAGCCGGACCTGATCAAGCCCAACGACGAGGAGCTCGCCGAGCTGGCCGGGGTGACGCTGCCGTCCGGCGATCTGGCGGGCGCGGTCGTCGAGGTCGCGCGCGGCCTCGTCCCGTCGCGTGTGCGCGCCGCGCTCGTCACCCTCGGCGCCGACGGGGCAGTGCTCGTCTCCGCCGACGGCGCCTGGGCGGCCGCCCCGCCTGCGATCCGGGTCGTCAGCACAGTCGGCGCGGGCGACAGCTCGCTCGCCGGCTATGTGCTCGCCGACGAGGACGGCGCCGGCCCGGAGGAGCGCCTCCGCCGCGCGATCCGCTACGGCGCGGCCGCGGCATCCCTCCCCGGCACACAAGCCCCGACACCCGCCGACCTCCCCGCCGGCGACGTGGTCGTCACTCGCCTCTCGCCGCCCGCCTGAACCCCGCCCAACCGACCCTTGGAGGTCATCGTGTCCCAGACCATCACCCCGGACCTCGTCAGTCTCGACGTCGGGCTCGGCTCCGACAAGGCCGCGGTCATCCGCTCACTCGCCGCACGCGTGGTCGCGCAGGGTCGCGCGACCGACGCCGACGGCCTCTTCGCGGATGCCTGGGCTCGTGAGCAGAAGGACGAGACGGGTCTTCCCGGCGGCATCGCGATCCCGCACGCGAAGAGTGCCGCGGTGACGCAGCCGTCCCTCGCCTTCGCGCGTCTCTCGCCCGGAGTCGATTTCGGCGCGCCCGACGGCCCTGCCGACCTCGTCTTCCTCATCGCCGCGCCCGAGGGTGCCGCGGAGGCGCACCTCGCCGTGCTGTCGAAGCTCGCGCGCAGTCTCATGCAGGACGACTTCACCGCCGGGCTCCGTGCGGCGAAGACGAACGACGAGGTGGTCGCGATCGTGCGCAACGCGATCGGCGAGGGGGATGCCTCGGCCGCCCCCGCCGCCGTTGCGGCGCCTGCGGCCGCCGCAGCTCCGGTCGCGGACGGTCTCGCGATCGACGGGCGACCGGCGCGGATCGTGGCGGTGACCGCGTGCGCGACGGGCATCGCGCACACGTTCATGGCGGCCGACGCCCTCACCGCGGCAGGAACCGTCGCCGGGATCGACCTGGCCGTCGAGCCGCAGGGCTCGAGCGGCTACCAGGCGCTGCCCCGCGAGGTGATCGAGAACGCGGACGCCGTCATCTTCGCGACGGACGTCGACGTGCGGGAGCAGCAGCGGTTCGCGGGCAAGCCCTTCGTGCGATCCGGCGTCAAGCGGGGCATCGAGCAGCCGCGCGAGCTCATCGCCGAGGCCGTCGCCGCCGCGAACAATCCGAACGCCGCCCGGGTGTCGGGCACCGCGACGGATGGCGCCGCCGCGGCCGGGAGCGATTCGATCTCGTGGGGCGCGCGCATCCAGCGGATCCTGCTCACCGGCGTCAGCTACATGATCCCGTTCGTCGCAGGCGGCGGCCTCTTGATCGCGCTGAGCTTCCTGCCCTTCCTCGGGGGCGTGAACGTCAACGCGGACAACCAGGCGTTCGACATCGTCGTCAACAACGCGCTGTGGGCTCTGCCCGCCGGCGGGCTCGGTCAGTACATCGGCTCGATGCTCTTCGTGATCGGTGCGACGTCCATGGGATTCCTCGTGTCGGCCCTCGCCGGGTACATCGCGTTCGCGATCGCCGACAGGCCCGGCATCGCGCCGGGATTCGTCGCCGGCGCCGTGGCCGTCCTCATGAACGCCGGCTTCATCGGCGGCATCGTCGGCGGTCTGCTGGCGGGTTTCATCGCGTATGCGATCGGCCGAATCAACGCACCTCGGTGGCTGCGCGGTCTCATGCCGGTGGTGATCATCCCGCTTCTCGCATCGATCGTCGCATCCGGCCTGCTGATCCTCTTCCTCGGGCGCCCGATTGCGACGCTGATGGAGTGGCTCAACACGTGGCTCACCGACCTTGCCGGCACCTCCGGCATCGTCATCGTCGGCGTCATCCTCGGCCTGATGATGTGCTTCGACCTCGGCGGCCCGGTGAACAAGGTCGCGTACGCCTTCGCCGTCGCAGGCCTCGGTGCAGCCACCGCGGAGAACCCGACGCCGTACCTGATCATGGGCGCGGTCATGACGGCCGGAATGGTGCCGCCGCTCGCGATGGCGTTCGCCTCGACGGTCCTCGCCCGACGCATGTTCACGCCGGTGGAGCGCGAGAACGGCGTGGCGGCGTGGCTCCTGGGAGCCGCGTTCATCAGCGAGGGCGCCATCCCGTTCGCTGCGGCCGACCCGCTGCGGGTCATCCCCGCATCGATGGTCGGTGGAGCAGTCACCGGCGCACTGACCATGCTGTTCGGCGTGCAGTCGCTCGCCCCGCACGGCGGCATCTTCGTGCTGTTCGCCATCAACCCGATCTGGGGCTTCCTCGTCGCTCTGATCGCCGGGGTCCTGGTGTCCGGCTTCCTCGTCGTGGCCTTCAAGCGATTCATCGCACCGAAGGAGCTCGCCGAGGCCGAGTCGATCCCTGCTGTCGCCGTCCCGGCCTGATCACTGGCGTCCGCCCGACCGATGCGGAAAGCTGAAGCACGTCCTCGATGAAAGGAACCATCCCATGGCAGAACGTCAGGCCACCATCGCGAGCAGCTCCGGCCTGCACGCACGTCCGGCGAAGCTCTTCGTGCAGGCCGTGCAGGGCAAGAGCGTCCCCGTGACCATCGCGGTGGACGGCGGTCCCGACCTCAACGCGGGCAGCATCCTGTCCCTCATGGGCCTCGGGGCGTCGCATGGTACCGTCGTGACACTCAAGGCCGAGGGGGACGGTGCGGAGCAAGCGCTCGACGAGCTCGTCGAGCTGCTCGAGACCGATCTCGACGCCGAGTAGGTCGATCGCTCGACGAAGCCGATCCATCCACAGACGAGACGACGGATGCTGCGGGTCGAAGCCGCCGCGGCATCCGTCGTCTGCGTCTGCCCGGCGGCGGGTCACAGGTCGGTGGATGCTCCCGGGTCGAGAGCCAGGAACTCGCCGCCGTCCTGTTCGACGGCCCACCTCAGGCGTGCGCGGCCCATGTCCCGGCCGATGACGGACAGCGTCATGTCGTGGGTCCCGAACGCGCGCCGCGGCGCGACGGCGAGCACGAAGTCCATCGCCTCGCCGATCTTCAGCCAAGGTGCCCCGACGGGCGCAGCCAGCAGCCGCACGTCCTTGCCCGACGGGACCGCGTACGAGTCCCCTGGATAGTAGAACGCGTCGTTGACGAGGACGCCGACGTTGTCGATCACCGGGATCGACTCGTGGATGACCGCATGCCGGCCGCCGAAGAACTCGAGGCGGAACGGCCCGAGTTCGAGCGTGTCGCCCGGGTGCACGGCGGTCACCTCGTACCCGGCGGCAGCGCGCGCGACGCCCTCCGGCCCGTAGATCGGCGTGCCCGGGAAGGCCTTGAGCAGGCGGTCGAGGTGCTCTGAGGTCCAGTGGTCGGGATGCTCGTGGGTGATCACGATCCCCACGACGTCCTCGAGGTCGATGAGGGGGGTGGTGTACGCCCCAGGGTCGATGACCAGGGTCCGCCCGGCTTCGAGGAGGGTCAGGGTGGCGTGCTCGAACTTGGTCACTCGCATGCCCAGAGTCAACCCCGGGCCACCGGTGTCGGCAAGCGCCGCGCCGATCCCGGCCTCGATTTGGAGAGGCGATGAACACCATGGCATAATCGAACGGTTGCGAAAACGGCCCCATCGTATAGCGGCCTAGTACGCCGCCCTCTCACGGCGGTAACGCGGGTTCGAATCCCGCTGGGGTCACCAACACGAAGAAGCCCGGTCCGAAAGGACCGGGCTTCTGTCGTTCTCGGCGTCGGATCGGGATCAGATCAGCGGATCGTCGATCTTCTCGTCGGCAGCGCGGGCGGCCGAGGCATCCGCTCTCCTCGCCGCCCGCCGGCCGCGCACGACACGCACGATGCCCCACACGATGAGTGCGGCGACGGCGGCGACGGCGAGCCAGGGGATGAGGAAGCCGAGAGCGATGACGATGCCGTTGAGGGTCGCCACGAGTCCGTTCCATCCCGCCGTCAGGCCGTCGGCGAAGCCGGCGGGGTCGGCCTCCACCGTCTCCACGACGGGGGTCAGGGTGACGGTGAGCGACGACATGGCCACCTGGTCCTCCAGCATCTTCAGCTGCTGCTGGTAGGACTCGAGAAGCGCCTGCCGTTCGGAGAGCGCGGCTTCGGCGGCGATGAGGTCGGCGACGTTCGTCGCCTCCGCCATGAGGTCGATGAGGCGATCGACGGATGCCTCGGCCGCGTCGATGCGGGCACGGAGGTCCACCGTCTGCTCGGTGACGTCCTGGCGGTTGATCGACGAAGCGGTGACCTCTCCGACGTCGGAGAGCTCGGCGACCACCGCCGGGAGCTCGTCGGACGGCACGCGGACCGTGATCCATGCCCCGTCGGGGGAGTAGGGGTACGGGACCGTGTCGTAGGCGACCCCGCTCTGCGGATCGATCGGGTAGACCTCGCCGTTCGTGCCGATGCTCATCGACTCGACGTACCCGTCGTGGGCGACCGCGGAGTTGCCGATCGTCCGCGCGGCGACGGCGACATCGTCGACCGATACGGTCGCCGACGCCGCGGTGATGATCTCTCTCTCGCCCGTCGCCGAGTCGCCCATCACGGCGTCGCCGGGCTGCGACCCGAGGTCGCCGTCCTTGCCGCCGCCGCTGTCTTCCGACGTCATCGTGCCGGTGTCCGCGCCGGAGTCGACGGGGGCATCGGGGGCGACCTCCGGGGCGACCGCGGCCTCGTCGGACGACCCGGCGCTGCCGGAGACGAGTGGGACGACGCTCGGCGCGATGATCGCGGCGACCGCGATGACGGCGGCGGCGGCGCCGCCCGCCATCCAGATGCGTCCGCGCTTCGCGCGGCGCGCCTGCCGGGAGGTTCGCTCTCGCGCGATGTCGGCGAACAGCGCCTCTTCGATCTCATCCACTCGCTCCGCGCTGAGCTCGGGAAGCTCCGGCGGCGCGCCCGCGGGCTGCTGCATGCTCATGTGCTCTCCTTCACAACGGTCCGGAGGCGCGTCCGGATGCGGGAGAGACGATTGCGGACGACGCCGTGCGCGACGCCCAGCTCTTCGGCGGCTGCCTGGTACGCGTACCCTTCAGCCGCGCACAGTCGGAAGATGTCGCGATCGAGGGGGCTCAGCCCGGCGACCGCCTGCAGGATGCGGTCGGCCAGGTCTGCGCCGATCACCTGCTCCTCGACATCCACGGTTGCCGGCAGCGTGTCGTCGGCGGCCGCGGCCGTGTGCTCGCGGTCGCGCTTCTGGCGGCGGATGCGGTTCGCCGCCTGGAAGCGGCACACCGTCGCCAGCCACGGCAACAGCGATTCGCCCGCCAGCTCGAGGCCCGGGAGCTTCCGCCACGCGACGAGGAAGGTCTCCTGGGTCACGTCCTCCGCGTCGGCGGCGTTTCCGACCAGCCCGTGGGCGAGCCAGTACACCGGTCGCACGTAGGCGCGGTAGAGGGCGCGGAAGGCGTGCTCGCTCCCGCTCGCGGCCTGCGCCACGAGCGCGGCGTCGTCCCGCTCGGTGTCCTGTGCCATGCCCGTCCTGTCGGCTCCGCGCACGATGCCGGGGGCGTCGTCGCGGAGCACCATTGTCTCTCACCATGTCAGTGTCGCGAGTGCCGGGATCGTCTCGCGGCGGGCGGTCGCGGCATCCCGAGCCTGTATCGTTGATCGGGCGAGAGGGAGTATCCCGACAGCACGCATCCGTCATCACGGGTCCCGACAGTGCGACCCCGGGTGCGTGCCGCGGCCGGAAGGTTCGCGGGGAGAGACTCTCGGCTTCCGCCGACCTCCTCGAACGTTCCCCGAAAGGCCCTCCATGGACCTCGACCTCCCGCTGTGGTTCGAAATCGGATCCCTCGTGATCCTGACGCTCATCCTCCTGGGCGATCTGCTCCTCATCCTCAAGCGTCCGCACATCCCGTCGACCAGGGAGTCGACGCTGTGGGTCGTCTTCTACGTCACGCTGGCGCTGATCTTCGCCGGGCTGATGTTCGTCTTCGCCGGCCCCGAGTACGCGGGCCAGTTCGTCGCGGGGTGGCTCACGGAGTACAGCCTCTCGATCGACAACCTCTTCGTGTTCGTGCTCATCATGAGCCAGTTCGCGGTGCCTCGCCGCTACCAGCAGGAGGTGCTGATGGTGGGCATCATCATCGCGCTCGTCCTGCGCGGGCTGTTCATCCTCGCCGGCGCCGCGATCATCGAGCAGTTCAGCTGGGTGTTCTACATCTTCGGCGCCTTCCTGGTCTACACCGCATGGCGCCAGGCGTTCCCCGGCGGCGACCACGACGAGGAGGTCCAGCGCGAGAACTTCGTCGTGCGGATGCTCCGCCGCTTCATCGACATCAGCGACCACTACGACGGCGCCAAGCTGCGCACGGTCGTCGACGGCAAGAAGCTGTGGACGCCGATGATCATCGTCTTCGCGGCGATCGGCGTCACCGACCTGCTGTTCGCGATCGACTCGATCCCCGCGATCTTCGGCATCACGCAGAGCGCCTTCATCGTCTTCACGGCGAACATCTTCGCGCTGATGGGGCTGCGCCAGCTCTACTTCCTGCTCGGCGACCTGCTCGATCGCCTGCGCTACCTGCACTACGGCATCGCGTTCATCCTGGCGTTCATCGGCCTGAAGCTCGTCTTCCACGCGATGCATGTCAACGAGCTCCCGTTCATCAACGGCGGCGAGCCGATCGAGTGGGCGCCCGAGATCTCGACGTGGATGTCGCTCGGCGTCATCATCCTCTCGATGGCCGTCGCCACCGTGGCGAGCCTCGTCGCATCGGCCAACGAGAAGAAGGCGGCGACCGCGGATGCCGCGGCGGCCGTCGTCGCCGAGGAGAAGGGGACGCCGCCCACGGTGGACGCCCCTCGCGCCGACGAGCACTGAGCGCCGCATCGGCCTCCCGGAACCTGTGAGCGCGTCCAGCCAACGCGCGTAGCGTGCGGCTGAGGACTGCGGGCACGTGCCCGCCCGCCGCCTGCATCGACCCCGGGAGGTCGAGATGGCACCTGGAATCATCGCCACCAAGCCCCGGACCGAGGCGCGTTCGGCCAGCGAGTTCACCGAGCTCGCCGCCATCGTCCGCGACTCCGGCCTCATGCGCCGCCGGTACGTCTACTACTGGACGAGACTCATCGCGATGCCGGTCGTCCTCGCGGCCGGGATCATCGCGTTCATCCTGATCGGCGACACGTGGTGGCAGCTGTTCACCGCGGCCGGGTTCGCCATCCTGTTCACGCAGATCGCCATGCTCGGCCACGACGCGGCACACCGGCAGATCTTCGTCTCAGGACGCTGGAACGACTGGATCAGCCTCGTGCTCGGCGACCTGCTGGTCGGGATGAGCTACGGCTGGTGGAGGCACAAACACACCCGCCACCATGCCAATCCGAACAAGATCGACGCCGATCCAGACATCGACCTTCCCGTCATCGCGTTCACGCCGCAGCAGGTCGACGCCCAGCGGTCGCCGCTCGCGCGCTGGATCGTCGCGCATCAGGGCGTGTTCTTCTTCCCGATCCTGCTGCTCGAAGGGCTCTCGCTCCACGCGTCGAGCGTCCGACGGGTCATGGCCCGCGAGCATGTGGATCGGCGGTGGGTGGAGATCGGGTTCCTCGGAATGCGGCTGGCCGGATTCGTCACGCTCGTGTTCCTGGTGCTGTCTCCGGGGATCGCCGCGGTGTTCCTGGCGGTGCAGCTCGGCCTGTTCGGCGTCTACATGGGCATGGCCTTCGCCCCCAATCACAAGGGGATGCCCCTCGTGCCGAAGGACGCGCGCCTGGACTTCCTCACGCGCCAGGTCGTCATGAGCCGCAACATTCGCGGGCCGAAGGCTCTCGACATCGCGATGGGCGGACTCAACTACCAGATCGAGCACCACCTCTTCCCCTCGATGCCCCGGCCGCACCTGCGCCGTGCCGCGCCGATCGTGGCGGAGTACTGCGAGAACAAGGGGGTTCCCTACACGGCGACCGGGCTCTGGGAGTCGTATGGGATCGTCGTCCGGTACATCAATCGAGTCGGGCTGGGGGAGCGCGATCCGTTCGACTGCCCCCTCGTCGCCGAGCGTCGTGCGATCTAGCGGAGCGGAGACGCGGAGACGAGGCATCCGTCGCCGGTGGTAACCTGGGCCCGTGCGGATCGCTCGCCTTCTCCTTAGCGGCCGCGACGAGTCCTAGTTCCCAGGCCTCCCTCGTCGCGGAGTTTCGTCGCGGGCCCATCCCTTTGCGGGCACAGTCCCCTTCCGAGGAGAACAGAGCAATGAGCACTTCCGACGCATCCGTCATTCCCGACCGGCCGCGCACGCTGGCGGAGAAGGTCTGGGACGACCACCTCGTCGTCAAGGGCGAGGACGGGCAGCCCGACCTCATCTACATCGACCTCCACCTGGTGCACGAGGTCACAAGCCCCCAGGCGTTCGACGGGCTCCGGGCCGAAGGACGGCCGCTGCGCCGCCTCGACCTGACGATCGCGACCGAGGACCACAACACTCCGACGCTCGACATCGACAAGCCGATCGCCGACCTCACCAGCCGCACGCAGATCGAGACCCTGCGCCGCAACGCCGAGGAGTTCGGCGTCCGCCTGCACTCTCTCGGCGACAAGGAGCAGGGGATCGTCCACGTCGTCGGCCCCCAGCTGGGACTGACGATGCCCGGCATCACCGTGGTGTGCGGCGACAGCCACACGAGCACGCACGGCGCGTTCGGCGCGATGGCCTTCGGCATCGGCACGAGTGAGGTGGAGCACGTCATGGCCACCCAGACGCTGCCCCTCAAGCCGTTCAAGACCATGGCCATCACCGTGGAGGGCGAGCTGAGGCCGGGCGTCACCGCGAAGGACGTCATCCTCGCGATCATCGCCAAGATCGGCGCGAACGGCGGGCAGGGCTACGTGCTCGAGTTCCGCGGCAGCGCGATACGCGCCCTCTCCATGGAGGGCCGCATGACGATGTGCAACATGTCGATCGAAGCCGGCGCCCGCGCGGGCATGGTGGCGCCCGACGAGATCACCTTCGACTACGTGCAGGGCCGTCCCCACGCCCCGCAGGGCCAGGACTGGGACGATGCCGTCGCCTACTGGCGGACGCTCCCGAGCGACGAGGGCGCCGTCTACGACGCAGAGGTGTACCTCGACGCGAACGAGCTCGAGCCGTTCGTCACGTGGGGCACGAACCCCGGCCAGGGCGTTTCGCTGTCCGACGTCGTCCCGACCCCGGCCGACATCGCCGATCCGAACGAGCGTGCGGCCGCCGAGCGTGCGCTGGAGTACATGGACCTCGCGCCGGGGACCCCGCTGAAGGATGTCGCGGTCGACGCCGTCTTCATGGGCTCCTGCACGAACAGCCGCATCGAGGACCTCCGCGCGTTCGCGTCAGTCATCGAGGGGCGGACCAAGGCCGAGGGCGTCCGCGTCATGGTGGTCCCCGGGTCGGCTCGCGTGCGGCTCGAGGCCGAGGCCGAGGGCCTCGACAAGATCATCACCGACTTCGGCGCCGAGTGGCGGTTCGCCGGCTGCTCGATGTGCCTGGGCATGAATCCCGACCAGCTGGCTCCGGGGGAGCGGTGCGCCTCGACGAGCAATCGAAATTTCGAGGGCCGTCAGGGCAAGGGCGGCCGGACGCATCTCGTCTCGCCGCTGGTGGCGGCCGCGACCGCAGTGCGGGGAACGCTCTCGAGCCCCGGTGACCTGGAGCCGATCGCGGTCGACTCGACGATCGCGGCGGGAGCGGAGGCCTGACATGGACAAGTTCAGCACCCACACCGGCATCGCGGCGCCGCTGAAGCGCTCTGCCGTCGACACCGACCAGATCATCCCCGCCGTCTACCTCAAACGCGTCACCAAGACCGGTTTCGAGGACGCGCTCTTCGCGAACTGGCGTCAGGACCCCGGGTTCGTCCTCAATCAGCCGTCGTACGCCGGTGCGAGCATCCTGGTCGCGGGCTCCGACTTCGGCACCGGCTCGAGTCGCGAGCACGCTGTCTGGGCGCTGCGCGACTTCGGATTCAAGGTCGTGCTGAGTCCGAAGTTCGCCGACATCTTCCGCGGCAACGCGGGAAAGCAGGGCCTGCTGACCGGCGTCATCTCCGAAGCCGACGCCGAGGCCGTCTGGGCCGCGATCGAGGCGGAGCCCGGCATCCCGATGACGGTCGATCTCGAGGCGCGACGCGCGACGATCGGCGATCTCGAGGTGGCTTTCGACATCGACGATTACACTAGGTGGCGGCTTCTCGAAGGGCTCGACGACATCGGGCTCACGCTGCGCAACGAAGACAAGATCGCGCAGTTCGAGGCTCGCCGCGAGGCATGGCGGCCGCGGACGCTCCCTGTTCCGTAAGCCAGGACGCACGCCCCACCCGGGCATGTGCTCTGTCCCTGCCGCCCCTCGAAGACACAAGTGAGGTTCACCGGATGAAGTCCGCTCTCAGCGTTACGTCCAGCCAGTCACCCGGCGAAGAGCCGGCAGGCGAGGTCCTCGCGATCCGCGGCGGACGCCCCCTCACCGGGCGCGTCGAGGTCAAGGGCGCGAAGAACCTCGTGACAAAGGCGATGGTCGCGGCGCTGCTGGGCGAGACGACGAGCACGCTGCGCGACGTCCCCGACATCAGCGACGTGCAGGTGGTGCGCTCGCTCCTCGAGGTCCACGGCGTCCGCGTGGACGACGGCGACGAGGAGGGCACGCTGCACCTCGACCCGAGCGGCGCCGTGTCGGCGCACTTCGAGGAGATCGACGCGCATGCCGGGGCATCCCGCATCCCGATCCTCTTCTGCGGACCGCTGCTGCACCTGCTCGGCGAGGCGCTGATCCCCGATCTCGGCGGATGCCGCATCGGCGACCGCCCGATTAACTTCCACATGGACGCGCTGCGAGCATTCGGCGCTGTCGTCGACAAGAGCTACGAGGGGATCCGGATCACCGCCCCGGACGGCCTCCACGGAGCCAACATCGAACTGCCGTACCCGAGCGTCGGCGCGACGGAGCAGGTGCTCCTCACAGCCGTGAAGGCGCGCGGCACGACGGAGCTGCGCAACGCCGCGATCGAGCCCGAGATCATGGACCTGATCGCGGTGCTGCAGAAGATGGGCGCGATCATCTCGTACGAGCCCAACCGCGTCATCCTCATCGAGGGCGTCGACTCGCTCCGCGGCTACGACCACCGGGCGATCTTCGATCGCAACGAGGCCGCATCGTGGGCGTGCGCGGCGCTCGCCACCGACGGCGACATCTTCGTCGGCGGCGCGAAGCAGCAGGAGATGCTGACCTTCCTCAATGTCTTCCGCAAGGCCGGCGGCTGGTTCGACGTCCACGAGGACGGCATCCAGTTCCGCCGCGGCGGCGCTCTGAAGCCGGTCGTCGTCGAGACCGACGTGCACCCCGGATTCATGACGGACTGGCAGCAGCCGCTCATCGTCGCCCTCACGCAGGCCGTCGGCACGTCGACGGTGCACGAGACCGTCTACGAGAACCGTCTCGGCTTCACCCACGCGCTCGTGCAGATGGGCGCCGACATCGTCGTGCACCCGCAGGGCATCGACGCCGCCGACCGTCGTGTGCCTCGTCGGGCGCTCGAGCAGGCCGCCGTCATCAACGGACCGACTCCCCTTCACGGGGCGGACGTGGTCGTCCCCGACCTCCGGGGCGGCTACAGCTACGTCATCGCCGCGCTGGCGGCGGAGGGCGAGTCCGTCGTCCGCAACGTCGGAATCATCCGCCGCGGTTACGAGAAGTTCTTGACGAAGCTCGAGACCCTGGGCGCCGACTTCGACGTCATCGGATAACCCGGTGGCACCCTCGTCCCCGATGCCGCGGGCGTCTCGCGAGAAGACCAGGCCCAGCGTGTTCTGGCCGCTGGCCGCCATCGCCGCTCCGCTCATCGCGCTCCTGTTCAAGCTCGAGATCGACGGCGCCGCGAAGCTGCCCCGTGAGGGCGCGTACGTGCTCGCGCCGAACCACTACTCCGAAGCCGATCCGCTCGCCGTCGCCCTCGCCGTGTGGAAGGCCGGCCGCGCACCGCGGTTCATGGCCAAGGAGAGCCTGTTCCGGGTGCCCGTCCTCGGCTGGGTGCTGAAGGGCACCGGTATGGTCCCGGTCGCACGATCGTCGTCTGCGGCATCCGCTCGCCAGACGCTCGAGACGTCCGAGACCCTCGTCCGCCTCGGCCGCGGTGTGATCGTCTACCCCGAGGGCACGCTCACCCGCGAGCCCGACCTGTGGCCGATGCGCGGCAAGACCGGCGCCGTCCGCCTGGCGCTGCAGGACGGCATCCCCGTGATCCCGATGGCGCAGTGGGGCGTGCAGCAGGTCATGCCCCGGTACGGCAAGCTCAAGCTGTGGCCGCTGCGACGCCGGGTGCGGGTGCTGTTCGGCGACCCGGTAGACCTCTCGTCGTTCCAGGGGGAGGGCCAGCCGGTGAATCTCGCGGCGGCGACCGACGCCGTCATGTCCGACATCGCGGATCTGCTCGCGCAGCTCCGCGGCGAGGCGGCCCCCGCCGAGCGCTGGAACCCCGCCGACCACGGGCAGAAGGAGACGGGTCGCCTTGAGCCGTAGACAGGATGCCTCCCGGCCGCGCGTCGCGGTCATCGGAGCGGGGAGCTGGGGGACGACCTTCGGCAAGATCCTCGCCGACGGCGGGGCGAACGTGACGATGTGGGCGCGCCGTCCGGAGCTCGCGAGCGAGATCCACGAGGCGAAGCGCAACAGCGAGTACCTCCCCGGCATCAACCTGCCGCGCAACATGTCCGCCACGCACCACCTGTCCGAGGCGCTCGACGGGGCCGAGCAGGTGTACCTCTCGATTCCGAGCCAGGCGGTGCGGCAGAACCTCAAGGCCGTCCGGCCGCTCGTCTCGCGCAGCGACGTCCCGATCGTCTCCCTCATGAAGGGCGTCGAGCGTCGGACGGGCCTTCGGATGAGCCAGGTCATCGAGCAGGAGCTCCACTGCGATCCGGCGCGCATCGCCGTGGCGTCGGGGCCCAACCTCGCTCTCGAGATCGCGCGCGAGCAGCCGACCGCCGCCGTGATCTCGTCCACCAGTCAGGAGACCGCGGAGGCGGTCGCCCGGCGCGCGCGAAACGACTACTTCCGCACGTTCGTCAACACCGACGTGATCGGCACGGAGTTCGGCGGCGTCCTGAAGAACCTCATCGCCGTGGCCATCGGCATCGTCGACGGCGTCGGCTACGGCGAGAACACGAAGGCCTCGATCATCACGCGCGGCCTCGTAGAGATGACCGACTTCGCCGTCGCGTTCGGTGCCCACCCCGAGACGCTTCAGGGGCTGGCGGGCCTGGGCGACCTCATCGCCACGTGCCAGTCGCCCCTGAGCCGCAACAACACCGCCGGCCGCCTCCTCGGCCAGGGCTATCGCTTCGACGACGTCGTCAAGCAGATGAACCAGACCGCCGAGGGGCTCGCATCGGTGGCGCCCATCCTGCAGCTCGCTCGGGAGGTCGGCGTCGAGATGCCGATCGTCGAGCAGGTCAAGATGGTGCTGGACGGAACCATGAACCCGCGCGACATCGCGCCGCATCTCACGACAGACGACGACACCCCCAAGGGGGAGAGGACGCAGAATGGACAGGCCGGCGGTGGCGGTGCTCTTTGGCGGTCGATCCAGCGAGCACTCGATCAGTTCCGCAACGGCGGGCGGGGTGCTGCGGGCGATCGACCGTGATCGCTATCGCGTGATCCCGATCGGGATCACGCCCGAGGGCGTCTTCGTCCTCGAGGACGACGACCCCGACAAGTTCGCACTCGACGCCGAACGCCTCCCAGAGGTCGTCGACAACGGCACGCGCCTCCTGTGGCCCGAGGGCGGTGACGACCGCACCCTGCGGGTGCGGCGGGCCGACGGCTCGGTCGACGAGGTAGGCACCGTCGACGTCGTGCTGCCGATCCTCCACGGTCTGCACGGCGAGGACGGCACGGTCCAGGGCTTCTTCGACACCCTCCGCATCCCGTACGCGGGCGGCGGCGTGCTCGACTCGGCGCTGTGCATGGACAAGCACTTCATGAAGATCGTGCTGGAGGCCGCAGGCGTGCCTGTGTCTCCATGGGTCACCGTCACTCGACGCCGCTGGGAGTCCGACGCCGAGGGCGTGCGGGCGGATGCCGCGTCTCTGGGCGAGCCGACGTTCGTCAAGCCGGCGCGCGCAGGTTCCAGCGTGGGCGTCTCGAAGGTCCACGACCCGTCCGAGCTCGAGGCCGCTCTCGAGCTGGCCTTCGCGGAGGACGACAAGGTCCTCATCGAGACCGCGATCGTCGGGCGCGAGGTCGAGGTCGCGATCCTCGAAGGGCGCGACGGAGCCCGGGCCCGGGCATCCCTCCCCGGCGAGATCGTCCTGACCACGCGGGAGTTCTACGACTTCGAGGGCAAGTATCTCGGCGGCGACGGCGCCGATGTGGTCTGCCCGGCGGATCTGGCGGATGCCGAGATCGCCGCGATCCAGGAGCTCGGGGTGCGTGCGTTCGAGGCCGTCGACGGACGCGGTCTCGCGCGCGTCGACTTCTTCCTCACGACCGATGGGCTCTTCGTCAACGAGCTGAACACGATGCCGGGGTTCACTCCGATCTCGATGTTCCCGAAGTGCTGGATAGCGTCCGGGCTCACGTATCCCGAGCTGATCTCCGAGCTCATCGACACGGCGCTGGACCGCGCGGCCTAGCGTCCCTCGGTCGGCGGGCGCTCAGTCGTCCGCGGTCGCGTTGACGCGGTCGAGGCAGGTCGCCCCGTCCGCGGGCAGCCGGGAGACGATGAGCGAGAGCGAGTCGAGCACCTCGGCGCTGGCGACGACGTCGTTGTCGAGGTACACCTCGACGGCCGGCACCCGCCCGAACGACGTCACGCGGTATTTCGGCGCCTCGGACTCGTCGATGATCCAGTCGACGCCGTTCACCGTCTGGCAGGGGAGCGTCGACGGCCCCGGCGGCTCGAGGCCGCACGTGAAGAGCACGGCGGCGGGCTCTCCCCATGCGCCGGTCGCCTGCGCATCCGTCCACCGCCGCTCCTGCCCGGCGAGGCTCCCGGGGAGGAGCACCGACACCTCGGCGCACGCCGGATCGTTCGCGGCGGGGGCGGGCTGCATCGAGACGGTCGAGCCGCACCCGGCGAGGCCCGCGGCGGCGGTCACGGCGAGCACGGAGGCGAGGATGCGGCGCGCTCGGGTCACTCCTCCAGGCTACCGTGGGGGGATGAGTGCCTCGGATCCGCGCGTCGGCGACCTGAGCGAGGGTGCGATCCTCCGCGGCATCCTCGAACGGCTGGGCGCGTCCCATGCCCCGGTGGGTCCCGGAGACGACGCCGCCGTCCTCGACGCTCCCGACGCCCGCGTGGTCGCCACCGTCGACACCCTCGTCCACGGGCCCGACTTCCGGCTCGCCTGGTCGTCGGGCTTCGACCTGGGCTGGAAGGCCGCCGCCGTCAACCTGGCCGACGTCGCCGCGATGGGCGCGGTTCCGACCGCGCTGCTGGTCGCGCTCGCCATGCCCGAAGACATGCGCCTGTCGTTCGTGACCAGCCTCGCCGACGGCCTCCGCGCCGCTTGCGACGAGCTCGCCCCCGGCTGTGCGGTGGAGGGCGGCGACCTCACCGTCTCGGACACCCTCACCATCGCCGTGACCGCGCTCGGATCCCTCCACGGGATCCCGCCGGTGAGGCGCTCGGGAGCGCGCCCCGGCGATGTCCTGGCCGTCGCGGGGACGCTCGGGCGGGCCGCCCGCGGCCTCGGGCTGCTGTTCGCGCGATTCACGGATGCCTCGGGCGAGCCGGTCCCGATCGATGCCGTCTTGCTCACCGAAGAAGAGCGGGCCGACGTGGCGGTGCAGCTGCGGCCGGCACCGCCGGTGGGCCTCGGCCCGGTGGCGGCCCGTGCGGGGGCGACCGCGATGATGGACGTGTCGGACGGACTCGTCCTCGACGCCTCCCGGCTGGCCGATGCATCCGGCGTGACCGTCGAGGTCGACTCCGCGGCGCTCGGGCCGGACCCGGCTTCGACGCTCACGGGGGGCGAGGATCACGCACTCCTCGCGACCTTCCCGTCCGGCGCGGCGCTGCCGGACGGCTTCCGCGCACTCGGCCGGATCATCGCGCGCAGCACAGACGCGGTGCTGATCGACGGTCACCCGCACGACGGCGCCGGGGGATGGGACCCCTATCGCGATTGGGACGCCGGCCGGGGCTGACGGCCTCGGGGGTCGACGGCCCGCCGCGCTCAGTCCTCGGCCGGCGGCGCCGTCGACGACCACCACAGCGTGGTGTCACCGTAGCGCTTCGACCGGTCGGCGACGAGCCCCGCGGGAAGCGTGGGCTCCGGCGAGCGCTTCGCCCGCTCGACGACGATGATCGCGCCCGGAGCGAGCGAGCCGGTCAGGAGCTCGAGCACGTGCGTGAGCTCGGACTCCGCGAGATCGTAGGGCGGGTCGATGAAGACGAGGTCGAAGGGGCCCCGGGCGATCTGCAGGTAGGCGACGGCGGATGTCCGGTGCACCGCGGTCGGGGCATCCCGCCCGATCGCCTTGGTCACGCGCGTCGTGTTCCGCTGGATGACGGATGCCGCGCGCGGCGCCTTCTCGACGAGGTCGGCGCTCCGCGCACCTCGGCTCAGGGCCTCGAGTGCCAGTGCGCCGGATCCCGCGTACAGATCGAGCACGGCGGCGCCGCGCAGCGCGTCTGCGGACTCCAGAGCTCCGAACAGCGACTCGCGAACGCGGTCGCTCGTCGGGCGGGTGCCGGCATCGGGGACCTCGAGCGTCAGGGAGCCGGCACGGCCGGCGATGATGCGCGTCACACGCCCACGATAGCCGGGCCGCTCACGCGGCGGCGGGCGAGGAGTCCTCTTCGCGCAGCCGGGGCTCGGTGCGGTACTCGGGCCGCAGGCCGGACTTGTCGGCGTAGAACGCGCGGATGACGTCCATGTCGGCCTTGACGTCGCCGGTGAGCTCGATGGTCGGGCCGAGGCCCGTCGTCATCGTGGTGCGGTCGACGTAGCCGAGCGTGACGCCCAGGCCGGTCTCGCGCGCGATGCGGTAGAAGCCCGACTTCCAGTACGCGCCGGCGCCGCGCGTGCCCTCGGGCGTGACTACGAGGCCGAACCTCTCGCCGCCGCGGATGCGGGCCACGACATCGGCGACCACGCTCGACGGGTCGGAGCGGTCGACGGGGATGCCTCCGAGCCGGCGCATGATCGGTCCGCACCAGCCGCGGAACAGGCTCGACTTGCCGAGCCACCGGACGGGGATTCCGAGGCGCCACGCGATGCCGAGCATGAGGAGGAAGTCCCAGTTCGACGTGTGGGGGACGCCGAGGAGGACGGTGGGGCGATCGGGAGCCGGCTCCGAGGACAGCGTCCAGCGACTGCAGGCCCAGTAGACGCGGGAGACGAGTCGTCGGAGCATCCGGCTACCGTACGACACGCGCCTGGGGCAACGCCGACAGTGGCGAGGTCGCCGGTCGAATCTAGACTCTTGGCATGCCGTCGTTCACGCTCGAGTCGCGCCTGGACGGCGCCGTAGGCGGAAAGACGGCGTCCGCGCTCGACCGTGCCTTCGGCATGCGCACCGTGGGCGACCTGCTCTCGCACTACCCCCGCCGCTATGCCAAGCGCGGCGAGCTCACGCCGATCTCGTCGCTCCCCGTCGGCGAGGCCGTCACGATCGTGGCGGAGGTGCGCCGGGCGAGCGAGCGCCGCATGCAGAACCGCAAGGGATCGATTCTCGAGGTCGTCATCTCCGACGGACAGGGCGACCTCTCGCTGACGTTCTTCAATCAGTCGTGGCGGATCAAGGACCTCGCTCCCGGGCGGCGCGGGATCTTCGCCGGAAAGGTGGGGGAGTACCGCGGCGCGAAGCAGCTCGCCCACCCCGACTACGAGCTGTTCGACGACGAGGAGACGGCCCGCCTCACGGCGGAGGCGAACGCGAACCTGCCGATTCCGATCTACCCGGCGACGAGCACGGTCGCGAGCTGGCAGTTCAAGAAGATCGTCGATCTGGTCCTCGACGGTCTCGGTCCTGTGCCCGACCCGCTGCCCGACGAGCTCCGCGCGCGTCATGGCCTGCTGGAGGCGCGCACGGCCGTCGAGCGGATCCACCGCCCCGAGTTCGAGGACGAGATCGAACCGGCCCGTCAGACGCTGCGCATGCACGAGGCCTTCGTGCTCCAGGCCGCGCTGCTGCAGCAGCGGGCGTTCGTCCGCGCTCTGTCGGCGACACGCCGTGCGCCGGGCTCGCTCCTCGAGCGGTTCGACGAGGCGCTGCCGTTCCCGCGCACGCCCGACCAGATCAGCGTCGGCGAGCAGGTCGAGCGCGATCTGCAAGGCGATTGGCCGATGAACCGGCTCGTGCAGGGCGAGGTCGGATCGGGCAAGACGCTCGTGGCGCTGCGGGCGATGCTGCAGGTGGCGGAGAGCGGCGGACAGTCCGCCCTCATCGCGCCGACGGAGGTGCTCGCCGGCCAGCATCTGCGGTCGATCGCCCGCGCGCTCGGGCCCCGGCTCGCACCCGAGCTCATGCCCACGCTGCTCACCGGACAGATGCCGGCGGCCGAGCGCCGCAAGGCGGCGCTCCGCGTCGCGTCCGGGCAGGCGCGCATCGTCGTCGGCACGCACGCGCTGCTCAGCGAGAGCACGACGTTCGCCGACCTCGGCCTCGTCGTCGTCGACGAGCAGCACCGGTTCGGAGTCGAGCAGCGCGAGTCTCTGCGGGCCAAGGGCTCCTCGCCGCACGCGCTGGTGCTCACCGCGACGCCCATCCCGCGCACGGTGGCGATGACCGTGTTCGGCGACCTCGACGTGTCGACGATCCGCACGATGCCGGCGGGGCGTGCGGGCATCCAGAGCTTCGTGGCGCCCCTCGCCGAGAAGCCGGCGTGGTTCGGCCGGGTCTGGGACCGCATCGCCGAGGAGGTCGCGCAGGGCCGTCAGGCGTTCGTGGTGTGCGCCGCGATCGACGCGGAGGCGCTGACCAAGGACGACACCGCCGACGAGCCCGTGGGTGACGCGGAGGTCGAAGGCACCCGCACCCGATGGGGCGTGGTTCAGGTCGCCGACCTGCTGTCGCGGCATCCTGCGTTCTCGGCGATCAGGGTCGAGATGCTCCACGGCAAGATGCCTTCCGACGAGAAGGATGCCGTGATGCAGGCGTTCGCGCGCGGCGACATCGACGTCCTCGTCGCGACGACCGTCGTCGAGGTCGGCGTCGATGTGCCGAACGCCTCGACCATGGCGATCCTCGAGGCCGACCGGTTCGGGGTCTCGCAGCTGCATCAGCTGCGCGGCCGCGTCGGGCGCGGCGGCGTCCCGGGCCTGTGTCTGCTCGTGACGGAGTCAGGCGCGGGGTCGCCTGCACGCCAGCGCGTCGAGGCCGTCGCCGCGACGCTCGACGGGTTCGAACTGGCCGAGGTCGACCTCGAGCTGCGCGGCGAGGGCGATGTGCTCGGCGACGCCCAGTCGGGCGCCCGGTCGTCTTTGCGGCTGCTGCGGGTCGTCAAGGACGCCGATGTCATCGCCGAGGCGCGGGTCGCCGCGGAGCAGGTGCTCGACGACGACCCGGCACTGGTGCGGCATCCGGGACTGGCGGCCGCTCTCGAGCGTCGCGTGGGCATCGAGGAGCGCGCGGCCCTCGCGAAGAATTGAATAGGCTGGCCCCATGAACAGCCGGATCGCCGTCGTCCCCGGGTCCTTCGACCCGCCGACCCTCGGTCACCTCGACGTGATCCGCCGCGCGGCCTCGCTCTACGACCAGCTGCACGTACTGGTGGTGCACAACCCGGGCAAGGAGGCGATGCTGCCCCTCGCGCAGCGCCTCGCGCTGCTGGAGCAGTCGATCGCGGAGAGCGACATCGAGGGCGATGTGGTGATCGCCTCGTGGAGCATGGGGCTCCTGGTCGACTATGCGACGGATGTCGATGCCGGCGTGCTCGTCAAGGGCATCCGGTCGCAGGTCGATGTCGCCTACGAGACGCCGATGGCGATCGTGAACCGCCACCTCGCGCACGTCGAGACGGTCTTCCTGCTCCCGGATCCGGCGCACGCCCTCGTGTCGAGCTCGCTCGTGCGTCAGGTCGCCTCGCTCGGCGGAGACGTGTCGCCGTTCGTCCCGCCGGCCGTGGCGCGATTCCTCGACACGGGCGCGCGAGAGGTCTGACCGCTCCCGGTCCCCGCACAGCGGGGCCCCACTACGATGGGTGATCGTGGCCAGACAGCATGTGACGGGTCCGTTCGTGATCCGCGTGAAGGACATCGTCCGCAGCCCGGGGGAGATGCGTGAGCATGCCTTCGAGGTCTCCGCTCCCGAGAAGTGGGGCGAGGGTCTGGTGTCGGTCGACGCCGGCGTTCCGATCGACCTCGACGTCCGGCTGGAGTCGGTGCACGAGGGGATTCTCGTGTCCGGAACCGCCGAGACCGAGTACGCCGGCGTCTGCGGGCGCTGCCTCACCGACATCGCCGAGGGGGTCGAAGTCGAGTTTCAGGAGCTTTTCGCGTATCCTGGAGAGGAAGCAACTGACTTCGAGGTTCAAGACGACCACGTGGATCTTGAAACTCTGGTCAGGGATGCGATTGTCCTGTCGCTTCCGTTTCAGCCGGTGTGTCAGCCGGATTGCCCCGGCCTTGATCCGGCCACGGGTGAGCGGATGACCGAGAACACCGGATCAGAGCAGCGCGAGCCCCTCGATCCTCGCTGGGCCGCGCTCCAGGACTACACCACAGACCACGACGAAGAAGCACCGCGCCTCCGCGTCGAGAACACAGAAGAGAGCTAGCCATGGCAGGTAACCCCCCGAAGCGGAAGGTCTCCCGCTCGAACACCCGCTCGCGTCGCGCGCAGTGGAAGGCGGCGCCCATCACGCTGACCACCACCGTCGAGAACGGCAAGACCGTCTACAGCCGTCCGCACCAGGCGAAGGTCGTCACCGACTCGCAGGGCACCGAGCTGTTCCTCGAGTACAAGGGCCGCAAGGTCGCCGACGTCTGATCGCCCTCCCGGCGACATGACCGACGTCATGGATGAGCGCCTCGCGCTCACCGAACTCACGCAGAAGCTCGGGGTCGAGATCGACCCCGAGCTTCTGTCGCTCGCGCTCACGCATCGTTCGTGGGCGTATGAGAACGGGCAGGTGCCGCACAACGAGCGCCTCGAGTTCCTCGGCGACGCCGTGCTCGGCCAGGCTGTGACGGTGCTGCTGTTCACCGGACATCCCGAACTCGAAGAGGGCGCGCTCGCCAAACGGCGCGCGAGCGTCGTGTCGACGGTAGCGCTGGCCGAGATCGCCCGCGGCATCGGGCTGGGGGAGCACCTCAGACTCGGCCGCGGCGAAGACCTCACCGGCGGTCGCGACAAGGACTCGATCCTTGCCGACACGATGGAGGCGGTCATCGGTGCGACGTACCTGTCGACCGGTCCCGAGGCGGCGACCCGACTCGTGCTGAGCCTGGTCGAGCCCCTCCTGGCGAACCCGGAGCGCTACGGCGCGGCCATGGATCCCAAGACGAGCCTGCAGGAGCTCGCGGCCCGTACCGGCGCCCAGCCTCCGGTGTACTCCGTGTCGTCGACCGGCCCCGACCACGACCGCAAATTCACCGCGACCGTCGTCGTCGGCGATGTCTCGGCCGAGGGCGTCGGATCGAGCAAGAAGCAGGCCGAGATGGCCGCGGCGCTGCGTGCGTGGCAGGAGCTCAGCGGGCGTGCCTGAACTGCCCGAGGTCGAGGTGGTCCGTGCCGGCCTCGCCCCCGCGGTCACCGGCGCCACCGTGCTGGGCGTCTCGGTGCTCGACGAGCGCGCGCTCACCCGCCACGAGGGCGGGGGTGTGCAGTTCGAGGCGGCCCTGACCGGCCGCGTGATCCGCTCCGCCGCCCGTCGCGGCAAGTTCCTGTGGCTTCCGCTGGAGCCGACCTCGGGCGACGGCGCCCCGACCGACGCCGTCGTCGGGCATCTCGGAATGAGCGGGCAGCTGCTGCTGCGCGTCCCCGGAGCCGCGCCCGAACGGCACGAGCGCGTGCGGATCGACCTGGTTCACCCGGAGCACGGCGAGGTATCGGCGGTGTTCGCCGATCAGCGCACCTTCGGCTCTCTCGCGATCGACGAGCTCATCCCGACCGGTGACGGAGCGCCCGGGGGCTGGGGGAGCGACGAGGCATCCGTTCCCCGCCAGGTCGCGCACATCGCGCGCGATCCGCTCGACCCCGCCTTCTCGGACGCGGGATTCCGCCGCACGCTCGCGCGCAAGGGCTCCGCGGTCAAGCGCGTGCTGCTCGACCAGACCGTGGTCAGCGGCGTCGGGAACATCTACGCCGACGAGTCGCTGTGGGCCGCGAGGATCCATCCGGAGACGCCGGCCGCAGCGCTGTCGACCCGCGCTGTGAACCGGCTGCTCCACGAGGTGCGCCACGTGCTCGAGAAGGCTCTGGCCGAAGGCGGCACGAGCTTCGATGCGCAGTACGTCAACGTGAACGGCCAGGCGGGCTACTTCGCGCACTCGCTCAACGCGTACGGGCGCACAGGCGAGCCGTGCCCGCGCTGCGGACGCCCTATCGTGCGGGTTTCCTTCACCAACAGGTCGAGTCACTTCTGCCCGCACTGCCAGCGCGGACCGCGGCATCCGTCCCCCTGAGAGAGCGGATGCCGCGGCCCGCCGCCGTCATCCGGCGAGGACCTTCTTCCATGCCCCCGCGTAGGAGGCAGGAACGAAGCCGATCGCCTCGTTGATGTCGAGCATGTGCCGGTTCTCCTCGGCATTGAACGTCGACACCCGCGGAGACTCCGGTACGAGTCCGCGCCACCGCAGCAGGTTCGCGCACTTGACCACCGTGCCCAGCTTGTGGCCGCGGTGCTCCTTGAGCACGAGAGTGCCGTACTGCGACGTCGCACCCGTGTGATCCTCGGCGATGACGAGCTCGTTGTACGCGGCGATCGTCCCGGTGGGAATGTGCTGGACGGCCGCGACCGAGACGGTGAGTCCCTGCGCCCGCTGCCGGGCATCCCGTCGCTCGACGCGCGCTGCGTCCCAGTGCTGCTCGTCCACGACCATCCCGCCCGTCGGCGCATCCGTCGACATGCGCGACATCGCGTAGGCGAAGCCGTCTCGGTGCTCGGCCGGGGTCGGAGCCGTCCAGGCGACGATGCGGTAGTCCGGACCCGCGGCCTCGATCGCCTCGTCGAGCATGCGCTCCACGAGGGCGAAGTCGCCGGTGAGGTCGAACACGCTGTTGCGCTCGACCTGCTCCAGCGTGAAGCCGTTGTCGATCTGGAACACCGTCTGCCGATCGCGCGCAGGGACGGAGCCCCATCCGGTCGGCGGCTCGAAGTGCTCGCCCGGCTGGCCGGGCCGATGCAGCGTCCACGTCTGGATCGTCGCGAGCCCGCGCTCGCGCGCCTCGCGCTCGACCTCGGCGAGGAGCAGCTCCTCGGCGCCCTGGCCCCACATCGGCGGATCGATCATCAGATCGAACTCGACCGTCGACGCATCCGGCTCGTTCGAGACCATCAGCTTCACGACCCCGAGGATGACGCCGTCGCGCTCGACGGCGAAGGCCCGCTGGGTCCAGTCGGTCTGGTCCTGCATGAAGCCGAGCATCTCGTCGGCGTCCTCATGCAGGTAGTCGTGCCCGGCGTCGTTCAGGCACACCGCGTTCGCGATGCGCACCATCTCGAGGAACGGCCCGGCGTCGGCGGCGTCCACGGATTCCGGGACGATGATCGGGCGGACGGTCAACGTGCCCGCCTGGGCGAGATCGGTCATGACAGCACCTTCTTCCATGCGCCCTCGTACGCGATCGGGGCGAACCCGATCGCCTCGTTGATGTCGAGCATGGGGCGATTCTCCTCTGCGTTGTAGGTGATCACACGGGGTGAGTCGGGCGCGATCTCGCGCCACGACAGCAGACCGGCGCACTTGACGAGCGTGCCGAGCTTGTGACCGCGGTGCTCCTTCAGCACGAGCGTGTCCTCCTGATGGCTCGCCTCCGTGCGGTCCTTCCCGACGACGAGCTCGTTGAAGGCGCACAGCTCTCCGGTCTCGATGTGCTGCGCGGCCGTCACCTGGATGGTGCGGCCCGAGTCGGTGTACTTGGAGTCGTGCTCGGCGATGCGCGCGGCATCCCACTTCTCCTCGTCGAACTCGAGATCCGCGGACGGTGCGTCGGTGACCATGCGGGACTTCATCCACGCATAGCCTTCGGCGAACTCCGCCGGCGTCGGCGCGAACCACTGGACCACGCGATAGCCGGCCGACGCGATCTGCGCCTCGGCGAGCAGCCGCTCGACCGTGTCGAACGGAGCGGTGAGGTCGAAGGCGCTGTTGCGCTCGACCTGCTCCAGCGCGTAGCCGTGGTGCTGGAAGAACCGCGCGGCGTGGTCGTCGGGGATGTCGCCGAACCCGGTCGGCGGCGCGAGCCGCGGTCCTGGCGCGGCGGGATGCTCCGCCCAGGCCTGGAGCACGGTGCGGCCGTTCTCCCGCGCAACGCGCTCGATGACCTCGTATGCGGCGGAGCCGACGCCACGACCCCAGGTCTCGCGGAGCAGTTCGATGAGCCAGAACGCGACCTTCGAGTCGTTCTCCTTCGGGAGGTCGATGCCGACACGGCCGATGATCGCGCCGTCCTCGACGATGACCCACATGAGGCGCTGCTCGTACTCGTTGGGCTTGAAGTGGGGGAGCAGCTCGTCGGCGGCGATGCCATGGTCGTCATGACCCGAGATCTGGCGGTAGACGAGGTTGCGCACCCGCACCATCTCGACGAAGTCGGCGGCGTCGGGCGCATCTATGGACTCGGGGACCACCAGCGGGCGGAACTCGATGTCGGTGAGTGTGTTCATGATCGTGCGTCTCTCGGTGTGGGGAAGTTCATGCGGGAGGGGGTCCGTCGCCCGATTGCGGGCGACGGACCCGGTGGCCGTCACGGCCGGGGTGCGAGGAGGGCCTCGCGGAGGTAGCCGTGCTCACGGGACGCGGTGGCCGTGTGAGCGCGACGCGCGCGAGCGTGACGCTCGCGGTCATCGGTGAGTCGCGGGGTCCTCGTGCCCCAGATCAGCAGTCGCAGCCCGAGGTGGAGGGCGATGCGGTCGGTGAGCGAGGTGCGGGTGTCGCGGCTCGGGAGCCGCAGCGTATCGGGGATGCCCGAGGGGCGCTGCGGCGCATATGCGGTATTCATGAGTGTTCTCTTCCGGATGGAGGGGTGGTGGATGCCCGGAACCACGCGCGGTCGGGCGGGGATGTCATGCCGCAGCACGACGGGACGATGGCAGGAAGATGCGCTCAGCACCCGGAATCGGGGCGGCGCAGGAGGATCCAGCCCTCGAGAGGGCAGAGCTCTCCCCTGCGGGGATCAGCCGGCGGTGTGAACGCAGGCGTTCTGGAACGTGCCGAAGGAGCGGGTCCCCGGCGCGAAAACACGAGTCGCATCGCCGGTGGGGGCGGTGACTCCAGTTGTGTTCATCAGCATCATTTCGGGGACCTCCTTTCTCTACTTCAGACGCGAGGAGTGACACTAGCGCGGTTTCGCAGGCGGCGTCAAGCGTTCTCGCAGATTCGGTCGACGACGGGCGTGTCGCCCGCGACGTCCCGCGGCCTGTGGACAGTCAGCGGAGGCCGCGGCGCGGCTCTGCTAGCGTGCTCGGGCCCGGCATGCGCCGGGCCTCGCACGAGAAGAGAGACCCGCGTTGGCAGAGCCCACCGAACCCGCCGTCGATTCCGTCCAGGACGCCACCGGCGCAGCCGCGCCGGTGCACGGCGAACTCGCCGCCGCCGAGAGCGATGTCCGCGCCGTCGACGACGCCGCGGCGCCCGTCGCACCGACCGTCGGCGAGGATGCCGAAGCCGCAGTGACCACCGCGTCCGAGCAGGGACCAGAGCGCGTCGGGCGCGGCATCCTGCTCTCGCTGCTGCTGATCCCCGCCGGCGTCATCGCGTGGACCGTCATCTGGCAGCTCGGCTTCATGAGCGCGATCGTGGCCTTCGGCGTGGCCGTGGGCGGCGCGTGGCTCTACCGGCGCGGCTCGGGCGGGCGCATCGGCCCGGTGGGCATCGTCTCGACCATCGTCGTCACCATGGTGACGCTGGTCCTCTCGTTCCTCGCGGGCCTTGTGACCGACCTCGCGACCTTCCTCGAGATCGACATCTGGACGGCCATCACGTCGCCCGAGTTCTGGGACCTGTACTTCCTGAACATCTTCGATAGCCCCGAGCTGTGGAGCGAGCTGACCGGCGACATCCTGTTCGCCCTGCTGTTCGCAGCGCTCGGTACGTTCAGCGTCTTCTGGAACCTCGCGAAGGCGGCGAAGGCGGCGAAGCAGGCCGGCGCAGTCTGACGCGGCGGTGCTTCCGGGAGTGATCCGCGTGCTCCGGTAGCCTGGGGACGCCCGACGCGGTCGGGCGGCCCCGGGCCGGGGCGGGCGGCCAACAGCGGAGGCGAGCAGATGCACCTGAAGAGCGTGACGCTCAAAGGGTTCAAGTCGTTCGCCCAGCCGACGACATTCGCGCTCGAACCCGGCGTGACCTGCATCGTCGGTCCCAACGGCTCTGGCAAGTCGAACGTCGTCGACGCCCTCGCCTGGGTCATGGGAGAGCAGGGCGCGAAGACCCTCCGCGGCGGCAAGATGGAAGACGTCATCTTCGCGGGCACCGCGACGCGCGGTCCACTCGGCCGGGCCGAAGTGCAGCTGACAATCGACAACAGCGACGGCGCGCTGCCGATCGAGTACAGCGAAGTCACGATCAGCCGGACGCTGTTCCGCAACGGAGCGAGCGAGTACGCGATCAACGGCGAGGTGTGCCGCCTGCTCGACGTGCAGGAGCTCCTGAGCGACTCAGGTCTGGGCCGCGAGATGCACGTCATCGTCGGGCAAGGACGCCTCGACGGTGTGCTGCAGGCCACCCCCGAGGACCGTCGTGGATTCATCGAGGAGGCTGCGGGCATCCTGAAGCACCGTCGCCGCAAGGAGAAGACGCTCCGCAAGCTCGATGCGATGGAGGCCAACCTCACGCGACTGAGCGACCTCGCCGGCGAGCTGCGACGGCAGCTGAAGCCGCTCGGGCGGCAGGCCGAGATCGCGCGCGAGGCGGCCACGATCGCAGCCGTGGTGCGCGACGCCAAGGCCCGTCTCTTCGCGGACGAGATCGTCGGACTCCGCGCCGAACTCGCCTCCCACGCCGCGAGCGAGCAGGAGCGCCACACCGAGCGGCTCGTCCTGCAGGATCAGCTCGAGAACGCCCGCACGCGGATCGAGCTTCTCGAGGCGCAGCAGCGCTCGGAGTCGGTCGACGAGGCCCGCCGGGTCACCTACGGTCTCGAGCGCGTGCAGGAGCGGCTGCGCAGCCTGTACGCCCTCGCGGGCCAGCGACTCGCGCTCCTCGGCGAGGCCGAGGACGACGATCGCATCGAGCTGACCACCGTGTCGCAGGCCATGATCGACGAGGCGCGCGCCGAGATCCAGGGAATCGCCGACGGCCTGGGCGGTGCTCAGGATGCCGCGGCCGAGGCATCCCGTGAGGTCATGCGTGCGCGAGCCGAGCTCGATGCGCTCGACACCGACATCGCCGCGCAGAGCGCGCTCGTCTCGGAGCACGACATGCGCATCACGGCGCTGCGCGGATCGGCGGAGGCAGCTGAGTCCGCCCTGGCCGCCGTGCGCGCCGCCGTGGAGCGGCAGCAGCGCGCCCTCGATGCGGCGCTGGCCCGCCGCGCCGAGGCGGAGGAGACCCTCGCGGGCGTCGACCCCGACCTCGTGCCCGAGGGGTCGGCAGCCGAATACGCGACTGCGTACGAACGCGCACAGCGGGACGCGTCCGACTCGGAGACGAAGGTGGGCGAGCTCCGCGAGCGCCTCCACGCCGCCGAGCGGGAGGTCGAGGCGCTGACGGCGCAGACCTCCGCGCTGGGGCGTGCCCTCGACGGCAAGAACGCCGCCGCCGAGATCGTCGCCCGCGGTGCGGCCGGGGTGCGGGGCCTGCTGGGGGATTCGGTCAAGATCACCACCGGCTACGAGGCCGCGATCGCCGCGGCCCTCGGACCGCTCGTGGAAGGAATCCTCGTCGAGGATCGTGCGCATGCGGTGAGCACGGCGCGCCTCGCACGGGACGGCGACATGGGCACGGTCGACATCGCCATCGCGGATGCGCCGGCCACGCGCCCCGACTTCCCCGCGATCGCCGGGATCGTTCCCGCCCGAGAGGTCGTCACCGCACCCGACGGGGTGCTCGGCATCCTGGCGCACGTCGTCGTCGCGGACGACCTCGACGCCGCTCTCGCCGCGGGGCCGACCCTCGCCGCCGCGAACGTCGGGGGTCCCGTCACGATCGTGACCCGGTCGGGCGAGGTCGTGACCGAGTACACCGTCCGAGCGGGGTCGGGTCAGGGCCGGTCCCGCCTCGAGCTCGCCGCCGAGCGGGACGCCGCGGCCGAGCGTCGCGACGAGATCGCGGTGGTCGCCGACTCGCTGCGCGAGGCGCTCGGCGACGCGACTCGCCACCTCGAGTCGTCGCGCCAGCGGACGAAGGCCGCACTGACCACGCTGCGAGAGCACGACGCCGCCCTCGCCGCGCACACCGAGCAGGTCAACCGTGCGACGGTCCGCTACGAAGCCGCCGTCGCCGAGTGCGATCGCCTCGCCGCCGGACTCACGCAGGCCGAGGCCGCGGTCGAGGAGGCGGCCGGTTCGGCCCGATCCGCGGGCGACCAGCTGACGGGGGCCCTCGAGGCGCCGCGCCCGATCCTCGATGCGTCCGCCCGCGAAGGCATGCTCGCATCACTCGAGGCCGCGCGCGACGGCGAGATGCGGGCACGCCTCGACGTCGAGACGCTCAAGGAGCGGATCCGCGCCGGCGAAGCACGTGTCGCCGGGCTCGAACGGCAGCGCGAACGGGAGCGCGAGGCGGCGGCAGAGGCTGCCCGTCGGGCCGTGGTGCGACGCGCCCAGCGCGAGACCGCAGCCGGTGTCGCCGCCCAGCTTCCCGCCGTGCTCGACTCCGTCGAGCGCTCACTCGCGCAGGCGCGTCTGGAGCTCACCCGGGCCGAGTCCGAGCGCACCGCGCTGACGGCGGAGCTGGCCGAGCTCCGACGACAGGAGTCGGTCGCGCGGGAGCGGCTCGCCGGGCTCACCGAGAGCGTCCACAGCCTCGAGCTGCAGATCCACGAGAAGCGTCTCCACGTCAGCGGGATCCTTGAACGGGTCGCTTCGGAGCTCGGGCTCGACGAAAACATTCTCGTTGCGGAATATGGACCGGACCAGGCGATTCCTGCCGAAACGCCGGCACGTGAGGAGGACGCCGAGACCGAGGCATCCGTCCCGTACGACCGCGCACAGCAGCGGCGGCGACTTCAGGAGGCCGAGCGCAAGCTCGGGCAGCTCGGGAGGGTGAACCCGCTCGCCCTCGAGGAGTTCGCCGCGCTCGAGCAGCGGCACAAGTTCCTCACCGAGCAGCTCGCCGACCTGACGCAGACCCGCAAGGACCTCATCACGATCATCGAGGAGCTCGACGAGCGGATGCAGGTGATCTTCCTCGCGGCGTTCGAAGACACTCGGACCGCGTTCGGGGAAGTGTTCCCGATCCTGTTCCCGGGCGGCTCGGGGAGCATCTCGCTGACCGACCCCGACTCGCCGCTGACCACCGGCATCGAAGTCGCTGTGCGTCCCGTCGGCAAGAAGATCGAGCGTCTGTCGCTCCTGTCCGGCGGTGAGCGGTCACTGGCCGCCGTGGCCCTGCTGACGGCGATCTTCAAGGCGCGCCCGAGTCCGTTCTACATACTCGACGAGGTCGAAGCCGCGCTCGACGACGCGAACCTCGGCCGGCTGCTCGGCGTGTTCGAGCAGCTGCGCGAGTCCAGTCAGCTCATCGTGATCACCCACCAGAAGCGGACGATGGAGATCGCCGACGCCCTCTACGGTGTGTCGATGCGGCAGGACGGCGTCTCCGCCGTCGTGGGCCAGCGGCTGGGCGAGCGCGCCGCGAGCTGAGCGCGGCCGTCAGGCGATCCCTCGTCGGACGAGCGTCCTGATCACGGCACCATCGGTGGCCTGCGAAGACATGCTGACATCATGCCGCCAGTGCCCTCCCCGCCGCGCGCCTAGGCTGGAGACATGGCTGAAAGCTCCTGGTCGCTCGGTCGCGCGCTGCGCGGCATGTTCGTCAAGCCCACCATCGACGAGACCACGTGGGACGACCTCGAGACGGCGCTCATCACGGCCGACTTCGGGCCCGACATCTCCGAGCGGATCGTCGAGGAGCTGCGCGAGAAGGTGGATCGCTTCCGCACCACCGACCCGAAGGACCTCCAGCGCATGCTGAAGGAGACGCTCGAGGAGCACTTCGCGAAGTTCGACACGACCCTGCGGCTGACCGAGCGTCCGGCGGTCGTCCTCGTGGTCGGAGTGAACGGCGTGGGCAAGACCACCACGATCGGGAAGTTCGCGAAGTTCCTTCAGCGGTACGGCCGCTCCGTCGTGGTCGGCGCGGCCGACACGTTCCGCGCCGCCGCCGTCGACCAGCTCGCGACGTGGGCGGAGCGCGGCGGCGCCGCGATCGTCCGGCCGCAGCAGGAGGGGCAGGATCCGGCATCCGTCGCCTTCCAGACCATCGACTACGCCAAGCGCACCGGCACCGAGATCGTTCTCGTCGACACCGCCGGGCGTCTGCACACCAAGGGCGGGCTCATGGACGAGCTCACGAAGATCCGGCGCGTGATCGAGAAGCAGGCGCCGATCAGCGAGGTGCTGCTCGTGCTCGATGCGACCACCGGACAGAACGGCGTCATGCAGGCGCAGGCGTTCCTCGAGCACGCCGGGGTCACCGGACTGGTGCTCACGAAGCTCGACGGATCGGCCAAGGGCGGGTTCGTCCTGGCGGTGCAGGAGCGCACCGGGATCCCCGTCAAGCTCCTCGGACAGGGCGAGGGGATCGGCGATCTGACCGGGTTCACACCGCACGTCTTCGCGGCATCGCTGGTGGACTGAGCCCCCGCGCACATGTCGCGGACGTAACGGATCCGCGCCACGCGCGGTCGGGGCTACCGTCCGGGCGCAGGTGCTGGTTTCATGGGGGCATGGCGATCGAGCACGACTACTTCGGACTCCTCGAGTCGGGGCCGGATGGATCGATCTTCTGGTCCGAGAACGTCGACCTGGGAGATCAGTCGGTGACCGTGGATCTCACCGCGCCCGACCAGGAGGACGTCTCCGAGGCTGCGCTCGACGTGGCTGCCGCACTCATCTCCGCCATCGAGGACATCGACCGGAGCGCGCGCAACTCCATGGTCGACGAGCTGAGCGACCGCACGAGCGAGGTGACGGAGTACATCCTGCAGCAGCAGGCCACTCTCGGCGACGACCTCGAGGCGCTGCTCGTCGACATCTCCGGCGACGTGCACATCGATGTCATCCGGTCCCTGCAGCTGATGAGCATGACGATCCTCGCCGACGAGCACGGCGGATCCGACCCGTTCGCGGTGCTCGAGTACGCTCTCGACCCCGATGCCACCGACGACGTGCTGCTCGTGAACCTCGACTCCGCAGGTGCCGTGCTGTCGGTGACCAGCGCCGAGTAGCGCTAGACCGCCTGGGCGAACCCGAGATCCGCCCTCTCGGCGATGTGCGCGAGGTGCGGCGGGATGTCGCGTCCCTTCGACACCATCGACTGCGCCCACAGCCGGCCGGCCCGGTACGACGAGCGAACGAGCGGCCCGGCGAGCACGCCGAGGAAGCCGATGCGCTCTGCCGCCTCCTTGAACTCGACGAACTCCTGCGGCTTCACCCAGCGATCGACCGGAAGGTGCCGCGGCGAGGGCCGCAGGTACTGCGTGATGGTGATGATGTCGGTGCCGGCGTCGTGCAGGTCCTGCAGCGCCTGGACGACCTCCTCGGGCTCCTCGCCCATCCCCAGGATGAGGTTCGACTTGGTGATGAGACCCGCGCCGCGCGCCTGCGTCAGGACGTCGAGCGAACGCTCGTAGCGGAACGCGGGGCGGATGCGCTTGAAGATCCGGGGGACGGTCTCGACGTTGTGCGCGAAGACCTCGGGGCGGCTGTCGAACACCTCGGCGAGGAGGGCGGGATCGCCGTTGAAGTCGGTGGCGAGGATCTCGACCCCGGTGTTCGGGTTCTGGGCGTGGATCTGCCGGACGGTCTCGGCGTGGAGCCACGCGCCGCCGTCGGGAAGGTCGTCGCGGGCCACACCCGTGACCGTCGCGTAGCGCAGCTGCATGCGGACGACGCTCTCGGCCACGCGGCGGGGCTCGTCGACGTCGTAGTCGGCCGGTTTGCCGGTGTCGATCTGGCAGAAGTCGCATCGACGCGTGCACTGCGAGCCGCCGATGAGGAACGTCGCCTCGCGGTCCTCCCAGCACTCGTAGATGTTGGGGCAGCCGGCCTCTTGGCAGACCGTATGAAGATCCTCCGTCTTCACGAGCTTGTGGAGGGCCTGGTATTCCGGTCCCATCTTCGCCTTGGTCTTGATCCACTCGGGCTTGCGCTCGATCGGCGTCTGCGCGTTGCGCACCTCGAGCCGGAGAAGCTTGCGTCCGTCGGGGCCGGTGGCCGGGGCGGAAGCCGGAGCGCCCGCGGACGCACCGCCGCACGCGCTCACGCGGCCACCTCCGCATACTCGGCCCGGAACGCGCTGGTCACGGTGTCGAGCACGTCGGCGGGCGAGACAGCCGCTCCCACCACCTCGCTGAGCGTCGTCACGCCGGCGTCGGTGATGCCGCACGGGATGATGCCGCGGAAGCCGGCGAGCGAGTTGTCGCAGTTCAGGGCGAAGCCGTGCATCGTGACGCCCCGCTGCACGCGCACGCCGATCGCGGCGATCTTGTCCTCGCCGAGCGGGCGCCG
Organism: Microbacterium sulfonylureivorans; assembly: GCF_003999995.1. Classification (NCBI taxonomy): domain Bacteria; kingdom Bacillati; phylum Actinomycetota; class Actinomycetes; order Micrococcales; family Microbacteriaceae; genus Microbacterium; species Microbacterium sulfonylureivorans. Next base: position 216,224 of record NZ_RJAD01000002.1, read on the forward strand.
GACCCACACGCCGCTGCGCCCCTCGACGCGGTACCCGTCGACGTCGTGCTCGCGTAGCACCTCGATGAGGATCTGCTCGAGCCGGCGCACGTGGGCCACGACGTCGACCGGCTCCGCGAGTCGCACGATCGGGTACCCCACCAGCTGGCCGGGACCGTGCCACGTGATCTTTCCGCCGCGGTCGACGTCGACCACGGGTGTGCCGTCGGTCGGCCGCTCGTTGCGCGCCGTGCGGGCGCCCGCCGTGTACACCGGCTCGTGCTCGAGGAGCAGCAGGGTGTCGGGACGGGTTCCGTCGACGACGTCGGCGTGGATGCTGCGCTGCAGCGCCCAGCCGTCGAGGTACGGCACATAGTCGGGGGAGAGGCCGACGGTCCGGATGTCGAGCATCGTGCTCCTTCGCTTGTGGCGATTGATGGATCGCGTCCAACATTACGCCACGGGCGGCGCCTCGCGACGCCCGCTAGCGTGTGGGGGATGAGCAGCACCGGACGCGTGGGCAGGCCTAAGGCCTCGTCGCGGGAGACCCTGGCGGAGGCCGCCTGCGAGCTCTTCCTCGAGAAGGGCTTCGAGGCGACCTCGATCGCCGACATCACCAGCCGGGCCGGCGTCAGCCGCTCGAGCTTCTTCAACTACTTCGCCTCGAAGTCCGACATCCTGTGGGCGGGTCTCGACGAGCGGCTCGACGCGGTCGACGCGCGCCTCTCGACGGGCGAGGGGACGGATGCCTCGCCCGCCGTCCGTGCCGCGATCATCGGCGTCGGCGCGGGGTTCGCCCCCGACAGCCTCGCGCTCGCGATCGTCAACGCCACCGCGATGGGACTCGAGGCCGAGCTCGCGCGCGAGTCGTCGTTCCGGCGCGCCCGCGTCGCGCGGGCCGTCGCCGACCGGCTCGCGCGGGCCGGTGCCGACCGGCTGCACGCCGAGGTGGCCGGCGCGGCCTGGGGCGGCGCGCTGCTCGCCGCGGTCGAGGCTTGGGCGCACGACGGCGCCGGCGTGACCTCGCTCGAGCGGTTCCTCGCGCGCGCGGCGGACGCGGCATCTTCCGTCTCGACCGCGCCGAGCCCGGGCGCGGTCCGGCAGCTTCGCGTCGTCGTGCGCGCGCCCGACTTCGATGAGACCCTGGCGTTCTACCGCGATGTCGTCGGCATGCCGCAGTCCGAGGCGTACGAGGCCGAGGGCGGTGCCCGCGTCGCGATCCTCGACGCCGGCCGTGCGACGATCGAGCTGTCCAACCCGGCGCAGGTCGATTTCATCGATCGCGTCGAGACCGATGGCGGCACGAGCGACCGCATCCGGCTCGCGCTCGAGGTGGACGACGCCGCCGCCGCGGCCGATCGGCTCGAAGCCGGTGGCGCGGAGGTCGAGGCATCCGCTCGGCAGACGCCGTGGAGATCGCTCAACGCCCGCCTGCGCGGACCCGCCGATCTGCAGCTGACCCTCTTCCAGGAACTCGGGCCCGAGTGACGCGGACGGTCCGGGCCCAGCCGGACACGTACGGAGTGAACCCACCCCGACGGAGGCTCCGATGAGACGAACGACCGATCCCCTCGACGACCTGCTGGCACGGTGCGCGATGCCATCGACCGCCTCGACCCGGATCTCGCCGAGCTCGTGCGGCTGGTCCACGGGGAGCGGCTGACGCTGGTGCAGGCGGCCGAGATGCTCGGCATACCGGACTCGACGGCCAGAGGCCGGTATCAGCGGGCGAAGGAGCAGCTGCGGGTCACGCTCGGAGTCTCGGTCGCCTGACCGCGGACAGGCGGCGGGACGAGGCATCCGCTCGCGTAGAATCGGGGGATCATGGCGACTTTCGGCACCCTCTCCGACCGGCTCACCGAGACCTTCCGCAACCTCCGCACCAAGGGCAAGCTCACGCCCGCGGACGTCGACGGGACGGTCCGCGAGATCCGCCGAGCCCTGCTCGACGCCGACGTGGCGCTGCCCGTCGTCAAGGAGTTCACCGCCAAAGTGCGCGAGCGCGCGCTCGGCGACGAGGTGAACAAGGCCCTCAATCCGGCGCAGCAGGTCGTCCAGATCGTCAACGAGGAGCTCGTCGCGATCCTCGGCGGGCAGCAGCGTCGCCTGCAGTTCGCGAAGAACCCGCCGACGGTGATCATGCTCGCCGGCCTCCAGGGCTCCGGCAAGACGACCTTCGCGGGCAAGCTCGCGAAGATGCTCGAGAAGGACGGCCACACGCCCCTTCTCGTCGCCGCGGACCTCCAGCGCCCCAACGCCGTCAACCAGCTCCAGGTCGTGGCCGGTCAGGCCGGCGCCACGATCTTCGCGCCCGAGCCCGGCAACGGCGTCGGCGACCCCGTGCGGGTGGCCAAGGACGGTGTGGAGTTCGCCCGTCGCCAGCAGCACGACGTCGTCATCATCGACACCGCCGGCCGTCTCGGCGTCGACGCCGAGCTCATGAAGCAGGCGTCCGACATCCGCCGTGCGACCGACCCCGACGAGGTCCTGTTCGTCATCGACGCGATGATCGGTCAGGATGCCGTCAACACGGCGAAGGCCTTCCAGGACGGCGTCGACTTCACCGGTGTCGTGCTCTCGAAGCTCGACGGCGACGCCCGCGGCGGTGCGGCGCTGTCCGTCGCGTCGGTGACCGGCCGGCCCATCATCTTCGCCTCGACGGGCGAGGGACTGGACGACCTCGAGGCATTCCACCCCGACCGCATGGCGAGCCGCATCCTCGACCTCGGCGACATCCTGACCCTCATCGAGCAGGCCCAGCAGGCCTTCGACGAGGAAGAGGCCATGAAGATGGCCGAGAAGCTCGCGACGGAGACCTTCACACTCGAGGACTTCCTCGAGCAGATGCAGCAGATGAAGAAGATGGGCTCCATGAAGAAGATGCTCGGGATGCTCCCGGGCATGGGGTCGATGAAGGATCAGCTCGAGAACTTCGACGAACGCGAGATCGACCGCACCGAGGCGATCATCCGCTCGATGACCCCGGGGGAGCGGCGCAACCCCAAGGTGCTCAACGGGTCGAGGCGGCTGCGCATCGCGCGCGGCTCGGGCATGACCGTCACCGACGTCAACGCGCTCGTGAACCGCTTCGAGCAGGCCGCGAAGATGATGAAGACCGTCGCTCGCGGCGGGATGCCCAGCATTCCCGGCATGGGGCCGATCCCCGGCGCCGGTCGTCCGGGGGCCTCCGCGAAGCGCGGCAAGCAGCAGAAGGCGAAGGGCTCGCGCTCGGGCAACCCCGCCAAGCGTGCGGCCGAGAACGCCGGCATCGCCGCAGCCCCCGCAGCGCCCACCGGCTCCGGTTTCGGCCTGGGCGGCGCCAAGGCCGCGCCGAGCGAGGCGGACCTCGCCGAGCTGCAGAAGCTCCTCGGCAAGGGCTGAGTCCCCTCGCCGCGCGCCCTGGGTCAGTGGCCGAGCGCCGAGAGATGCTCGCGCAGCGTCGGTCCTGAGCGGAACTCGCGGATGAGGTGGCGCACGACCTCGCGCAGGTCGCCGTCAGCCGCCTCGGCCACCAGGAGCTGGCGCGCATAGCTCGCACCCTCGTCGAGGATCGTCCGGATGCCCGTCAGCTCCCGCGCGCACTTGAGTTCGACGGCGATGTCGCCGAGCTGCTCGAGGGTTGCCCGCAGATGCTCGGCGACCGGCACCTGCGTGCCGTCGCGGTCGACGATCACGCGCGCGTCGAGACCGTAGCGGGCAGCGCGCCACTTGTTCTCGCGGACGAACCACGGCTGCAGCGTCACGAGCTCGCGCCCTTCGTCGAGCTCGCGCGAGAAGTGCTCGACGAGCACCTGGACGAGCGCGGCGACGGCTGCGAGCTCGGGAAGGGTCGACATCCCGTCGCAGGCGCGGACCTCGATCGTGCCCCAGCGGGGTGCGGGCCGGATGTCCCAGCGAACCTCGGTCGCGTCCTCGAGGACTCCGGTCCCGACGAGGTCGTCGAGGTAGCCCTCGAACTCGGACCAGTTCTCGAGGGGCCAGGGGAGCCCCGCAGTCGGCAGCTGCTGGAAGACCAGGGAGCGATTGGACGCGTAGCCGGTGCGCTCTCCGGCCCAGTAAGGACTGGACGCGGAGAGGGCCTGCAGATGGGGGAGGTACACCGCCAGCGCGTTGATGATCGGGAACACCTTGTTGACGTCGTCGACGCCGACGTGGACGTGGATTCCCCAGATCATCATGTTGCGGCCCCACCACTGGGTGCGCTCGATGAGCTTGTTGTAGCGGGTCTTGTCGGTCACCTGCTGGTCGTACCACTGGGCGAACGGGTGGCTCCCGGCGCACAGGAGCTCGACGTTGAGCGGCGTGGTGACCGTCCGCACGGCTGCGATCGCGTCCGCGATGTCGTCGACCGCGGCAGCGACCGTGTCGCCGATTCCGCTGGTCACCTCGACGGTGTTCGTGAGCAGCTCGCCGGTGACCGTGTAGCGCTCCAGTGCCGTGCGTTCCTCGAGGTGATGGAGGATCTCCGGCGCACGCGGCACCAGGTCTCCCGTCTCTCCGTCGGCGAGCATGAGCTCCCACTCCAGGCCCACGGATGAGCGGGCGGATGTCGCGAAGGGCACCGTCATCCGCACAGTCTTGCAGAGGGATGCCGCGCACCCGCGGGGCTTGCGGCACATGCCGTCATCTGATGGAGGGGCCGGGGTGTTCGCGGGGGGCTCCGCGATCTGGTGGGCCGGGGTGTTCGCGGGGGGCTCCGCGATCTGGTGGGCCGGGGTGTTCGCGGGGGGCTCCGCGATCTGGTGGGCCGGGGTGTTCGCGGGGGGCTCCGCGATCTGGCAGAATAGAGGGTCGGATCACCTGCTCGACCCTCTATCCAGCGGGGTAGGTCCTCCTCCGAGCTTCCGCCGGGTGTGCACCCCACTCTCCAGGCGACCGGTTCACTCACTTTCCACACATTCAGGAGAATCGTGGCTGTCAAGATTCGTCTCAAGCGCCTCGGCAAGATCCGTGCGCCCTACTACCGCATCGTCGTGGCCGACTCGCGCACCAAGCGCGATGGTCGTGTCATCGAGGAGATCGGCAAGTACCACCCCACCGAGGAGCCCTCGTTCATCGAGGTCGACTCCGAGCGTGCGCAGTACTGGCTCAGCGTCGGCGCTCAGCCGACCGAGCAGGTCACCGCGCTGCTCAAGCTCACCGGTGACTGGGGCAAGTTCAAGGGTGACAAGGACGCCGTCTCGACGGTGCGCACCAAGGCTCCCAAGGCCGAGTTCGAGATCGACTCGTCGAAGAAGTCGGTTGTGAAGCCCAAGGCTGAGAAGAAGGTCGAGGCTCCGGCCGAGACCACCGCCGACGCGACCGAGGCTGCCGACGAGGCCGCCGAGTCGACCGAAGCGTAGTCCGTTGCTGGCTGCCGCGCTCGAGCACGTCGTCAAGGGGATCGTCGATCACCCTGACGCCGTGCGCATCGATTCGTCCACGTCGCCCCGCGGCGACGTGCTCGAGGTGCACGTCCACCCCGATGACCGGGGTCGCGTGATCGGGCGCGGCGGCCGTACGGCCAAAGCCCTGCGCACCCTCATCAGCGCGCTCGCCGACGGCCGGCGCGTCCGCGTCGACGTCGCGGACGACTGAGGTGGCAGGCGACGCGGAGGACACGGGCGCGAGCCCCGAGCCCTCGTCCACGACATCGGCGCCCACGCCGTCCGGCAAGACGCAGCTGCGCGTCGGACGGCTCGTCAAGGCCCACGGCCTCAAGGGCGCCATCAAGCTCGAGCTCTACACCGACGACCCCGAAGGTCGCTTCGTTCCCGGAGCGACGTTCACGCTCCAGGTCCCGGAGTCGTCGCCCTGGCACGGCAAGCCCCTGACGATCCGCGAGTTCCGCTGGATGAACAGCCACCCCGTCGCGTTCTTCGACGGTGTCGACGACCGCGATGCGGCCGAGGAGCTCATCCGCGCGATCCTCTGGGTCGATCAGGACACGCAGGCTCCGTCGACGGAGGAGGACGCGTGGTTCGACCACCAGCTCGTCGGCCTCGACGTCGTCCGTGACGGCGAGACGGTCGGCCGCGTCATCCGCGTCGACCACATGCCGGCGCAGGACCTCCTGATCGTGCGGGTCTCGGGTGACCGCGAGGTGCTCGTGCCGTTCGTGAAGGCGATCGTGCCCGAGGTCGACATCGCTGCGGGCCGTGTCGTGGTGACGCCGCCCGCCGGCCTCTTCGAGGAGCTGCCCGGCGACTCCGCCGACGACCAGCCCGTCGACGACGCGCCCGACGGGGCCTGACCCGCTCGGAGCGCGGGGAGCGGCATCCGCTCACAGTGGTCCAGCGGTGCCCGTGAGGGTGATGTGATCCACCGGTAACACCCCGCACGACGCGGTGGAACATGCCTCGGAGATCATCGGGGCATGGGCACGATCGCGCACCTGTCGGAGCCGCGCACCAGCGCGCCGCCGACGCAGGCCCGCGCCGTGTGCTCTTACTGCGGGGTGGGATGCGGGATCACCGTGTCCACGGCGCCCGCTCCGGCCGGCGCCGGCTTCGTCGTCACGAAGACCGTCGGAGACAAGGCGCACCCGGCCAACGCCGGACGCCTCTGCACGAAGGGCGCGACCCACGTCGACCTGATGCACGCGCCGGGGCGCATGGCGACCGCGTACATTCGGCCCGAGCGCGGAGAGTCCGCGGTTCCTGCGCCGCTGGACGCGGCGATCGCCGAAGCCGGCGCGCGGCTGCGGGCGATCGTCGACGAGCACGGCCCCGATGCCGTGGCGCTGTACGTGTCCGGACAGATGTCGATCGAGGCGCAGTACCTCTCGAACAAGCTCGTGAAGGGCTATCTCCGGGGCCTGCACATCGAGTCGAACTCACGGCTGTGCATGGCCTCGGCCGGTACCGGGTACAAGCAGTCGCTCGGAGCGGACGGCCCCCCGGGCTCGTACGAGGACATCGACGCGGCCGACCTGTTCTTCGTCATCGGGTCGAACATGGCCGACTGCCACCCGATCCTCTTCCTGCGGATGGCGGATCGGCTCAAGCAGGGGGCGCGGCTCATCGTGGTCGACCCGCGCCGCACCGCGACCGCGGAGCGGGCCGACCTCTACCTTCCGATCGCCCCGGGCACCGATCTGGCGCTGCTCAACGGTCTGCTGCACCTGCTGGTCGAGGAGGGTGCCATCGACGCCGAGTTCGTCGCGGCCCACACCGAGGGCTGGGACGGGATGCCGGCGTTCCTCGCGGAGTACGCCCCGGACCGGGTCGCCGCGATCACCGGTCTGTCCGAGACCGACATCCGCACCGCCGCGCGCTGGATCGGCGAGGCGGGCGAGTGGATGACGCTCTGGACGATGGGCCTGAACCAGTCCACGCAGGGCACATGGCACACGAACGCGATCTGCAACCTCCACCTCGCCACAGGCGCCATCTGCCGTCCGGGGAGCGGCCCGTTCTCGCTGACCGGGCAGCCGAATGCCATGGGCGGCCGGGAGATGGGCTACATGGGACCGGGGCTTCCGGGGCAGCGCGCGGTGTTCAACCCCGCCGATCGTGCGTTCGTCGAGGATGTCTGGGCGCTCGAGCCGGGAACGATCCGCGACGAGGCGGGCACCGGCACGATCGACATGTACCGGTCGATGGCGGCCGGCGACATCAAGGCCGCGTGGATCATCTGCACCAACCCCGTGGCGTCGGTCGCGAACCGGTCGTCGGTGATCGAGGGGCTCGAGGCGGCCGAGCTGGTGATCGTCCAGGACGTGTTCACCGAGACCGCCACCAACGCGTACGCCGACATCCTCCTGCCGGCGACCCTGTGGGTCGAGTCCGAGGGCGTCATGGTCAACAGCGATCGCACGATGACTCTCGTGGAGCGCGCGGCGCAGCCCCCGGGCGACGCGCAGCCGGATTGGCTGACGATCTGCCGCGTCGCTCAGGCGATGGGGTTCGACGAGGGGTTCGGGTTCGGCAGCAGCGCCGAGGTGTTCGACGAGATCCGCCGCTTCTGGAACCCGCAGACCGGGTGGGACATCCGCGGCGTGGACTACGAGCGCCTCCGACGCGGACCGGTGCAGTGGCCGGTGCCGCCGGGCGACGCCGCGGACCGGCATCCGATCCGCTACGTCAACGACGGTGTCAGTCAGAGCCTGCATCGCGAACCCGACGGCACCGTGCCGCGCCTGGCGTTCGCGACGGCGTCGCGGCGTGCCCAGTTCTTCGCGCGACCCCATCTCGGTCCGAGCGAGCTTCCCGACGACGATTTCCCCTGGATCCTCAACACCGGCCGACTGCAGCACCAGTGGCACACGATGACGAAGACCGGCAAGGTCGACAAGCTCATGCGCCTGAACCCCGAGCCGTTCATCGAGGTGCACCCGCTCGACGCCGAGCAGCAGGGCATCGCCGACGGCGACATGGTCGAGATCTCGTCGCGCCGCGGACGCGTGGTGCTGCCTGCGGTCGTGACCGACCGGGTGCGGCCCGGATGCTGCTTCGCGCCGTTCCACTGGAACGACGAGCACGGCGAGTACCTGACGGTGAACGCCGCCACCAGCGATGCCGTCGATGCCGCGTCCCTGCAGCCCGAGTTCAAGTTCGCCGCGGTGTCGCTGCGCCGGGTGGGTCCCGCACCGGCCGGGGCCGACGCGGACGAGCGCGCCGCGACGATGCCGCTGGCCGGCGCGGCGCGTGAGGTTCTGACCGGCGCCGGGCTCGGCGAGAGGGGAGCGCCTTCGCTGTCGGAGGCGGAGGGCGCCTACGTGTCGGGGTACCTGTCGGCCCTTGAAGCCGCCCCGGTCGCGGTGGGATTCGTCCCGGTGCTCCCCGCGACCGCCCCGCTCCGCGACATCTCGAGGGCATGGTTCGACGGCGTCCTCGCGGGACTCTACTCGCGCACGCCGCTCGGGCTGACCGTGCCGGCGGGCGGCGCGCCCGACGAGGTGACCGTGCTGTGGGGCTCGCAGACCGGCAATGCCGAGGAGGTGGCGTCGACGTGCGTCGCAACGCTCACGGCGCGCGGCATCCCGGCGCGCACGGTGAGCATGGTCGACATGTCGATCGCGGATCTCGCCGCGGTGCGGAAGCTCCTGGTGGTCACCTCGACCTTCGGAGACGGCGGGCCGCCCGACAACGCCGCCGACCTCTGGTCCGAGCTCAACGGCGACACCGTGCCGGAGCTCGGCGGCCTCGACTACGCCGTGTTCGCGATCGGCGACTCCAGCTACGACGACTTCTGCGGTCACGGGCGGGGAATCGACGACCGGCTCGGCGCGCTCGGCGCGACGGCGCTGCTGCCCCGCGTGGACTGCGAGCCCGACTACGCCGAACCTGCCGCAGCGTGGCTGGAGCAGGTCATCGCGACGCTCACGGGGGACGAGGCATCCGCCACCGTCGCGGAGGCCCCCGCGACCCGCCGGCTCTTCACACGGAGCAACCCGGTCGCGGCGGCGCTGGTGACGAACGCGCTCCTCAGCGGAGACGGCTCCGCCAAGGAGGTCCGTCAGTTCGGCTTCGACATCTCGCACGCCGGAGTGTCGTACGAGGCCGGCGACTCGCTCGGCGTCGTGTGCGCCAACGCTCCGGCGATGGTGAGCGAATGGCTCCAGACGACGGGGCTCGTCCGCCACACGGTGGTGGAGCTCGACGGCCAGGAGCGGTTCCTCGAGGATGCGCTGTCGACGCAGCTCGACATCACGCGGATCACGCCGGACCTGCTGTCGTTCGTCGCCGAGCGCAACTCCGATCCGGCTCTCGCCACCTTGCTGCGCCGCGAGAACAAGGGGCGTCTCGAGCAGTACCTGTGGAGCATGCACGCGGTCGATCTGCTGCGGGCGTTCCCGGTCGTGGCCGACGCGGACGAGTGGATGCGCGTGCTCAAGCGCCTGCAGCCCCGCCAGTACTCGATCTCATCGAGCCCGAAGACGAGCCCGGACGAGGTGCAGCTCACGGTGTCGGTCGTCCGCTTCACCACGGAGACGGGGATGCTGCGCGGCGGCGTCGCCTCGACCTTCCTCGCCGACGTGGCCGGTGCCGAGCCCGCACCCATCTACCTGCAGAAGTCGCCGCACTTCCGCACCCCCGCCGCCGGAGACTCCCCGATGATCATGATCGGCCCCGGCACCGGCATTGCGCCGTTCCGCGGGTTCCTCCACGACCGGCGGGCCGACGGCCACACCGGCCGCAACTGGCTGTTCTTCGGCGAGCAGCACGCCGCGACGGACTTCTACTACCGTGACGAGCTCGAGTCGATGCGCGACGACGGGTTCCTCACCAGACTCGACCTCGCCTTCTCACGCGATCAGCGCCAGAAGATCTACGTGCAGGACCGGATGGTCGAGCACGGGCTCGAGCTGTGGCGCTGGCTGCAGGACGGCGCGCACCTCTACGTGTGCGGCGACGCCAGCCGCATGGCGAAGGACGTCGACGACACGCTCGTCACGATCGCCCAGCGCCACGGCGGGCTCTCCGAGGACGCCGCCGTCGAGTACCGCAAGAGCCTCGTGTCGCAGAAGCGCTACGTCCGCGACGTGTACTGATCCCATCGCCCGTCGCTTGCCGGGCGTCGCGCGGATCGCCGGGCTCCCCGCGCCCCGTGCACGTCGAAGCGGGCCGCACCCGAGGAGGGTGCGGCCCGCTTCACTCCGGGTCAGATGCGCTGGCCGGCGAGCGACTTCCGCGGCACGACGTAGACGAGCACGGTCAGGACCATGAGGCCGACGTACGCGGCGACGAAGCCGTAGAACGCCGCCGTGTATCCCCCGGTCGCCAGCTGCGACGCGTTGAGCACCTGCGGCACGAGGAAGCCGCCGTACGCGCCGATCGCCGAGATGAGGCCGAGCGCCGCAGCGGCCTTGCGCTGCACCCGGATGCCCTCGGGCGTCCCGGGCAGTGCATCGGTGGCGAGCCCGCGAGCGGCGAAGATGCTCGGGATCATGCGGTAGGTCGATCCGTTCCCCATGCCCGTGGCGGCGAAGAGCACGAGGAAGCATCCGAGGAACACCCAGAAGTTCTGCATCGGGAGCGTCCAGATGAGCGACAGCGCGCCGAGGGCCATCACGGCGAAGGCGCCGACGGTCACCCGCGCGCCGCCGAATCGGTCGGCGAGGCGGCCGCCGTACGGCCGCGCGAGCGAGCCGATGAGTGCGCCGAGGAAGGCGAGCGAGACCGCGGCCTGGCCGACCTGGAACGTCGAGTACGTCGGGAACTGGTCGGCGATGAGCTTCGGGAACACGCTCGCGAACCCGATGAACGACCCGAAGGTGCCGATGTAGAGCAGCGCCATGACCCACAGGTGAGGCTCGCGGAGCGCGGCCGCCGAGCCGGCGAAGTCGGCCTTCGCCGACGACAGGTTGTCCATGTACCGCCAGGCGCCCCAGATCGCGACGAGGATGAGCGGGATCCACATCCAGCCGGCGAGGGCGATGTTCATGGTCGCGCCGGCACCGATCGTGACGGCGATCGGCACGGCGAACTGAGCGACCGAGGTGCCGAGGTTGCCGCCGGCGGCGTTCAGGCCGAGCGCCCATCCCTTCTCCTTCTGCGGGAAGAAGTAGGTGATGTTCGCCATCGAGCTCGCGAAATTCCCACCGCCGACACCGCCGAGCGCGGCCACGAGGAGCAGCACGCCGAACGGGGTCTCCGGGTTGGAGACGACGACCCCGAGCAGGACGGCGGGGATCAGCAGCAGTGCGGCGGAGACGATCGTCCAGTTGCGGCCGCCGAAGATGCCGACCATGAACGTGTACGGGAAGCGGAGCGTGGCGCCGACGAGACTCGGGAGCGAGATGAGCCAGAACAGCTGCGAGCTGGAGAGGTCGAAGCCGGCGCCGGGCAGCATCACGACGACGATGCTCCACAGCTGCCAGATGATGAAGCCGAGGAACTCGGCGAAGATCGACCAGCCCAGGTTGCGGCGTGCGATGGCGCGGCCACCGGACTGCCAGAACGTGCTGTCCTCGGGGTTCCAGCCGTCGATCCAACGGCCGGGTCGGTGGGTGAGGGTGACCGGCGCAGAGGCCGGGGGCGGAGCTGCGACGTCCGTCGTGGACGGGGTGACGGTCGTGGTCATGGCGCCTCCTAGATGAAGTGTGCCTTCACCGTATGAAGGGGGTGTTTCCGTGCTGCGACCACTGCGGTTACTTCTCCGTCACCTTTCCGTCACGGCCCGCGAGGACCCGCGGTTAAGGTCCGGTCACACGTCGGAAACATGGGCGGATGCCTAGACTCGAACCCATGCGCGTCGACATCGTCACGATCTTCCCGGCGTTCTTCGACGTGCTCGACGTCTCACTCATCGGCAAGGCCCGGGATCGCGGCATCCTCGACATGCACGTCCACGACCTGCGGGAGTGGACACACGATCGTCACCGCACCGTCGACGACACCCCGTACGGCGGCGGCGCCGGCATGGTGATGAAGCCGGAGCCGTGGGGTGAGGCCCTCGACGGGATCCTCACCGACGACGCCGTGCTGCTCGTGCCGTCGCCCGCCGGAGAGCAGTTCTCGCAGGCCATGGCGCGTGAGCTCGCCGACGAGAAGCACCTCGTGTTCGCATGCGGACGTTACGAGGGGATCGACCAGCGCGTCGTCGACCACTATTCGGAGCGCGGGCGCGTGCGCCTCGTCAGCCTGGGAGACTACGTCCTCAACGGCGGCGAGGTCGCCGCGATGGCCGTCGTCGAGGCGGTGTCCAGGCTCGTGCCGGGCGTCGTCGGCAATCCGGAGAGCCTTGTGGAGGAGTCGCACGAGGACGGGCTCCTCGAGTACCCGAGCTACACCAAGCCCGCCGTCTGGCGCGGGCACGAGGTGCCCCCGGTGCTGCTCAGCGGCAACCACGGCGCGATCGCCGCGTGGCGCCGCGAGCAGAGTCTCGAGCGCACAAAGCTGAACCGCCCCGACCTGCTGGCCTGACGGGCATCCGTCAGGCGGAGGCCTCGGCGGGATCGAGGACGTTCAGCCGGTAGCCGCGTTTGACGACCGTCTTGATGAGGTCGGTCACGCCCAGCGCCTCGCGCACGCGGGCGACGGCCATCTCGACGGCGTGCGTGTTCTCGCCCGAACGCGGCAGCGCGTTCTGCAGCCGCTGACGTGAGACGACACCGCCTGCCGCTTCGAAGAGGGCGGCGAGGATGTCGACACCGGTCCGCGACAGCGGGACATGGGCTCCGTCGAGCACGGCACCGGTGCTGCGCAGCTCGAGTCGTCCGGCCGTGGTCTGGAGCGACGCCGCGTGCCCGCCGCCGAAGTGGGTGACCACGGCGCGCACGAGCGAGCCGAGTCGGCCGCGCTCCGCGATGAGCGGTGTGATCCCGACGTCCACGAGCGGGCCCGCTGTGATCGGGCCGACGGCGGCCATGAGGACGCGTCCGGAGTCGGCGAGGTCGACGATGTCGTCGAGCACGCCTTCTCGGGCTGCGGCGGCGAGCCATTCCGCTGCGCCGGGCGCCGACGTGAACAGCACGGCGTCGACCTCGCCCTGCGCCGTGGCGGCCACCGAGCGGCAGACGGCCACGGCATCCGGCGGCGGACCCCAGCGGTAGACCGTGAGGCTCACGACATCCGCGCCGGCCTCCTCGAAGAGCTCGTCGAGCCCATCGGCGCCCGACCCGTGGTGCTGGACGGCGATGCGCCGGCCCGTGACCCCCTCGGCCAGCAGGTACTCGCCCAGTTCGACGGACGTCTCGGACTCCGCCACCCAGTCCGCGGTGAGCCCCGCCTGCTGGATGGCCCCGCGCGCCTTCGGACCGCGTGCGACGATCTGGGCGCCCGCGAGCGCCGCGCTCAGCTCGTCGAGGAGCCCCGCCTCGTCGGCAGCCTCCATCCAGCCGCGGAAACCTACACCCGTCGTCACCACGACGATCTGGGGCGGCTGCGCGATGAGCTCGTGCGTGGCGGCGATGAGCGCGTCGTCGTCGATGTGGGGGACGATCGTCAGCGCGGGCGCGTGGCGCACGGCCGCGCCGTGACGTTCGAGAGCGGCGGCGAGCTCGAGCGATCGCCGGTCCACGGCGATCACGATCGTGCAGCCGTCGAGGGCGGCAGAGAGGACGGGGCGGGAGGGATCTGTCACCGGATCGCTTCACCCGTCAGTCGGCGGTCGGGGAGGAGGAGCCCTGCGCGGGCGACATCACCCACGACGATGACGGCCGGGTTTCGCACCCCTGCCGCCTCCGCGTCGTCGACCGCGCGGGCGAGGGTCGTGCGGGTCGTGCGCTGCTGCGGGGTGTGGCCGCTCTCGATGATCGCGACGGGCCGGTCGTCCGGCACGCCTGCGGAGCGCGCGGCGCCGACGAGTCGGGGGAGCGCCGCGACGCCCATGAGCACGACGGTGGTGACGGTGTCGTCGGCCAGAGCCGCGATCGTCGACGGCGCGGTCTCCGCCTGCCCGTTGACGACGTGGACGGATGCCGCGACCCCGCGGTGGGTGACGGGGATGCCGGCCGCCTGGGGCACCGACACGACGCTCGTGAGTCCGGGCACGACCTCGACCGGCACACCGGCGGCGAGGCATGCGGCGACCTCTTCGCCGCCGCGGCCGTACACGAACGGATCGCCGCCCTTGAGCCGGACGACGCGCTTGCCGGCACGGGCGTGCGCGACGAGGAGGTCGTTGATCTCGTCCTGCGGCACGGGGTGGTGGCCGGGACGCTTCCCCACGTCGATCAGTTCGACGTCGGAGTCGAGCTCGGAGAGCACGTCTGTCGGACCGAGCCGATCCGCGACCACGACGTCGGCCTCGGCGAGGAGGCGCCGACCGCGTACGGTCATCAGGTCGGCGGGGCCGGGGCCGCCGCCCACGAGGTCCACGCGCCCGCGCACGGTGGCGCGGCGCCGGCGCAGGGGCAGCGTGCCCTCGCGCAGCAGCGAGGCGACGGCATCCCGCAGCCGGGCAGCGCGACCCGGATCGACGCCCGCGTCCGAGACGACACCGACGACGACGTCGCCCGACCGGGTCTCGGCGGCGAGCCGGGCCGAGCCGTGAGCGCCGTCCGAGGCGTTGACGCACAGCACGCGCCGCCGCTCGCAGGCCGAAGCGACGTCGGCGTCCACCCGGGAGTCGCCGGTGGCGGTGTGCACCAGCCACGCGCCGGCGATGTCGCTCGCGCGCACGCGGCGGGCGATCCATGCGAGACCGCGCGCGTCGACGAGCTCGCGCACCTCTTCGGACAGCTCGGGCGCGACGATCGTCACGTCGGCGCCGTCAGCGAGGAACCGCGCGAGGCGACGGGCGGTGACCGCCCCGCCGCCGACCATGACGACCGATCGACCGGCGAGCGAGACGCCGAGCAGGGTGGTCACGACTGCGCCTCCCACCGTACGAGAACCTGTCCGTCGCTGACCGCGACCGGCCAGACGTGGAGCGATGCGGGCTCCTTGCCCTGAGTGTCGAGGCATGAGCCGGTGCGCAGGTCGAACACCTGCTTGTACATCGGCGAGGCCACGGTCGGGGCATCCTGCTTCGTGCCGACGATGCCGCGCGAGATGACGTGGGCGCGGCTGTAGGGGTCGAAGTTGGAGACGGCGTGCACGCGACCGCCGTGCAGGAGGAACAGGGCGATCTGCGTGCCCCCGAGGAGCGCGGCACGTCCGCGCTCGACCTCGAGGTCGCTCACGGCGCAGACGCGCACCCAGCCGTCGGGCACCTCGGCGGTGTCGGCGGTCTGCGGGTCGACGAGGGTCATCGGCGCACCTCCAGGATCGTTCCGGCGATGAGGACGCCGCCGCTCTCGCGCTCGGCATCGGTGGCGGGTCGCCCCTGCCCGCGCTCGGCCGTGTAGGCGAGCGAGGGGTCGGGGGTCGTCGGGGCGTTGACGAACGACGCGAACCGCCGCAGCTTCTCCGGGTCGTCGAGGGTGGCCTTCCACTCGTCCTCGTACGACCCGATGTGCGTGGCCATGGCCGCGTCGAGGTCGGCGCAGATCCCGAGGCTGTCGTCGAAGACGACCGCGCGGAGCGCGTCGATGCCCCCTTCGAGGTCCTCGAACCAGGGAGCGGTCCGCTGCAGGCGGTCGGCCGTGAAGATGTAGTACATCAGGAAGCGGTCGATCGCGGTCAGCAGCTCATCGTCGCTGAGGCCCTCGGCGAACAGCACGGCATGGCGGGGAGTGAATCCGCCGTTCCCGCCGACGTACATGTTCCAGCCGGCCTCGGTGGCGATCACGCCGACGTCCTTGCCCCGCGCCTCGGCGCACTCCCGGGCGCAGCCGGACACGCCCAGCTTGAGCTTGTGGGGCGAGCGCAGACCGCGATAGCGGAGCTCGAGCTGCACCGCCATGCCGACCGAGTCCTGCACGCCGTACCGGCACCATGTGGACCCGACGCACGACTTCACGGTGCGCAGCGACTTGCCGTACGCGTGACCGGACTCGAAGCCCGCCTCGACGAGGCGCTTCCAGATCTCCGGGAGCTGCTCGAGGCGCGCGCCGAACAGGTCGATGCGCTGGCCGCCGGTGATCTTCGTGTAGAGCCCGAAGTCCTGAGCGACCCGGCCGATCACGACGAGGCCCTCGGGGGTGATCTCGCCGCCCGGGATCCGGGGGACGACCGAGTAGCTTCCGTCCTTCTGCAGGTTCGCCATCACGTGGTCGTTGGTGTCCTGCAGCGTCGCGTTCTCACCGTCGAGCACGTGCCTGCCGACGAGGGTCGACAGGATGCTCGCGAGGGCGGGCTTGCAGATGTCGCAGCCGCGCCCGGTGCCGAAGCGCTCGATGACGGCGCTGAACGTCGTGAGGCCCGAGACGCGCACCGCGTCGAAGAGCTGGCGGCGCGACATGTCGAAGTGCTCGCACAGCGCGTTGCTGAGCGACGCGCCGGACTTGGCGAGCTCGGTGCCGACGATCTTCTTGACCATCATCACGCACGAGCCGCACGCCGCCCCGGCCTTGGTGCAGGACTTGATCGCCGCGACGTCCGTGCAGCCCTCCTCGTGGACCGCGTGGCGGATCGCGCCGGCGGTCACGCTGTTGCAGGAGCAGACCAGGGCCTCGTCGGGGAGATCGCCCGAGGGTGCGGCGACGCCGCCCTCCGGCATGAGGTACGCAGCGGGGTCGCCGCCGAGGGCGCCGCCGACGAGCGGCCGCAGTGAGCCGTAGGCCGACGCGTCGCCGACGAGGATGCCGCCGAGCAGCGTCTTGGCGTCGTCGGACAGCACGAGCTTCTTGTAGACGCCCGCGACGGGGTCGGCGTAGACGACGTCGAGTGCGCCCGGCGTCGTGGCGAAGGCATCGCCGAAGCTCGCGACGTCCACTCCTGACAGCTTCAGCTTCGTCGACAGGTCGTATCCGGGGAACGCGGCCTCGCCTCCGAGCAGGCGCGTCGCGGCGACCTCGGCCATCGCATAGCCGGGGGCCACGAGCCCCACGCACAGGCCGTCGAAGTTCGCGACCTCGCCGATGGCGAGGATCCGGGGGTCGGACGTCGCGCACCCGGCGTCGATCAGGACGCCGCCGCGCTCGTGGACGGCGAGCTCCGCGCCGCGGGCGAGCTCGTCGCGCGGACGGACCCCCACAGTGAAGACCACGACGTCGGTGCGCTCGTAGCTCCCGTCGCGGTACTCGAGCCCGGTCACCTGGCCGCTGCGATCGGGGTCGAGGCGCGTCGTGCTCGTGCCCGTGACCACACGGATGCCGCGCGACTCGATCAGCCGGCGCAGCGCGTTGCCGCCCGGGAGATCGAGCTGGGCCGACATGAGCCGGTCGGAGGACTGCACGACCGTGCACGACACGTCGAGGCCCTGGAGCGCGCCCGCCGCCTCGAGGCCGAGCAGCCCGCCGCCGATCACCGTGCCGGTGAGCGGGCGACCGAGCTCGCGCGAGCGCCTGTCGACGAAGGCCCGCAGCTTCTCGACGTCGTCGAGCGTGCGGTAGACGAAGCATCCCTCCAGTCCGAAGCCGTCCACCGACAGGCGTGCGGCGTACGAGCCGGTCGCGAGCACGAGGTGGTCGTATGCCACGCTGAGCCCGCTGCGGGTGGTGGCGCGCCGGGCGGAACGGTCGATGCGCGCGACGGCGTCGCCCGGGACGAAGCGCACGCGGTCGTCGTCGAGGACGGACCGCTCGAGTGTGAGGTCGTCGGGCGTCGATGTGCCGAAGAACCCGGTCAGACCGACGCGATCGTAGGGGTGGCGGCCCTCCTCGCCGATGAGCGTGATCCGCCAGGAGTCGTCCGCGCGGCTGAGCAGGCTTTCGACGAAGCGGTGCGCGACCATGCCGGCGCCCACCACGACGACGTGCGTGCCGGGGGCGGCGGTGGAGCTCATGCGGTCACGGTACGCGGGCGATGTTGCGGGCGAGTCAGCGCCATGTTTCCGGCTCTTGACGCTCGCCGCGTGCCCGTGGGCGGTGGTGCGGGGTGCTTCCTCGGTCATGACGTCTCCTGCTCGGCGGAAGATCTCTCTCGGTGCCCGCCACGTTAGGAGTGCGGTGTTTCGCCCCGCGCCCGCGATCGGTTACCCCGAGCGAACGTTTCGCTCACACCGCACGAGGCGGCGATGTGAGATCCCGGATGCCGACACCTCCGGTCGCTACGATGCGGACATGCCCCTGCACACCTGGCCGGGATCGGCCTATCCGCTCGGAGCGACCTTCGACGGGAGCGGCACCAACTTCGCGCTGTTCAGCGAGGGCGCCGAGCGCGTGGAGCTCTGCCTGTTCGGCGACCGCGGCGCCGAGACCCGCCTGGAGCTGGGCGAGGTCGACGCCTACGTATGGCACGCGTACGTGCCGAACATCCAGCCCGGGCAGCGCTACGGTTACCGTGTCCACGGGCCGTACGATCCCGCGAGCGGCCACCGCTTCAATCCGAGCAAGCTCCTCCTCGATCCGTACGCGAAGGCGGTTTCGGGTGCGATGGAGTGGGGTCAGTCCGTGTACGGCTACGACTTCGGCGATCCGGACTCGCGCAACGACGACGACTCGGCGAGCGCGATGATGAAGGGGGTCGTGGTGAACCCCTTCTTCGATTGGGCCGGCGACCGCCGACCGCGCATCCCGTACTCCGAGTCGCTCATCTATGAGGCGCACGTGCGCGGTCTCACCCAGCGGCATCCGGCGATCCCGGACGAGATGCGAGGGACGTATAGCGCACTGGCGCACCCGGCGATCATCGAGCACCTCACCAAGCTCGGAGTCACCGCCATCGAGCTCATGCCGGTGCACCAGTTCGTCGACGATTCCGTGCTCCAGGACAAGGGGCTCTCCAACTACTGGGGCTACAACACGATCTCGTTCTTCGCGCCGCACAACGCCTACGCCGCCACCGGCGAGCGCGGACAGCAGGTGCAGGAGTTCAAGGCCATGGTGCGCGCGCTCCACGCGGCCGGCATCGAAGTCATCCTCGACGTCGTCTACAACCACACGGCGGAGGGCAACCACCTGGGCCCGACGCTCTCGATGCGGGGCATAGACAACGCCGCCTATTACCACCTCGAAGACGACGACAAGCGCTTCTACACCGACTACACCGGCACCGGGAACAGCCTGAACGTCCGCAACCCCCACGCGCTGCAGCTCATCATGGACTCGCTGCGGTACTGGGTGCTCGAGATGCACGTCGACGGATTCCGCTTCGACCTCGCCGCCGCCCTCGCACGGGAGTTCTACGACGTCGACCGGCTGGCGGCGTTCTTCGAGCTCGTCCAGCAGGATCCGGTGGTCTCCCAGGTGAAGCTCATCGCCGAGCCCTGGGACGTCGGTCCGGGCGGATATCAGGTCGGCAACTTCCCGCCGCAGTGGACGGAGTGGAACGGGAAGTACCGCGACACCGTCCGCGACTTCTGGCGCGGAGAGCCGCAGGCTCTCGGCGAGTTCGCGTCACGACTGACCGGGTCCGCAGACCTCTACGAGCACTCGGGACGCCGGCCGGTGGCATCCGTCAACTTCGTCACCGCGCACGACGGCTTCACGCTGCGCGACCTCGTGTCCTACAACGACAAGCACAACGAGGCCAACGGTGAGGACGGCCGCGACGGCGCAGACGACAACCGGTCCGACAACTTCGGCGTCGAGGGGCCGACCGACGACCCGGCGGTGCTCACCCTCCGGGCCCGGCAGCAGCGCAACTTCATCGCGACCCTGCTGCTGTCGCAGGGCGTGCCGATGCTCCTGCACGGCGACGAGCTCGGCCGCACCCAGGGCGGCAACAACAACGGCTATGCGCAGGACAACGAGACGACGTGGGTGGATTGGGATGCCGTGGACCGGCCGCTCCTGGAGTTCACTGCCGCGCTCGCGCGGCTGCGGCGGGACCACCCGACATTCCGTCGTCGCCGGTTCTTCGAGGGCCGCCCGGTCGCGCGCCCCGCAGGCGCGCCGGTGCAGGACATCGCGTGGCTGCGTCCGGACGGCAGCCTCATGCAGCCGGAGGACTGGGACTCGGGGTTCGGTCGAGCCGTCGGGGTGTTCCTCAACGGGGGAGGCATCCGCGAGCGCGATCGCCGCGGAGAGCAGATCCGGGATCGGCACTTCATCGTGCTCTTCAACGCGGGTGACGACATCATCGACTTCCACATCCCGGTGGTCGAGTACAGCCCGGATTGGGACGTCGTGATCGACACCGCGGGGGAGTGGGCCGACGCCGATCTGCTCCGGCCCGGCGCCACCCTCCGCCTCGAGGCGAAGACGCTCGTGGTGCTGCGCGAGCACGCAGACGCCGAGGACGAGGTGGACCACTCGGTCGCGGCCTCGCTCGCTGCCCTCGCCGGGTCGCGGACGCCGTCGCACGCTCCTTCGGCGGAGCTGCGGACGTGAGTCAGGCGACTCCGAGCCAGGAGCGGTCGGTCAGCACGATCGGGCCGTCCTCGGTGATCGCGACGGTGTGCTCGGCGTGTGCGCCACGCGAGCCGTCGGCGGAGCGGAGGGTCCAGCCGTCGGGGTCGGTGACCAGCTCGTCGGTGGTCAGGAGGAACCACGGCTCGAGCGCGACGACCAGGCCCGCGCGCAGCGGGTAGCCTCGCCCGGCCTTCCCGTCGTTGGGCACGTGAGGGTCGCCGTGCATGATGCGGCCGACCCCGTGGCCGCCGAAGTCGGTGTTGATCGAGTAGCCGTCGCCGTGCGCGACGGCCGCGATCGCGGCGGAGATGTCGCCGATGCGGTTCTGCACGATCGCCGCCTGGATCGCGGCCTCCAGAGCCCGCTCCGTCGTGTCGATCAGTGCGAGGTCCTCGTCGCGGGCGGTGCCCACGACGAACGAGACCGCGGAGTCGGCGACCCAGCCGTCGACCGAGACCGCGAAGTCGAGCGACACCAGGTCGCCGTCGCGCAGCGCATAGTCGAAGGGGAGTCCGTGGAGCACCGCGTCGTTGACCGACGTGCAGATCACCTTCCCGAACGGGCTTGCGCCGAACGACGGGTGGTAGTCGATGTAGCAGGACTCTGCCCCGGCTCGTCGGATGAGCTCGTGCGCGCGGCGATCGATCGAGAGGAGGTTCGTTCCGACCTTGGTCTCGTCGCGCAGCGTCGCCAATGTCTCTGCGACGAATCGCCCTGCGGGCTTCATCGCCTCGATCTCGGCGGGTGTGCGCAACTCGATCATCCGTCTCCCTTTCGTCCCCTCCATTGTGTCTGACGGGAGGGCGCGGGGCTGGGAGGATGCTCCGCGACGCGCACGAGGCGTGCCGCTCGGTCGTGGACGGGCGTACGATTCACAGCATGTGGCTTCGTCGTGGATTCTTCGGCTGGATGATTCCCGCCGCATTCGTCCTGCCGCTGTGGCTTCTCGTGGGGTGGGCCGTGTTCAACGCCGGGGGCTGGGCGTTCCTCTGGGTGCTGTTCCTCGCGATCCCGGGCGTCTTCCTCTGGCAGCTGCTGCTGACGCTGCTCGTGCGCGCTCGAGGCACCGTGCGCGCCCATCGCGCAGTGTCGTGGTGGGACGTCCTCGGCTTCACCGTGTGGCACCTCCTGGTCATCTCGCTCGGGTTCTTCGACCAGGCGTGGTGGGCGCCTGTGATGGTCGTCACCGTCCTGGTCGGCGTCGGACTGTTCTGGCTCGAGCTGTGGCAGCTGTGGAGCGAGGCGAAGCCCTCCCGCATGGTCATGCACACCGTCGACGGCGTCGCGTACCTCCCGCCGATGCAGGAGCGCACGGAGGCTTCCGTGCAGGAGGTCATCATCGTGAGCGAGAAGCAGGGCCCCACCGCGCCCTGACCCGTTTTGGCCGGGCGCGGCATCCATGGCAGAATGGATCTTTGTGCCCTGACCAGGTTCTGCCTCAGGGGAATCAGCCATGCGGCTTCCCGCCGTCGGCCTCGGGCACACGACATCCTTTCCATCACTTCCCGCGGTCGACCTGTGGCGGCCGCAGAGAGAAACGATCATGCAGATCCTCGACTCCGTCGACGCAGCATCGCTGCGCTCCGACATCCCCGCCTTCGGTCCCGGCGACACCGTGAAGGTGCACGTGAACATCACCGAGGGCAACCGCTCGCGTATCCAGGTCTTCCAGGGCGTCGTCATCGGCCGCCAGGGCGACAGCGTCCGCGAGACCTTCACGGTCCGCAAGATCAGCTTCCAGGTGGGCGTCGAGCGCACCTTCCCGGTGCACAGCCCGGTGATCGACCACATCGAGGTCGTCACCCGCGGTGACGTCCGTCGCGCGAAGCTCTACTACCTGCGCAACCTCCGTGGCAAGAAGGCCAAGATCAAGGAGAAGCGCGAGAACTGAGTTCTCCGTCACGAAGCCCCGGTCCGATCTCGGCCGGGGCTTCGTCGTTCCCGGAGAGTCCCTGGAAACGTCCCGCGAACTCTCGTCCGCGGCACGTCGCGTGCTCCGGAATGTGGGAACCTTGTGAAGAGGCTCTCCGATCCGCGGTGTGCCGGTGAAGGATCCGCATGACCTCCGAGAAGACGGCCCCGGCCGAGCCGGCCCCCTCTTCCGGTTCCGGCGGCGATGCGACCATCCATCGCCGCAGGCGCGGGTGGCTGACGTTCCTCCGCGACGTCGTCGTGATCATCCTGATCGCGGTCCTCGTGTCGTTCCTGGTCAAGACGTTCCTGGTGCGGTCGTTCTACATCCCCTCGGGGTCGATGAAGGAGACGCTGCACATCGACGACCGGATCCTCGTGGACGAGATCACGCCCCGGTTCGGCGGCTACGACCGCGGTGACATCGTCGTGTTCCAGGATCCCGGCGGATGGCTGCCCCCGAGCACCGAGCCGGCCCGGCCGCCGGTGATCGAGGCGATCGACTGGGCTCTGGCGCTCGTCGGCCTGTCGGCGCCCGACAGCGACGACCACCTCGTCAAGCGCATCATCGGGCTCCCCGGCGACCATGTGGTGTGCTGCAACGCGCTCGGTCAGATCACCGTCAACGGCGTGCCGATCGACGAGACCGACTACATCGTCGTTCCGACGGGGGAGTCCGCGGCGTCCGGCGATCCGTTCGACGTGATCGTGCCGGAGGACAGCCTCTGGGTGCTCGGCGACAACCGGTACCAGTCGAAGGACTCGCGCTACAACCAGGACCAGCCCGGCGAGGGATTCGTCCCGGTCGAGAACGTCGTCGGCCGCGCGTTCCTCGTCACCTGGCCGCTCGACCGATTCGGGCTCCTCGACTTCCATCACGACGACTTCGCGGGCGTTCCCGACCTCCCGGAGGAGCCCGCGCCATGACGGTGGCGGAGCCGCGCCTGACGCTCGAGCGACGGCTCCTGCGGGAGCACGCGCTCGTCATCGCGTGCGACGAGGTGGGCCGCGGCGCACTGGCCGGACCCGTGGCCGTCGGCGCCGCCGTGATCGACGCGCCCCGCTCGCGCAAGCACATCCCCCAGGGGCTGCGCGACTCGAAGCTCGTGCCCGAGCTCCGCCGCGCCGATGTGGCGGCGCGGGCAGCCGCATGGGTGTCTGCGAGCGCGGTCGGCTGGGCGAGCTCGGCCGAGATAGACGAGATCGGCATCATGCGCGCGCTCGGGCTGGCCGCGATCCGCGCCCTCGCCGACCTCCGTGCGCACGGCGTGGTGCCCGAGGATGCGATCGTCCTCCTCGACGGGAACTACGACTACATCACTCCGGCGGGCGGCACGGGGCTGCGGATCACGCCGGTGATCAAGGCCGACCGCGACTGCGCGTCGGCGGCCGCGGCATCCGTCATCGCCAAGGTGGCGCGCGATGCGCTCATGACCGAGCTGCACGACGAGCTCCCCGCCTACAACTGGGCGCGCAACAAGGGCTACGCGAGTCCCGACCATCGTGATGCGATCCGCGAGCACGGGATCAGCGCGCACCACCGTGCATCCTGGTCGATCGCCGAATCGCCGACGCTCTTCTGATGACGGGCGATCGTCGACGCACGTGGGTCGCGGCATCCCGTCACGCCCATAGGATGGACTCACCATGGATGACGAAGTCTTCGAAGACTACGACCGTGAGCTGGAGCTCGCGCTGTACCGCGAGTACCGCGACGTCGTCTCTCAGTTCCAGTACGTGATCGAGACCGAACGACGGTTCTACCTCGCGAACGAGGTGAACGTCGTGCGGAAGGACACCGAGCACGACTTCTACTTCGAGATCTCGATGGCGGACGTCTGGGTGTGGGACATCTACCGCGCCGATCGCTTCGTGAAGGCCGTCCGCGTGCTGACCTTCAAGGACGTCAACGTCGAAGAGCTGCAGCGCCGCGACTTCCACCTCCCCGAGGAGCTCTCGCTCGACACCTGAGCGCCTTCGCGTGCCCCGCGGTCGCCCCTCCTCCCCAGCGAGGCGGCACGAACGGCTGTGAACGGATGCCTCGGCCCTCCCGCTCGCAGCCGGCCGGCCGCGTCACGATCCCTTCATGGCACAGAAGGATGCGCTCGGACGGGCGGGTGAAGACCGGGCGGCACGGTACTTCGAGGATCAGGGGTATGCCGTGCTCGCGCGCAATTGGCGCTGCC
Source organism: Microbacterium sulfonylureivorans (assembly GCF_003999995.1). NCBI lineage: Bacteria > Bacillati > Actinomycetota > Actinomycetes > Micrococcales > Microbacteriaceae > Microbacterium > Microbacterium sulfonylureivorans. The sequence goes on from NZ_RJAD01000002.1 coordinate 241,004, forward strand.
GCACCGGCGAGATCGATCTCATCGTCTGTCGTGGCCGCCACGTCGTCGTGGTGGAGGTCAAGACCCGGCGCGGTGAGGGATTCGGTCACCCGTTCGAGGCGATCGACGCCCGCAAGCGCGCGCGCCTCTGGCGACTCGCCGCGGCATGGACGGCCGAGAATCGCGACGCGGTGCAGGGCCGACGCCTGCGCATCGACGCGATCGGCCTGACGGGCGCCGATCCGCGGACCGCGCGTCTCGAGCACCTCGTCGACCTCGAGGTCCCGTGAGCGTCGCGCGCACGTGGGCGATCGCGCTCGTCGGGGCGGAGGGGGAGCGCGTCGAGGTCGAGGCGGATCTGTCGAACCAGACGCCGGAGTTCAAGATCATCGGCCTCCCCGACAAAGCCCTCGCCGAGGCCGTGCAGCGCGTGCACAACGCGTGCGCGAACAGCGGGATCGCGCTTCCGCGGCGTCGGCTCACGGTCAATCTGTCGCCGGCCAGCCTGCCGAAGCAGGGCTCGGGCTTCGACCTCGCGATCGCGATCGCATCGCTCGCGACAGAACTGCCGATGGATGCCGCGTCCGTCGCCGCGACCGTGCACCTGGGCGAGCTGGGGCTCGACGGTCGCCTGCGGCCGATACCCGGTGTGCTCCCCGCCGTCGTCGCCGCAGCGCGAGCGGGCCACCGCGTGGTGGTCGTGCCGTGGGCGAACCGAGCCGAGGCGGAGCTCGTCGACGGGGTGGAGGTGGTCGCGGCGGTGAACCTCGCTCAGGTGGCGGCATGGCACGGAGCTGACGTGACCGTGCCCGACGACGATCCGGTCGCGCAGCCCGACGACGAGCCCCCCGTGCAGGATCGCCTCGACCTCGCCGAGATCATCGGGCAGCGCGAGGCCGTGGAGGCGCTCGTCGTGGCGGCGGCGGGCGGCCACCACCTTCTGATGTGCGGACCTCCGGGGGCGGGCAAGACGATGCTCGCCCGGCGCCTGCCGGGAATCCTGCCTCAGCTCGACGACCGCGCCGCGCTCACGAGCGCGTCCATCCGCAGCCTCTCCGGCGCGCGCGTGGTCGAACTGTCGCGCACTCCGCCGTTCGAGGCGCCGCATCACAGCGCGAGCGTGGCGGCCCTCGTGGGCGGCGGGTCCCGCACGGTGCGCCCCGGAGCCATCGCCCGCGCGAGCGAGGGCATCCTCTTCCTCGACGAGGCGGGAGAGTTCCAGGCGAGCGCTCTCGACGCGCTGCGTCAGCCGCTCGAGAACGGGTCGATCACCATCCACCGGTCGGGTGCGAGCGCGGAGTTCCCTGCGCGGTTCCAGCTCGTGCTCGCGACCAATCCCTGCCCGTGCGGCGACTACGGCATCCGCGGCGGCACGTGCACGTGCCCGCCGGCGGCGATCCGCCGGTACCTCGGCCGCCTGTCCGGGCCGCTTCTCGACCGTATCGACATCGAACTGACACTCGCTCGGGTGTCGGTCGCGCAGCGTGAGACAGGGCGGCCCGCCATCACCTCGGAGGTCGCGCGGCGGCGGGTGGTCGAAGCGCGGGAGCGCACGGCGCGGCGCCTTGCAGGCACCCACTGGCGCCTCAACGCCGAAGTGCCGGGGGCGTGGCTGCGTGAAGGACCGCGCGCCCCGACGGCGGTCGTCCGCCGTCCGCTCGACGCCGCTCTCCATCGCGGCGCTCTGACGCTGCGCGGGTACGACCGCGTGCTGCGGGTCGCGTGGTCGCTCGCAGATCTCGACGAGAGCCCGCAGCTCGACATCGACCACATCGGTCGTGCGCTGTACCTGAAGAAAGGACTCGCCCTGTGACCGTCTTCGACCTCTCGCCGTCGACTGCCCGCCGCGCCCTGGGTGACCTGCTCGCCCCAGAAGCCTCCGACGCTGTGGCCGTGGAGCGGTACGCCACCGTCGTCTGGTGCCACCTCGTCGAACCGGGCGACTCCGTCGCCGGTCGCCTCGTCGCCGAGCGGGGCGCGACGGGCGCGCTGCGGGCGGTCCTGGCGGGCGACGCCGGAGGCGTGGTCGGCGGGGGAGAGTTCTCCGCGGCACGAAGGAGATGGATGCCTCGGCTCTCGGCCGACGCCGTGACCGATGGGCTGCGCGGAGCGGCGAAGGCCCGAGCAGTGCTTGTGGCGAGAGGCGATGCCGAGTGGCCCGCACAGCTCGACGACCTCGGGGCGCACGCGCCGATCTGCCTCTGGGTGCGGGGCGACCCCTCGCACCTGACGAGGCTGGCACCGTCGGTGGCGATCGTGGGCGCACGCGCCGCGACCTCCTATGGCGACCACGTCGCCCTCGAGCTCGCCGCAGACCTCGCGGCGAGCGGCATCCCGGTGGTGTCGGGCGGTGCATACGGTGTCGACGGCGCCGCGCACCGCGCCGTGCTCGCCGTCGGCGGTCTCACGGTCGCGCTGCTCGCGGGCGGCGTCGACCGTGCCTACCCGGCCGGTCACACCGACCTCATCGAGCGCATCGCCGGCTCCGGCGCGGTGGTGAGCGAGGTTCCGTGCGGCTCGACGCCCACGAAATGGAGGTTCCTGCAGCGCAACAGGCTGATCGCCGCCCTCGCCGACGCCACCGTCGTCGTCGAAGCCGGGTGGCGCAGCGGCTCCCTCAACACCGCCGGGCACGCGGCCGCCCTATCGCGCGGGCTCGGCGCCGTGCCGGGTCCGATCACCTCGGCGGCGTCGGCCGGAACACACCGGCTGCTGCGCGAGTACGACGCGCTCTGCATCACGAGCGCCGCCGACATCCGGGAGATGCTCGGGCTCGGTGCCGGTGATGGTGCGGTGCCGTCCGCCGACGGACGGGCGCGCACCGACGACACGACGCGCGTCCGCGACGCGCTGAGCCCCCGCGCCTGGCGCGACGCGGGCGACGTGGCACGGCGCGCGGGGATGGCCGCGGACGACGTCGAGGCCATCCTCGGTCTGCTCCACCTCGAAGGGGCGGTCACCCGAGGGCCTTCCGGCTGGCGCATGGTGCTCAGCGGCTGAGGCGTCACGCCGCGCCCGTGCCGGACGGTGTGCCGTCCTGCGGAGCGGACCGCGACGCGGCAAGCTGGGCGCATGAGGATCGGACAGGCGGCGCAGGCGTACCTCGCGCACCTGGCCGAAGTGCGACGGATGTCGTCCGCCACGGTGCGGGCGTACCGTTCGGATCTCGCCGACCTGTCAGCGACCGCCGGCGACGTCGACCTCTCTCTGATCGACCTCGAGCTCCTGCGCGAGTGGCTGTGGCGGGCGACGCAGCGAGGGGACGCCCGCTCGACGATCGCGCGACGCACGTCGTCGGCGCGCGGCTTCTTCGCGTGGGCGGTCGACGAGGGCGTGATCGCCGCAGACCCGAGCCTCCGCCTGGTCGCACCGAAACGCGGACGGACTCTGCCCAAGGTCGCGACGACAGACGCCCTGGCCGGGATGCTGGACGCCCTGGGCGCTGCCGCCGTCGATGGCGATCCGCTTGCACTCCGCGATCACGCCCTGCTCGAGCTCCTCTACGGCGCGGCAGTGCGCGTCTCCGAGCTCTGCGGGCTCGATGTGGGCGACATCGACCAGAGCCGCCGCACCGCCCGTGTCTTCGGCAAGGGGGCGAAGGAGCGCGTGGTGCCGTTCGGCGGCGCCGCCGCGCGAGCACTCGATGCCTACCTCGTGCGAGGACGGCCGGTGCTGCTTGCGCGGCGGCCGGACCCGTCGCACACCGGAGATACGTCGGCGGTGTTCCTCGGCGCGCGCGGCGCGCGACTCGGCCCACGCGCGGTCTACGACGTGGTCGCACGCGTCCTCGGGCCCGAGCTCGGTGCCGCCGTCGGCCCCCACGCGCTGCGCCATTCGGCAGCGACGCATCTGCTCGACGGCGGAGCGGATCTCCGTGCCGTGCAGGAGATGCTCGGACACGCGAGCCTCGGGACCACGCAGATCTACACCCACGTCTCGAGCGAGCGGCTGACCGCGACGTACCGGCTCGCGCACCCTCGCGCCTGACGCCGGCGCTCAGCAGCAGGGGAGCAGTACCGCGCGAGGCACGCCTCCGAGCAGCAGCATCGGGTTGATGTACTCCCCGTGCAGTCGCACGCCGAAGTGCAGGGCACCAGGGGCGGCATGGCCGCCCGCCGACGTCGTCCCGACGACATCGCCCGACGACACCTCTGCGCCCGCCACAAGAGCGGTCTCGACGGGCTCCAGCGTCGTGACGAGCCCGCCGCCGTGATCGATGGTCAGGATGCCGCGTCCCGCCACCGGACCGGCGAAGGCCACGGAGCCGGCCGCGGGCGATCGCACCGCCGCTCCCTCGGAGGGCCGCAGGTCGACACCGCGGTGGCCGGGTCCGTACCGATGGGCCGGCGCGACGAACGGCGCCTCGAGCCGGAAAGCGGTGAGCGGCCATGCCCACCCCCGGCCGACAGGTCGGGACTCGGATGGCGGAGGGGCGCCGGGGGCGCCGTGCGCCGCACCGGTGGCGTCGCCGATGCCGGCGATCAGGAGCCCGGCGACGACACCGGCGATTGCACGCCGTCGGCGACGGAGGGATGGACGGTCGGAGCGGGACGGACGGGTCATGGAGCGACAGTCCCACCCGAACCCGTGATCCGATTCCCGACGAGTCGCAGCGGTGGATGGCGTCTGCGACCGCAGCGCGGGGGAGAAGGCGCTGCTGGTACACTGGATCCGCACCCCGCTCGTCGGGGTGACTCCGCGTGCCCACAGCACCGCAGCGGTCCGAAGGACCCCGCGATGCGGCATCCACTCCCAACGGTCTCACAGAGCATCTGTGAGCGGGCGTGTGCCGGGCACCAGGCTCGCCGGCCCTCGCCGGCGCGAACACAACCGCAAGAGGCGCGTGAGCGCCAGAACAGGAGAACGGCCATGGCCGTCGTCACCATTCGCCAGCTGCTCGACAGCGGCGTGCACTTCGGGCACCAGACCCGCCGGTGGAACCCGAAAGTCAAGCGCTTCATCCTCACCGAGCGCTCGGGCATCCACATCATCGACCTGCAGCAGTCGCTGACGTACATCGACAAGGCGTACGAGTTCGTCAAGGAGACGGTCGCCCACGGCGGCACCATCCTCTTCGTCGGCACCAAGAAGCAGGCGCAGGAGATCGTCGCCGAGCAGGCGACCCGCGTCGGCCAGCCCTACGTCAACCAGCGCTGGCTCGGTGGCCTCCTCACCAACTTCCAGACGATCTCCAAGCGCCTCGCGCGCATGAAGGAGCTCGAGGAGCTCGATTACGAGACCCCGGCGAACAGCGGCTTCACCAAGAAGGAACTGCTGATCAAGAAGCGCGAGCTCGACAAGCTGCACAAGTCGCTCGGCGGTATCCGCAACCTGCAGAAGACGCCGTCGGCGATCTGGGTCATCGACGCCAAGCGCGAGCACCTCGCGGTCGATGAGGCCACGAAGCTCGGCATCCCGGTCATCGGCATCCTCGACACGAACGCCGACCCGGACGAGTTCCAGTACCCGATCCCCGGCAACGACGACGCGATCCGCTCCGTGAGCCTGCTCACGCGCATCATCGCCGACGCCGCGGCCGAGGGCCTCATCCAGCGTCACCAGCCCACCGACGAGTCGGCCGATGCCGAGCCCCTCGCCGACTGGGAGCGCGAGCTGCTCGAGCAGGGCGCAGCCGAAGAGGTCGCCGAGGCGGTCGTCGAGGCCGTCGTCGAGGCTGAGGCCGCCGAGGGTGTCGAGGTCGTCGAGGTCGATGTGACCGAGGTCGTGACCGAGACCGCCGATGGCGTCGAGGTCGAGGTCGTCGAGGTCGACGTCGTCGAGGCCGACACCGAGGCCGCCGACAAGTAATCGGCGACGCCGCATGAACTCCGCCTCGGCGGGATCGGACTGAGCCCCGCGCCCAGGACGATCCCGCCGAGGCATCCCCCTGAACTCACCACAATCAAGGAGCCGCCACCCATGGCAAACTTCACGATCGCCGACATCAAGGCGCTGCGCGACCAGCTCGGCACGGGCATGGTCGACACGAAGAAGGCGCTCGAAGAGGCCGACGGCGACGTCGAGAAGGCCGTCGAGATCCTCCGCCTCAAGGGCGCGAAGGGCAACGCCAAGCGCGCCGACCGTTCCACCAGCGAGGGCCTCGTCGCCGCACGCGAGCAGGACGGCAAGGTCACGCTGATCGAGCTCGCCTGCGAGACCGACTTCGTCGCGAAGAACGACCGCTTCATCGCTCTGGCCGACAAGGTCGCCGATGCCGCCGCAGCCGTGGCCGCAGACTCGGTCGAGGCCGCCCTCGCGGCGACCGCCGGCTCGCAGACCGTCGCCCAGCTGATCGACGACGAGGCCGCCATCATCGGCGAGAAGGTCGAACTGCGCCGCGTGCGCACCCTGTCGGGCGACCACTTCGAGATCTACCTGCACAAGACCAGCAAGGACCTGCCCCCGCAGGTCGGCGTGGTGCTCGCCTACTCGGGCGACGACGCCGAGACCGCTCGCAGCCTCGCTCAGCACATCTCGTTCGCGAACCCGTCCTACCTGTCGCGCGACGAGGTCCCCGAGGCCGATGTCGACAAGGAGCGCGAGATCGTCACCGAGATCTCCCGCAACGAGGGCAAGCCCGAGGCCGCGCTGCCGAAGATCGTCGAAGGCCGCGTCAACGCGTTCTTCAAGCAGGTCTCCCTGCTCGACCAGGACTACGCCAAGGACAACAAGCTGTCCGTGGCGCAGGTCGCCAAGGACGCAGGTCTGACCCTGACGGGCTTCGCCCGCTTCAAGGTCGGCGCGTAGCACCTCGAGAAGGCCCGCATCGGATTCCGGTGCGGGCCTTTTCTCATGCCCTTCGGTAGTTTGTCCCCAACGAGAGGATCGTCGTGATCAATGAGACCACCGGGCGCCGCCGCGTCCTCCTGAAGCTGTCGGGCGAGGCGTTCGGCGGAGGCCAGCTCGGCGTCAACCCCGACGTCGTCAGCCAGATGGCCCGCGAGATCGCCGAGGCCGTCGATCGCGTCGAGATCGCCGTGGTCGTCGGCGGCGGCAACTTCTTCCGCGGTGCGGAGCTCAGCCAGCGCGGCATGGACCGCGGCCGTGCGGACTACATGGGCATGCTCGGCACCGTGATGAACGCCCTTGCGCTGCAGGACTTCCTCGAGCAGGCCGGCGCCGCGACGCGCGTGCAGTCCGCCATCTCGATGACGCAGGTCGCCGAGCCGTACATTCCGCGCCGTGCGGAGCGCCACATGGAGAAGGGCCGCGTCGTGATCTTCGGCGCCGGCGCCGGACTGCCGTACTTCTCCACCGACACGGTCGCCGCGCAGCGCGCGCTGGAGATCGACGCGCAGGAGGTGCTCGTTGCGAAGAACGGCGTCGACGGCGTCTACACCGCTGATCCGAAGAAGGATGCCTCGGCCACCAAGATCGATCGGATCACCTACCTCGACGCGCTCCAGCGCGGTCTCAAGGTCGTCGACTCGACCGCGTTCAGCCTCTGCATGGACAACAAGATGGACATGCGCGTGTTCGGCATGGAGCCGGCCGGCAACGTCACCCGGGCGCTGCTCGGCGAATCGATCGGCACGCTGGTCACGGCGTGAATGCCACCGCTGAGTAGACTGATCAGGCCCCACCCCGATGAAGGAGACACAGTGATCGCGGACGTCTTGGCCGATGCCGGAGCGCGCATGGACCGCGCCGTCGAGGCTGCGAAGGAGGACTTCGCGACGGTTCGCACCGGGCGTGCCAACCCTCAGCTGTTCCAGAAGGTCCTCGTGGACTACTACGGAACTCCGACGCCGCTCGCGCAGCTCGCGTCGATCAACAGCCCTGAGGCCCGGTCGCTCATCATCACGCCCTACGACAAGTCGGCGCTGAAGGCCATCGAGCAGGCGATCCGCGACATCCCGAACCTGGGCGTCAATCCGACCAACGACGGCAACCTCGTGCGCGTCACCATGCCCGAGCTCACCGAGGAGCGCCGCAAGGAGTACGTCAAGCTCGTCCGCTCCAAGGGCGAAGACCACAAGGTGCACCTGCGCGGCATCCGGCGCAAGTCCAAGGACGACCTCGACTCCCTGAAGAGCGAGATCGGCGAGGACGAGCTTGCTCGTGCCGAGAAGGAGCTCGACGCCCTCACGCGCGCGCACGTCGATGCGATCGACGAGGCACTCAAGCGCAAAGAGGCCGAGCTTCTCGAGGTCTGAGGTCTCGATGGCCGACGCATCCGGTGAAACGCCGGGGGGAGACGAGTCCCTCCCCGACGTTCCGCTGACGCGCCGTGAGGCGCAGGCTCGCCGAGAGAACGACTCCGAGATCGACGCGCCCGAAGAGTCGGGCGAGGCGCTCCTCGTCGCACCGGAGGTGCCCGTCCGACCGTCCCTTCCGGTGTCGGAGGACTCCGGACCGGTCATCCAGTCCCACATCCGAGCAGCGCGCTCGGAGTTCGAGAACCAGGTCGCGCACGCGCGGGCCGAGTTCGAGGAGGCGAACGAGCGGATCAAGCAGCGCACGGGTCGCGATCTCATCCTCGCGATCCTCATCGGCGTGGCCGCAGGCGCGCTGCTTCTCAGCTCGCTGATCTTCGTCAAGGAGCTCTTCCTGGTGTTCGCGCTGGCGGCGGTGCTGCTCGGCGTGTTCGAGTTCTCGAGGGCGCTCGTCGCCGCCGGCCGCAAGGTCGATCTGATCCCGCAGCTGGTCGCCGGCGGGATCGTCGTCCTCTCGGGCTTCTTCTTCGAGCTCTGGCTGCATTGGGTCGTCGTGTTCGTCGCAGTGGCGGTGGTCGTGGTCTGGCGGCTGCTGGTCCAGATGGCCTCGCACGACGGCCGCACGTACGGAGCCGTCCTCGGCGACGTGCTCATCGGCGGCTTCGTCCAGCTCTATGTGCCGTTCTTCGGGAGCCTGTGCGTCGTGCTGCTCGCGCAGGACGGCGGCGAATGGTGGGTGCTCGCGTTCATCGGCGTCGTCGTCGCGGCCGACACCGGAGCGTACGCCGCAGGGCTGTCGTTCGGACGGCATCCGATGGCTCCCCGCATCAGTCCCAAGAAGACCTGGGAGGGCTTCGCGGGGGCGTTCGCCGCAGCGGTGCTCGCCGGCGTGCTCCTGGGCATCTTCATGCTCGGGCTGGACTGGTGGATGGGTGTGGTCATCGGCATCGTGATCCTGGGCACGGCGACCGCCGGCGATCTGGGAGAATCGATGATCAAGCGCGACCTCGGCATCAAGGACATGAGCTCGTGGCTGCCGGGACACGGGGGAGTGCTCGACCGGCTCGACTCGATCCTGCCTTCCACCGCGGCGGCGCTCGCCCTCTACTACCTCTTCACCCCCCTGGTGGCACAATGACGACTGCACAGACATCGCCCAAGGCGGCCTTCCCGGAGACACACGGGCGCGAGAAGGGCTATCAGAAGCGGGCCGTCGACGACTTTCTGTCGCGCGCGCGCGATGCGTTCGAGGTCGGCGGCGAGCCCCTCACCGCGATGGATGTGCGGCAGGTCGCCTTCCCGCTCGTTCGTCACGGCTACGTGATCGCCTCGGTGGATGCCGCGCTCGGACGGATCGAAGATGCCTTCGCCGCGCGCGAGCGAGACGCCGCCGTCGCGCAGGCGGGGGCGCGCGCCTGGGTCGGACAGACGCGGGAGGCCGCCCAGGCGGTGCTCGACCGGTTGGCGCGGCCGCGCGGACAGCGATTCGATCGGGTGTCTGCGCTGCGCTACGGATACCGGCGCGACGAGGTCGATCTCGTCGCCGACAAGGTGTCGCGCTTCCTCGAGTCGGGGGACTCCGTCACCGTCGAGCAGGTGCGCTCGGTCGCCTTCCGCATGCAGCGCGGGGGCTACAACGAGGCACAGGTGGATGCGGTGCTCGACACCGTGGTCGAGGTCATGCTGGCGGTGGGCTGACCCTCGCGGGAGAGCCCGGATGGAACCTGCGTCCGACGATCGGTAGACTCGGGGAACTGTGACTTCCGGAAACGAGCTGATCCCCACCCGGCGCACCCGCCGTCAGGATGTGTCGACCGCCGCGACCACCACCGTCGTGGCGCCCCGGCGACAGGCCGTTCCGAAGCAGCGCTGGTCGCGTCGTCGCGGCGTCCTGGGCGTATTCGCGGCCTTCGCCGCGGTCGGATTCGTGGCTGCCTACGTCGGCCCGACGGGAATGGCGATGTCGCAGGCGAACGCCGAGGAGGCGGCGCCCATCACTCTCTACGCGAGCTCGCTGGGCGACGTGCAGACCCTGGCCGCCGATGAGACCGCCGAGGCGGCGGCCGCACGCGATCTCGGTCGCGGCGACTACTCGGTGTACGTGAAGCCAAAGCCGAAACCGGTCGTCGTGGAGGCATCGGGATCGTCCTCGTCGAGCGGCTGGGCACCCCCGTTCGTGACACCCGACCCCGGCACCGCGCAGGCCATCGCGTACGACATGGTGAAGGCGCGCGGCTGGGGCGACGACGAGTTCTCGTGCCTCGTCGCCCTGTGGAACAAGGAATCCGGCTGGCGCGTCAACGCGTACAACGCGGGGAGCGGCGCGTACGGGATTCCCCAGGCGCTGCCCGGCAGCAAGATGGGAAGCGCGGGTGCGGACTGGGAGACCAACCCCGCGACGCAGATCTCGTGGGGCCTCGGCTACATCGGCGGCCGCTACGGCACGCCATGCGGAGCGTGGGGCCACTCGCAGAGCGTGGGCTGGTACTGACCGCGATGCCGCGGTCGAACCGCCGTCGTCCCGACTCGAGCGGCGACGATTCGTTCGAGCGTCTCCTTGCCGGCTGGAAGCGCAGCGAGGTGCGCCGCGGTGCGGAGTGGACGGTCCAGCCCGTCTCCGCGGCCCAGGCGCAGAAGAGCTACATCTGCCCCGGATGCGGCCGCTCGATCGACGTCGGCGTGGCGCACCTGGTCGCATGGCGCGCCGACGGCGTGCTCGGAGACCGCGCCGATCTCGCCGCACGCCGGCACTGGCATCAGCATTGTTGGAAGACGGCCTGACGGCCCCGCCCGGAAGATCGGTCGACATGGAGATCCGCGGACCGCTGCTTCTGCCCGCGCACCGCGAGCAGATCGAGCTCGAGACGATCGACGGGCTGACGCTGGTCGGCGAGCTCGCCCTTCCGGAGCATCGCGAACCCGTCGCGACGCTCGTCACACTGCATCCGCTGCCCACCGCCGGTGGCTTCATGGACTCCCACATCCTCCGTAAGGCGGCCGGGCGGCTGCCGGCCCTCGCGGACCTCGCGGTGCTCCGGTTCAACACCCGCGGAACGAGCTCGCCGCGCGGCACCAGCGACGGCGCATTCGACGGGGGCCGTGCCGAGGCGTTCGACCTCGCCGCAGCCATGGACTTCGTCCGCGAGCGCGGCCTGCCGCGCCCGTGGCTCGTCGGCTGGTCGTTCGGGACCGAACTGGCCCTGAAGTACGGGCGCGACCACGGTGTGGAAGGGGCGGTGCTCCTGTCGCCTCCGCTTCATCGGGCGACGGACGAGGAGATCGCGGCGTGGGCGGGCGACGAGCGGCGCCTCATCGTGCTCGTTCCCGAGTTCGACGACTACCTGCGGCCGGATGCCGCCGCCACCCGATTCGCGAGTGTGCCCGAAGCCGTGGTCATCCCCGTCGAGGGCGGCAAGCACCTCTGGGTGGGCGAGAACCAGACCCGTCGCGTTCTGACCGAGATCGTCGCGGCCGTCAACCCCGACGCGCTGCCTCTCCCGACGGAGTGGGACGGACCGGTCGTCGCCGACGTCTGATGAGCCGCGGCGGGGACGCGGCATCCGCTCAGCGTTCGTTCTGGCGGGGAATCACGACCTGCCGGTAGATGATCAGGAGGCTGGCCGCCACGGGGATGGCGACGAGCGCGCCGAGCAGGCCGAGCAGCGCACCGCCGGCGAGCGCCGCGATCACGACGACCGCGCCGGGCACCGCGACCGCACGACCCATGATGCGCGGCGAGATCACGTACGCCTCGATCTGCATGTAGATCAGGTAGTAGATCGCGGCGATGAGGGCCGTGGTGGGTGAGCCCAGACCGAGGCAGATCAGGACGATGATCGTCGATCCGGTCAGCGTTCCGACGAGGGGGATCAGCGAGAAGAAGAACGCGATCACGGCGAGCACTGCGGGGAACGGCGCGCTGATGATCGACAGGAAGATCGCGCTGAGCACGCCGTTGATCACACCGAGGCTCAGCTGCCCGATGACGTAATGGCCCACGGAGTCGGTGATCTGCTCGCCGAGGTCGATGAAGCGCGCGCGCTTGGAGGCGGGCACCAGCTGGTAGACGGACCGCTTCAGGCTCGGCGTCGATGCGGTGAAGTAGATCGTCAGGATCAGCACGATGAAGGCGCCGGCGAGGCCCGCGAGGATCGAGCCGCCGATCGCGATGATGCTGCTCCCGATCTCGCCGCCGATCGCGCCGACGTCGAGCCCGGCGTACCAGTCCTCGATGTAGCCCCACAGCTCATCGACGTTGAGCGCGGGGAAGACGTCGCCCAGCCAGTTCTGGATCACGCCGACCGGGTCGTCCCAGGCGCCGCTGCTCACGATCTCTTCGATCGCCACGACCAGCTGGCCGATCTGCTGCACGATTATCGGGATGACCATCAGGATGATCCCCGCGAACGCCGCGAGGACGGCGAGGATCGTGATGAGCACGGCCGCCCAGCGCGGGAGCTTGCGCCGCTCCAGCCACGCGACCACCGGGTCGAGGCCGAGCGAGAGGAACAGGGCCGTTCCGACGTACAGCAGGATCGTCGACAGCGTCTGGATGCTCCCGATGAACACGAGTCCGAGCCCCACACCGAGTGTCGCGACGAACGCGACCCGGAACGGATTGTGCACCCTCATGCGACCTCCCGACGCCGTCGGCCCGATCGCCGATACCTGTCTCGTCAGGATACGCATTGAAGACGCCCAGCCAGGCGAACGCTCCCTCCCGGTCGCCTTTCAGGTCACTTTCGCTAGTCTGAAATGTCGAGTCGAGGGTCCGAGCCGTCCGGCGGGACCTGTGAAAGGTTGTTCTTCGTGCGTTTCGTGTGGGCCGTGGCGGCATTCGTGCTCGCCGCCGTGATGATCGGTGCGGGCATCGCCCAGCGAACGATCTTTCAAGGACCGGACACCGACATCGTGGCCATCGCGGTGGAGGAAGAGGCTCCGTATCTCCTCGTCGACGGCGAGGTGCTCAATGAGCTCCCCGGCGCGCAGACGCTTCGCGCGCAGGGTGAGGGAGAGATCTTCGCCGCGTACGGGCGCACGGCCGACATGCAGGCCTGGCTCGTCGACACGCCGTACAACATGGCGACCCTCGACGGCGACGGCGAGATCACCACGGAGCCGGTGCAGCCCGAGACCCCCGTCGAGTCGACCGACGTCGCTGCCGGCGAGGCCGCGGAGGAAGTGGTCGCGCGCAGCCCGATCGGCTCCGACCTCTGGCTCGACGAGTACCAGCAGAGCGACATCCTCATCGCGCCGCTCCAGCTTCCGGCAGACATGAGCGTCCTGGTGGCCTCCGACGGCACGCTTCCGGCGCCGGCGAACGTCTCCGTGTCGTGGCCGATTCCGAACGCCACGCCGTGGGCCGGGCCCCTCATCGTGGGCGGCGGCATCCTCATGGCGGTCGGCGTCCTCCTCTACATCCTCGGCATCCGCCACGCGCGTCGCTCCCGCGGTCCTCGCCGCAAGGGCCTGCCGCTGCCGGTCACCGAGCCGATCGATCTCTCGGTCGACGGCGTCGACAAGGGAGTGATCAGCTCCACGCCCGCGACGCGACGATCGCTGACCGGCGGCCGTCGCGCGTTCGCCGTGCTCCCCGTGGTCGCCGTGTCGGCGCTCCTGTTCACCGGCTGCTCAGCGGACGCCTGGCCGGAGCTCGGGCCGACACCGACCCCGACCCCGTCGGCGACGGTCATCGAGCAGGAGGGCCAGCAGGCGCCCGCCGTGACCAAGCCGCAGGCGGAGCGCATCCTGTCCCGCATCGCCGCGACGGTCGCCGATGCGGACGCCGCGATGGATGAGCAGCTCGCGGCGACGCGCCTCGACGGGGCCGCCCTCGCCGCGCGTGCGACGAACTACAACCTGCGCGCTGCGCTCCCCGACCACGCCGCACCCGCGGCGATCCTCACGAAGCCGCTCGAGATCGTGCTGCCGCAGGCGAACGACTCGTGGCCGCGTTCCGTGCTAGCCGTCGTCGACGACGAGGAGACCAAGACCTCGAGCATCATGGTGCTCACGCAGCAGGACGCCTGGGCGCCCTACAAGCTGTCGTACACGGCGAGCCTCGAGGCGTCCACCACGATGCCCGATCTCGCCCCCGTCTACATCGGCGCCGTGCAGCCCGCGCCGGACTCGCCCTTCCTCGTGATGGCGCCGGAGGATGTCGCCGCGGCGTACGCCGACATCATCAACAAGGGCGAGGAGAGCGAGTTCTACGACATGTTCGAGGTCGAGGGCGACCAGCTTCGCGTGAGCATCGCCGCGGACCGCCAGCGCCGGCTCGACAAGTTCAACGAGACCGCGGACGGGACCGGCAGCATGGCGTTCTCGTCGGGACCCGGCAAGTACGGCCCGTTCGCGCTGGCGACGGTCGAGAGCGGCGCGATCGTCGCGGTGAACATCAACGAGACCGATACCGTGAAGCCGACCAACGAGGGAGCCGTGATCAAGCTTCCGGAGAACGCGACCGTCAAGGCTCTCGCAGGTGCGGCGGAGAGTGCGACCGGCTTCCTGACCACCTTCACCGACCAGGTATTCTTCTATGTCCCGGGGCAGGGATCGACCGACAAGATCCGCCTGCTCGGCTACTCGTCCGACATCCTCGATGCAAAGGTGATCAAGTGACCGATGCCGCCTCCGGTGCCGCCCTGCGCGGCGCCGTCGACCTCTCGGCACTGCGAAACAGGCCGGCTCCGACGCAGGCGGCGGACGCTTCCGGTCCCGAGGCGCGCGCCGCAGTCCCGTCTCTCGTGATGGACGTCACGGACGACACGTTCGCACAGATCCTCGAGCTCTCGCGCACGGTCCCGGTCGTGATCGATCTGTGGGCGGAGTGGTGCGGTCCGTGCAAGCAGCTCAGCCCGGTGCTCGAGCGCGTCGTCACCGAGCTCGACGGACGGCTCGTCCTCGCGAAGGTCGACGTCGATGCGAACCCCCAGCTCTCGCAGGCGTTCCGCGCACAGTCGATCCCGATGGTGGTCGCACTGGTCGCCGGACAGCCTGTGCCGATGTTCACCGGCGCGGTGCCCGAGCAGCAGGTCCGCGAGGTCTTCGCACAGCTGCTGCAGCTCGCGGCGCAGAACGGCGTCACCGGCACGGTGAGCGTGGACGGGGATGCTCCGGGCGACGCCCCCGAGCCCGTCGAGGCGCCGCTCCCTCCGCTGCACGCCGAAGCGTTCGAAGCCATCGAGGCGGGCGACTACCCGCGTGCCGTCGCCGCGTACGAGAAGGCCATCGCCGAGAATCCACGGGACGCGGACGCCCGGGCCGGCCTCGGCCAGGTCCGCCTCCTCGACCGCGTGCAGGGCGTCGACCTGCACGCGGCCCGCGCGGCCGCGGCCGCAGCTCCGGCCGACGTCCACGCGCAGTTCGCGGTCGCCGACCTCGACGTCGCGGGCGGGCACGTCGAAGACGCCTTCGGACGTCTGCTCGAGCTCTTCGCACAGCTGCCGTCCGACGAGCGTGCGCCGGTGCGCGAGCGGCTGCTCGAGCTCTTCGCGCTGGTGGGCGACGGCGATCCGCGCGTCATCCGCGCACGAGGCCAGCTCGCCTCGCTGCTCTTCTGACCACGTGACAGGGGCGGCTCCGCATTGCGGAGTCGCCCCTTTCGCGTCTGACGACCGGCTCAGCCCCGCGTCGGCGACGGGATGTGCGCCTCGGGGTCATGGCGGAGCCACAGCACGCCGAGGGGCGGCAGCACCAGCGTCGCCCGCCCGCCGTCACCCGCATGGACGACGCCGAGGTTGCCCACGCCCGAGCCGCCGTACGCAGAGGCATCGGTGTTCAGCACCTCGTGCCAGACGCCTCGCTCGGGGAGATCCAGTTCGTACGTCGTCACCGGCACGCCCGAGAAGTTGCAGATCACGGCGATCGAGTTGCCGTGCCAGTCGCGCCGGGCGAAGGCGATGACGTTGGGATTCCACTGCGGAGCCCCCAGGCGCGTGAACGCCGCGCCGTCGCTGTCACGGGACCACAGCGCGGAGTGCTCGCGGTAGACGCGGTTGAGCGTGGCGACGAACGACTGGAGCTGGGCGTGCGAGGGCTGGTCGAGCAGCCACCAGTCGAGCGAGCGTCCTTCGGACCACTCGGAGAGCTGCCCGAACTCCTGGCCCATGAACAGCAGCTGCTTGCCCGGGTGGCCCCACATGTACGCGAGGAAGGCCCGCATGTTCGCGAGTTTCTGCCAGTGGTCGCCCGGCATCCGGCCGAACAGGCTTCCCTTGCCGTGCACGACCTCGTCGTGGCTGATGGGCAGCATGTAGTTCTCGCTGAACGCGTAGACGAAGGAGAACGACAGCTCTCCCTCGTGATGCGAGCGGTACATCGGATCGCGCTTGATGTACTGCAGCGAGTCGTTCATCCAGCCCATGTTCCACTTGAACCCGAAGCCCAGGCCGGCCTGGCTGGTGGGCGCGGTCACGCCGGGGAAGCTGGTGGACTCCTCGGCGATCATGGCGATCCCGGGGTAGCGCTTGTACGCCGTGGCGTTGACCTCCTGGAGGAAGCGGATCGCCTCGAGGTTCTCCCTGCCGCCGTGCACGTTGGGAGCCCACTCGCCGTCTTCGCGCGAGTAGTCGAGGTACAGCATCGAGGCGACGGCGTCGACGCGCAGACCGTCGACGTGGAACTCCTCGAACCAGTACAGCGCGTTCGCGACGAGGAAGTTGCGCACTTCGTTGCGGCCGTAGTCGAAGATGTACGTGCCCCAGTCGCGGTGCTCGCCGCGCCGCGGGTCGGGGTGCTCGTACAGCGCTTCGCCGTCGAAGCGGGCGAGGGCGAAGGCATCCTTCGGGAAATGCCCGGGAACCCAGTCCATGATCACGCCGATGCCCGCCTGGTGGAGCTTGTCGATCAGGTACCGCAGGTCGTCGGGGTGCCCGAAGCGGCTCGTGGGGGCGTAGTAGCCGGTGACCTGGTAGCCCCACGACCCGCCGAACGGGTGCTCGGCGAGCGGGAGGAACTCGACATGCGTGAAGCCCTGGGCGGCGACGTAGTCGATCAGCTCACCTGCCGCGTCGCGATACGACAGGCCGGGTCGCCACGATCCGAGGTGCAGCTCGTAGACCGACATCGGCTGCGAGACCGGGGTGGAGCGCGCGCGACGCGCCATCCACTCGTCGTCCTCCCAGCGGTAGGAGGACTGGACGACGACGGATGCCGTTGCCGGCGGCACCTCGGCGTAGCGCGCCATCGGATCGGCCTTGAGGACCCACGATCCGGCGCGGCTCAGCATCTCGAACTTGTACGTCGAACCGGCCCCGAGACCGGGCACGAACAGCTCCCAGACGCCGCTGCCGCCCATCGACCGCATCGCGTGGCTCTGGCCGTCCCAGTCGTTGAAGGTGCCGACCACGCGCGCCGCGCGGGCGTTCGGCGCCCAGACGGTGAACGCCGTGCCGCTCACACCGTCGACCTCGCGCACGTGTGCACCGAGCACGCGCCACAGCTCCTCGTGCCGACCCTCGCCGACCAGGTGGAGGTCGAGCTCGCCGACGGTGGGCGGGAATCGGTAGGGGTCGTCGGCGACGAAGTCGGGCGCGCCGTCGTAGGTCGTGACGAGCTCGTAGCGGCGCAGAGGGCCCGAGCGCGTGCCTTCCCAGACGCCGGCTCGGACATGCTCGAGGGGCACGCGCGTGCCGTCCACGAAGACGGCTGTGACGCTGCGCGCGAGCGGTCTCCGCGCACGGACGGTCCACTGCGCGCCGCCTTCGCCGTCAGCGCCCGGATGGATGCCCAGCACGCTGTGCGGGTCGTGGTACGAGCCTGCGCCGACAGCGTCGAGCACCTGATCGGTCGGTGTCATCGCGGCTCCTTGACGTGGAGGATGTGGACGGGTTCGGTGAACGCGTCGAGGAGGACGAAGTTGTGATCCGACCAGGTCCAGCGCGCGCCCGTGACGAGGTCCTCGACGTCGTACGGATCGCCGGGGGCGACGCCCCACACGCGCGTATCGAGGTGCACCATCGTCTGGCGCACCGAGTGGGGGTCTGTGTTGACGACCACGATCACGGTGTCGCTGCGACCGGTGGGGGAGAGCGCGGCCGGCAGGTGCTTCGCGTAGACGAGGATCGCGTCGTCGTCGCTCCAGTGGACGCTGAGATTGCGGAGCTGACCCAGCGCGGGGTGCGTCCGACGGATCTCGTTGAGGCGCGTGAGGTACGGCGCCAGTGAGTCTCCGTGAGCCTCGGCGCCGGACCAGTCGCGGACCTTGTACTCGTACTTCTCGTTGTCGATGTTCTCTTCCGACCCCGGCCGGGCGACGTTCTCGTAGAGCTCGTACCCCGCGTACACGCCGTAGGTCGGGGCCGCCGTCGCGGCGATCGCCGCCCGGATCCGGTACGCCGGACGACCGCCGAACTGCAGGTACTCGGTCAGGATGTCGGGCGTGTTGACGAACAGGTTCGGTCGCACGAAGTCGTCGGTCGTGTGGGCGAGGTCGGTGAGGAACTCCTCGAGCTCGACCTTGGTGTTGCGCCACGCGAAGTAGGTGTAGCTCTGCTGGAATCCCGCCGACGCGAGACTCTGCAACGGGGCCGGGCGTGTGAACGCCTCGGCGAGGAACACGACGTCGGGATCCTCGGAGTTCACCGTCGCGATGAGCCACTCCCAGAACTGCAGCGGCTTGGTGTGCGGGTTGTCGACGCGGAAGATGCGCACGCCCTGAGCGATCCAGTGGCGGACGACCCGGAGAGCCTCGGCGTAGATCCCCGCAGGGTCGTTGTCGAAGTTGATCGGATAGATGTCCTGGTACTTCTTCGGGGGGTTCTCGGCGTAGGCGATCGAGCCGTCGGGGAGGGTCGTGAACCACTCCGGGTGCTCGGCCACCCAGGGATGGTCGGGCGCCGCCTGCAGCGCGAAGTCGAGGGCGACCTCGATCCCCTCTCCGCGCGCCGCCCGCACGAACGCGCGGAAGTCCGCGAGCGTGCCGAGGTCGGGATGGACGGCGTCGTGGCCGCCCTCGGCGGCTCCGATGGCCCAGGGCGAGCCCGGATCGGCGGGGCCCGGGTCGAGGGTGTTGTTGCGCCCCTTGCGGTTGATCCGACCGATCGGATGGATCGGCGGGAGGTAGAGGACGTCGAAGCCCATCGCGGCGACGGCGGGGAGCCGGCGGATCGCCGTTCGGAACGTGCCGCTCTTGACCGTTCCGTCCTTGAGCCGCCGTGCGCCCTCGGATCGGGGGAAGAACTCGTACCACGCGCCGACCCCCGCCCGCTCGCGCTCGACGAGCAGCTCGAGGTCGTCGCCGATGGTCGTCAGCGACATGACGGGTCGTTCGCGGAAGAACGCGGCGAGGGCGGGGTCGCGGACGACCGCGAGTGCGCCGTCGTCGTCGGTCTCGACGTCGCGCAGCGTGGCGGCTGCGGCGATGAGGCGGTCGCGCTGAGCCTTGGGACGCGACTTCTCGGCGGCGGCCCTGACGAACAGCAGCGCTCCGAGCTCGCGCATGACCGGGGCATCCACCCCCGCGGCGATCTTGAGATCCGCGGCGTGCTCCCACGTCGCGAACTCGTCGCCGAACGACTCGAACCTGAACCGCCACATCCCCTCTTCGAGGAGCGCGACGCGGGTCTCCCAGCGGTCGAAGCCGTCGTGGAGGGCCTCGAGCCTGTGGAGCGAGACGTCGCCGGACGGAGAGGTGAGCCGCAGCTGCACGCCGATCAGGTCGTGTCCCTCGCGGAACGCCGTCACCTGGAAGGGCACGACCTCTCCGGCGAACGCCTTCGGGCGGTAGTCGCCCCAGGGCACTGCAGGTGAGGGCTTCGCGAGGGGGAGCCGACGCGACGCGGTGACGCGGTCGGGCTGCCAATCGCGGGCATCACGGACAGGGAGGGAAGAGGCGCTCCGCCAGGGGCGGGGGCGCGCCGCGCGCGACGTCGTGACCACGTCTCGAACCTACCCCGACGCCCGTCGGGACGACAGGCGGCCACGCCCGGCCGGATCGCTCACTCGGCTCGGAAGAGGTGCATCGAGGTTCCGGCGACGGAGATGATCTCGCCGGGCTCTCGGTCGGGACGGTCGTGGTCGGGTGTCTCGTTCGCGCTCGACCAGAGCGACACGTAGCGCGTCACCCCGTCGACCCGGGGGAGCGTCACCTCGGTGGGGCGCTCGGTGCCGTGCACCACGAGGAGGATCCGGTTGAACTCCTCGACCTCCGGCGTCGAGGCGGCGACATACTGCAGCGTGCGATGGGACGGGTTCGTCCAGCGCTCGATCGACATCGTCTCGCCGTTCTCGTCGAACCACTCCATCACCGACGCGGACGGTGTGTGCTCGTCGAGGCGTGCGAAGTGGATCGGCCGGAGCGCGGGGTTGTCGCGCCGCAGAGCGAGCAGGCGCTGGACGTGGGCGAAGAGATCCTTCTGCCACGCGGCGTGCTCCCACGCCAGCCACGTGAGCGGCGAGTCGTGGCAGTAGGCGTTGTTGTTGCCGCGCTGGCTGCGCCCGTACTCGTCGCCTGCGGTGAGCATCGGAATGCCCGCCGAGAGGAGCAGGGTGCCGAGGAGGTTGCGCATGGCCTTGCGCCGCGTCGCGAGGATCGCCTCGTCGTCGGTCGGCCCTTCGGCACCGTGGTTGAACGAGCGGTTGGTGTCGGCGCCGTCGCGGTTGTGCTCGCCGTTGCCGAGGTTGTGCTTGACGTCGTACGAGACGAGGTCGCGGAGGGTGAAGCCGTCGTGCGCCGTGACGAAGTTGACGCTCGCGAGCGGCCCGCGCTCCGACGCGAACGTGTTCGCGGAGCCGGCGAGCCGCGTGGCGAAGCCGCCGATGCCGACCGGAGCGGTCGACGCGCGGCGGGCGTAGTCGACGTCGCTCAGCCAGAAGTTGCGCACGCGATCGCGGTAGCGGTCGTTCCACTCGCTCCAGCCCGCTCCGAAGTTGCCCGTCTGCCATCCGCCCATTCCGACGTCCCACGGCTCGGAGATCTTCTTGACGCCGGCGAGCTGCGGGTCGTCGATGATCGTGCGCAGCAGCGGATGCTCGGGGGTGAAGTGGTGGGCGCCGTCACGGCCGAGCGTGGCCGCGAGGTCGAAGCGGAAGCCGTCGATCTGGACGTCGTTCGCCCAGTACCGCAGCGAGTCCAGCACGAGGCGGGCTGCGGCATCCGCCGAGGTGTCCACCGAATTGCCGCAGCCGGTGACGTCGATGTAGGCGCCGTCGTCCTGCTGCCGGTAGTAGGCCCGGTTGTCGATGCCGCGCAGGCTGGTCCGGGGGCCGCCGATGCCCTCCTCGGAGGTGTGGTTGTAGACGACGTCGAGGATGACCTCGAGTCCCGCCTCGTGGAGGAGGCGCACCATGCCCTTGAACTCCCGCAGCACCGCGTCAGGGCCTTCGCGTCGCGCCTGCTCGGTCGCGTAGGGGGCGTGCGGGGTGAAGAAGTTCAGGGTGTTGTACCCCCAGTAGTTCGCCAGCCCGTGCTGCAGGAGACGGGGCTCGGTGGTGAACGCCTGCACCGGGAGCAGTTCGATGCTCGTCACGCCGAGCGAGAGGAAGTGGTCCACCATGGCGGGGTGGGCGAGGCCGGCATAGGTGCCGTGGAGCGCGGGCGGGACCCCCGGATGCCGCTTCGACAGACCCTTCAAATGGCCTTCGTAGATGACGGTGCGATCCATCGGAACGCCGGGCTTCGTCACACCGCCCCAGTCGAAGGACCCGTCCACCACCACCGAGCGCCAGTCGTCGTACCCGCCGCGGTCGAGACCGCGCGAGTACGGCTCGACGAGGAGGCTCCCGCGGTTGAACGTGTTGCCCGGGGAGTGAGGACCGTCGACGCGCAGCGCGTACCGGGTGCCGACGCGCAGGAGCGGCGTCGTGACCTCCCACACCCCACCGCCCACCGGTGCCAGCGGGATCGTGTCCGTCGCCCAGTCGAGGTCGGTGTCGTCGAAGACGACGACCTCCATCTCATCGGCGGCGGACGACCAGACGCGCAGCGTCCCGCCGTCGGGGCCCAGCGTCACGCCGAGGCCGTCGAGGTCGCTGCGGAGCAGTCCCGCGGGGAGGGCGATCGCGGCGGACTCGGTTCTGGACATGCGATCTACAGTAGTAAGGGCGTGAGTCGGGGAAGTTACGGCATCCGGTCTCCGCACGGGTGGGACGCGGTCGCGACGTCCCCGCAACGTGGACGCGGGAGGAGGGCGCGGTGCAGGTCTACCTCGATCACGCCGCCACGACGCCGCTCAGGCCCGAGGCGCGCGACGCCTGGCTCGCGGCCTCCGAAGAGGCGGGCAACGCATCCTCGATCCACGGCTACGGTCAGTCCGCCCGCCGGCTCCTCGAGGAGGCCCGGGAACGACTCGCCGCGGTGATCGGGTGCGATCCGATCGAGGTCGTGCTCACGTCCGGCGGCACCGAGGCCGTGAACCTCGCCGTCAAGGGACTGTGGTGGTCGAGATCCGCCCGGGCGGACGCCGTGGTCCTCCCCGACGGCGAGCACCACGCGACGCTCGACGCGGTCGAGTGGCTCCGCACCGCCGAGCGCGCGGCGGTCCGGCCGGTCGCCCTGGATGGCCGGGGCGCGATCGACCCTGCCCGGTTCGCCGGCGCCCTGCCGGGGGCGGCCCTCGCGACCGCACTGGTGGCGAACAACGAGGTCGGCACGGTGAACGACGCCGCAGCACTGTCCGCCGCCGCGTCGGCCGCGGGCATCCCCCTCCATCTCGATGCGGTGGCGGCTTTCGGCCATCTTCCGGTGTCGTTCCGGTCGTGGCGAGGGGATGCCGCCGGCCACACCGGACTGAGCGCGCTGAGCGTGTCGGCGCACAAGATCGGCGGTCCGGCCGGCGTGGGCGCACTGGTCGTCTCGCGCCATGCCCGGCTCGCTCCGCTCCTCCACGGCGGCGGGCAGCAGCGCGGCCTCCGCGCCGGCACGCAGGACGTACCCGGCGCCGTGGCGTTCGCCGTCGCGGCCGAGCTCGCCGAGGCCGAGCGCGAGACCGAGGCCGAGCGGCTCTCGACCCTCCGTGACGAGCTGGTGCGCGGCATCCTGTCGACCGTTCCGAGCGCCGAGCTGCTCGGCGACCCGGTCGCGCGCATCCCGGGAAATGCGCATCTGCTCTTCGCTGGAGCCGGAGGGGAGACGCTGCTGTTCCTGCTCGATCAGGCCGGCGTGGCGGTGTCGACGGGCTCGGCCTGCCAGGCAGGCATCCCTGAGCCCTCGCACGTCGTGCAGGCGCTGGGACGGACGGATGCCGAGGCCCGCCAGGTGCTGCGGTTCACACTCGGACGGACCAGCGGACCGGACGACGTCGCCGCCGTGCTCGCTGTGCTGCCCGCCGCGGTCGAGCGCGCCCGGGCGGCGTCCGGGACTCCCTCAGCCGCCCGCTCGTAGACTGGACCCATGCGGATCCTTGCGGCCATGAGCGGTGGCGTCGACTCCGCCGTCGCGGCCGCGCGTGCCGTCGAGGCGGGGCACGAGGTCGTCGGCGTGCACCTCGCGCTCTCGCGAGCCGGCGGGACGCTGCGCACCGGGAGCCGGGGCTGCTGCACGATCGAGGACGCCATGGACGCCCGCCGCGCGGCGGACCGCCTCGGCATCCCGTTCTACGTGTGGGACTTCTCCGAGCGGTTCCGCGACGACGTGATCGACGACTTCATCGCCGAGTACCAGGCGGGGCGCACCCCCAACCCCTGCATGCGGTGCAACGAGAAGATCAAGTTCGCCGCGCTGCTCGAGCGCGCGATCGAGCTCGGCTTCGACGCCGTGTGCACCGGCCATTACGCCACGCTCCTCGACGGGCCGGACGGACTCGAGCTGCATCGGGCGTCGGATGCCGCGAAGGACCAGTCGTACGTGCTGGGCGTCCTCACGGGCGAGCAGCTCGCGCACACGTACTTCCCCCTCGGGTCGACACCGTCCAAGGCACTGGTCCGCGCCGAGGCGGCCGAGCGCGGTCTGACGGTCGCTCAGAAGCCCGACAGCCACGACATCTGCTTCATCCCCGACGGCGACACACGCGGGTGGCTCGCCGAGAAGGTGGGCACCGCGACGGGCGATGTCGTCGATCGGACGGGCGCGGTCGTCGGCACCCACGAGGGTGCGCACGCGTTCACGGTCGGGCAGCGGCGGGGCCTCTCGCTCGGGGTTCCGGCACCCGACGGCAAGCCGCGGTTCGTGCTCGAGGTGCGTCCCGTCTCGAACACGGTCGTCGTCGGCCCCAAGGAGGCGCTTGCGACCTCCGAGATCGCGGGGGAGCGGCACTCGTGGGCAGGGCGGCCGCAGGCCGAGGGCGAGTTCGCGTGCCACGTGCAGATCCGCGCCCACGCAGAGCCGGTGCCGGCGCGTGCAACGCTCCTCGACGGGCGCATTACCGTCGTCCCGGAGACCCCGTTCGACGGAGTCGCGCCGGGGCAGACCGCCGTCCTGTACGACGGCACCCGCGTGATCGGGCAGTTCACGATCGACCGCACGGTGTCGGCCGTGCCCGTCACCGCCTGACCACGGCGAGCGTCGGCGGCCGTCCCTAGACTGGCCGGGTGGCAGGCGACATCGATGACCCCCGTCCCGACGCGCAGAACATCGCAGAGCTCGAGGCGCTGAGCCTCGACGACGCACGAGACGAGGCGTCGCGGCTGACCGAGCGAATCCTCGGGGCGCGCGACGCGTACTACGGCGCCGACACCGAGATCGTCGACGACGCGACGTACGACGGGTGGATGCACCGGCTCGAGGCGATCGAGCGGCTGCATCCCGAGGTCCAGGGGCAGGACTCGCCGACCCTCACGGTCGGCGCGGCGGAGAGCTCGCTCTTCGCCCCCGTCGAGCACGCCGAGCGCATGCTGAGCCTCGACAACGTGTTCAGCGACGACGAGTTCCTCGCGTGGGCGGCCAAGGTCGAGCGCGATGCAGGTCGCGCGGTGCACTATCTGTGCGAGCTCAAGATCGACGGGCTCGCCCTGTCGCTACGGTACGAGCGCGGGCGCCTCACCACTGCAGCGACCCGCGGCGACGGCAGAGTCGGCGAAGACGTCACCGAGAACGTGCGGAGGCTGTCGGGCATCCCGCACATCCTCGCGGGAACGGGGCATCCCGAGCTCGTCGAGGTTCGCGGCGAGGTCTTCTTCGACGTGGCGGACTTCGAGTCGCTCAACGCCTTCCAGCAGGAGCAGGGCGACCGGCTGTTCGCGAACCCTCGGAACGCGGCATCCGGCTCCCTCCGCCAGAAGAGCGAGGGGAAGAACGAGAAGCAGCTCCGGGCGATGCACGAGCGCCTCTCGCGCCTGCGCATGACGGTCCACGGGATCGGCGCGTGGCAGGACCCGCCCGTCGCGTCGCAGAGCGAGATCTACGAGCTGCTGAAGTCGTGGGGGCTGCCGACGAGCGCCTACTTCCGCGTGGTGGACTCGGCGCAGGGCGCCGACGACTTCATCCGGCACCACGGCGAGCATCGTCATGACGTCGAGCACGAGATCGACGGGATCGTCGTGAAGGTCGACGAGCTCGCGCTGCACGACGAGCTGGGGGCGACGAGCCGCGCTCCGCGCTGGGCGATCGCCTACAAGTACCCGCCTGAGCAGGTCAACACGAAGCTGCTCGACATCGTGGTGTCGGTCGGGCGCACCGGCCGAGCCACGCCGTTCGCGGTGATGGAGCCCGCGAAGGTCGCCGGATCCGTCGTCCGGCAGGCGACGCTCCACAACCAGGACGTCGTGAAGGCGAAGGGCGTGCTGATCGGCGACACCGTCGTGCTCCGCAAGGCCGGCGACGTGATCCCCGAGGTGCTCGGGCCCGTCGTCGAGCTGCGCGACGGCTCGGAGCGCGCCTTCGTCATGCCGGCCGACTGCCCGGAGTGCGGCTCGCGGCTCGCGCCGGCGAAGGAGGGCGACATCGACCTGCGCTGCCCGAACGCGCGATCGTGCCCGGCGCAGGTCCGCGGCCGTGTGGAGCACATCGGCTCGCGCGGAGCCCTCGACATCGAGGGACTCGGCGAGGTGTCCGCCGCGGCGCTCACGCAGCCGGTGCGTCCCGAGGTGCCGCCGCTGGTCTCGGAGGCGGCACTGTTCGACCTGGGGCCCGAAGACCTCTTCGCGATCGATGTGGTGGTGCGGGATGCCGAGACCGGCCTGCCGCGGCTGCTCGAAGACGGCACGCCAGACACGCGGTCACCCTTCCGGCGCCAGCGCAAGAAGACCGATCCGGCATTCCACCCCGACGGCCCGTTCGACGGCGACGAGGCGGCGATCCTGTCGACCGCGGCGACGGCGCTGCTGGCCAACCTGGAACGCGCCAAGTCGAAGGAACTGTGGCGGTTCCTCGTGGCGCTCAACGTGCGCCATGTCGGCCCGGTCGCCGCGCGCGCCCTCGCGCAGTGGTTCGGGTCGGTGGAGGCCATCCGCGCGGCGACGCGCGACGAGCTCGCCGCCGTCGAGGGAGTAGGCGGGATCATCGCCGACTCGCTGACCGACTGGTTCGAGGTCGACTGGCACCGCGAGATCGTCGACCGCTGGGCGGCCGCGGGAGCGCAGCTCGCGACGCCCGGCCATCCGGGCCCGGGTGCGGCCACGACCGAGGGCGGCGTGCTGGACGGACTCACGGTCGTCGCCACGGGCAGCCTCGAAGGCTACTCCCGCGAGGGTGCTCAGGAGGCGATCCTCCGGGCCGGCGGCAAGGCGGCGTCCAGCGTCTCCAAGAAGACCGACTTCGTGGCGGCGGGGCCGGGGGCCGGCTCCAAGCTCGCCAAGGCGGAGGAGCTCGGCGTGCGCATCCTCGACGCGGCGCAGTTCCACATTCTCGTGACGCAGGGGCCGGGCGCCCTCGACGCACTCGCCCCCGACGCGGGGTGACCGGGCCATGTCGCACTGGCTCTACCGGATCGTCCCGACGCGGCCCGAGATGGTGGCGGACGCCACGCCCGACGAGCAGCGCGTCGTCGGTGCGCATTTCGATTACCTGGTCCAGCTCAAGGAGCGCGGCATCCTGATCCTGGCAGGGCGCACGCAGGAGACCGTCGGCACGTTCGGCCTCACGATCTTCGAGGCCGACGACGAGGCCGCGGCCCGCGCCGTGATGGACGGCGATCCGGCTGTCGCCGCAGGCGTGTTCGCGGCATCCCTCCACCCGTACGCCGTCGCGGTCGCGCGTGAGGGGCTCACGGGCCGATGAGCGGGGAACGGCGGGTCACCGTCGTCACCGGTGCCGCCGGCGGCATCGGCGGAGCCATCGTCGACGTGCTGCTCGCCCGCGACGAAGCCGTCGTCGCGGTGGACCTCCGCCGGAGCGGACGCCCGGCATCGTCGGCCTTCGCGGAGGTGCTCGGCGATGCGGGCGTCGAAGACGTGGCCGAACGAGCCATCGCCGCTGCCGAGCGCCTGGGGGTGATGACCGGGTGGGTGAACAACTCCGCGGTGTTCGACGACCTGTGGCTCGACGGTGTCGGCGGAGCGCGGACGAGCGCGGCCATCGCGGCGAACCTCGAACCGGCGGTGGTCGGATCGGCCGCGGCGGTGCGCGCCTT
The DNA here is from genome assembly GCF_003999995.1 of Microbacterium sulfonylureivorans. NCBI lineage: Bacteria > Bacillati > Actinomycetota > Actinomycetes > Micrococcales > Microbacteriaceae > Microbacterium > Microbacterium sulfonylureivorans. Next base: position 268,584 of record NZ_RJAD01000002.1, read on the forward strand.
CCTCCGCGCGGGCACGGCGGGCGCGCTCGTGGCGGTCAGCTCGCATCAGGCCGCGCGGGCCGTGCGGGGCAGTCTCGCGTACGCGACCGCGAAGGCGGCCATCGAGGGGCTCACGCGGTCCCTCGCGGTGGACTACGGCGCCGACGGCATCCGGGCGAACGCCGTCGCCCTCGGCTCGATCCGCACCCGCCGGTACGACGAGCGGCTCGCGGCGCTTCCCGATGCCGAGCGCCGCGCCTTCGAGGAGTCCATCGCCGCGCTCCACCCCGCCGGGCGGGTGGGGGAGGCTTCCGAAGTGGCCGAGGTCGTCGCGTTCCTGCTGTCCGACGCCGCATCCTTCGTCACCGGAGCCGTGATCCCCGTCGACGGCGGCCGGGCCGCGCGCGGCGGCGATCCCGAGGAGCGTCGCCCCCCTACGACCCCGTCGTGAGGGTGAGCAGCCGGTCCCGCACCTGACGGCGGAGAACCTTGCCGATCAGCGACTTCGGCAGTTCGTCGACGACGAAGATGCGACGGGGCACCTTGTAGGGGGTGAGGATGCCGCGCACGTACTCGCGCACCGCCTCGACGTCGATGTCGGCGCCCGGCGCGACGACGACGGCCGCGACGACCTCCTCTCCGGAGCGGTCGCTGGGCAGACCGACGACGGCGGCGTCCTCGATCTGCGGGTGCTGACGCAGGGCGTTCTCGACCTCGGTCGGTGCGACGTTGAAGCCGCCGGTGATGATGAGCTCCTTGATCCGGTCCACGACGCGGACGAAGCCCGCGTCGTCGATCGTCACGATGTCGCCGGTGCGGAACCAGCCGTCGGTGAAGACGGCCTCCGTCTCCTCCGGTTTGCCGTAGTAGCCGCCGAACACCTGGGGACCGCGGACGACGAGTTCGCCCCGTTCGCCCTGGGGAACGTCCTGCGTCGGGTCGTCGGGGTCGACGACACGGCACTCTGTGCCGGGCAGCGGCAGCCCGACCGTTCCCGGCACTCGGTTGTCCGCCACAGGGTTCGCCATGAGCACGGGGGAGCACTCGCTCAGGCCGTACCCCTCGACGAGGAACCCGCCCGAGGCCGCCTCGAACGGCACGACGAGCTCGTGGGGGAGCGCCATAGCGCCTGAGATCGCGACCTGAGTCCCCGCGAGCGATACGCCCTTCTCGCGCGCGGCCTTGAGCAGCCGGTCCGCGATCGGCGGCACGAGCGGGAGGAAGGTCGCGGGATGCTTCTTCGTGACGTCGAGCACCATGTTGGGGTCGAACCGGGGGAACAGCACCAGGCGGGCGCCCATCGACATCGCGAAGGTGAGGCAGAGTGTCAGCCCGTAGGCGTGGAACATCGGCAGCACCGCATAGACGACGCAGCCGTCGCCGCGCACGATCGACGGAACCCACGCCTTCGCCTGTGCGGCGTTGGCCAGCAGGTTGCGATGCGTCAGCGAGGCGCCCTTGGGAGTGCCGGTCGTGCCGCTCGTGTACTGGATGAGCGCGAGGTCGTCGGTCGCGGGCTTCGGATACGTCGACGGCAGCGGATCGGAGCCGACGATGTCCTCCCACGGGATCGCACCGCTCACGCGCTCGGTCAGCGCTGTCCGGGCCTCGCGTGCCTTCGCGATGGGCAGGCGCAGCGCCAGACGGGTGCCGAATGGCATTGCCTTCGTGATGTCCACGGAGATCAGCGACGTCACGGCGAGGTCCGTCGGGAACTCCTGCACGGTCTTCACGACCTTCGACCACACGATCGCGTGCGTGGCCCCGTGGTCCTCGAACTGCTTGCGGAGCTCACGCGGCGTGTAGAGCGGGTTGTGCTCGATGACGACGGCACCCAGGCGCAGGATCGCGTAGAACGCCACGATGTGCTGCGGGCAGTTCGGGAGCACGATGGCGACGGGGTCGCCCGGTCGCACACCCTGGGCGCGCAGTCCCTCGGCGGCACGGTCGATCTGCGCCTGCAGTGAGCGGTAGGTCGTCTCGCGCCCGAAGAACTGGAGGGCCGCGGCATCCGGATAATCCTTCGCGGACGCCTCGACGATGTCGATGAGGGATCCGCTCACCGGCGCGAGGTCCTGCGGTACCCCTTCCGCGTAGCTGGCGATCCACGGGCGAGGCGGGTCATACGTCGTCGTCACGGTTGTCAGCCTACGCCCGCGCTCCGCCTCCGCACGGGCGGGTGCCACCGTCCGACTAAACTGTCGAGGTGTCTGAAATCACCTCTGATCTCGTGCGCCATCTCGGTGTGCTCGCCCGGATCCAGCTGAGCGACGAGGAGGTCGAGCGCCTCACCGGTCAGCTCGACGTGATCGTCGACAACATCGCGAAGGTGTCGGAGGTCGCGACCCCCGATGTGGTGGCGACGAGCCACCCGATCGCGCTGGAGAACATTTTCCGCCCCGATGTCGTGGGCGGTCAGCTCACGCGGGAGCAGGTGCTTCAGAACGCTCCGGATGCCGCGGACGGCCGATTCCGCGTGACCGCGATCCTCGGCGAAGAGCAGTAAGGACCCTCGTGACCGATCTGACGAAGCTGAGCGCCGCCGCGCTCGCAGACAAGCTCGCCTCGCGGGAGGTCTCGAGCGTGGAGGCCACGCAGGCCCACCTCGACCGCATCGCCGCCGTCGACGGCGATGTGCACGCGTTCCTCCACGTGAGCGACCACGCGCTCGAGGTCGCCGCCGACATCGACCGCCGCCGTGCCGCGGGCGAGCAGCTCGGCCCGGTGGCCGGTGTGCCGCTCGCCATCAAGGACGTGCTCGTCACGACCGACATGCCGTCGACGAGCGGATCGAAGATCCTCGAGGGCTACATGTCGCCCTACGACGCGACGGTCGTCGCGCGCTCACGCGCGGCCGGCCTCGTTCCGCTCGGCAAGACGAACATGGACGAGTTCGCGATGGGCTCGTCCACCGAGCACTCCGCGTACGGTCCGACCCGGAATCCGTGGGATCTCGACCGTATCCCCGGCGGATCGGGCGGTGGCTCCGCCGCCGCCGTCGCCGCGTTCGAGGCTCCGCTGGCTCTCGGGTCCGACACCGGCGGCTCGATCCGCCAGCCGGCGCACGTCACCGGCACCGTCGGCCTCAAGCCCACGTACGGCGGCGTCAGCCGATACGGCGCGATCGCTCTCGCCTCGAGCCTCGACCAGGTCGGCCCCGTCACCCGCACCGTCCTCGACGCCGGACTGCTGCACGACGTGATCGGCGGCCACGACCCGCACGACGCGACGTCGCTCGCCGACGCCTGGCCGTCGTTCGCCGACGCCGCCCGTGACGGCGCCCGCGGCGACGTGCTCAAGGGACTCAAGGTCGGTGTCATCAAGGAGCTCCCCGACGCCGGCTTCCAGCCCGGAGTCTCTGCCTCGTTCCGCGGCGCTCTCCGCGCGATGGAGGCGCACGGTGCCGAGATCGTCGAGATCAGCGCACCGCACTTCGAGTACGGCGTCGCCGCCTACTACCTGATCCTCCCCGCCGAGGCATCCAGCAATCTCGCCAAGTTCGACTCGGTGCGGTTCGGCCTGCGGCTCGATGTCCCCGGCGGAACGGTCGAGGATGTCATGGCGAAGACCCGTGACGCCGGGTTCGGCGACGAGGTCAAGCGCCGCATCATCCTCGGCACCTACGCCCTGTCGGCCGGCTACTACGACGCCTACTACGGCTCCGCGCAGAAGGTACGCACCCTCATCCAGCAGGATTTCGACAACGCCTTCGCGGCGGTGGACGTCATCGCGACCCCGTCGGCTCCGACGACCGCGTTCAAGCTCGGCGAGAAGATCGACGACCCGATGCAGATGTACCTCAACGATGTGACGACCATCCCGGCGAACCTCGCCGGCGTTCCGGGCATCTCGATCCCGTCGGGGCTCGCCGACGAGGACGGGCTGCCCGTCGGCATCCAGTTCCTGGCGCCCGCACGCGAGGACGCGCGCCTGTACCGCGTCGGCGCCGCCCTCGAAGCGGTGCTCGTCGACTCGTGGGGCGCGCCGCTGCTGGACCGCGCACCGATCCTCGGAGGGGCACGCTGATGGCCAAGGACAAGCTGCTGGACTTCGACAAGGCCCTCGAGCTGTACGAGCCGGTGCTCGGCTTCGAGGTGCACGTCGAGCTCAACACCAGGACGAAGATGTTCTCAGGTGCGGCCAACCCCGCCCACATCGACAACCACGGCGCCGAGCCGAACACGCTCGTCGCACCCGTCGACATGGGTCTGCCCGGGTCGCTCCCGACGGTCAACGCCGAGGCCGTGAAGTTCTCGATCAGCCTCGGGCTCGCGCTCGGGTGCTCGATCGCGCCCTCGAGCCGGTTCGCGCGGAAGAACTACTTCTACCCCGACCTCGGCAAGAACTACCAGATCTCCCAGTACGACGAGCCCATCGCCTTCGAGGGCTCCGTCGACGTCGAGCTGTCCGACGGCACGGTGGTCACTGTCCCGATCGAGCGCGCACACATGGAAGAGGATGCCGGAAAGCTCACGCACGTCGGTGGCTCGACCGGGCGCATCCAGGGCGCCGAGTACTCGCTCGTCGACTACAACCGCGCCGGAGTGCCGCTCGTCGAGATCGTCACCAAGCCGATCTTCGGAGCCGAGCACCGCGCACCCGAGATCGCCAAGGCGTACGTGCAGACGATCCGCGACATCGTGCTCTCGCTCGGCATCTCGGAGGCGCGCATGGAGCGCGGCAACCTCCGCTGCGATGCGAACGTCTCGCTGCGCCCGCGCGGTCAGGAGAAGCTCGGCACGCGCACCGAGACGAAGAACGTCAACTCGATGCGCTCCGTCGAGCGCGCCGTCCGCTACGAGATCCAGCGCCAGGCGGCCATCCTCGCCGCCGGGGGCACGATCATCCAGGAGACGCGCCACTGGCACGAGGACACCGGCACGACCTCGCCCGGTCGTCCGAAGTCCGACGCCGATGACTACCGCTACTTCCCCGAGCCCGACCTGCTGCCGGTCGCTCCGAGCATCGAGCTGATCGAGGAGCTCCGTGCCGCTCTGCCGGAGCCTCCGTCCGCTCGCCGCCGGCGGCTCAAGGCCGACTGGGGCTTCGCCGACATCGAGTTCCAGGGAGTCGTCAACAGCGGCCTGCTCGCCGAAGTCGAGGCGACCGTCGCCGCGGGCGCGACACCGGCGGCCGCACGCAAGTGGTGGACGGGCGAGATCGCCCGCATCGCGAACGCCGAGGGGCGCGAAGCATCCGATCTCGCCACCCCCGCGGATGTCGCGGCCCTGCAGGTCCTCGTCGACTCGGGGGCGCTGAACGACAAGCTCGCGCGCCAGGTGCTCGAAGGGGTCATCGCCGGCGAGGGAACGCCGCAGGAGGTCGTCGACGCCCGTGGTCTGGCCGTCGTCTCTGACGACGGCGCCCTGATCGCGGCGATCGACGAGGCGCTCGCGTCGCAGCCCGACGTGCTCGAGAAGATCCGCGACGGCAAGGTGCAGGCGGCCGGGGCCGTCATCGGCGCCGTGATGAAGGCGATGAAGGGCCAGGCGGACGCCGCGCGCGTGCGTGAGCTGGTACTGGAGCGCGCATCGGCGTCCTGAGCCGGTCGGGGCGCAGGCTCAACCGACGAAGGCGACGGCGCTGATCTCGACGAGTGCGCCCTCGGGGCCGAGGTCTGCGACCTGGAGCACCGTGACGGCGGCAGGATGCGGGCCCCACACCTCACCGACCACCGGGAAGGCGGCGGCGATGTCGGCGGGCGCGACGAGGTTGACGTTCATCGTGACCGCATCCGCGGGCGTCGCCCCGGACGCCTCGAGGACGGCGAGGACGTTCCGCAGCGCCTGACGCGTCTGGCCGGGCAGATCGTCGGAGACGACCCTGCCGTCGCCGTCGACGCCGTTCTGGCCGCCGACGAACACGAAGCGCCCGGGGCCCTCCACGATCACCCCCTGGCTGAAGGCGGGGTTCTTGTGCAGCGAGTCGGGATTCACATGCGTGACGGGCATGTCGATGCTCCTCTCATCTGAGTGCGGATCGGCGGTGCGCGCTCCGCGGGTGACGGACGACTTCCGCCCGCAGACCAGGCTGGCACCGGCCTCCGACACGCCGACAGAGGTGGACGTCGGAGGGAAGGGGGAGAATCGGGAGATGGGACGCGGCGACGGAACGGGGCGCATCGTCTCAGCCGACGACGCCGACGATGCCGGCACGGGGATCCTCCATGTCGACATGGACGCCTTCTACGCTTCTGTCGAGCAGCTCGACGATCCGTCGCTGGGGGGCAAGCCGATCATCATCGGAGCGCCCGACGGCCGGTCGGTGGTCTCCAGCGCCTCGTACGAGGCGCGGCGGTACGGCGTGCGCTCCGCGATGCCGGTCGGTCAGGCGCTGCGGCTCTGCCCGACGGCGATCGTCGTGCAGCCGCATTTCGACCGCTACCTCGAACTGTCCGGCCAGGTGATGCGCATCTTCCGCGACGTGACCCCGCTCGTCGAGCCGCTGTCGATCGACGAGGCATTCCTCGACGTGAGGGGCGTGCGCCGCCTGTGGGGGAGCCCCGGTGTCATCGCACGCTCGCTGCGAGCCCGCGTCCTCGACGAGACGGGGTTGACGTGCTCCATCGGAGTGGCCGCCACGAAGCACGTCGCGAAGATGGCGTCGACGATCAGCAAGCCCGACGGGCTGCTGATCGTTCCCGAGGGCGAGACGGCTGCGTTCCTCGCGCCGCGGTCGGTGCGAGCGTTGTGGGGAGTCGGACCGAAGGCGGCAGAGTCGCTCGAGGGACGCGGCATCCACACTGTCGCCGACGTGCTCGATACGCCCCGTGACGTGCTCGCCCGGGCGCTCGGCCCGGCGATGGGCGACCGCATCTGGAACCTCGCGCGCGGGATGGACGCCCGGGCGGTCGACACACACCGCGTGGAGAAGAGCGTCGGACACGAAGAGACGTTCCACGACGACATCGCCGATCCGGTCATCCTCCGGTCCGAGCTTCGTCGCCTCGCAGACCGGGTCGGCGCGAGACTGCGGACCGGCGGCTGGGAGGCTTCCACGATCGCGATCAAGGTCCGCTTCGCCGACTTCTCGACGATCTCGCGATCGCAGACCCTTCCCGAGCCGACCGCGGTCGGTCAGCGGATCGGGGATGCCGCGCACGACCTGTTCTCGTCGGTCGAGCGCCCGCTGCCGGTGAGGCTGATCGGCGTACGCGCCGAGAAGCTCCGCCCCAGCGGGTCGGCGCCGCTCGCGCTCTGGGACGACGACGCCGAGTGGCGACGCATCGAGGACGCGCTCGATGGAGCTGCGGCCAAGTTCGGTCGCGGCGCCGTCACCCGGGCGACGCTGCTGGGCAAGGCTCGCGGCGGCGGCACTCTGCCGTCGAGTCCGCCGCCGCCGAAGCTCGACCAGGGCTGACACCCGCCGCCCCCGACGGGTAGCGTGGACCCATGCCCAACATCGCACTCGAGCTCGGCAAGCAGTCGGCGTCCTTCGGAGTCAAGAGCGCCTACGGCGAGCAGCAGGATGTCGACGGCATCCGTGTCATCCCGGTGGCCCTCACGTGGTCGGGCTTCGGCGGGGGGTCCGACGAGAGCGGCAACGGCGGAGGCGGTGGCGGCGGCTGGGCGATCCCGCTCGGCGCCTACGTCCGTCGGGGCGACGACCTGAGGTTCGAGCCGAACGTCGTATCGCTCCTCGCGGTGGCGATCCCGTTCGTCTTCTTCGCCGGTCGCGCGCTCAGCCGTGTCATCCGCGCCCTCAAGAAGTAACCCCGACCCGGTCGCCCATTCGCTCGATGCTGCGGCGTCGAGCGTCATCGGTGCGATCACGGGTGTGGGGGCGGCGAATCCGGTCGTGCTGATCGATGGTCGCAGCGGCGCGGGCAAGACCTCGCTCGCTCATGCCCTGGTCGCGCGTTGGCCGATCGCGGGTCGCGTGCAGTTGGTCGCTCTGGACTCGATCTATCCCGGGTGGGACGGCCTCGACGAGGGCGTCGAGCTCGCCCGCGAGCAGATCCTGATGCCGCATGCGCGCGGCCTGATCGGCGTATGGCAGAGGTGGGACTGGGATGCCGCAGTCCCCGCCGAGGCTCACGCGGTCGATCCGTCGCTGCCGCTGGTCGTCGAAGGATCCGGCCTCCTGACGCCGGCGACGGCGCGTCTGGGGGACGTGCGGGTCTGGCTGGATTCACCGGCCCCGTCGCGCAAGACGCGCGCGCTGAATCGTGACGGTGACACCTACCGGCCCCACTGGGAGCAGTGGGCGCGGCAGGAGGATCGCCACGTCACCCGCGACGGACCGACCCGGCTTGCCACGCACGTCTTCGCGATCCCGTGATCAGGCGTCGCCGTCCATCGCCGTGACGAGCCCGTCGAGCCGGTAGCCGAGCCAGTCGTAGATGCCGAATCGCGGATCGCCCGCGTCGTGACCGTCTGCGTGGACGACTCCCAGTCGCGTCGCCAGGACGAGTCGGACCGCGGCCAGCGTGCGAAGCCATGAACCCGCCTCCGAAGGCGTCAGCTCGATCGTGACGACCTCGAGGAGGGCCGGGTCGTCGAGGTCGTCGGGGAGTTCAGCGGTGTCGGAGAGAGTCGCCAGCACGACGGCGGCGTCGTCACGACGACGGTCGAGCAGATCGGCTTCGGTCAGCCGGCGGAACTCGGCGGCGGATTCGACGTCATCGTAGGCATCCGGGACGAGACGTGCGATCGCCGGATCGTCGCCGTCGGACGCGGCGCCGTCGACCAGCTCTGCGAACTGGGTCACCAGCGCGGCGAGGTGCGCGGCCTCGAGTCGGGTGAGCTCGAGCACGATCGAGCGGGCGGTCACTGGGGCGCCTGCCGCACGGTGGCCCAGAGCCCGTAATCGTGCATCGCCCGCGTGTGGAGTTCCATCTGCTCGCGCGCCCCTTCCGCAACGACGGCGTGGCCGTCGTTGTGGACGGCGAGCATGAGTCTCTCCGCATCCGCTCGCGCGTAGCCGAAGTACTCGCGGAAGACATGCGTCACGTAGCTCATCAGGTTGACCGGATCGTCCCACACCACGGTCTGCCACGGACGCTGTGGAGCGATCCGCTCGCGCAGGTCGACAGCCTGATCGACGTCGGGCGTCGTGAGCGCGACCATCACGCCCACCCCAGCTCGTGGAGCCTGTCGTCGTCGATTCCGTAGAAATGGGCGATCTCGTGCACGAGCGTCGTGTGCAGCTCGTCGCGGAGTGCGTCCTCGTCGTCGCAGACGGCCAGATGCGCCTCGCGGTACACGATGATGCGGTCGGGAAGCTCGCCGATGCCGTACCGATCGCGTTCGGTGAGCGCCCAGCCGTCGTAGAGACCCAGCAGATCGAGGCTGCCGTCCTCGGAGCGGTCTTCGACCACGAACACGACGTTGTCGAGCCCCTCGACCATGTCGTCGGGGAGGAGGTCCAGCTCGTCGATCACGAGCTGCTCGAAGGCCGCGGCGTCCATCTCCATCATGATGCCTCGCCTGACCGAAACTTGGGGTGAGTAACGGGGCTCGAACCCGCGACATCGGCCACCACAAGGCCGCGCTCTACCAACTGAGCTATACCCACCATGTCTCCCGCCTGAACGGGCAACCAGAAGATTCTCTCACACCTCAGGGGCGAAGAGCGACACGGCTGCAGCCGCGGCTGCGCGCGCGCCGTCACTGGTCGGACCGGGCTCGGGCACGAACACCGACTGGCGGTAGTACGCGAGCTCGCGGATCGATTCGAGGATGTCGGCGAGCGCCCGGTGCCCGCCGTCTTTCGCCGGGGCGTGGATGTACGCGCGCGGGTACCAGCGGCGGGCGAGCTCCTTGATGCTCGACACGTCGACGTTGCGATAGTGGAGCCAGTGATCGATGCGGGGCATGTACTTGGCGAGGAACATGCGGTCGGTGCCGATCGTGTTGCCGGCGAGCGGCGCCTTGCCTTCGAGCGGAACGAACTGCTGGATGTACTCGAGAGCCTGGAACTCGGCATCCGCGACGCTCACGCCGTGCGGGATCTCGTCGAGGAGGCCCGACTTCTCGTGCATCTTCGTGACGAACTCGCTCATGTTGGCGAGTGCCGAGGCGTCGGGCTTGATGACCACCTGGAAGCCTGCGTGCAGCGGTCGCAACTCGAAGTCGGTGACCACGACGGCGATCTCGACGAGCTCGTCGACCTCGAGGTCGAGTCCTGTCATCTCGCAGTCGATCCAGACAAGACGATCGTTCTCGGGTGCCCCCACCATGCGCTCCATCCTATTGACGGCCCCAGACGCCGACACTCCGGCAACGACGCCGAAGCCGTATGTGCCCCCCCGGGAGGATTCGAACCCCCGACCTGGCGGGTAGAAACCGCTTGCTCTATCCCCTGAGCTACGGAGGGAAGGGTGAACACCAGGTTATAGGTTCGCATGACACCTCGGCGGATGCTGGCGCACTCGCCGGTCGCGGCGTAGCGTCGGCAGCGGACGCATCGAAAGGAGTTCTCGCATGAGCACCACCGAGACGCACCACCCCCTCTGGGTCGCGTATGGACCCTCCGGAGTCGTCGGCAGCATCCGGAAGGGCGACGACGGCTACACCGTCACGATGGCGGGTGCCGACGCCTCGGCGGGGAGTTACCCGTCGATGGAGATCGCGAAGAGCGCGCTCCACTCGCGGATGGCCCCCGGCAGCGACTGGCCGGAGTTCCGCGAGCACTGACGGCCCCGAGGACCGTTGACGCCGGCGGGCGGGATGCCTGTCCCGCCGCCGGTCAGGGTGCTGTCGACGCTTCGCTGGACGCCTCTGTGGAGGGCCGCTGCACCGTGCCGGCCGACTCCGCGTCGACCGCCGGCGCGGGCTCTCGTCGTGTGTCGAGGAGCGGCAGGGCCAGGTGCACGAGCGGGCCGATGAGGAACGCGAAGAGCACCGTGCCGATGCCGACGGTTCCTCCGAGCAGCCACCCGATGAGCAGAACCGTGAGCTCGACCAGCGCGCGGCAGGCGAATATCGGCCAGCCGAACCGCTTGTGCATGCCGGTCATGAGCCCGTCGCGGGGACCCGGACCGAAGTGCGCCCCGATGTAGAGACCCGATGCGATCGCCACGACGACGATGCCGCCGAGGAGGACGGCGAACTGCGCCGGCCATCCGGTGACGGGCGGGAAGACCGTCAGCACGACCTGCATGCTCGTGCCGACGAGCAGGATGTTGGCGATCGTGCCGATGCCCGGCTTCTGGCGCAGGGGGATCCACAACAGGAGGACGAAGAATCCGAGGATGTTCGCCATCCAGCCGATGCCGATGCCCGTGCGGATCGACAGACCCTCGGCGAGGACGGTCCAGGGGTCGACGCCGAGGCCGGCCTCGACCGTCATGGCGCATCCGACGCCGTAGAGGATGAGGCCGACGAAGAGTTGGATCACACGACGGGTCATGAAGCCATCCAATCGCATGATTGGTATGCGGGCAGCAGTCCAATATGCGTATTCTGGCCCCATGGACTCTCGCATCTCGGCCCGCGCTCTCGCTGTCGCGCTCGGGGGGTGGCGAACGCGGGAGCCCGCATACGAAGCGCTCGCGGACGGCATCCGCCTGCTCTGCCTCGACAACCGGGTCGCTCCGCGCACGGCCCTTCCGGCCGAGCGCGAGCTCGCGACGGCGCTGCAGCTGAGTCGGAGCACCGTCGCCGCGGCGTACCGGAGTCTGCGCGACACCGGCCATATCGCGAGTATCCGCGGGTCGGGGAGCGTCACGCTTCCGCTCCGCAGGCGCGACCCCGGGCGTGCGTCGGCGGCCGACGGGATGATCGACCTCCAACAGGCGAGCCCACCGGCCTGGCCCGGACTCGCCGGAATCATCGGCGAGGTCGCGGGCGGCGCCGCGGCGCTCGTCTCGCGCGTGGGCTATGACGTGCTGGGGAGCAGAGAGCTGCGTGAGGCGATCGCGTCGCACTACGACCGGCGGGGCATCGCGACGTCACCGAGCGAGGTGCTCGTGACCACGGGGGCGCAGAGCGCGATCCACCTGGTGGCCTCGGTGCTGCTGGGGCGCGGTGATCGGGTCGTCATCGAGACGCCGACCTACCCGCACGCGGTGGACGCGCTCCGGCGCGCCGGAGCGCGTCTCGTCGGCGTGCCGGTGACGACCGACGACGGCTGGGACCTCGATCGCGCCGAGCAGGCGTTCGCACGGACTCTGCCTGTGATGGCCTACCTCATGCCAGACTTCCAGAATCCGACCGGACGGTCGATGTCGGACGTCGAGCGCGACGCCTTCCTCGTCGCCGGTGAACGCGCCGGCTCGGTGCTGGTCCTCGACGAGACGACGGGTGACCTCGACATCGATCGCGGCCCCGCCGCGGCGGGCTTCGGGGGAGGCGACCCGTCGAGCGTGGTGCGGATCGGCTCGCTCGGCAAGACGGTGTGGGGCGGTCTCAGGGTCGGCTGGATCCGGGCGGAAGGCGATCTCGTGCGGCGATTCGTCGCGGCGCGTCCAGCGCACGACCTCGGAACCCCGGAGTTCGAGCAGGCGGTGGCGGCTGCACTCTTCGCCGACTTCGCGAGCATCGCGGAGCAGCGCTCCGCCCTGCTCCGCGCCGGTCGGGACGCGCTGGTGGATGCGCTGGCGGCACACCTGCCCGAGTGGCGTGTGCCTGTCACGCACGGGGGCGTCTCGCTGTGGATCGAAATCGACGCGCCGCTCAGCTCCGCCCTGGTCATGGACGTCCGGTCGAGGGGAGTGCTTCTCTCCGCGGGTCCCCGCTTCTCCGTCGAGGGCGGTCACGACCGCCACCTGCGACTCCCGTTCACAGCGCCGCCCGACGAGCTCGTGCGCGCGGTGGGCTCTCTCGCCGAGTCGTGGCGACATGTCAAGGCGGGAGCGCCCGTCTCGATCGTCGACCAGTTGGAATCGGTCGTCTGAGATCACCGCGCGAAGCGCAGGCAGTCTATGGCGTCACCGACGGACCAGAACTCGCCGAGGTCGAGGAACGCGCGCGAGGCGGCGTGGAACCGTCGTGCGCGATAGCGGATGCCGCCGCTCACGTCGAGCGCCTGGAGGTGGCCGATCACGCGACCGCCCCGATCGATCACCCGCCAAAGCGAGGGCGCCGCGCCGGCGAGCCGGACCGGTGTGCCCGGTGGAAGGTCGGGGGCTTCGATTCGTGTGCCGTCTGTGTCGAGACTCATGGGACTCCCTTCCCTTCGAACATATGTGCGACCACCGACATCGGATGCCAGGCCGGCGGGGTCGCGGTTCCTCCCCAGCTGAGGCACGCGTGTGGTTCTCCCCGGCCCGCGCCGCCCGCGCATCGTCGACGGTGGCACCCCGGCATCCTGATTCCACCGCCGGCGCTCGACGGGCACTCGGGCGCCGGCGGGGCCGGAGACGGTCTCCGGTCGTGAGAGAGGACGTGGAATGAACGACACCATCACCATCACGGGCAACGTCGCGACCGAGCCCGAGCACAAGCGCACTCCGGCCGGCGTGACCATCACCACTTTTCGCGTCGCGAGCGGCCAGCGCCGATTCGACCGCGCATCGAACGCGTGGGTCGACTCGGCGACGAACTGGTACTCCGTCTCCGCGTTCCGCAGCCTCGCCGACCACGCCTTCCACTCCCTGCGCAAGGGCGATCGGGTGATTCTCACGGGGAGGCTCCGCGTTCGCGACTGGGACAACGGCACCAAGCGCGGCACCGCGGTCGAGATCGACGCCGAGGCGATCGGCCACGACCTGCTGTGGGGCACGACGACGTTCACGAAGGACGCTCCCTCGACGGCGGCCGAGAAGGATCCGACGTGGGAGACCGCCGACCCGAGCGACAGCGGCACCGACTCGGTGGGATCCCCCGCCGAGGACTGGGCCGCACCGGGTGCCTCGAGAGGCGACGAGGCGACGTGGACGCCGACGGACGACGCCGATCGCGCGCTCGCGCTGACCGGCGCAGAACCGCCGTTCTGAGTTCACGGCGGGTGCTCGGGATGTCGGGCCCTAGACTCTCCCCGTGGCCCGACACCCCGAGCGAATCGCGTCGCCGCCGATCGCCGCGGCCGCCTTGCGGGTGACCGCGATCTCGCTCGTCCTCGTGGGCCTCGGAGTGCTGGCGGGATGCGCCGGCCCGGTGTCGCCGACGGGGTCGCCTTCGGCGACCGCAACGACCACCTCGCCGGTCGCGAGCGACGGTCCGACGCCGTCGTCGAGCCCATCGGCCACCGAGGGCTCGGATCCGGTCCTGGTCCCGGAGGGCACGGCGGCCGACAACCTGGCGGTATTCGCCGCGATCACGGAGGCCGTCTGGGCCTCCGCCGACCGCGCCGCCGGCCGAGCGTACGTCGACGCACTTGTCGCGGCCGGATTCGACAAGGCCGCCATGCAGGTGACCGCCGACACCTCGACCGTCGGCAACCCGGCGGAGAGCATCCAGTTCTCGGTCCGCTGGGGCGATGAATGCCTCGTCGGACAGGTGGGGCCGGCGACCGGCGATCCCGTCGCCGTCGTCGTGCCGGTGCTGGACGAGGGCCGCTGCCTCGTCGGGGCCACCCGTCCCATCGACTGGTGACCGAGGACCGAGGCTGCCGGCGTCGGAACACTCCTCCCGCGGAGACGGTTCAGGCCGACCCCTCATCCTGCGGCCGGTAGGCTGGGACGCTGACGTCGTCAGGCTTAGGAGAGCGTTCTTACAACATGGCTGAATACATCTACTCGATGGTCCGCGCCCGCAAGGCCGTGGGCGAGAAGCTCATCCTGGATGACGTCACGATGGCGTTCCTCCCCGGGGCGAAGATCGGCATGGTCGGCCCGAACGGCGCCGGCAAGTCGACGATCCTCAAGATCATGGCCGGCCTCGACACGCCGTCCAACGGCGAGGCCAAGCTGTCGCCCGGCTTCACCGTAGGCATCCTGATGCAGGAGCCGGTGCTCGACGAGTCGAAGACCGTCCTCGAGAACATCGAGGAGGGTGTCGCCATCAAGGCGAAGGTCGATCGATTCAACGAGATCTCCGGACTGATGTCCGACCCCGATGCCGACTTCGACGCGCTGCTGGCCGAGATGGGCACGCTGCAGGAGGAGATCGACGCGGCAGACGCGTGGGATCTCGACTCCCAGCTCGAGCAGGCGATGGACGCGCTGCGCACTCCGCCGGGCGATTCGCCTGTCGCGAACCTCTCCGGCGGTGAGAAGCGCCGGGTCGCCCTCGCGAAGCTGCTCCTGCAGAAGCCCGACCTGCTGCTGCTCGACGAGCCCACGAACCACCTCGATGCCGAGAGCGTGCTCTGGCTCGAGCAGCACCTCCAGAAGTACACCGGCGCGGTGATCGCCATCACGCACGACCGGTACTTCCTCGACAACGTCGCGGAGTGGATCGCCGAGGTCGACCGCGGCCGCCTCATCGGCTACGAGGGCAACTACTCGACCTATCTCGAGAAGAAGGGCGAGCGCCTCGCCGTGCAGGGCAAGAAGGACGCGAAGCTCGCCAAGCGACTCGCCGACGAGCTCGAGTGGGTCCGCTCGAATGCGAAGGGCCGCCAGGTGAAGTCCAAGGCCCGCCTCGCGCGCTACGAGGAGATGGCGGCCGAGGCCGACCGCACGCGCAAGCTCGACTTCGACGAGATCCAGATCCCGCCGGGTCCGCGCCTCGGCGGCATCGTGATCGATGCGAAGAACCTGCAGAAGGGCTTCGACGGACGGTCGCTCATCGACAACCTCAGCTTCACGCTGCCGCCGAACGGCATCGTCGGTGTGATCGGCCCGAACGGCGTCGGCAAGACCACGCTCTTCAAGACCATCGTGGGCCTCGAGCCGCTCGACGGCGGCCAGCTCAAGATCGGCGAGACGGTCAAGATCAGCTACGTCGACCAGTCCCGGTCGAACATCGACCCGAACAAGACGCTGTGGGAGGTCGTGTCGGACGGCCTCGACATCATCACAGTCGGCAAGATCGAGATTCCCTCTCGGGCCTACGTCTCCAAGTTCGGCTTCAAGGGGCCCGATCAGCAGAAGAAGGCCGGTGTCCTCTCGGGCGGTGAGCGCAACCGACTGAACCTTGCTCTGACGCTCAAGGAGGGCGGCAACCTGCTGCTGCTCGACGAGCCGACCAACGACCTGGACGTCGAGACGCTGCAGTCGCTCGAGAACGCACTGCTCGAGTTCCCCGGCTGCGCGGTGGTGATCACGCACGACCGGTGGTTCCTCGACCGCATCGCGACCCACATCCTCGCGTACGAGGGCACCGACGAGAACCCCGACCAGTGGTACTGGTACGAGGGCAACTTCGAGGCCTACGAGGAGAACAAGATCGCGCGCCTCGGCGTCGATGCCGCCAAGCCGCACCGGTCGACCTACCGCAAGCTCACGCGTGACTGACGACCGCGTGGAAGGCGCCGCGGTCCCGCGGCGCCTTCACATCCCCATCCACCTGCGATGGGGCGATCTCGACGCCTTCAACCACGTCAACAACACCTCGATGCTCAAGCTGCTCGAGGAGGCGCGCGTGCGCGCCTTCTGGCTTCCCGAGCCCGGTGAGGACGCACCCGACACGGCGGTGCTCGACTCGAGCATCTTCAGCGGCGTGCTGACCCTCATCGCCCGGCAGGAGATCGAATACCTCGCGCCGGTGCCGTACCAGCGGCATCCGCTCGACGTGCAGATGTGGTTCGCGAAGCTCGGCGGCTCGAGCGTCGAGGTCTGCTACGAGGTCCGCAGCCCGATCGAGACCGCGGCCGACGGCGTGCAGACCGTCTACGCGCGAGCGACCACGGTGGTGGTCAAAGTGGATGCCGAGACCGGCCGCCCGCTGCGGCTCACGCCCGAGGAGCGCACGGTCTGGTCGCCGTACCTCGGTGAGCCCATCGGGTACGCGCACCGCCGCTGAGGCGGGTCAGGGCGCATCTGCGGGCGCCTCGGGCACCCGCACCATGATCTCCTGCGCGACGCTCGCGAGGAGCGTCCCGTCCTGCGCGTAGATGCGCCCGGTCGCGAGGCCGCGCCCGCCGCGCGCGCTCGGCGACTCCTGGACGTACAGCATCCATTCGTCGGCTCGCCCGAAGCGGTGCCACCACATCGCGTGGTCGAGGCTCGCCACCTTCAGGCCTCGCGTCGCCCACGGCACACCGTGCGCACGGAGGATCGACTCCTGGATCGTGAGGTCGCTGAGGTACGCGAGAGCGGCTCGGTGGATGTCGGGGGAGTCGGGGATCGCGCGCCTGACCTTCATCCACACCGCCTGGCTGGGGGCGCGGTCGCCCTCGACCGACAGGTAGATGGGCGAGGGGACGTGACGGAGGTCGACCGGACGGTCGGTGAACAGTCGCTTCGACATGGGGTGGAGACCACGGAGGTGGGACTCGACGTCGGGGAGATCCTCGGGGGCGGGCAGACCCTCGGGCATCGGGGCGTGGTGCTCGATGCCCGGGTCCTCGTCCTGGAACGACGCGATCATGGAGAAGATGGGCACGCCTTCCTGGAAGGCCTGCGTGCGGCGAGTCGAGAAGGAGCGGCCGTCGTGGATGCGGTCGACGGCGAAGGTGATGCCCTTCGCGGAGTCGCCGGGGCGCAGGAAGTACCCGTGCATCGAATGGACGTTCCGGCCCTCCGGCGTCGTCCGGGCCGCCGCGACCATCGACTGGGCGAGCACCTGACCCCCGTAGACGCGGCCCAGCGGCATCGACTGGGAGACGCCCGTGAAGATGTCCTCGGTGGTGCGGGCATCCGACCCCGCCAGGTCGAGCACCGAAAGCATCGATGCGACGGGGTCGGGATCGGGCTCCCAGTCGGCCTGTTCCACGGGTCTCCCTTCCGGGGGCACCCGCCACCCGTCGTTCCGCTTGGTAGCTTAGGGGCGATGCCTCCCCGACTGCTCCTCGCCGACGCCGAGTCCGCCGCCGACGTCCTCACCTTCGCGGGGCGGGCCGACCGGTTCACCGACGAGGCCGTCCGTCTCCAGGCGTCCGGGGGAGTCCTCGTCGTGACGGCGGCGGCGCTCGCGCCCCGCGGGATGGGCGACGCCACGCCGACGGTCCTCGCGATGCGGACGCTCGCGGCGGACCCCGAGCTGGTCTGCGACCTGGTGGTCGAGGCATCCGCGCTCTCCGCCGCTGCCGACGATGCGAACGCCGTCCAGCTCCCCGACACCGCGCTGTCGCCGGCGTGGGCCGGCATCGCCCCACCGCGCGCCGGCTGGACCGAGCGCGCGGGCGTCGATGCGTCTCTCCTCGCCGCGAAGGCGCAGGGGGGCATCGCACGTGTCGCCGAAGCGGTGCCGACGGATGCCGGTGAGGACGTCGTGCGGGCCGTCCGGGCATCGGTGTGGGGAGCACCCGACGACGAGCTCGGCGGACTGCCGCTGGGTGCGGCGTTCGCCGCGCTGAGCATGGGCTTCATCAGCGGGGCCGAGACCGCACGCGTGTTCTCGAGCGGGCCGTGGACCCGGGTCAGCCTCCAGCGCGGCCACGTCGTCGTGCGCGGGCCGGTGGCCATGGGCCTGACGCCTGTGCGGCGCACCGGCGCGGGCGAGCGCTGAGGCTCGGAGTTCCGCCGGCTCGCCGAGCCGCAGCATCCCGCTCCGTCACACCGCCAGCGCGGCGGCGCGTCCCGCGGTGCGTCCCGAGAAGAGGCATCCGCCCACGAACGTCCCCTCGAGCGCACGATAGCCGTGCACGCCGCCGCCGCCGAAGCCGCTGGCCTCGCCCGCTGCGTACAGGCCGGGGATGGGCTCGCCGTCGGCGCCGAGCGCGCGGCTCGACAGGTCGGTCTCGATGCCGCCCAGCGACTTCCGGGTGAGCACGTGGAGCTTCACGGCGATGAGCGGGCCCGACTTCGGGTCGAGGATGCGGTGCGGGTTCGCGGTGCGGATGAGCTTGTCTCCGCGATACGACCGGGCCGAGCGCAGCATCGCGATCTGTGCGTCCTTGGTGAAGTCGTTGTCGATCTCGCGGTCGCGCGCCTCGACTTCGAGTCGAACGCGGTCGCCGTCGAGCGCCTCGCCGCCGGGAAGCGCCTTCATGCCCGCGATGAGCTCGTCCAGCGTGTCGCGCACGACGAAGTCGACGCCCTTGTCCATGAACGCCTGCACGGGGCCGGCCCCACCCTTGCCCAGCCGCGACTTCGCGAGGAGCCTGACGTCCTTGCCGGTCAGGTCGGGGTTCTGCTCGCTCCCCGAGAGGGTGAACTCCTTCTCGATGATCTGCTGCGACAGCACGAACCACGAGTGGTCATGACCGGTCGTGCGCAGATGGGCGAGCGTTCCGAGCGTGTCGAACCCGGGGAAGAGGGGCACGGGAAGCCGGTGCCCGGTGGCGTCGAGCCACACCGACGACGGGCCGGGCAGGATCCGGATGCCGTGATCGGGCCACACCGGATCCCAGTTCTGGATGCCTTCGACGTAGTGCCACATGCGGTCGCCGTTGATGAGGTTCGCGCCGGCGGCCGCCGACACCGAGTGCATCGACCCGTCGACATACGCGGGCACGCCGGTGATCATCGTGTCCGGCGCGGTGCCCAGGCGCGCGGGCCAGGCCTTGCGAACCAGGTCGTGGTTGCCGCCGATGCCGCCCGACGACACGATCGTCGCCCCCGCAGCGATGGAGAACGAGCCGACGACCTCGCGGGACGACGCGATGCCGCGCGCAGCGCCGGAGGGCGCGAGCACGTCGCCCGCGGCGCCGGTCACGACGCCGTCGACCACGGTGAGCGCCGTCACCTTGTGGCGGGGGAGGATCGTGATGCGCCCCTGCGCCTCACCGGCCTCGACGGCCGCCTGGAACGGCGCGACGATCCCGGGGCCGGTGCCCCACGTGATGTGGAAGCGCGGCACGGAGTTTCCGGGTCCCATCGCGGTGTATCCGCCTCGCTCCGCCCAGCCGACGATGGGGAAGAAGCCCACGCCCTTCTCGCGCAGCCAGCTGCGCTTCTCCTCGTGGGCGAACTGGAGGTATGCCTCGGCCCAGCGCCGGGGCCAGGCATCCTCATCGCGGTCGAAGCCTGCGGTGCCGAACCAGTCCTGGCGGGCGAGCTCGAGCGAGTCCTTGATGCCCATGCGGCGCTGCTCGGGCGAGTCGACGAAGAACAGCCCGCCGAACGACCACCACGCCTGTCCGCCGAGATTGGAGCGAGGCTCCTGGTCGACGATCACCACCCGCTTGCCGGCCGCGACGGCCTCGCTCGCGGCGACGAGCCCGGCGAGCCCCCATCCGATCACGAGGATGTCGGCGGTGTGGGTGGCGGGGGCTGCGGGCATGTGTCGACTCCTTCGTCGGGGTACTGGTCGGGTGTCAGAGGGCGGTGTCGCCGCGAGACGGCGGCTGGGCGGTGAGAGGAAGGGATGCGGCATCCCGCCCGCCTGCGGATGGTCCTATGCCGGTCGGCTCGAACGTGTTCACCATCGCCTGGGCCGCCCGCGCGAGGTAGTCCCACAGCGTGGCCTCGTGCAGCGGGGGCAGATCGAGCTCGTCGACGGCGGCGCGCATGTGCGCGAGCCAACGGTCGCGGGCATCGGGGTTGACGTGGAAGGGCGCATGCCTCATGCGCAGCCGCGGGTGGCCACGCTGCTCGCTGTATGTCGTCGGACCTCCCCAGTACTGCTCCAGGAAGAGAGTCAGCCGCTCCTTGGCCGGCCCGAGGTCCTCCTCGGGGTACATCGGGCGCAGGACGGCGTCGTCGGCCACACCGCGATAGAACGCGTCGACGAGCCGGACGAACGTGGCGTGCCCGCCGATCTCGTCGTAGAAGCTCAGCGGAGCAGGGGCGGGATCGTTCATCGGCGTCCCCGCAGCGCCGGCGGCATCGGTCACGGCGTGCCCTTCGTGTCGTCGTCGGCAGACTCCGCGGGGGCGGCCTTGCCGCTGCGCTTCGGCTTCCACACCGGGCGCGAGGCGGCCTCAGGTGCGGGTACCACGGCCTGCGGCTTGGTCTTGGGCGGGTTGGCCCCGCGCACGCGCTGGGCACCCTCGATGCCCGTGGGCATGATGGTGGTGAGCGACGGGAGCGTGATCCCCAGTTCGTCGATGGCGTGCTTGAGGCGCATGCGGAGCTCGCGGGCGACGTCGTCCTTGGCGTTCGCCCGGGTCTTCATGACGAGGCGGATGACGAGCGCGTCTCCCGAGATCGACTCGAGACCCCACACCTCCGGCTGCTCCAGGATGCGCGTGCGCCACTTGGGGTCCTTCGCCAGGCCCTTGGCCGTGTCGAGCAGGGCCTTCTCGACGGCGTCGATGTCGGCGTCGACGGCGACCGCGAGATCGATGATCACGCGGGACCAGCCCTGGGACAGGTTGCCGATGCGGAGGATCTCGCCGTTTCGGACGTACCAGAGCGTGCCGTTGACGTCTCGGACATGCGTGACGCGGACGCTCACGTACTCGACGATGCCCGAGGCGAGTCCGAGGTCGACGACGTCGCCGATCCCGATCTGGTCCTCGGCGACGATGAAGATGCCGTTCAGGACGTCTTTGACGATGTTCTGCGCGCCGAAGCCGAGCCCGGCACCCACGGCGGCGGTGAGGAGCGTCAGCGAGCCGAGCGCGTTCGGGGCCAGCACGTTGATGATGAGCATCAGCGAGACGACCACGATCGTGACGTTCACGATGTTCTGGAGGATCGAGCCGAGCGTGCGCGTGCGCTGAACCAGTCGCACCGACGCGAGCGGGGAGCGCTCGAGCGCCTGGGTGTCATCGACGTTGGCCTTGGACTTCGCGCCGTTGACGATGCGGTTCACGACGTGACGGATCACGATGCGGAGGATCCACACGAGCAGCACAGCGCCGACGAGGATGCCTGCCACCGCTGCGAGGTTGAGGCCGGCGGCGACGAACCAGGACCCGACCTGTTGCCAGATCCCTGGCTCGGAGGGGGTGGTGGTGCCGTCGAGGGGGAAGCGAATCATCGCCACGATCCTAACGACGGATGCCTCGGCCGCACCTGAGTGCGCGGCCGAGGCATCCGATCGGCTCTACTGCGCGTCGCGCTCCTGGACCGCGAGCGCACGCTCGACTCCGGCCAGGTTCTCGGCGACGAGCCGGCGGAGGGCCGGCGCGGCGCTCGCGTTGGCGTCGAGCCAGGCGCGCGTCGCGTCGCGCAGCGCGACGTTCGCGAGCGGCGCCGGGTACAGCCCGAAGATCAGGTACTCGGCGATCTTGTAGCTGCGCGACTCCCACACCGGGAGCAGCATGTCGAAGTACGGTGCCACGTAGGCGCCGAGCAGGTCGACGCTCGCCGGGTGCGTGAACCCGAGCGCGGTGGTGCGGACGATCGTGTTCGGCAGGTCGTCGCTGTCGACGAGGGACGACCACGCGGCCGCCTTCGCCTCCGCGGTGGGGAGCGCGGCCTTCGCCTGCGCGGCGAACTCGCCGCCCTTGGCCGTGTTGTCGTCGGCGAGCGCCGCGTCGATGTCGGAGACGGTGACCGCTCCGCCCGCGGCGAGCGCCACGAGCAGCTGCCATGACAGGTCGGTGTCGATCTCGAGACCATCGAACGAGACCTCGCCGTCGCGGACCTGACGGACCTTCTCGGTCTGCGCGCCGGTGGAGGCCGCGCTCGCGAACGCGGTCACGAACTGGAGCTGGCTGTCGCTGCCGGCCTCCGCGGCCAGCGCGAGGGCCCACAGCGCGTCGGCGACCTTCTCGCGCGTGGCGGAGCGCTTCTCGGGGGCGACGTACGCGTTCGCGGCGAGCTGCAGCTGCGCGAGCGTGGTGCGGACGGTCGTCGACTCCGTCTCGGAGCCGATGTTGCGAAGGACCAGGTCGACGTAGTCGGAAGCGGATGCCTCGGCATCGCGCGTCTGGTCCCAGGCGGCGCCCCACACCAGCGAACGGGCGAGCGGGTCGCTGATCTTGCCGAGGTGGTCGATCGCGGTCTGCAGCGAGCGGTCGTCGAGACGGATCTTGGCGTAGGCGAGATCCTCGTCGTTGAGCAGGACGAGATCGGGGCGCTTGAGACCCTTGAGCTCGGGCACTTCGGTGAGGTCGCCGTCGACGTCGAGCTCGACATGGTGCACGCGCACGAGAGCGTCGCCCTCGACGTTGTAGAACCCGACGCCGAGGCGGTGCGGGCGGATCGTCGGGTAGTCGGCAGGGGCCGTCTGGACGATCGCGAAGCGCGTGATCGCGCCGTCGACGTCGGTGACGATCTCGGGCGAGAGCGTGTTGACGCCGGCGGTCTCGAGCCACTTCTTCGACCACGTCGACAGCTCGCGGCCGCTCGTGGTCTCGAGCTCGGAGAGCAGGTCGGACAGCTCGGTGTTCGACCACTCGTGCTTCTTGAAGTACGCGGCGACACCGGCGAAGAACTGCTCGATGCCCACCCATGCGGCGAGCTGCTTGAGGACCGAGCCGCCCTTCGCGTAGGTGATTCCGTCGAAGTTGACCTGGACGTCTTCCAGGTCGTTGATCTGCGCGACGACGGGGTGCGTCGAGGGGAGCTGGTCCTGGCGGTATGCCCAGGTCTTCTCCATCGCGTTGAACGTGGTCCACGCCTCGGTCCACTCGGTGGCCTCGGCGGTCGCGATGGTCGACGCCCACTCGGCGAACGACTCGTTCAGCCAGAGGTCGTTCCACCACTTCATGGTCACGAGATCGCCGAACCACATGTGGGCCAGCTCGTGGAGGATCGTGACGACGCGACGCTCCTTGACGGCATCCGTCACCTTCGACCGGAAGACGTACGTCTCGGTGAAGGTGACCGCTCCGGCGTTCTCCATGGCACCGGCGTTGAACTCCGGCACGAACAGCTGGTCGTACTTGGCGAAGGGGTACGCGTAGTCGAACTTGTCCTCGAAGTACGTGAAGCCCTGACGGGTCTTCTCGAAGATGTAGTCGGCGTCGAGGTGCTGCCACAGGCTCTTGCGGCCGTAGACGCCGAGCGGGATGACGCGGCCCGATGCGCTGGTGAGCTCCGAGAACGTCGCCTCGTAGGGTCCGGCGATGAGCGCCGTGATGTACGACGAGATGCGCGGGGTGGCCTCGAAGGCCCACGTGGCGCTGCCGTCGCCGTGCCTCTTCGGCTCGGGGGTCGGCGAGTTCGAGACGACCTTCCAGGGCTCGGGCGCCGTGACGGTGAACTGGAAGGTGGCCTTGAGGTCGGGCTGCTCGAACACCGCGAACATGCGGCGTGAGTCGGGCACCTCGAACTGCGAGTAGAGGTAGACCTCGCCGTCGACGGGGTCGACGAAGCGGTGCAGCCCCTCGCCCGTGTTCGTGTACAGGCAGTCGGCGTCGATGACGAGCTCGTTCTCGGCGGCGAGTCCGGTGAGCGCGATGCGCGAATCGGCGAACGCCGTCGCGGCGTCGATCGCCCGGCCGTTGAGCGTGATCTCGCGCACGTCGCGCGCGATCAGGTCGATGAAGGTCTCGGCGCCCTCGGTGGCCGAGAAGCGCACGACGGTGCGCGACGCGAAGACCTCGGCGCCCTTCGTCAGGTCGAGCACGACCTCGTACGAGTGGGTGTCGACGATCGCGCGGCGCTCCTGCGCCTCGATGCGGGTGAGGTTCTCTCCAGGCACTGCAATGCTCCCGTGGGTGAGGGTGGGATGCCGCGGATGGGCGCTGCTGGCGCCGGCGGCAACCGTCCCAGCCTATTCCAGAGGCCGCGCCGCGGCGGCGCCTGTGGAATCAGCCTGTCGCGCTGCGCTCACGCAGGGGGTGAAAGGATGGATGGGTGACTTCGGGAGCGCAGAACCTGTCCCAGACCTCGACCGCCGACACCGTGGTGCCGTTCGCATCGCCGGCGGCGGCATCCGGTGCCCCGCACGTGGAGGTGCCGGTCGCCTATGACGGGATACTCCTCGCCGGATTCGGAGGACCGGAGGGGCAGGACGACGTCATCCCGTTCCTTCGCAACGTCACGCGCGGTCGCGGCATCCCTGACGAGCGTCTCGAGGAGGTCGCGCACCACTATCGCCACTTCGACGGCGTCAGCCCGATCAACGCGCAGAACCGCGCGCTCAAGGCCGCGCTCGAGGCCGAGCTGGCCGCACGCGGCGTCGACCTGCCAGTGTACTGGGGCAACCGCAACTGGGCGCCGTACCTGGAGGAGGCGGTGCAGGATGCTGCGGCATCCGGTCACGCGAATCTGCTCGCCCTCGCGACCAGCGCGTACTCGTCGTTCTCGAGCTGCCGGCAGTACCGCGAGGACTTCGCGCGCGTGCTCGAGGCGACCGGCCTCGCCCGCACCGTGACCATCGACAAGGTGCGGCAGTTCTTCGACCACCCGGGGTTCGTGCAGCCGTTCATCGACGGAGTGCGCGACGCGATCGCCGGATTCCTGTCGGACGGTCTTCCGCCGGAGTCGATCCGCGTCCTCTTCTCGACCCACAGCATCCCGACGGCCGATGCGCAGCGCTCGGGCCCGCGCGAGGGCGATCCGGCGCACCGCGACTTCGGCGAGGGCGGCGCGTACGCGGCGCAGCACCTCGCCGTCGCCGAGGTCGTCATTGCCGCTGTGGCCGCCGAGATCCCCTCGGCGGCCCGGATCGGGTGGGAGCTGGTCTACCAGTCGCGCTCGGGTCCGCCGAGCCAGCCGTGGCTCGAACCCGATGTGAACGATGTGATCGCCGATCTGCCCGGAGCGGGCATCGAGGCAGTGGCCATCGTGCCGCTCGGCTTCATGAGTGACCACATGGAGGTCCTCTGGGACCTCGACACCGAGGCGACGGATGCCGCGGCCGAGGCCGGGCTCCGTTCGGTGCGCACGCCGACCCCGGGCGTCGACCCGGTCTTCGTCGCCGGGCTCGTCGACCTCGTCGAGGAGCGCCTGCACGGCACTCCCGCCGCGGAGCGCCCGCACCTGACCGACCTGGGGCCGTGGTTCGACGTCTGCCGTCCCGCGTGCTGCGAGAACGTCCGCGCGGAATTCAAGCCCGCCGCGGCCGGGATCGCCCCCTGACGAACTCCGCAATCTGCCCGAGGCGCTCTCGCGCCGCTCCCTAGGATTGAGCCCATGCGCATCCACATCGCGACCGACCACGC
Organism: Microbacterium sulfonylureivorans; assembly: GCF_003999995.1. Taxonomy (NCBI): domain Bacteria; kingdom Bacillati; phylum Actinomycetota; class Actinomycetes; order Micrococcales; family Microbacteriaceae; genus Microbacterium; species Microbacterium sulfonylureivorans. The sequence continues at coordinate 294,438 of NZ_RJAD01000002.1, forward strand.
CGGCCTCGAGTTCTCCACCCAACTGCAGCACCATCTGGCCGCGGCCGGCCACGAGGTCGTCGACCACGGTCCGATCGAGTACGACCCGCTCGACGACTACCCGGCATTCTGCATCCGCGCAGCCCAGGCGGTCGTGCGCGATCAGGAGTCCGGCATCGAGACGCTGGGAGTGGTGTTCGGCGGCTCCGGCAACGGCGAGCAGATCGCCGCGAACAAGGTCGCCGGCGTGCGCGCCGCGCTCGCGTGGAGCATCGCCACCGCCGAACTCGCCCGTGAGCACAACGACGCCAACGTCATCGCGATCGGCGCGCGCCAGCACACGTTCGACGAGGCGGTGTCGTTCATCGACACGTTCATCGCGACCCCGTTCTCGGGGGAGGAGCGCCACGCACGGCGCATCGCCCAGCTGGCCGCATACGAGGCCGACGGTGCACTCGAGCCCGACCCGCGCGCGACGCCGGGACTTCCCGACGTGCTCGCCGCCGACGACAGCTCCTTCGACCCCGAGGCGGGCTGACCGACCGATGCCCGAGGGCCACTCCGTCCATCGCATCGCGCGCCAGTTCGACCGCAACTTCGTCGGGCGGACCGTGCGGGCGTCGAGCCCGCAGGGACGTTTCGTCGACGGCGCCGCCGTCATCGACGGTCGCACCGTCACGGCCGTCCGTGCGGTGGGCAAGCAGATGTTCCTGGAGTTCGACGACGATATCTGGCTGCGCATCCATCTCGGCATGTACGGGGCGTGGGACTTCGCGGGCGAGATCCTCGTCGATCCCACGATCGCCTCGGCGAACGGGCGCATGGGGCAGACGAATCAGCGCGGCACCGATCTGGCGGCCGCACCGATCCTCGACAGCGCGGGGGAGAACTCGCTGACCTCGATCGGCGCCCCCCGCAGGACCCGCGTCCACGTGCGCATGTCGGAGCAGACCAGAAGCCTCGCCGAGGACGGCGACGAGTGGCCGCCGCCCGTCGTCGGCCAGGTGCGGCTTCGGCTCCTCACCGAGGTCACCGCCGCCGATCTGCGCGGGCCGACGGCGTGCGAGCTGCAGACACCCGACGAGGTCGCCGCGACCATCGCGAAGCTCGGCCCGGATCCGCTGGTCGACGACGTCGGTGACGGTGAGGAGCGCTTCACCGCCGCGGTCCGTCGCAAGCCCACCGCGATCGGGCAGCTCCTGATGGACCAGTCGGTGGTGAGCGGCATCGGGAACGTCTACCGTGCCGAGCTGCTCTTCCGTGCCCGCCAGAACCCGCACACGCCGGGCCGCAACGTGCCCGAGGGAGTCGTGCGCGACCTGTGGCGCGACTGGGTGCGGCTGCTGGCTATCGGCGTCGAGACCGGGCAGATGATGACGATGGACGACCTGGAGCCCGAGTCGTACCGGCGGGCGATGGCGAGCCGCGACGACCGGCACTGGGTCTACCACCGGGCAGGCCTTCCGTGCCGGGTCTGCGGGACGTCGATCGTCGTCGAGGAGATGGCCACGCGCAAGCTCTACTGGTGCCCGAGCTGTCAGGCCTGAGCCGACCCTAGGCTGGAGCCATGCGTCAGAACCCGAGCTTCGCGATGACGGATGTCACCGAGCTGCGCCGTCTCGTCGACTCGAACCCCTGGGTCACCCTGGTGAGCCAGACCGACGCCGGGCTGGTGGCATCCCACTACGCCGTCCTCCTCGACGAGACCCGTGACGACCTCACGATCGTCGGTCACGTCGGCAAGCCCGACGACATGATCCACGGGCTCGGAGAGCATGAGCTCCTGGTCGTCGTGCAGGGCCCGCACGGCTACATCTCGCCCGGCTGGTACGGCGACGGCCCGAATGTCCCGACCTGGAACTTCGTGTCCGCGCACCTGAGCGGGATCCCCGAGATCCTCACCCCGGAGGAGAACCTCGAGGTGCTCGACCGGCTCGTCGCGCGCTTCGAGGGCGGGATGCCTGAGCCCCGCCTGCTCTGGGAGCGCCCGAACGACCCCGCGTACGTGTCGAAGCTCGAGAGGGGCACGGTCGGCTTCCGCCTCACCCCGACGCGGGTGGTCGCCAAGCGCAAGCTCAGCCAGAATCGGCCGGACGAGGTCATCGAGACGATCATCGCCGAGCTCGAGGACGGAGCGAGCCCGTACGCCGATCCGCGGCTCGCCGGCGAGATGCAGCGCGCCCATGACGCCCGGAAGGCTGCTCGATGAGCCCGGCCCGAGGCGAGACGCCCGCCGTCATCGCGAACGCCCGTCTGACCGGCTCGGAGCGCACCGACCCCTTCGAGGACCAGCCGGTCGACGTCCACCTCGCGGACGGCTTCGTCGTCGACATCGCGCCCGCGGGGGCACTTCCCAGGACGGGCCTTGTGCTCGACGCCGCCGGCGGATGGCTGACCCCGGGGCTCTGGGACCACCACGTCCACGTCGTTCAATGGGCGCTCGCGGCGCAGCGCGAGCCGCTCGGCGCCGCAACCTCGGCGGCCCAGGCAGCCGCGATCATGGGGGCCGCGGCTCCGCTCGCAGACGGCAGGCGGGTCGGCACCGGGTTCCGCGACGCCCTGTGGTCGGACGAGCCCTCGCTCGAGCTGCTCGACGCGGCCACCGGCGATGTGCCGACGTACCTCATCAACGCCGATGTGCACAGCGTGTGGCTCAACACGGCCGCTCTGCGCCGGGAGGGGTTCGAGCCCGATCGCGTCGGGATCCTCCGCGAAGACCCGGCGTTCGAGATCTCTCGGCGGCTCAACGCCGTCGCCGCCGACATCGCCGATCCGCTCGTCGAGGCGATGGCTCGGGATGCTGCCTCCCGTGGCGTCGTGGGGCTGGTCGACCTCGACATGGCTTGGAACGAGGAAGCCTGGGCCCGGCGCACCTCCGCGGGCTTCGACGCGCTCCGAGTGGAGTTCGGCATCTACCCGGAGTTCCTCGACCGGGCCGTCGCCGAGGGGCTCCAGACGGGCGACGTCGCGCGGGGCGCGGCATCCGACCTCGCCCGCGTCGGATCGCTCAAAGTCATCACCGACGGCTCGCTCGGCACCCGCACGGCCGCCACGTCGCACGCCTACCCCGGCGATTCTCACAACCACGGCATGCTCACGGTCGATCTCGCCACGCTCGTCGACCTGATGACACGGGCGACGGGCGCCGGCATCGCCTCGGCGATCCACGCGATCGGCGATGTGGCGAACTCGCACGCCCTCGACGCCTTCGCCGCCACGGGCGCGTGGGGGACGATCGAGCACGCTCAGCTCGTCGCGCACGCCGACATCCCGCGGTTCGGACGCCTCGGCGTGGGGGCGAGCGTGCAGCCCGAGCACGCGATCGACGACCGCGATATGACGGACACCATCTGGGCCGCGCAGACCGCGCAGCCGTACCCGCTGCGTTCGCTCGCCGACACGGGCGCGAACCTCCTCTTCGGCTCGGACGCGCCGGTCTCCCCGCTCGATCCGTGGGCGGCGATGGCGGCGGCGGTCTTCCGCACGCGCGACGGTCGCGAGCCGTGGCAAGCCCATCAGAGCCTCGCGCCGGCGGTCGCTCTCGCCGCGTCGACCCATGGTGGCTCGGCCGAGACCGCCCGCGTCGAGCCCGGGGTCCGCGCCGACCTGGCGATCTGCGCGCATGATCCCCTCGCGGCATCCCACGACGAGCTCCGCGGCATGACCGTCTCCGCCACGATCCTCGCCGGACGGCTCACACACGCCGCGTAGGCGACCCGCACCCCGCACACGGGGGACAGCCCCCGTGCCGGTTCGGGAGGGGGTCGGATGCCGCATCCGGCTCGCTCTCGGGAGGCTGGAGGCATGGTTTCCGCTGTGCCCTCACCGCCACCGCCCCCGCCGGCCGTCGCCCCGCGACGCCGACGTCGTCGCGGCCTCGTCGCCACCTTGATCGCCATCCCGCTCGTCGTGATCGTGCTCGTGATCGCCGTCGGCGTGACCTGGGTGGTCGCGAACAGCGTGCGCGCGACGCCGCCGGCCGCCGGAAGCCTGAGCTTCGAACAGCCGCTGCGCGTTCCCGAGCTCGCGCCGTCGCACGTCGAGGACGGCGTGCGCGTGTTCGAGCTCGAGGCACGCGAGGACCGCACGTCGTTCCTTCCGCAGACCGAGACGCCGACGCTCGGCTACAACGGGTCGTATCTCGGCCCGACCCTGGTCGCGGCGCGCGGCGAACGGGTCCGCGTGGACGTCACGAACAGTCTGGACGAGAGCACGACCGTCCACTGGCACGGCATGCACCTGCCGGCCGCGATGGACGGCGGCCCGCACTCGCCGATCGCGCCGGGCGCGACCTGGGATCCCGAGTGGACGATCGACCAGCCCGCGGCATCGCTCTGGTATCACCCGCATCTGCACGGACGCACGCGCGAGCAGGTCGACGCCGGCCTGGCAGGCATGTTCCTCGTGCAGGACGACGACGAGACGGCCCTGGCGCTTCCCCGGGACTACGGGGTCGACGACGTACCGGTCATCGTGCAGGACCGCTCGTTCGGCGCCGACGGCGCGTTCGAGGGCGGATCGGGCATGCAGTTCGACGGCGTCCTCGGCGACACGATCCTCGTCAACGGCACGGTCGGCCCCTACTTCGACGTCACGACCGAGCTGGTGCGACTGCGCCTCCTCAACGGATCGAGCGCGCGCATGTACGACTTCACGTTCGCCGATGGGCGGGAGTTCGCGCTCATCGGCTCCGACGGCGGCCTGCTCGCCGAGCCGGTGCCGTCGACGAGCGTGCCGCTGTCGCCGGGGGAGCGCGCCGAGATCGTCGTCGCGGTCGCACCGGGAGAGCGGATCGTTCTGCGCTCGCAGGCTCCCGACCCCGCTCTGAACGCGGGCAGCGCGAGCTTCGACGTCCTGGAGCTGCGGGGCGCGGCATCCCTCGCCCCGTCGCCCGCGCTGCCGACGACCCTCGCCGACCTCCCGGCGGCGGAGGAGGAGGATGCCGCGGCCCAGCGCTCGTTCGTCATGTCGGGGCACAGCATCAACGATCGGCAGATGGACCTCGGCCGCGCGGATTTCGTGGCCACCGTCGACACGAGCGAGGTATGGACGATCCGCAACGAGAATCCGCTGCCGCACTCCTTCCACGTGCACGACACGCAATTCCGTGTGCTGAGCGTGGACGGCGCCGAGCCGCCGGCGCGGCTGTCGGGGTGGAAGGACACGATCGCGCTCGAAGGTCAGCGGGAATACCGCATCCTCGTGCGCTTCGAGGACTACGCCGATCCGACCACTCCGTACATGTATCACTGCCACCTTCTGTGGCACGAGGACCAGGGCATGATGGGACAGTTCCTGGTCGTCGAGCAGGGCCAAGAGCCCGACCTGCGACGTCCCGAAGGAGACACCGATGACAACCATGACCACTGACGCCGTCGCGACCGACGCCCCCGCGGGCTTCTGGTCGTCGTACGGCCGTGCGTGGACCCGGACGCCGGGGAGCGCGGTCTACCTCATCGCCGTCTTCGTGCTCGCGATGATCTCGGTGAGCGTCCTCGCGTCGCTCTTCTGGACGGGAGTCGGACTCCTCGTCGTCGTGGTGGGTCTGCCGATCATCGTGGGCACGCTGTTCGTCGCGCGCGGCTTCGGCCTCGCCGACCGGGGTCTGCTGTGGCTCACCGGGCTGCCCCAGATCCAGGGGCCGGAGTGGAACCGCGACAAGCCGGGCACGGGCGGGTTCTGGATGACCCTCACCCGCCCGATCCGCAACGCGCACTATTGGCTGTACCTCACGCACGGCATGATCGTGAGCCCGATCATCAGCACGATCTCGTTCGCCATCAGCACCGCGTGGATCAGCGTCGGCCTCGGCGGTCTGACCTATTGGTTCTGGGGGGCCTTCATCCCGCGCGGCGACGGCGGCGAGTGGGGTCACTACGTCTCCGACGCTCTGCCCTGGCTGTTCGGAAGCACGCCGTCGTGGGGCGTCGAGGTCACGCTCTACCTGATCGCCGGCATCGTCTTCACCTTCACCATGCCGTGGGTGCTGGGCGGACTGGCTCTCGGCCACCACGCGGTGGCGAAGGGGATGCTCGGCCGCTGGCGCTCCGACGACCTGGCGGCCGAGGTGCGCGCCGAGGCAGCCGCACGCGGCGCGGCAGTCCACGCCGAAGACGTCGCGCTGCGCCGCCTCGAGCGCGACATCCACGACGGGCCGCAGCAGCGACTGGTGCGCCTTCAGCTCGATCTGGCGGCGCTCGAGCGCCGGGCGGAGGCGGGTGACGCGGATGCCGCGGCCGAGCTCGCCCGCGAGGCCCGTGGTCACGCGAAGGCCGCCCTCGACGAGCTGCGCGCGCTGTCGAGCGGCGTCGCGCCGCCCCTCCTGCAGGATCGGGGCCTCGCTGCCGCCCTCTCGGCGGTCGCCGCCGGAACGCCGCTGGTCGTCCACACCGACATCGATCCCGCGATCGACACGGTCACGAGCCCGGAAGTCGCCCGCACCGTCTACTTCGTCGTCGCCGAGCTGTTCACCAACGTCGTGAAGCACTCCGGTGCTTCGGCGGTCACGCTCAAGGCGTCCCTGCGACCATCGGTCACGGGTGTCCCGTCGACGCTCGACGTCTGGGTCGTCGACAACGGGCGCGGCGGGGCGGCGTTCGCGCCGGGTCACGGCCTCGAGGGTCTTCGCGAGCGCATTGCGGGCCTGCGCGGGATGCTCGTCGTCGACAGCCCGGCAGGGGGTCCGACGTCGGTCGGCGCCCATGTGCCGCTCGCCCCGACCCTGCCGTGATCGATCAATATGCTGAGGTGATGGCAGGCGACAGCGACTCCCGGCCCGTGCGCGTGGTGCTCATCGAGGACTCGGTGCTGCTGCGTGAAGGTCTCGTGCGGCTGTTCGACGAGGCCGGGTACGTCACGGCCGGCGCATGGGGCGACGCGGACGACATCGTCGAGCGGGTGCAGCACGCGCAGGCGGATGTCGCGATCCTCGACGTCCGGCTCCCTCCGGGGTTCCGCGACGAGGGCATCCGGGCGGCGCTGACACTCCGTTCCGCGCTGCCGAAGGTGGGCATCCTGGTGCTCAGCCAGTACGTGGAGGGCGTGTATGCGCGGGAGCTCCTCGCCGGCGGCGACGGGGGCGTGGGCTACCTCCTGAAAGACCGCGTGACGTCTCTCGAGGAGTTCACCGACGCCGTGCGGCGGGTCCGCGAGCGGGGCACCGTGCTCGATCCGCTGGTCGTGCAGGGGCTCCTCGCGGCCAGACCCGACCCGCTGTCGACCCTCACGCCGCGCGAGCGCGACGTCCTGACGCTCATGGCCGAGGGCCGCAGCAACGCGAGCATCGCGGAGCGGCTCTTCATCGGGGTCGGCGCCGTCGAGAAGAACATCAGCGCGATCTTCGCCAAGCTCGGCCTCGAGGAGTCCGGCACGGAGCACCGTCGCGTTCTCGCGGTCCTCGCCTTCCTGCAGCGGCCGTAGAACGAGGAATGCCCCCGGCGGCGCCGGGGGCATTCCGAGTCGATCGGATCCGATCACTCCGCGAGGTGCGCGAAGAGGAACCAGCGGTCCTTCTCGAGCGACTCCTTGATGCCGATCGCGACGTCCTGGCTGGAGAGGTCGAACTCGTCGAGTCCGTCGATCGCGGCCTGGGTGTCGGCGATCACGGCGTCCATGTCGGCGATCACGTTGCGGATGAGGGCATCCCACTGAGTGAAGCCGGCGGGCACCTCGGTCGTCTTGGTCTTCTCGGCCACGGTGCCGACGCGAGCGTCGACCGGGAGCCCGAGGGCCACGATGCGCTCGGCGGCCTCATCGGCACCGGCCTGCGCGTGGGCGACCACGGAGTCGAGCAGCTCGTGGATCGCGATGAAGTTCGCGCCGCGCACATTCCAGTGGGCCTGCTTGCCGTTGACCGCGAGGGCCTGGAGCCCCAGCACGATGGGGGTGAGGAACTGGGCGCTCGCAGCGGCCACGGTGGGGTCGGCAGCGGTAGCGGGGGTCGTGTTCGTCTTGGTCATGTCGTCGCCTCCATCTTCGGGAGGGGCACCGAGATCGGCGCTCGTCCTCCAGTGGGTGCAACGCTACTCAGCCCCCGTCATTCCGCAAGCAAGACAAGGCTCCGCTAACCGGCGGTGGTCACCACCGGACCTGTCGTACGGGAATGTCCGCCGACACCGGCTAACGTCGATAGGTGCCTTCCGCCGATCACGAGCTCGGACCGCAGAACCTGCGCGAGCCCGCCACCACCGTGACCCGTGAGCCCCGCGACCGCTCGCCCGAGCACGCGGAGCCCTCGCGCTTCATCCCCCACGTGCAGGGTCTGCGCGCGATCGCCGTCCTCGCCGTCGTGCTCTACCACTTCTGGCCAGGCCGCATCACGGGCGGCTACATCGGCGTCGACATCTTCTTCGTCATCTCGGGGTACCTCATCACCGGGCATCTGATGCGCGAGCTCACGGCGACCGGCGGCGTCCGCCTCGGCCAGTTCTGGGCGCGGCGGGCGCGACGCCTGCTGCCGGCATCCCTCCTCGTCCTGCTGTTCTGCGCGCTCGTCGCGATGTCGCCGTACCTCACGCCGACCTCCGCGCTGCCGAACGAGGTCCGCGAGATCCTCGCCTCGACGTTCTACGTCGAGAACTGGTACCTCGCGCTCAACTCGGCCGACTACCTCAACCACTCCGGCGACCCGGCCACGGTGCAGCACTACTGGTCGCTGTCGCTCGAGGAGCAGTTCTACGTGATGTGGCCGCTGCTCATGCTGCTCGCGGCATGGATCGGCGTGAAGTGGTTCCGCGGAGCGCGACGTCGCGCCGTCATCACGACCCTCGCGGTCGTCTCCGTGATCTCGTTCGTGTTCTGCGTGGTCTTCACGATCACGAATCCTGCACCGGCCTACTTCGTCACGTTCGGGCGGATGTGGCAGTTCGGCGTCGGCGCGATGATCGCGCTGATCCCGATGCTGCGGGTGCGCAACGCCCTCGGCAGCTTCGTGCTCGGGTGGGGCGGCATCCTGCTCCTCGTCTACGTCATCTTCACGTTCGACGGTCAGACGCCGTTCCCCGGCTACATGGCGCTGCTGCCCACGCTGGGTGCAGCTGCAGTCATCTCGGCGTCCCACGCCGAGCGCTGGTGGTATCCGACGCGGATCCTCGCGATCCGCCCTGCTCAGTTCGTCGGCGACATCTCGTACTCGCTCTACCTGTGGCACTGGCCGCTGATCATCATCGCGCCGTCCGTGCCCTTCTGGGGGCTGACGATCTACCACCGCGTCGCGCTGCTGGTGCTCTGCTTCGTGCTCGCCTGGCTGACCAAGCGCTTCGTCGAAGACCCCGCCCGCAGCTGGAAGGTCCTCACATCGCGTCCTGCGCGCGTCACCCTGTGGAGTTCGCTCGCGGCCATGCTCGTCGTCGCCGCGGTCGCCTCGACGGCGTGGATCGTCAACGCGCCGGCCTACAACGCGGGCGTGCGCGCCATCGAGCAGCTGCAGCAGGATCCGCCGCCCTGCTTCGGTGCGGCCTCCGTGCTCGACCCCTCCTGCGCGACGGCCGACTTCGGCTCGGAGATCCTGCCGGCTCCCGGCTTCGCAGGAATCGACCGACCGCACGACGAGCAGTGCTTCGTGCAGCTGACCGACTCGCGTCCGGTCTCGTGCACCTTCGGGTCGGATGATCCGGATGCTCCGCGCGTCGCGCTCGTCGGCGACAGCCACGCCTACCAGCTGCTGTCGACCTTCCAGCGCATCGCCGACGAGGAGGGCTGGCAGCTGGTCACCTGGTTCAAGGGCGCGTGTCCCTGGAACAACACCCCGCTGGCCACCCCCGGCGCGTTCGGGGAGGCCTGCACCGAGTGGCGCGAGGGCATGACCTCGGCGATGGCCGACGCCGACCTCGATGCGGTGTTCACTGCGGCGATCGCGACGACGCCCTACTCGTCGGTGGGCTACGGCTCGGAGTACGAGGCAGCGGTCGCCGGATACGTCGACGCGTGGGACGAGATGCTCGACCAGGGCGTGCCCGTGATCACCGTCGTCGACAACCCCGTGTGGGAGACGGACCCGAACAAGTGCCTGCGGACCCGCGACGTCGCCGAGTGCGACGGGCTGCGCTCGGACGTGCTCGTCGCCGAGGACCCGCTGCGGGGCGCGGCGGAGGAGCGCGAAGCCGTCACGCTGCTCGACTTCACCGACGTGTTCTGCGGGTCGGAGACGTGTGCGCCGGTCGTGGGCGGAGCGAACATCTACCGCGACCAGGACCACCTCACGGTCACCTTCGCCGACACGCTGGCGCCGTGGTACGCCACGGCGATCAGGGATCGTCTGGGCCGGCACGGCCAGTAGCGGCGTCGCATAGGGTCGTGCCATGACGATCTCCGAAGACGCCGCGGTCCTCGCCGTCGGCGGCCGCACGCCCGACATCGACCCCAGCGCGTTCGTCGCATCGGGCGCCCGCGTGATCGGCGCGGTCACCCTGGGCGAGGGTGCAAGCGTCTGGTACAACGCGGTGCTGCGCGGCGACAGCGACGCGATCACGGTCGGTGACGGCAGCAACCTGCAGGACAACGTGTCGGTGCACGTGGATGCCGGGCATCCGGTCGTGATCGGACGCGATGTGTCGGTCGGCCACAACGCGGTCGTCCACGGCTGCACGATCGGCGACGGCTCGCTCATCGGCATGGGGAGCGTCGTCCTCTCCGGCGCGGTCATCGGAGACGGATGCCTCGTCGCGGCGGGCGCCGTCGTGCTCGAGGGCACGCTCGTCCCGGCAGGATCGCTGGTCGCCGGCGTCCCCGCCAAGGTGCGTCGCGAGCTGACCGCCGAGGAGCGCGAGGGGATCCTCCGCAACGCGCAGACCTATCGTGCGCATCTCGCTGCCCACGAGACGGCGACGCCCGCGTAACGACGTCCCGGCTCGCGCGTCGAACACGGGTCAAGGGGCGGGGGCGTCGCCCTTCGGAGCCGGGTGGTGCTTGCCGCGATGCACCTCATACAGACGCACGTGGCCGGGCCAGGCCGGATCGTTGACGATCGGCTTGTCGTCCATGAAGAGACGGATGAGGTGCGCCAGCTGGTCGGGATGACTGAAGTTGATCGCGTGGGCGGCCCCCTCGAGGAGGACGACGAGCACGTGGCTGTCCGTCTGGCTCGCGATCTCGTCGACCCGGTGCGCGTGGGGAAGCAGGGGATCGCGTTCGCCGAGCACCACCAGCGTGGGGATCTTCATCTCGAGCAGACGCTTGAGCGACGGGTACTGCGTGAGGGCACGGAAGAGGCGCATGGTGCTGGGCACGCCGAATCGCACGTAGTCGGGCACGGCGACCTTCGCCATCCGGGTGGGCTCGCGTGGAGCATCCTTCCCCAGCTGCCCCATGGCCCGGCGCAGCGGCTGGTTGTAGAGCCCGCCGGCGGGGGAGACCAGCACCGCGCGATCGATGCGCTCGGGGTAGTGGTGGGCGAACTCGATGATGACCGGGCATCCCATCGAATTCCCGACGAGCGTCGCCTTCTCGACACCCCGATCGTCGAGGAAGTCCGCGGTGGCGTGCGCCAGGTCGGGGATGTCGAGCATGTCTCGCCGCTTGCCGCTTCGGCCGAACCCCGGAAGGTCGGGCACGTACGTGTGGAAGTCGTCCGCGAGGCGCTCGGCCGTCGGCAGCAGGTAGCGGCCGGAGAGGCCGAATCCGTGAACGTGCGCCATGACTCGAGCGTCCGCAGGGGGGCGCGGCGACTCGCGGTAGAACACGTCGACGTCGTCGATCCGAGTCCACTTCTCGGCGAGGCTCGACGCGGGGCGTCGCGGCAGCTTGCGCTCTTTCGGCGCTCCCGACGGGGATGTCGGCGTGCTCATCGATGCTCCCTCACGTCCTGCCGGAACCGGCTCCTCTGCCGAATTCTGCACCCCCGGTGGGCCGCGGCGATAGTGCGAAACGGGTGATATCGACCGTCTTCCGTGCACGGGCGATACTGGTCAGTGTGAAGAGTCTCCGTCACGTCGGGGTGCAGGCGGCGATCGCCTCGGCGGTGCTGTTCGGTGCGGGGACGCCGTTTGCGAAGCTGCTGCTCGGAGAAGTGAGCCCGTGGCTGCTCGCCGGGCTCCTCTACACCGGCTCGGGGCTCGGCCTGACGGTGTGGCGACTGATGCGCCGCGCGCCGCGCGTCCGCATCGAGCGTCGCGAGGTGCTGCCGCTCGTCGGCGCCGTGTTCTTCGGTGGAATGGCGGCGCCTGTGCTGCTCATGGTGGGGCTGGCGAACATGCCGGCATCCGGGGCATCCCTGCTTCTGAACGCCGAGGCCGTGTTCACCGCCGCGCTCGCGTGGTTCGTGTTCCACGAGAACGTCGACCGGCGGATCGCCCTGGGCATGGTCGCGATCGTGGCCGGCGCGGTGGTGCTCGGTGTGTCGGCCGATGCCGCGTTCGGATCACCGTGGCCCGCGCTGGCGATCCTCGGCGCCTGCCTGTGCTGGGGGCTCGACAACAACCTCACGCGCATGGTCGCGCTCAACGACGCGACCTGGCTCGCGGCCGTGAAGGGCTCGGTCGCCGGGCCCGTCAACCTCGTGCTCGCATTCCTCCTCGGGGCCACGCTGCCCGTGGCGGGCGTGGTCGCCGGCGCGATGGTGATCGGCCTCTTCGCGTACGGCGTCTCGCTCGCGCTCTTCATCGTGGCGATGCGACACATCGGCACGGCGCGCGCCGGCGCGTACTTCTCGGTCGCACCGTTCTTCGGTGCGCTGATCGCGGTGCTCCTCGGCGAGCCGCTCACGTGGCCGCTTGCGATCGCGGCCGCTCTCATGGCGCTCGGCGTGTGGCTGCATCTCACCGAGCGTCACGAGCACGAGCACACCCACGCGGCTGTCGTACACGACCACTCGCACACGCACGACCTGCACCACGAGCACGAGCACGCGGACGGGATGCCCGTGCCGGCAGGCTCATGGCACCGCCACGAGCACGAGCACGCGCAGGTCACCCACACGCACGAGCACTACCCGGACGCCCACCACCGTCATCGGCACTGATCCCGCCCGCGTTCCGGTCTGCGCCGAGCGCCCCACTGGACGGTCTCGACGACGGGTCTGCGCACCCTGCGCCTCAGCCCTCCGGAGTGGGCGCCGGCGGATGCAGCGTCGACCGCACGAGCTCCTTGATGTACGCCCAGTCCGGCTGGCTCTCGTCGATGCCGCCGTCGGGTGTCAGCTCGATCGTCGCCACCTCCTGCTCCCTGGCCTTCAGCGCGAGGTCGAGGAGCGTGGGGATGAACGAATGCGGCACGTCGGTGCTCACGAGATCGGCACCGGCATCGGCGACCTCCTGGAACCGCGTGAGCACGACCTGCGGGGTGAACTGCGCGAGGATCGCCTGCTGCAGCTCACGCTGGCGTCGCATGCGGTCGAAGTCGCTGGTGGTGTGGCGGGAACGCGCGTACCACTGCGCCGTGTGGCCGTCCATGCGCTGGGTGCCGGGCTCGATCCAGCCTTCGACCCATTCCTCGAACGGTTCGCCGGTGTAGCCCGGTCCGCCGATCGCGAGACGCTCCTTCACGGTGATCTCGACGCCGCCCAGCGCATCTATGAGCGCCTCGAAGGCGTGCATGTCGATCGTCACGTAGTACGGGATCTCGATGCCGAGAATCCCCTCCGCCGCGTCCTTGGTCGCCTCGATGCCCGGTGCCGAGCCGTTTTCGACGGCGTCGGGGTAGAGAAGATTGCCGTCCTGACAGACCTCGACCTCGGTGTTCAGCTGGTTGATGCCGCTTCCCCAGCCGCACGTCGCGTCGGCGTGGCCCTCGTGCCCGTTCGGATACCGGTCCTGCATGGGACCCGCGGCGAAGGGGAAGCCGGGCATGTCACGAGGGAACCCCGTGATGGTCGTCGCCCCCGTCTCGGCATTGACCGACACGACCGAGATGCTGTCGAACCGCCTCGAGTCGCGGCTGCCGCCGCTGTCGGCACCGAGCAGGAGCACGTTGTAGTACCCGTCGGACGGCTCGACGGTCGGACCGCTCGCGCCGAAGATCGCCCCGAGGGTGTCGCGCGTCGCGCCCGCGACGTTCGCCGCGTGCACCGCAGTGCCGCTCGCGACGACGAGCAGGACGACGGATGTCGCGGCGATGCCGAAGCGCGCACGTGTGCCGGTCCTCACCAGGCGGACGAGGCGGAGGGTGTCGATCGTGAGCACCACCCAGAGCACGGCATAGGCGATGAGGAGCCCCTGGGCGAGAAGCAGGACGAACCAGTTCGTCGCGATCGCGAGGAACACCGACCGCCCCAGCAGCGCGGACAGCAGGGCCGCGATCGCGAGTGTCCACATCACGAGCGTCGAGACGACGCCGATGCGTCCGAGCCGACGATTGCCGGCGAGCACCTGCGCCGAGCCGGGAACGAGGAAGTTCAGCACGACGAGCCACCACCCGCGGCGGGTCATCACGGCGCGGGACGAGGCATCCGGATACCGCATCGGCCGCTTCCGAGCGACGGGAGCAGACGACCGAGCGGTAGGGCGTGGCGGGGCCATCGTGCTCACGGCGACTCCTCGGGCCGCGGGTTCTTCTCCTCGGAACCCTCGGTGGACGCAGTCACGCGCCAAGGCTAGGCGCCGAGTCCGGAGGATCCCGGTAGCGGCACGGCGTATCGGCTCGATGGATCGCCGTGGGTCGAATCAGTGGAGGGGATGACGGGAATCGAACCCGCACCATCAGTTTGGAAGACTGAGGCTCTACCATTGAGCTACATCCCCGTGCGCCCGCTGACGGGCACCGACCAATCGTAGTACATGGTGGCCGTCATCCCGCTCCCCACGTCAGCCCCGACGCGCGGCTGACGTAAGGAGCCGATCATGGCACGCACGGGCAAGGACGTCGTCGAGGCGCTGATCGCCACGCTCAACGCGAACGACGTGGCCGGCATGGACGACCTGTTCCATGACGACGCGGTGATGGAGTGGCCCCAATCGGGGGAGCGGATCGTCGGCGCCGACAACAGGCGCGCGATCTACGGCGCATTCCCGCAGCTTCCCAAGATCTCGCCCCGTCGCCTCACGGGCGACGGCGACCTCTGGGTCGCCGAGGCCGATCTCGACTACGGCGACGGCGATCCGTACCAGACCGTGTTCATCTTCGAGCTGCGCGACGGGCGCATCGCGAAGGAGACCGCGTACTGGACGAAGCCGTTCCCGGCTCCCGACTGGCGCGCCCAGTGGGTCGAGCGGATCTAGAGCGTCCCGCAGGGGCTCCCGAGGGTGCGCGCAGGCGACGGCCGGGTGCGTCGGCTAGACTTCTCGGGGCCGAAACGGCGCACGCGTGCGTGCGAACCCGCCCGGGGCGTAGCTCAGCTTGGTAGAGCGCCCGCTTTGGGAGCGGGAGGTCGCAGGTTCAAATCCTGTCGCCCCGACATCACGGCCCCTCACAGAATTCCGACCCAGACCTTCAGCCGCGCATGCGCGCGCGGTCCGATAGAGGAGAACGAACAAGCATGGTGAACAGCACCGTCGAGAAGCTCAGCCCGACCCGGGTGAAGCTGCACATCACGGTCACGCCCGACGAGCTCAAGCCGAGCATCGCCCACGCGTACGAGCACATCGCGCAGGACGTGCAGATCCCCGGCTTCCGCAAGGGCAAGGTCCCCGCGCCGATCATCGATCAGCGCATCGGGCGCACCGCCGTGCTCGAGCACGCCGTGAGCGAGGGTCTCGACACGTTCTACCGCCAGGCCGTCGAGGCCAACGAGCTCCGCGTGCTGGGTCGTCCCAGCGCCGAGGTGACCGAGTGGCCGGCCGAGAAGGACTTCTCGGGCGACCTCAAGGTCGAGGTCGAGGTCGACGTCCGCCCCGAGTTCGAGCTGCCCGCCTTCGAAGGCACCACCGTCGAGGTCGACGCGGTCGAGGTCGACGAGTCGGCCATCGACGCCGAGCTCGACCGTCTCCGCAGCCGTTTCGGCACCCTCGTCACCGTGGACCGCCCCGCGGCCACCGGCGATTTCGTCGAGCTCGACCTGGTCGCCACGATCGACGGCGCCGAGATCGACCGCGCCGAGGGCGTGTCGTACGAGGTCGGCTCCGGCGAGCTCCTCGAAGGCATCGACGAGGCCATCGACTCCCTCACCGCGGGCGAGGACACGACGTTCCGCTCGAAGCTCGTGGGCGGCGACCACGCCGGTGAAGAGGCTGAGGTCGCGGTCGTCGTCAAGGCCGTCAAGGAGCGCGAGCTTCCCGAGGCCGACGACGACTTCGCACAGATCGCGAGCGAGTTCGACACGATCGGCGAACTGCGCGACAGCCTCAAGGACCGCGTCGGCGAGCAGTCCGTGTTCACGCAGGGCTCGGCTGCGCGCGACAAGCTGATCGAGCTGCTGCTCGAGCAGGTCGAGATCCCCGTGCCGCCGCAGCTCATCGAGGACGAGGTGCACAACCACCTCGAGGGCGAAGGCCGTCTCGAGGACGACGTGCACCGCGCCGAGGTGGCCGAGGCCAGCGAGAAGCAGTTCAAGACGCAGATGCTGCTCGACGCGATCGCCGAGAAGGTCAACGTCCAGGTTTCGCAGGACGAGCTCACCCAGTACCTCGTGCAGTCGGCCGCTCAGTACGGCATGGCGCCGCAGGACTTCGTGAACGCGCTGCAGGAGGGCAACCAGCTCCCCGCCATGATCGGCGAGGTCGCGCGCAACAAGGCCCTCGCGGTCGCGCTCGGCAAGGTCACCGTCGTCGACACCAACGGCAAGACCGTCGACCTCACCGGCTTCGTCGCCGTCGAGGACGAAGAAGAGGTCGTCGAGGAGGCGCAGGAGATCGCGGATGCCGCAGCCGACGCCGACGCCGTGATCGAGGCCGAAGAGGCCGAGAAGAAGCCCGCCAAGAAGGCCCCGGCCAAGAAGAAGGCCGCCGCCGACAAGGAGTAGTCGCTGCTCGGCAGCGATCAGGGGACGGATGCCGCGGCATTCGTCCCCTTCTTCATCGAGGAGGACGGACATGACCGACGACTGGAGCACGCGGCTCGCTGCGGCGTGGGCCGATGACGCGCTGGACGACCTGCAGCGGGTGGCTGCGATCGACGTCCTCGCGGCGGAGCTGCCCGAGGGGGACGCGAGGGCGCTGTTCGAGCGGGCAGGGGCGCGCGACTCCGCCGGCATGGAGGGAGAGGCCGAGCCGCTGTATCGCGCGGCTCTCGCCGCCGGACTCGACGACGAGCTCCGCCCGCAGGCGGTGATCCAGCTCGCGAGCACGATCCGCAACCTCGGTGCGCTCGACGAGTCCCTCGCGCTCCTGCGCGCCGAGTACGAGCGCGATCCGCGCTCGCCCCTCCACGACGCCGCGGCCGCCTTCTACGCACTCGCGCTCGTGTCTTCGGGCGACGCCGTGCGCGCGGCATCCATCGCCCTCACCGCGCTCGCGCCGCACCTGCCGCTCTACACGCGTTCGGTCACCGGTTACGCGCGCGAGCTCGTCGACCCGGAGGCTTGATCTGCCCAGGGCGAACACGGGCGGGTCGCCCGTGCCGCGCCGGTAGATTCGTTCTCACGACCAAGGAATCAGGGAGTACAAATGGCCGAACCACTTGTCGCGACGAGCGTCTTCGACAGGCTGCTGAAGGACCGAATCATCTGGCTCGGGTCGGAGGTGCGGGACGACAACGCCAACGAGATCTGCGCGAAGATCCTCCTTCTGGCCGCCGAGGACTCCGAGAAGGACATCTTCCTCTACATCAACTCGCCCGGCGGCTCGATCACGGCCGGAATGGCGATCTACGACACGATGCAGTTCGTGCCGAACGACATCGTGACCGTCGGCATCGGCATGGCGGCGTCGATGGGGCAGCTCCTCCTCACGGCCGGCACCAAGGGCAAGCGCTACATCACGCCCAACGCGCGCGTGCTGCTCCACCAGCCGCACGGCGGCTTCGGCGGCACCGCGAGCGACATCCAGACGCAGGCGCAGCTCATCCTCGACATGAAGAAGCGTCTGGCCGAGATCACCGCCGCGCAGACCGGCAAGACCGTCGAGCAGATCAACGCCGACGGCGACCGCGACCGCTGGTTCCGCGCTGACGAGGCCCTCGAGTACGGCTTCGTCGACCACATCCGCGAGTCCGCAGCCGACGTCATCGGCGGCGGCGGAACCGCGAACTGATCGCACCGAAGGCGAAAGAGAGAGAGCCCGCAATGCAGACCCCCACCTTCGGACCGAGCGGCAATGCCCACTGGGGCTCCGCCCCAGACCCCCGACTCGCTGGCGCGCGCCAGGGGCTCCAGGTGCCCGGCAGCCGCTACGTCCTGCCCCAGTTCGAGGAGCGCACGGCGTACGGCTACAAGCGCCAGGACCCGTACAACAAGCTGTTCGAGGACCGTGTCATCTTCCTGGGCGTCCAGGTCGACGACGCCTCGGCGGACGACGTCATGGCCCAGCTCCTCGTCCTCGAGAGCCAGGACCCCGACCGCGACATCATCATGTACATCAACTCGCCCGGCGGCTCCTTCACGGCCATGACGGCGATCTACGACACGATGCAGTACGTCTCGCCGCAGATCCAGACCGTGGTCCTCGGTCAGGCGGCGTCGGCCGCCGCCGTGCTGCTCGCGGCCGGCGCTCCGGGCAAGCGTCTCGCGCTGCCGAACGCCCGCATCCTGATCCACCAGCCCGCAATGGGCGAGGCGGGGCACGGACAGGCGTCCGACATCGAGATCCAGGCGCAGGAGATCATGCGCATGCGCACCTGGCTCGAGCAGACGCTGTCGAAGCACTCGAACAAGACGCCCGAAGAGGTCAACAAGGACATCGACCGAGACAAGATCCTCTCCTCGGAGGAGGCGGTCACCTACGGCCTCGTCGACCAGGTCCTCACGACACGCAAGCGCACCCCCGCCGCACTGACCAAGTAGAGCGGATGCCGCGAAGCCCCGTCCCCGGATACCCGGGACGGGGCTTCGCTGTCGGCGGACGCGGGTCGTCCACAACGCGTGTCGCAATCCCGCCGCATGTCGCCGCGACCGATTAGGCTCGGAGAACAGCCGGGGGGCTGCCCCCGACGCAACGAGGAGGAGCCTCATGGCACGCATCGGTGAAAGCGCCGACCTGTTCAAGTGCTCCTTCTGCGGAAAGAGTCAGAAGCAGGTGCAGCAGCTGATCGCCGGTCCCGGCGTCTACATCTGCGACGAGTGCGTCGAGCTGTGCAACGAGATCATCGAAGAGCGCATGGCCGAGTCCTCCTCGGGCGTCGTGACCGACTTCGATTTGCCGAAGCCGCGCGAGATCTTCGGTTTCCTCGAGGAGTACGTCGTCGGACAGCACGCCGCGAAGCGGGCGCTCTCGGTCGCGGTGTACAACCACTACAAACGCGTCCGTGCGCACGGCACGATCCAGTCCGCCGAGCAGCGCGCCGACGAGATCGAGATCGCCAAGAGCAACATCCTGCTGCTCGGGCCCACCGGGTGCGGCAAGACCTACCTCGCGCAGACGCTCGCGAAGCGCCTCAACGTCCCCTTCGCGGTGGCCGACGCCACGGCACTGACCGAGGCGGGCTACGTCGGCGAAGACGTCGAGAACATCCTCCTCAAGCTGCTCCAGGCGGCGGACTTCGACACGAAGCGCGCCGAGACGGGCATCATCTACATCGACGAGGTCGACAAGATCGCTCGCAAGGCCGAGAATCCCTCGATCACGCGCGATGTGTCGGGCGAGGGCGTGCAGCAGGCGCTGCTGAAGATCCTCGAGGGCACGGTCGCCTCGGTGCCGCCCCAGGGCGGTCGCAAGCACCCTCACCAGGAGTTCATCCAGATCGACACGACGAACGTCCTGTTCATCGTCGCCGGCGCGTTCGCAGGGCTCGAAGACATCATCTCGTCGCGCGTGGGCAAGCACGGCATCGGGTTCGGTGCCCCGCTGCACAACAAGGGCGACGACCTCAGCCTGTTCAGCGAGGTCCAGCCCGAAGACCTCCACAAGTTCGGTCTCATCCCCGAGTTCATCGGCCGGCTGCCGGTCGTCGCGTCCGTTTCGCCGCTCGATCGCGAGGCGCTCATGGAGATCCTGACCGAGCCGAAGAACGCCCTGGTCAAGCAGTACCAGCGCATGTTCGAGCTCGACGGCGCCACCCTCGAGTTCGACACCGAGGCGCTCGAGGCGATCTCCGACCTCGCCGTCGAGCGCAAGACCGGCGCCCGCGGGCTCCGCGCGATCCTCGAAGACGTGCTCGGTCCGATCATGTTCGAGATCCCGTCCACTGACGATGTCGACAAGGTGATCATCACGCGCGCCGCCGTCGAAGAGGGCGCTCCGCCCACGTTGGTGCTGCGAGAGAAGCGCAAGAGCGCCTGACCTCGACCGGGTGTCCGACCCCGGTCGTAGCGTCGGGGTATGGCTGTCAGATCCTTCCGGCTCGACGTCGCCGATGAGGTCCTGCAGGACCTGACGGATCGGCTGGCCCGCACGCGGCTCCTGCCCGACTCGCCTCATCGTCCTCCCTCGGGAATGACCGCTTCGTATCTCGCAGAACTCGTGTCGTCGTGGCGCGCGTTCGACTGGCGCGACCGGGAACGCTGGCTCAACAGTCATCCGCAGTTCACCGCGGCGATCGGCGACGCGACCGTCCACTTCGCCCATCTGCGCTCCGAGCGCACCGACGCCCCTGCCCTCGTGGTCATGCACGGCTGGCCGCACACGTTCGCGCTGCAGCTCGACTTCGCCGACCTGCTGCCCGACTTCGACGTCGTCGTGCCGAGCTTCCCGGGATTCGCCTTCTCGACGCCGTACGCCGACGGCCTCGTGACGGAGCAGCGACTGGCAGACACCGTGCACGCGCTGATGACCGAGGTGCTCGGGTACGAGCGGTACATGACCTACGGCGAGGATGTCTCGGCGAACGTCAACGATCTGCTGGCGTCCCAGCATCCCGATCGGATCATCGGCATCGTCGCGACGCACGCGCACTTCCCGTCCCAGGAGGAGCGTCGGCAGCTGACTGCTCCCGACGAGGTGGCCTTCTTCGCACGGCTCGCCGCCGACCACGGACCCGAGGGCGCTTACGGCCACGTGCAGGCGACCCGGCCCGACACGCTGGCGACGGCGCTCAACGACTCGCCCGCGGGACTGCTCGCGTGGCTGGCCGAGAAGCTCGTCGAGTGGAGCGACACTCCCCGGGGGGATCCGGCAGCGGTCGAGCGGCGGATCGCGCGGGAGCGGATCCTCACCGAGGCGATGATCTACTGGGTCACCCAGAGCATCGCGACGTCGTTCCGGCCGTACTACGAAGGCGCCGACCAGCCCGATGCGATCCCGCCGGTGGAAGTGCCGGCCGCGGTCTTCATCCAGCGACACGAGGGCGACTATCCCGAGTCGCTCGCGCGTTCGTTCTACCGAGACCTGCGGACATTCGAGCGCCTCGACGAGGGCGGCCACTTCGCGGTCGCCGAGGTTCCTGAGGTCATGGCCGATCGCGTCCGCGCGTTCGCGAGAAAGATAGGTGCATTGTGATCGAGATCGAGGAGTCCACGCCGGCCGAGACGGTGACGTTCATCCTCGTGCCGGGGTTCTGGCTCGGCGGGTGGGCATGGGATGCCGTCACCGAGCGGCTGCGCGACGACGGGTTCGTCGTCGACCCCGTCACCCTTCCCGGGGTAGAGCCCGAGGCGTCTGCGGCCGTACAGGTCACTCTCGACGACCAGATCGCCGCCGTGGTGGCCGCCGTCCGTCGTGCCGACGACCGCGCCATCCTCGTCGGGCACAGCGGAGCCGGCGCAGTCGTCTCCGGCGCGGCCGATATCGCCCATGGGCAGATCGAGCAGCTCGTCTTCGTCGACAGCGGGCCGATGCCCGACGGGTTCGTCGCATCGCCCGACCTTCCCGACCACATCGCCGCGCTCGACCTGCCGCCGTGGGACGAGCTCGAGCAGGGCGGCTCGAGCCTCGCGGGCCTCGATGCGGAAGACCTGGCGCGATTCCGCGACCGTGCGGTGCCGCATCCGGCAGCGCCGACGCGTGAACCGCTCACGTTGCGCGACGACGCCCGCCACCGCCTGCCGGTCACGCTCGTGTGTGCGAGCTACTCCTCGGAACAGGTGCGAGAGATGTCGGAGGCGGGGCATCCGTGGTTCCAGGAGCTCTCGCAGTTCGACAGCGTTCAGCTCATCGACCTCGAGACCGGGCACTGGCCGATGTGGTCGCGGCCGGACGACCTCGCCGCCGAGCTGCGCACGATCGCGTCGCGCGCAGCCCGGTAGGCAGACCTCAGGCGACCAGGCCCCGACGCTCGAGGAGTGGACGGATGTCGGCATCCCTCCCGCGGAAGTCGCGGTAGGCCTCGAGAGGATCCTTCGACCCGCCGACGCCGAGCAGTCGCCCGCGGAAGCGGTCGCCGTTCTCGCGGGTCAGCCCGCCGTTCTCGCGGAACCACTCGACGGTGTCGGCGTCGAGCACCTCGCTCCAGATATAGGAGTAGTACCCGGCGCTGTAGCCGCCGGAGAAGACGTGCGCGAAGTACGTCGACGAGTAGCGCGTGGGCACGGCGGGGTTGTCGAGCCCGATCTCGGCGAGGGCGGATGCCTCGAACGCCGCCACGTCGATGTCGCCGGCCGCCTGCGCCTCGGTGAGGGAGTGCCACGCCTGATCGAGCCACGACGCCGCGAGGTACTCGCTCGTGGCGAACCCCTGGTTGAACGCCTCCGAGGCGTGCAGCTTCTCGACGACGTCGGCGGGCAGAGACTCGCCGGTGTCGACGTGGCGGGCGTAGGCATCGAGGATCTCGGGCCAGTAGATCCACATCTCGTTGACCTGGCTGGGGAACTCGACGAAGTCGCGGAAGACGTTGGTTCCGGCGAAGTGCGGATACGTGACGGTCGCGAACAGACCGTGCAGCGCGTGCCCGAACTCGTGGAACAGCGTCGTGACCTCGTCGAGTGTGAGCAGCGTCGGCTTTCCGGGCGCCGGCTTGGGCACGTTCAGATTGTTGACGACGATCGGGCGCGTGGCACGGAGCAGCGACTGCGACACGATGGAGTTCATCCATGCCCCGCCGCGCTTGGTGTCGCGCGTGTAGAGGTCGAGGATGAACAGCCCGAGCTCAGAGCCGTCCGCGTTGTGCAGCTCGAACACGCGGGCGTCGGGGTGGTAGGCGGGGATGTCGGACCGCTCGGTGAAGGTGACTCCGTAGAGGTCGGTCGCGGCGCGGAACACCCCGTCCTGCAGTACGCGCTCGGCCTCGAACCAGGGGCGCAGCGCGCTGCGGTCGAGGTCGTACTCCGCCGCGCGCACCTTCTCGGTGTAGAACGCCCAGTCGTGGGCCTCGAGCGCGAACGGCTGGGCTTCGGCGTCGATGATCGCCTGCAGCGCGGCCTGCTCTCGTTCCGCGTTGCGCGCGGCGGGCACGGCGAGTCGGCGGAGAAGGTCGTGCACGGCCTCGGGCGAGCCCGCGGTCTCGTCTGACGTGATGTACGCCGCGTGCGTGTCGTAGCCGAGGAGAGCGGCGCGCTCGGCTCGCAGCCGGACGATCTCGAGCAGCACGGAGCGGTTGTCGTGCGCGTTGCCGCGCGATCCGCGGGATCGCGAGGCATCCAGGATCCGCTTGCGGCTGTCGCGGTTCGTGAGCGACGCGAGATACGGATGCCCGGTGAACAGCGTGAGCGTGACGACCCAGGAGCCGTCGAGCCCACGGTCGGCCGCTGCCTGCGCGGCGGCCGACAGCTCGCCTTCGGTCAGCCCGTCGAGCTCTTCGACGGTGTCGAACACGATGGCCAGGTCGTTCGTGTCGTTCAGGAGGTTCTTCTCGAACGCGGTGGTCAGGGTCGACAGGCGCTGGTTGAGCGCGGTGAGACGCGTCTTCGCGTCGTCGTCGAGTCCGGCGCCGGCGTGCGACATCTCGCGGTAGTGGCGCTCGACGAGATAGCGCTGCTCGGGGTCGAGGTCGAGGCCGTCGAGCTGCTCGTGCACGGTCTTGATGCGCCAGTAGAGCTGAGCGTCGAGCTGGATCGAGTCCTCGTGCGCCGACATCAGCGGGGCGAGCTCCTCTTCGATCGCCTGGATCTCGGGGGTCGCGTCGGCGGAGGACACGGTGTAGAAGGTGCGGGCGACGTCGCCGAGCAGCTTCCCGCTCTCCTCGAGCGGCACGAGGGTGTTCTCGAACGTCGGCATCGACCTCACGCGAGTGATGTTCGAGATCTCTCGGGAGTGCTCGTCGAACGCGGCGCGGAAAGCCGGGAGGTAGTGCTCGGGGCGGATGACGGTGTAGTCGGGGAGGCCGTAGGGGAGAGGTGCGGGGGACAGCAGCGGGTTGTCGTTCGGCATGGCGTCCAGCCTAGTCACGCAGACGGGAATGCCGAGATGTGTTTGCAAACAAGAGTTTGCAAACACATCGTTGCAAAGAAGTGCTTGCAAAGAAGTCTTTGCATAGCTAATCTAGTGCCATGGCAGAGAACGAGACCGACGATCAGGCGGATGCGCTCGCCCGCGCAGAGCAGCGTCACAACGAGGACCGCGTCCTCGACTCGGGCGCGCTGCGGGCGCTCGCGCACCCGTTGCGCGTCAAGATCTACGACATCCTCAGCCAGTACGGACCGCAGACGGCGAGCTCGCTCGCCGAGCGACTGGGGGAGTCCAGCGGATCCACCAGCTACCATCTGCGGGCGCTCGCCAAGCACGACCTCATCCGTGAGGCCGAGGATCGCGGCACGGGGCGCGAGCGCTGGTGGGAGCGCCCCATCGGCGGCGTGTCGTTCGCCAATCCCGACGCCATGACCACGCCCGCCGGCCGCGCCGCGACTCAGGTCGTCATGACCGAGTTCCTGCGCAACCGCAACGAGCAGCTGCTCGACTTCGTCAACCGGGGCATCGGCGGCGAGGACGAGATCTGGCAGGAGGGGACCTTGATCTCCACGGCCACGGCGCGACTCACACCCGAGCAGAGCAAGGAGCTCGCTCTCAAGATCATGGCCCTGATCGACGAGGCCGTGGACAACTACCGCAATCAGACCGGCGAGGACGTCCGGCCCGTCACCATCCGGGCCGACCTGTTCCCGCTTCCCCAGCTAGGAGGACAGTCATGACCGCTCTCACCGCACCTCGCGCCGTCGTCCGCACCACCGGCTTCGAGCGGATGCTTCTTACGACCGCCGCCGGCATCGATCGCTTCGTGGCCACGCGCCTGGAGCGTCGCGCCGCGGCCGTCCGTCCTGTCGCCGCGCAGTCCGCCGCCGGTGAGGCACGCTCCGACGCACTCGCGATGGGCTCCGTCGGGATGCTTCCACGATGACCGACACGATCGACGCCGTGGACGCGGCGGAGGGGGCCGGGCGCAAGGGTCGGCCCCCTCTCGGCCGTGACTTCGGGAAGCTGTGGACGGCCGCGGCATTCAGCAACCTCGCCGACGGAGTCGGCCGGGTGGCCGTGCCGCTGATCGCGACCACGCTCACGCGTGATCCGCTCGCCATCGCGGCCCTCGGTGCCCTCGCCTTCGTTCCCTGGCTCGTCTTCGGGCTGCCGGCGGGCATGATCGTCGACCGCTACGACCGCCGCCGGATCATGGCGGTCGCGAATGCGCTGCGCGGCCTCGCGGCTGTCGGACTCGCGGTGCTGACCGTAACGGGCAGCCTCGACATCTGGTGGCTGTTCGCTGCGACCCTCGTCTTCGGCCTGGGCGAGACGCTCTTCGACAACGCCACCAACGCCATCATCCCCTCGCTCGTCGGGCGCCGCTCGCTCGACCGTGCCAACGGGTTCCTTCAGGCCGCGCAGATCACCATCGACAACTTCATCGCCACGCCGATCGGCGGCGTGCTGTTCGCGGTCTCGCTGGCGCTTCCCCTGTGGGTGGGCGCCGCGGGATACCTCATCCCGATCGTCCTCGCGGTGATGCTGCCCCTGTCCGCGGCCCGTCCGCTTCGCGATGCACCGGCGGCGCAGCGTCAGGACGCGCCCGAGCCGGCCGCGGCAGTCGCGGCCGGAGAGCCCCTCGCCGCTGCGGAGACTCCTGCTGAGATGGCCGCGGAGGCCGCCGCTGTCGCCGCTTCGCCGGTCGGCTCGACGACGGCGCGCGAGGCGATCTCGTACCTCTGGAACCACCGGTTCCTGCGCTCGATGGTGGTCTTCACGTCGATCGTCGGATCGGCGTTCTCGTTCGCACAGGCACCGACGATCCTCTACTTCCTCGACGAGCTCGCCGTCGCCCCTGCGGCGATCGGACTCGTCACCGCGGGCATCGGTCTCGGCGCGCTCGCGGGCTCGCTGATCGCGTCGTCACTCGTCACCCGGTTCGGCCGTGGCCGCGTGATGCTCGGTGCGAACATCGTGGCCGCGGCATCCCTCGTCGGCGTCTGGGCTGCCCCCGAAGTCGTCACGGGGGTGATCGCCTACGGCCTCATGGCGTGCGCGGTCTCGGTGTGGAACGTGCCGTGGGGTGCGCTTCGCCAGGCGATCGTTCCGGGCCATCTGTTCGGTCGCGTGCTCGGCATCATCCGCACGTTCACATGGGGGCTCTTCCCGTTCGCGACGCTGCTCGGCGGTCTCGTCGCCCGCTACGACCTGCGGCTGCCGTTCGTCATCGCCGGCGCCGTGACGCTCGTGACCGCGCTCCTCGGCGCACGGCTGCTGCTCGAGGCGTCGAAGCACGACGCACCCGAGGAGTGACGCAGATCGCTATGCGAACCCGTCCGCGGGATCGTGCCGGACGACCGGCTCGCCATCGTCGTCGAGCGACACGATCACGCCCGTGTCGAGTTCGGCGATCGGCTTGCCCTCGAGCCATGTGAGTGTCCACCGCGGGCGCGGCTGGCCCAGCTCGTCGCCGGGAATCGCCTCGTCGACGGAGCGGATGCCGCGCCTCAGCGCCTCGGGTACGGCTTTCGGCGCCTCGTCTCCGGACGTCCAGCGCGTTCCGAGCTGCATGTCAGATCTCCTGCGGTGCGAGCTCGATGTCGGTGACCGCGAGGTCGTCCGCATCGGCGTACACGATCTCGGCGATGCGACCGACGGCCTTCAGGTCGCCCTCGGCGAGTCGCACGGCCGCGATGGATGCCGCGGGTCCGGCGATCGTCGCGCGCGTCACGTGCGTCTTCTGCGAGGCCTTGGCCTCGGTCTTGGCGCGGCGGATGCCGATGAGCGCCTCTCCCACGACGGTCAGCACGCCGGGGTCGCCGTCGATATCCAGCGGCTCCGGCCAGGGGGCGGCGTGCACCGAGCCGTCGTTGAACCACGACCAGGACTCCTCGGTCGCGAACGAGATCACCGGGGCGAAGAGGCGCAGCAGGGTCGACAGGGCGGTCCGCAGGGCCAGGGCTGCGGAAGCCTGCCCGACGTCGGTCTGGTCGTACGCGCGCTCCTTGACGAGTTCGAGATAGTCGTCGCAGAAGGTCCAGAAGAACGACTCGGCGACCTCGAGAGCGCGGGCGTGATCGTACGTCTCCAGCGCCTTCGTGGCGTCGCGAACGACGCCGTCCAGCGTCGCGAGCATCGAGGCATCCAGTGCGTGCGTGATCTGCGCGCCCTCGGGAACGGGGAACGACAGCACGAACTTGGCCGCGTTGAGCACCTTGATCGCGAGGCGCCGGCCGATCTTGATCTGGGTCGGGTTCTGCGGGTCGAACGCCGCGTCCGTGCCGAGGCGGCTGGACGCCGCCCAGTAGCGGACGGCGTCCGAGCCGTGCTGGGCGAGGATGTCGGCGGGCGTGACGACGTTGCCCTTCGACTTCGACATCTTCTTGCGGTCGGGGTCGACGATGAAGCCCGAGATCGCGGCATCCGTCCACGGCGCGCGGCCGTCCTCGAGGGCGCTGCGGAGCATCGTCGAGAACAGCCAGGTGCGGATGATGTCCTGGCCCTGCGGACGGACGTCGAAGGGGGCGACGAGGTTCCAGAGCTCCGGATCGCGCTCCCAGCCGCCGGCGAGCTGCGGCGTGAGCGACGAGGTCGCCCACGTGTCGAAGATGTCCTTCTCGCCGTCGAAGCCGCCGGGCACGCCGCGCTGGTCCGCGGTGTAGCCCGCGGGGACGTCGGTCGTCGGGTCGACCGGGAGCGCCGCGACGTCGGGGGTGAGCACCCGCGCGTAGTCGCGGTCGCCGTTCTCGTCGAGGCCGTACCAGACCGGGATCGGCACGCCGAAGAAGCGCTGGCGGGAGACGAGCCAGTCGCCGGTCAGTCCGTTGGTCCAGTTCTCGTAGCGCACGCGCATGAAGTCGGGATGCCACGACACCTCGCGACCGAGCGCGATGAGCTTCTCGCGCAGCGCTTCGTCGCGGGCGCCGTTGCGGAGGTACCACTGGCGGGTGGAGACGATCTCGAGCGGACGGTCGCCCTTCTCGAAGAACTTCACGGCGTGCGTGAAGGGCTTCGGGTCGCCTTCCATCTCGCCGGATTCCTGAAGCAGCTCGACGACGCGCTTCTTGGCGCTGAACACCGTCTTGCCGGCCAGTTCGGCGTAGGCAGCCTTCGCGGCATCCGTCACGATCACGTCGGGAGCCTCGTCGATCACGCGACCGTCCTGCCCGAGGATCGTGCGGTTGGGCAGATCGAGCTCACGCCACCAGATGATGTCGGTCACGTCGCCGAAGGTGCAGATCATGGCGATGCCCGAGCCCTTGTCCTGCTGCGCGAGGGGGTGGGCGAGCACCGGAACCTCGACGTCGAACAGCGGCGTGCGCACGGTGGTGCCGAACAGCGGCTGGTAGCGCTCGTCGTCCGGGTGCGCCACGAGCGCCACGCACGCCGGGAGCAGCTCGGGACGCGTGGTCTCGATGTGCACGTCGCCCGAGCCGTCGGCCTTGTGGAACGCGACGCGGTGGTAGGCGGCGGGCTGGTCGCGGTCCTCGAGCTCGGCCTGTGCGATCGCCGATCGGAAGTCGATGTCCCACAGCGTGGGCGCCATGGCCTGGTATGCCTCGTCGCGCTCGAGGTTGCGCAGGAACGCGAGCTGGCTGGTGCGCATGGTCTCGTCCGAGATCGTGCGGTAGGTCTGGGTCCAGTCGACGCTGAGACCCAGGGCGCGCCAGAGCGCCTCGAAGTGCTTCTCGTCCTCGACGGTGAGCTTCTCGCAGAGCTCGATGAAGTTGCGGCGGCTCACCGGCACCTGATCGGCGGCGCGGCTGCTCTTGTTGTCGCCGCCCTCGTACGGAGGCGCGAAGTCCGCGTCGTACGACAGCGTCGGGTCGCAGCGCACGCCGTAGTAGTTCTGCACGCGGCGCTCCGTCGGCAGGCCGTTGTCGTCCCAGCCCATCGGGTAGAAGACCGTCTTGCCGCGCATGCGCTCGAAGCGCACCTTGACGTCGGTGTGCGTGTAGCTGAACACGTGGCCGATGTGGAGACTGCCCGACGCGGTCGGCGGGGGAGTATCGACCGAGAAGATGCCGGCGCGGCCGACCTCGGCGGCGCGGAGACGGTCGAACAGGTACGTGCCCTGCTCGGTCCAGGCGGCATCCCACTTGCTCTCGAGGCCCTCGAGGGCGGGCTTGTCGGGAATCTGCGCATCGGCCATAGGGTCTCCTCGATCGATATGTACGGCACTGTGTGAGCGTGCCTGAGTGTGGGATGTCCGACGATTCTACCGGCTCGACCGGACCCCTCCGCGGCGTCAGTCCTGTACGTCGATGCCGAGTGCGACGGCGAACGCCGACGAGAGCTGCTCCACCTGCGGGGGACTGAGCGTCGCTCCGCGCAAGGACGACACATCGAGGTACGACGCGGCTTCGAGTCCGCGGAGGTCGAGGCTGTCGGCGCGCATTCCGCGTGTGTCGACCTCGTCGGCGCGCGTGTTCTCGAAGCGCACTCGCTTCGCGATCGCCTGCGGCATGTCGAGTGTCGTGATGGTGCAGTCGGCGATGAGGAGGTCTTCGATCTTCGCCGCGCCGAGCGAGAGATAGTCGATGCGGATGCCGCGCAGCTCGACTTCGTCGACACCGGCGGTCGCCAGGTCGAGGGTGCCGAGGCGTCCACCCGTGATGCGCACCCTGCGGAGCCGCGCATCGCGAGCGGTCACCGTCGTCGCGCGCAGCTCGTCGATCGCCACGTCGACGAGGGTCGCTCCGCTGAGGTCGAGGCGGTCTACGGATGCCGGGGACACCGAGCACTCGGTCAGCGCGCTGTGCGCGGCATCCGTCGCTTCTGCCAGCGCGGTGATCCGGACCTGGAAGCAGTCCGCGCCGGCGTCGAGCCCCTCGACGTCGGTCAACGCGCGCGGAAGATCGGGTGCGCCGAGACGCGGCGGCTGGGGATGCTGCGGTCGGCGGGCCATCCGACGACCGTATCGTCCGGGCCCGACGTCCCGGCTGGGCAGGGGCCGACACGGCGGGAATGCCGCAGGCGGGATGGGCGTTGATCGACTGCGTCCAGAAACGGGATAGCCTAGAAGCTTCCCCATCGCACTTCTCCGAGGTTCTGCATGCCCGCCAACTCCCTGCGCCGTCTCGTTCCGGTCGCCGCCCTTTCCGTCGTCGCCGCCCTCGCCGTGAGCGGATGCGCGCCGGCGACCTCCGAGTCGGGGACCGAGGTGGTGTGGGCGATCGAGGGGGCGAACCTCTCCGCCGGTCACATGGACCCGCAGACGAGCCAGCTCGACGTCTCGGCCATGGTCCAGCGTGCCGTGCTCGACTCGCTCGTGTTCCAGGAGGCGGACGGGACGTTCTCGCCGTGGCTGGCGGAGGAGTGGGAGATCGAGGACGACGGCGCCGCCTACGTCTTCACCCTGCGCGACGACGTCACCTTCCACGACGGCGAGCCTTTCGACGCGGCCGCGGTCAAGGCGAACTTCGACCGCATCGCCGACCCCGAGACGGCGTCGGCACAGGCTGCCAGCATGCTCGGCGGCGATTTCTACGCCGGTACGGAGGTCGTCGACGAGCACACCGTGCGCGTGTCGTTCACGCAGCCCTACTCGCCGTTCCTCCAAGCCGCCAGCACCGCGCTGCTCGGGTTCTACTCGCCCGCCGTGCTGGAGTCGTCCGCCGACGAGCTCAAGGCCGGCGGACCCGGGATCACCGTGGGAACCGGTCCGTTCGAGCTGACCGACTACACGCCC
Organism: Microbacterium sulfonylureivorans; assembly: GCF_003999995.1. Classification (NCBI taxonomy): domain Bacteria; kingdom Bacillati; phylum Actinomycetota; class Actinomycetes; order Micrococcales; family Microbacteriaceae; genus Microbacterium; species Microbacterium sulfonylureivorans. The sequence continues at coordinate 325,332 of NZ_RJAD01000002.1, forward strand.
GATCAGGAGATCGTCTACACCCGCAACGACGACTACGAGTGGGGACCGAACGGCTCGGGTGCTCCGGCATTCGAGACGCTGCGCGTCGACATCCTGCCCGAGGCCTCCGTGCGCGTGGGCGTCGTCGAGAGCGGCGAGGCGGACCTCGCCAGCAACCTTCCGCCGAACCTGGCCGCCGACCTGTCCGACCCGCTCACGGTCGACTCCATCGAGTATCCCGGCCTGCCCTACTCGCTCTACCTCAATGAGAAGTACGGCGTCTTCGCCGATCAGCGGGTGCGTGAGGCGTTCTCCCGCGCGATCGACATCGACACCGCCGTCGAGGAGATCTTCTTCGGACAGTTCCCGCGCGCATGGTCGATCCTCGGCTCGACGACGCCGACCTACGACTCGTCGCTCGAGGGCACGTGGGCGTTCGACCCCGATGTGGCGAACGATCTTCTCGACGCCGCGGGCTGGACCGAGCGCGACTCGGAGGGCTTCCGCACGAAGGGTGGAGAGCGTCTCTCGGCACGATGGATCGCCTGGACGCCGGTGCCCGACGATCGCGCCGCGATGGCGAACGCGATCCAGTCCGACCTCAAGGCCGTCGGCTTCGAACTCGTCCGCGAGGTGCTCGAGCCGGGCGCCTACAACGAGCAGTACGGACCGAAGACGTTCGATCTGACGGACTGGGGCTTCTCGGGCGTCGACCCCGACCTGCTGCGCAGCCACCTGCACACCGACGGGTTCCAGAACGCGTCCCAGGTGAGCGACCCGGAGGTCGATGCGCTCCTCGAGCAGGGGGTCGCGACGGCCGATGCGGATGCGCGCTCCGACATCTACTCCTCGGTGCAGGAATGGAACGCGGATCACGTCGCGATCGTGCCGCTCTACAGCCCCGCGCTCATCACCGCAGTCGGGGAGGCCGTCTCGGGCCTCGCCTACGATCTGTACGGGCGCCCGCTCTTCTACGACGTCAGCATCGACTGACCCGGCGCCTTCGGGCGGGAGGACGGTGGCGATGCGTCGAGCGAGCACACGGCGGATCGTCGCGCGTGGCGCCGGGCTCGCGGCATCCGTCGTCATCGTGCTGTGGGGTGCGGCGACCGTGGCCTTTCTGGCGCTGCGGGTGATCCCTGGCGACCCGGTGGACGTCATGCTCGGGCCCCAGGCGCAGGTGAGCGAAGAGGTGAAGGACGGCATCCGAGCGGAGCTGGGGCTCGATCGGCCGCCGCTGGAGCAATACGTCGCCTACCTGGCCCAGCTCCTCCGAGGCGATCTCGGCGAGTCGTATCAGCTTCGGATGCCCGTGTCCGAGGTCATCGGACGGCAGCTGGGCGCCACGCTTCAGCTGTCCGCCCTGGCGCTGCTGTTCGCCGTCGTGATCGCGCTCTCCGTCGCCCTGCTCGCGCGGGGTCGTACGTCGCGCGGCATCGTGGCGGCCCTAGAGCTCGTGATCCTCTCATCGCCGGTGTTCTGGATCGGTCTCCTCCTGCTCAGCGTCTTCGCCTTCGGGCTCGGCTGGTTCCCCGTCTCGGGCTCGCGCGACCCGGCGACCCTCGTCCTCCCGGCCGTGACGCTCGCGCTGCCCATCGCGGCGCTCCTCGGCCAGGTGCTGCGCGACGGCATCGAGACCGCCGAGCGGCAGCCGTTCACGACGACCGTGCGCGCCCGCGGTGCGGGGCCGACGTGGCTGGCACTGCACCACACCCTCCGACACGGCGCGACCGGCGCCCTGACTCTCGCGGCGTACCTGGTCGGCTCGCTGCTCGGCGGAGCGGTGCTCGTCGAGACCGTCTTCGCCCGACCGGGCCTCGGCCGGGTCACCCTCACGGCCATCTCCGATCGCGATCTGCCGGTCATCACCGGCATCATCCTGCTCAGCGCGCTCGTGTTCGTCGTGGTGAATCTGATCGTCGAGCTGACCTATCCGCTGCTCGACCCGAGGCTGCGCCGGGCGCCCGGCGCAGCGACGGTCCGCGAGAAGGTGCCCGCATGACCGCGCCGCGGCGCATCGCGCTCGGCTGCGCGATCGCGGTCCTCGCGATCATCGCGGCGCTCGCGCTCGCACCGCAGGCGTTCGCGCACTACGACCCGCTGCAGACCGACGTGCGTGCCGCCCTTCTTCCACCGAGCGCGGAGCACTGGTTCGGCACGGACCAGAGCGGACGCGACGTGTACTCGCGGGTCGTCTACGGCACCGGCCGATCCGTCGGCATCGGGCTCCTGGCGACCGCTCTCGCGTTCGTCATCGGCCTGACCATCGGATCGCTGTCGGGGGCCGCCCCGCGCATCGTCGACGCCGCGGCGATGCGGGCGACCGACATCCTGCTCGCGTTCCCCGAGTTCCTCGTCGCCCTCGTCGTCGTCGCCGTGCTCGGACCCGGGCCCGTCAACGTGGCGATCGCCGTCACCATCGCCGCGATCCCGGTCTACATCCGCCTCGCACGGGCCCAGACGCGCACGCTTCGCACGGCGGAGCACGTGGAGGCGGCACGCATCCTCGGAGTGCCGGCGCCGGTCGCCTTCACGCGCCACGTGGTCCCGGGCGTGGTGGGGGCGCTCAGCGTGCTGGCGACGATCGGCATCGGGTCGAGCATCCTCGCCGCCGCCGGCCTCAGCTTCCTCGGGCTCGGTCCCGCCGAGCCGACCCCGGAGTGGGGGCTCATGCTCGCCGGCGGTCGGAACGTCCTCGGACTCGCCTGGTGGATATCGGTGTTCCCCGGCGCAGCGATCACCATCACCGTGGTGGCCGCCACGGTGCTCGGACGCACCCTGCGTGCACGCGCGGAGGGCCGTGACGCATGAGCGGGCTGAGGGTGAGAGGACTGACGATCGCCTTCGGCGACTCACGCGCGGTCGACGGGGTCGACCTCGACGTCGCGCCGGGGGAGTGCGTCGCTATCGTCGGCGAGTCCGGGGCGGGGAAGTCGCTCACCGCGCGAGCGCTGCTCGGGCTGCCGCCGACGGGCGCGGAGGTGCACGCAGAGGAGCTGTCCATCGACGGGGTCGACGCGCGGACGCTGAGCGAACGCGGCTGGCGGCGCCTCCGCGGCTCGCGCATCGCCCTCGTCTCGCAGGACGCGCTCGTCTCGCTCGATCCCCTCCGCCGCATCGGAGCGGAGGTCGCCGAGCCGCTCCGCCTCCACGAGGGGCGCGTGCCTCGCGCGCGTCTCCGGGAGCGCGTCGACGCCCTCCTCCGCGAGGTGGCGGTGCCCGAGGCATCCCGTCGCGCCCGCCAGTATCCGCACGAGCTCTCCGGGGGCCTGCGGCAGCGCGCGCTCATCGCCTCCGCACTCGCCGCGCGCCCCGCCATCCTCGTCGCCGACGAGGCCACCACGGCGCTCGACGCCACGGTCCAGGCGAGGATCCTGCAGCTGCTGCGGGGCATCGCGGACGGCGGCGTCGCGGTGGTCTTCATCAGCCACGACTTCGCCGCGGTGCGCGCCGTGGCCGACCGGGTCCTGGTGATGCAGGACGGGCGGGTCGTCGAGGCGGGACCGGTCGCCCGGGTCTTCTCGGCGCCGCAGCATCCGTACGCGCAGCGGCTCGTCGCCGCGGCGCGTCACGCGCCGCGCCCGCATGCGGACGACGCCGCGCCGGTGCGACTCGCGGTGCGGGGCCTGTCGAAGGCGTTCGACCGCCCCGCGGTGTCGGACGTGTCGTTCACGGTGCGCCGCGGTCGCACGATCGGGATCGTCGGCGAATCGGGCTCGGGCAAGACCACAGTGGCCCGAATGATCGTGGGCGTGGAGCGACCGGACGCGGGCGACGTGCTGCTCGACGGGGCCGTGCCGACGACGGCGACCCAGCGCCGGATCCAGCTCGTGCATCAGAATCCGCTCGGCGCGCTCGACCCCCGATGGAGCGTGGACCGGTCGCTCCGCGAGGCGCTGGAGGCCGGCGGCGTTCCGCGCGGCGAGCGGTCCGCGAAGGTCGTCGCGCTCCTGGGCGAGGTCGATCTCGACGCGGCGCTCGCCCGCCGGCGTCCGTCGGAGCTGTCGGGCGGTCAGCGGCAGCGGGTGGCCATCGCGCGTGCCCTGGCGGCGGCGCCGGACGTGCTCGTGCTCGACGAGCCGGTGTCGGCCCTGGACCCGCTCGTGCGGGAACGGGTGCTGGCGCTCCTGCTGCGGCTTCAGCGCGAGCGCGGCCTCACGTTCGTCTTCGTCTCGCACGACCTCGACGTCGTCGCCGCGATCGCCGACGACGTCCTGGTGATGCGGGAAGGCGTCGCGGTCGAGCAGGGCACCACCGCCGGAGTGTTCGCCGACCCCCGGCATCCGTTCACCCAGGAGCTGCTCGCGGCAGCCCGTACCGATCCGCCGCGTGCGGGGGGCGCCCGACCCGCGTAGACTCGAGGCAACAGCACCGATCCGGCCATCACCGGGGAGCTCTCGGAAGAACAGGACCCCGGTCCTCACTAGAACCGAGCGGGTCAGGCCCGTCACAGCCGCAGTGAGAGAGGGCCACCGCGACGGCGAGTGGTCACGCGGGGTGGTACCGCGGCTCGGAAGAGTCGTCCTCGCAGGAAGCATCGCAACCTGCTGGAGTGACATGACCTACCCGAAGTCCTCGTTCGGACCCGCCGCCGACTCCGTCGTGCCGAGCCCGCGCTTCCCCGAGATCGAGCGCGACACACTCGCGTTCTGGAGGGCCGACGACACGTTCCACGCCTCCATCGAGCAGCGCGAGGGCGCCGAGGAGTGGGTCTTCTACGACGGTCCGCCCTTCGCCAACGGACTGCCCCATTACGGACACCTGCTGACCGGCTACGCGAAGGACCTCTTCCCGCGCTTCCAGACGATGCGGGGCAAGAAGGTCGACCGCGTCTTCGGCTGGGACACGCACGGCCTCCCGGCCGAGCTCGAGGCCATGAAGCAGCTCGGCATCACCGAGAAGACCCAGATCGAGGAGATGGGGCTCGCCGCGTTCAACGCGAAGGCGCGCGAGTCGGTGCTCGCCTACACCGAGGAGTGGCAGGACTACGTCACCCGACAGGCGCGGTGGGTCGACTTCGAGCGCGGCTACAAGACGCTCGACACCTCCTACATGGAGTCGGTCCTGTGGGCGTTCAAGACGCTCCACGACAAGGGACTCGCGTACGAGGGGTACCGGGTGCTGCCCTACTGCTGGCGTGACGAGACCCCGCTGTCGAGCCATGAGCTGCGCATGGACGACGACGTCTACAAGATGCGGCAGGACCCGTCGGTCACCGTGACCTTCCCGCTCGTCGGTCTCAAAGCCGAGGCGCTCGGGCTCACGGGGGTCCGCGCGCTCGCGTGGACGACGACCCCCTGGACGCTGCCGACCAACCTCGCCCTCGCCGTCGGTCCCGGCATCACGTACGTCGTGGTCCCTGGCGGCCCGAACGGCGCGGCGGACGTGCACCACGCCCCCGACGGCCAGGCTGACGACCCGGTCGAGGCGACGGCGCACCGCTACCTCCTTGCCGAGGAGCTGCTCGCGGGGTACGCGAAGGACCTCGGCTACGAGTCGGCCGAGGCCGCCCGCGAGGCCGTCGTGCAGACCGTCCTCGGCTCCGAGCTGGAGGACGTCGCGTACGACCGCCTCTTCGACTACTACGCGGATGCCGAGACCTGGGGCACCGGCACGTCGTGGCGGATCCTCGTCGACGACTACGTCACCACCGGCGACGGCACCGGCATCGTGCATCAGGCGCCGGCCTACGGCGAGGACGACCAGCGGGTGACGGAGGCGGCCGGCATCCCGCTCATCATGAGCCTCGACGACGGCGGGCGCTTCCTGCCGCAGGTGACGGATGTCGCGGGCGAGCTGTGGATGGACGCCAACACGCCGCTCGTGCGACTGTTGCGCCAGGCCGGGCGCCTCCTGCGCCTCGCGAGCTACGAGCACTCGTACCCGCACTGCTGGCGCTGCCGGAACCCGCTGATCTACAAGGCCGTCTCGAGCTGGTTCGTGCGGGTCACCGAGTTCAAGGACGACATGCTCGCGAACAACGAGCAGATCACGTGGGTGCCCGAGAACGTCAAGCACGGCCAGTTCGGCAAGTGGCTCGCGGGCGCGCGCGACTGGTCGATCAGCCGCAACCGGTACTGGGGCTCGCCGATCCCGGTGTGGAAGAGCGACGACCCCGAGTATCCGCGCGTCGACGTGTACGGCTCGCTCGAGGATCTCGAGCGGGACTTCGGCCGCCTCCCGCGCAACGCCGCGGGCGAGGTCGACCTGCACCGCCCCTACATCGACGACCTCACGCGGCCGAACCCCGACGACCCGACCGGAAAGAGCACGATGCGCCGCATCGAGGACGTCCTCGACGTGTGGTTCGACTCGGGCTCGATGCCGTTCGCCCAGGTGCACTACCCCTTCGAGAACCTCGACTGGTTCGAGTCGCACTCGCCCGCGGATTTCATCGTCGAGTACATCCCGCAGACGCGCGGGTGGTTCTACGTGATGCACGCCCTGTCGACGGCGCTCTTCGACCGCCCCGCGTTCATCGGCGTGTCCTGCCACGGCACCGTGCTCGGCAGCGACGGGCAGAAGATGTCGAAGTCGCTCGGCAACTACCCGAACGTGTCGGAGGTGTTCGACCGCGACGGCTCCGACGCCATGCGCTGGTTCCTGATGTCGTCGTCGGTGCTCCGCGGCGGCAACCTGGTCGTCACGGAGGAGGGCATCCGCGCCGGCGTGCGCGAGTTCATGCTCCCGCTGTGGAACGCCTGGTACTTCTTCTCGACCTACGCGAACGCCGCCGGCGGTCCCGAGGACAGCGGGTACGAGGCGTCCTGGCGCACCGACTCGACCGACGTCCTCGACCGCTACATCCTCGCTCTCACCGGCGACCTCGTCCGGGGTGTCGCCGAAGACCTCGACGGTCTCGACTCGACGACGGCGGCCGAGCGTCTCCGCGACTTCGCCGAGGCGCTGACGAACTGGTACATCCGCCGCTCGCGCGACCGCTTCTGGGTCGGCGTCTCCGACGACCCGAAGAGCCGCGAGGCGTTCGACACCCTGTACACGGTGCTCGAGACGCTGACCCGCGTCGCGGCGCCGCTCATCCCGCTCGTGTCCGAGCGCGTGTGGCAGGGGCTCACCGGCGGCCGCAGCGTGCACCTGCAGGACTGGCCCGACGATGCCGCATTCCCTGCCGCCGACGACATCCGCGCGGCCATGGACGCCGTCCGTCAGGTGTCGAGCGTCGCCAACGCGCTGCGCAAGAAGGAGGGCAAGCGCGTGCGCCTGCCGCTCGCGCTGCTGACGGTGGTGGTGCCGGATGCCGCGTCCCTCGCGCAGTTCGATGGGATCCTCCGAGACGAGCTCAACGTGAAGGCCGTCGAGTTCGTGGAGCTGAGCGCCGACGTCGCCGAGCGCTACGGCATCAGCAAGCGGCTCACGGTCAACGCCCGTGCGGCGGGGCCCCGTCTGGGCAAGCAGGTGCAGCACGTCATCGGAGGTGCGCGCGCCGGGCTCTGGGAAGAGGTCGACGGCGTCGTGGTGGTCGACGGCGTCGCGCTGCAGGAGGGCGAGTTCGAGCTCACCCTCGAGGCGGGCGGCGTCGCCGAGGGCACGGCGATCGCACTGCTGTCGGACGGCGGCTTCGTGCTGCTCGACACGGCCACGACGCCGGAGCTCGAGGCGGAGGGTCTCGCGCGCGATGTGATCCGCGCGGTGCAGGACACCCGAAAGGGCGCCGGCTTCGACGTCAGCGACCGCATCCGGCTCGGGCTGTCGTTCGCGGATGCCGCAGACGGCGCCGCCGTCGAGTCGGCGTTCGCCGCGGCCGACATCGCGGGCGAGACGCTCGCCGTCGAGCACGAGGTCGCCGTGGCTCGAGCGCTCTCGACCGACGGCGCCGACCACACGGCCGAGTTCGCCGCCGGGACGTACGCCAACCGGGGCGCGTTCACCGTCGCCGTGACGAAGGTGGAGGCATCCGCATGACCGATCGCGACGTGGCCCGGGCCGACGCCGTGTACGCGGCTCTGCTCGAGCGGCAGGGCGAGCGGTGGGTGCAGCCCCGCGTGGAGCGCACCCGGCGCGTGCTCGAGCTCCTCGACGATCCGCAGAAGACCTATCGCGTCGTGCACGTGACGGGGACCAACGGCAAGACCTCGACGAGCCGCATCATCGAGAGCCTCGTGCGCGCCCACGGGCTGCGCACGGGTCTGTTCACCAGCCCGCACCTCGAGCGCTTCACGGAGCGGATCATGGTCGACGGCGAACCGATCGCCGATGGCGCCGTCGCCGATGCGTGGGACGAGATCGAGCCCTTCGTCGGGCTTGTCGACGCCGAGCTCGCCGCAGCAGGCGACGCCCCGCTCACGTTCTTCGAGCTGCTCACGGTGCTCGCGTTCGTCGCGTTCGCCGACGCGCCCATCGACGTCCTCGTGCTCGAGGTCGGCATGGGCGGGTCGTGGGACTCCACGAACACGGCAGACGGCGACGTCGCGGTGTTCACGCCCATCGACATCGACCACGCCGATCGCCTGGGAAGCACGATCGCCGAGATCGCCGCCGTGAAGTCCGGGATCATCAAGGACGGCGCCGCCGTGGTGTCGGCGAGACAGGATGCCGCGGCCGAGGCGGTGCTGCGAGACGCGGCCGCCGCCCGCGGCGCGACGATCGCTTTCGAGGGCCAGGACTTCGGCCTCGCCGAGCAGCGTCTGGCGGTCGGCGGGCAGCAGATCTCGGTCCGCGGTCTCGCCGCCGCCTACGACGAGGAGTACCTCCCGCTGTACGGCGGGCACCAGGGCTTCAACGCGGCCCTGGCGATCGCCGCCGTCGAGTCGCTCATCGGCGGGGCGTCGCAGGCGATCGCCGGCGACATCCTCACGGAGGGGCTGGCCCGGGCCACTGCTCCGGGGCGCCTGCAGCTCGTGGGCATCGCGCCGACCGTCCTGGTCGACGCCGCGCACAACCCCCACGGCGCACGTGCTCTCGTGACGGCGCTGAAGGAGTCGTTCGCCTTCGACGAATGGGGCGTCGTGCTCGGCGTGTTCTCCGACAAGGACGCCGAGGGGATCGTCGCCGCGCTCGCGCCGGTCGCCGCGCACGTGTTCGCCACGACCCCGGTCTCCGATCGTGCGCGCGACGCCAACGGCCTCGCAGACCTTGCGGAGGCGGCGGGACTCACCGTGACCGTCCACGACGACCTCGCCCAGGCCGCGGAGGCGGCTCGGGCGTGGGGCGCGGAATCCGACCGGCGCGCCGTCGTGATCGCGGGCTCCGTGGTGCTCGCCGGCCAGGCGCTCGCTCTGGCGGAGGCCGAGGACTGGAAGAGCGGGTACGACGCATGACCGAGGCGGAGGCACCCGAGCGGCGCGCTCCACGCCGGCGCGGAGCGGCAGAGTCCCTCGCGTCCATCGTGCTCGCGTTCGAGTCGATCATCGCGTTCCTCGGCGGACTCGTGATCTATGGCCTGAAGGCGCTCCCCGAGCCCATCGAGCCCTGGTGGGGAGTCGTCGCCGGCTCCGTGGTCGCCGTACTGATGATCCTCACCGGCCGGTTCGTCCGTTACCCGTGGGGCATCGCCTTCGGCTGGGCCCTGCAGGTGGTCGTCGCGCTGGGCGCGATCTTCGTGCCTGCACTCCTCATCGTCGCTCTCATTTTCGGCGGCATGTACGGATATGCGACGATCAAGGGAGCCCAGCTCGATCGGCGCAATGCCCAGCTCGCGGCGAACCCCCCTGAACAAGCCGGTACGGCGAACGGAGACTGACATGGCCACCGAAGAGACGCTCATCCTCGTCAAGCCCGACGGCGTGGCCCGCGGCCTGACGGGCGCGATCCTCGCCCGCGTCGAGGCGAAGGGCTACTCGCTCGTCGACATCCGCCTGGTCGAGCCCGACCGCGGCACGCTCGAGAAGCACTACGCCGAGCACGAGGGCAAGCCGTTCTACGAGCCGCTCCTCGAGTTCATGATGTCCGGTCCGTCGGTGGCGATCCGCCTCGCCGGCAACCGCGTGATCGAGGGCTTCCGCTCGCTCGCCGGCACGACCGACCCCACCACTGCGGCGCCGGGCACGATCCGCGGCGACTTCGGGCGCGATTGGGGCCTCAAGGTGCAGCAGAACCTCGTCCATGGTTCCGACAGCCCCGAGTCCGCCGCGCGCGAGCTCGGCATCTGGTTCGGCTGATTCGCGATCTCGCCGGCCCCGAGCACGGCGAGGAGCCGAGAAGGACGGATGCCGCGGCATCCGTCCTTCCTGGTTCTCGGCGCCGCGCGGTCAGCCCTGGAAGATCCGCTGGAGCGCGTCCAGCTGGACCTGGGCGATGATCGCGACGATGGCGTAGCTGACCACGGCGAGGAGCGGCACCCATCCCATGAGCGTCTCGGCCGCCTTCCGGACGCCCGAGGGCACGGGGACGATGCCCGAGCGCAGGAGGTGCAGGGTCACCGCGTAGAACGTCGGGATGGTCACGACCCACGTCACCATGCACCACGGGCACAGTGTGCCGAGCTCGAAGATGCTCTGGCTGATCAGCCAGATCACGAAGCAGAACGCGAACAGCATCCCGACCTCGAAGAGCCACCAGAACCAGCGGGCGAACCGAGCACCAGCGAGGATGGCGACGCCGACGACGATCGGTGCGACCCACCCGGTGAGGCCGAGGATGGGGTTCGGGAAGCCGAACACGCTGCCCTGCCACGAGTCGAGGTTCTCGGTGCACTGCACCAGCGGACTGAGGTCGCACGACGCGATGGCATCGGGATCGGCGAGCAGGTGGAACTTCTCGACCGTGAGCTGGAAGGCCGCCCACCAGCCGATCACGCCGGCGATGATGAGCCAGACGGCCAGAGCCTTCGGGCGGGTGTGCGTCTGCTGCAGCGGCATGCCTCGGATTATGACATCGGCGGGGCCGAGGATGCCTGGGAGCGGGCCGTGGCAAATGCCCGGCGTGGCGCCGGCGAGCAATCGGCGGGGGAAAGTGCGATAATGGCTGTCGATGTGCTGCGGCCGCGCCGCGACGCGCATCACCAGAAGACTTCAGGGCGACGAATGCCCTTGGCAGCGCGAGCTCCCGCCGCATGAGCCGGGATCCCGCTGCAGACCGAGTGAGTTCGCGGCACCGCAGGTGCGGCACCGCAAGAGATTACGCCGGGCGGCGCGCGGTGCCGACCCGCAGGGAGTAAGCCAGTGATGGCCGATGGAACAGATTCAGAATTCAACCCCCGCGACGAATCGGATGCCCCGCTAGCGGACGACACTGTGGCGGACGACGCCGCGGTGGAGGTGCCGACCCCTGCCGAGGTCGAGACCGACGCCGTGCTCGAGTCCGTCGAGGCGACCGAAGAGGGAGCAGCTCCCGACGCGGTGGAGCCGGAGCAGCCCTCGCAGCCCACCGACGACGAGCAGTCGGGACCCGGTGAGGACACACCCGTCGCGGAGCCGGTCGACGCGGTCGACCCCGTGTCGGTCGACGGATCCGACGATGTCTCCACGACTCCCGAGCCGGTGACGCCGTCCGAGCCCGAGCCCGACAAGCCGGTCACCGCCGTCGCTCTCGGGCTGCTGCCCGAGGTCTTCGTCTCCGCCGTGTCGACGGAGCTCCACTTCTACGCGCCCGAGGTCATCGTGCTGCCGGCGCCCGTCGAGGACGAGCGCGAGGCCGAGCCCGAGCAGGCATCCGGGTCCGGCTCCTCGCGTCGCCGCAGCCGGCGCCGCGGGGGAGAGGGCCGCGACGAGGCATCCGCTCCGGCGGAGCCGTCGCAGCCGCGGCAGCGCGCCGTCGAGCTCATCACCGAGCCTCAGCGCATCAAGGGCTCGACGCGTCTCGAGGCCAAGAAGCAGCGTCGTCGCGACGGCCGCGAGGCCGGGCGCCGCCGTGCCGTGGTCACCGAGGCCGAGTTCCTCGCCCGCCGCGAGGCCGTCGACCGCGTCATGATCGTCCGCTCGAAGAACGGCCGCATCCAGATCGCCGTGCTCGAGGACAACGTGCTCGTCGAGCACTATGTCGCCCGCAACCAGGACGCCTCGCTCATCGGCAACGTCTACCTCGGCCGTGTGCAGAACGTCCTTCCGAGCATGGAGGCCGCCTTCGTCGACATCGGCCGCGGCCGCAATGCCGTGCTGTACTCCGGCGAGGTCGACTGGGACGCCGTCGAGACGGGCAACCAGCCGCGCCGCATCGAGCTCGCGCTGAAGTCCGGCGACAAGGTCCTCGTGCAGGTCACCAAGGATCCGGTCGGCCACAAGGGCGCCCGGCTCACGAGCCAGATCTCGCTCCCGGGCCGCTACCTGGTCTACGTGCCGGGCGGCGCCATGAACGGCATCTCCCGCAAGCTCCCCGACACCGAGCGTGCGCGGCTCAAGAAGATCCTCAAGGAGGTGCTCCCGGAGTCGTCGGGCGTGATCGTGCGCACCGCCGCCGAGGGCGCCACCGAAGACCAGCTCACGCGTGACGTCCAGCGCCTCACCACCCAGTGGGAGCACGTCAGCCAGCAGGTCCAGACGATCCAGGCCCCCGCGCTCCTGCACTCCGAGCCGGATCTGCTCGTGAAGATCGTCCGCGACGTCTTCAACGAGGACTTCACGCGCATGCTCATCCAGGGCGAGGACGCGCACCAGACGATCACCAAGTACGTCGAGAGCGTCGCGCCCGACCTCCTGGAGCGCGTCATCGCGTACGAAGGCGACCGCGATCCGTTCGACGAGTTCCGGGTGACCGAGCAGATCGAGAAGGCGCTCGACCGCAAGGTCTGGCTCCCGTCCGGCGGCTCGCTCGTCATCGACCGCACCGAGGCCATGACCGTCGTCGACGTCAACACGGGCAAGTTCGTCGGCTCGGGCGGAAACCTCGAGGAGACCGTCACCAAGAACAACCTCGAGGCCGCCGAGGAGATCGTCCGTCAGCTCCGGCTCCGCGACATCGGCGGGATCATCGTCGTCGACTTCATCGACATGGTGCTCGAGTCGAACCGAGACCTCGTGCTGCGCCGGCTGGTCGAGTGCCTGAGCCGCGACCGCACCAAACACCAGGTCGCCGAGGTCACCTCGCTCGGCCTCGTGCAGATGACGCGCAAGAAGCTCGGCCTCGGCCTCCTCGAGACCTTCAGCGAGCCGTGCGAGGTCTGCGCCGGTCGGGGCGTGGTCGTCCACCACGACCCCGTGGTGAAGCACCGCGGTCCGCAGACATCGGGCGGAGCCCCGTCGGGGCGCCGACCCCGCGGAGGCGGCGGTGCACCGCAGCAGAGTGCGGGCGGCGCGTCCAACGGCACCCACGTCATCACGGAGGGCGTGAAGTCCGCGCTCGCGCAGATCGCGGCATCCACCATCCACCAGCACGACGAAGCCCCCGTCGAGGAGCCCGTCGTCGCAGAGGCGCCCGTCGAGCGCGCGAAGAAGCCGCGCAAGAAGCGCGAGGCTTCGACCAAGGCCAAGGCGCCCCGAACCGAGAAGGATCTCCTCCTCGACTCGGTGCTGAGCGCCCTGCCGGAGCCGAAGGCGCCGGGACAGGGCCGTTCGCGCCGTCGCGTGACCACGGCAGCCCTGACCGGCACCCCGGTGTCGCACGCGCCCTCCGAGGACTGAACGCACGGCGTCGCGCCGACCGTCCGACCGTCCGGTCAGCGGTCGGCGCGACGCTCGCGTGCGGTCACCCGCAGGCCCGATGCGATGAGCCGGCGGACCAGCTCGTGGCCGTTCACGTGCTCCGCGCCGGCCGCGACGAGCCGGCCGTGAGCCTCGTCGGGCACGTCGTAATGGTCGCGGTCGAAGCCGCGGCGGGGGATTCCGTTGGCGGCGGCGAAGGCGTGGAGCTCGTCGAGATCCCGGTCGCTCACGAGGTGCGCCCAGAGTCGCCCGTGCGCCGGCCAGCGCGGATCGTCGATGAGGATCGCCACCCCGTGATCATATTCACAGCCGATTGGCGTGACACGGCGCTCCGCGCTTTTGCCGTTGGTCGCGGCATCCGGTAAAGTAGTCCTTTGGTGCGTCCCGTTTCGCAGGATGATGGCGATGCTCGACAGGCTCAGCAGCCGGCTGGAGCCGTCGCTCCCGCACCAGGACTTCCTCTTCTCGCAAGAGCAGAGTCTCGCAAAGACAACCGGAGCCGTGCGCTCCCATCCAGTAGAAACAGGTGTGAAGTGGTTTACGCAGTAGTGCGCGCCGGTGGCCGGCAGGAGAAGGTGGAGGTCGGCACGATCGTCGTCCTCGACCGTCAGGCCGCGAAGATCGGCGACAAGATTCAGCTGCCGGCCGTCCTGCTCGTGGACGGCGACGCTGTCACGACCGACGCCGACAAGCTCGCGAAGGTGACCGTCACGGCCGAGGTGCTCGGCGAGGAGCGCGGCCCGAAGATCGTGATCCAGAAGTTCAAGAACAAGACCGGTTACAAGAAGCGCCAGGGGCACCGTCAGGACCTCACGCGCGTCAAGGTCACCGGCATCAAGTAAGTCCAGGAAGAGACGCAGAGATGGCACACAAAAAGGGCGCAAGCTCCACCCGTAACGGTCGTGACTCCAACGCTCAGCGACTGGGCGTGAAGCGCTTCGGCGGCCAGAAGGTCCTCGCCGGCGAGATCATCGTCCGCCAGCGCGGCACGCACTTCCACCCCGGTGCGAACGTCGGCCGCGGTGGCGACGACACGCTGTTCGCCCTCGCCCCCGGCGCGGTCGAGTTCGGCCAGAAGGGCGGCCGCAAGGTCGTCAACATCGTGGCGGCCGCGGAGTAATCCCCGGAGCACACACATTCTCGAGAAAGGGGCGGGCTTCGGCTCGCCCCTTTCCCTTTACTCTGGGTCTGACCCAGACAGCTCCGTGAGGGGGACCGCATGGTCACATTCGTCGATCGTGTCACGCTGCATCTGAGTGCCGGCAAGGGCGGCAACGGCTGCGTCTCGGTGCGCCGCGAGAAGTTCAAGCCGCTCGCCGGCCCCGACGGCGGCAACGGCGGACACGGCGGCGACATCGTGCTCATCGCGGACCCGCAGGTCACCACACTCCTGTCGTACCACCACTCGCCGCACCGCTCGGGTGGTAACGGCGGGTTCGGCATGGGCGATCACCGCGCCGGCTATGCGGGGGAGTCCCTCGAGCTCCCCGTGCCCGTGGGCACCGTGGTGAAGGATGCCTCGGGCGAGCTCCTCGTCGACATGATCGAGCCCGGCATGCGCTTCGTCGTGGCCCCCGGCGGCATCGGCGGTCTCGGCAACGCAGCCCTGTCGAACCCCAAGCGCAAGGCGCCCGGCTTCGCGCTGCTCGGCACTCCCGGCTGGACCGGAGACGTGCTCCTGGAGCTCAAGACGGTCGCCGACGTCGCGCTCGTCGGCTTCCCGTCAGCCGGCAAGTCGAGCCTGATCGCGGCCGTCTCCGCCGCGCGACCCAAGATCGCGGACTACCCGTTCACGACACTGCACCCGAACCTCGGCGTCGTCCAGGCGGGTGAGACACGCTTCACCGTGGCCGACGTCCCCGGACTCATCGAGGGCGCCAGCGAAGGCAAGGGGCTCGGACTCGAGTTCCTCCGCCACGTCGAGCGCTGCACCGCGCTCGTCCACGTCCTCGACTGCGCGACGCTCGACCCCGGCCGCGACCCGCTCACCGATCTCGACGTGATCCTGGCCGAGCTCGCCGCCTACCCGGTGCCGGACGGCCAGATCCCCCTTCTCGAGCGCCCGCAACTCGTCGCCCTGAACAAGGTCGACGTCCCCGAGGCGAAGGAGCTCGCCGAACTCGTGCGCCCTGAGCTCGAGGCCCGCGGCCTCCGCGTGTTCGAGATCTCGACCGTCAGCCACGAGGGGCTGCGCCAGCTGAGCTTCGCGCTCGGCGATATCGTCGCAGCGCATCGCGTCGAGCTCGCCAAGACTCCGGCGGCCGAGAAGATCGTCATCCGACCCCGAGGATCCCAGAAGGAGTTCTGGGTCCGCGTCGAAGGCGGCACCTACGGCAACCTCTACCGCATTCTCGGCGAGAAGCCCGTGCGCTGGGTCCAGCAGACGGACTTCCAGAACGAGGAGGCCGTGGGATACCTCGCGGACCGTCTCGAGAAGCTCGGCGTCGAGGACGAGCTGTTCCGCGCGGGCGCCACGCCCGGCGCGACGGTCGTCATCGGCGAGGGCGACGGCATCGTCTTCGACTGGGAGCCGTCGCTGAAGTCCGCGGCGGAGCTCGCGACGGCACCGCGCGGCACCGACCCGCGACTGCTGCAGAGCAGCCGTCGCACGACGTCCGAACGTCGCGAGCGGTACCACGACATGATGGACGCCAAGGCCGCGGCCCGCGCCGAACTCGAAGCAGAACGGCTCGCGAAGGCGGACTGGAGCGCGGAGGGCGACGAGTGACGCTCGAGCGCGACGGCCTCTCCTCGGCGCGTCGGGTGGTCGTCAAGGTCGGCTCGTCGTCGATCAGCGGAGACAACGCCGAGAAGATCGCTCCGATCGTCGACGCGCTGGCTGCCGCGCACGCGCGCGGCACCGAAGTCGTCCTCGTGTCGTCGGGAGCGATCGCGACGGGGATGCCCTTCCTGCTGCTCGACGAGCGCCCGAGCGACCTCGCGACACAGCAGGCCGCGGCAGCCGTGGGGCAGAACGTGCTCATCTATCGCTACCAGGCGGCGCTGCGCCCGTTCCGCATCGTCGCCGGGCAGGTGCTGCTCACCGCCGGCGACCTCGAGAACCCGACGCACCGTTCCAACGCCAGGCGGGCCATGGAGCGGCTTCTCGGTCTTCGGATCCTCCCGATCGTGAACGAGAACGACACCGTGGCCACGCACGAGATCCGCTTCGGCGACAACGACCGGCTCGCCGCACTCGTTGCTCAGCTCATCGGTGCAGACGCGCTCGTCCTGCTGAGCGACATCGAATGCCTCTACACCCGCCCGCCGGACGAGCCGGGGGCTCTGCCGATACCGCGCGTCGCGTACGGCGACGACCTTCACGGCTTCGAGTTCGGCTCGGTCGTCGTCAACAGCGTCGGCACGGGCGGTGCGGCGACCAAGGTCTCGGCGGCGCGGCTGGCCGCGGCATCCGGGATCGGGGTGCTCGTCACGAGCGCCGACCTCGTGGGCGAAGCCCTCTCGGGAGCCGACATCGGGACGTGGTTCCAGCCGAATCCCGAGCCGACCGCGCCCGCTGCGACGGGTCCGGTGCGGACGGCCGTCGATAAGCTGGGCTGATGACCATCACGGCCACGACCGCCCGCGATCGGATGCTGCTCGCCAAGGAGGCGTCGCGCAGCATCGCACTGCTCTCCGATGCCGCCAAGAGCGACGCGCTCCGGGGCATCGCCGAGGCCATCGTGGCGTCCGCGGCCGACATCGTCGCGGCGAACGCGCAGGATCTCGAGCGCGGACGCGCCACGGGGCTGTCGGTGGCGCTGCAGGACCGACTCCGCCTCGACGAGCCGCGCGTGGCCGCGCTCGCCTCGGCCGTGCGCGACATCGCAGAACTCCCCGATCCCGTCGGGCGCGTGCTCGACGAGCGCATCCTCGCGAACGGCGTCGCGCTCACGAAGGTCTCCGTCCCGTTCGGCGTGGTCGGCTCGATCTACGAGGCCCGACCCAACGTGACCGTCGACATCGCCTCGCTGGCGCTGCGCTCGGGGAACGCCGTCGTGCTTCGGGGCGGATCGGCGGCCGAGCGGACGAATGCCGCACTCGTCGGCGCGATGCGCGACGCGCTGGAGGCGCGCGGCATCGACCCCGAGGCCATCCAGACGGTCGACGAGTTCGGTCGCGAGGGCGCCCGTGAGCTCATGCACGCCCGGGGCGTCGTCGACGTGCTCGTGCCGCGGGGGAGCGCCCAGCTCATCGAGACCGTCGTCACCGAATCCTCCGTCCCCGTGATCGAGACCGGTGCCGGCGTCGTGCACATCGTTCTCGACGAGTCCGCTCCGCTCGAGTGGGCCCGCGACATCGTCGTCAACGCGAAGACCCAGCGGCCGAGCGTGTGCAACTCGGTCGAGACGGTGCTCGTCCTGAAGGGTGCCGCTCCCCGTCTGGTTCCGCCCGTGGTCGCCGCACTCCGCGAAGCCGGGGTCGCCGTGCACGGCGACGACGCCGTCGCGTCGCTCGCCTCGGACGTCGTGCCGGCGACCGAGGCGGACTGGGCGACCGAATACCTGAGCCTCGACATCTCGATGCGGGTCGTCGACGACCTCGACGGTGCGCTCGAGCACATCCGTCGCTACTCGACGCACCACACCGAGTCGATCATCACGCAGGACGACGCGAACGCCGAGCGCTTCCTCGCCGAGGTGGACTCGGCCGTCGTCATGGCGAACGCCTCGACGCGCTTCACCGACGGCGGCGAGTTCGGCTTCGGTGCAGAGGTCGGCATCTCGACCCAGAAGCTGCACGCCCGCGGCCCGATGGGCCTCACCGAGCTGACCAGCACGAAGTGGCTGGCGCGGGGCGGCGGACAAGTCCGCGCGTGACCGCCTAAACTGAGAGAAAGCCTGACCCAGGCGAACCCGAACGGAGCCCGAATGACCATCGCCACGATCGTCGCCCTCGCTGCGGCAGAATCCGAGCATCACGGCAACGTCGCACTCGAGACCGTCGGCTACGGGATCGTCGCGATCTGCGTGTTCGCCGCCCTCGCGATCGTCACACTCTCGTACCGCAACGTCGCGAACCGCCACTCGCAGAAGGCGGAGGCCTATGCGCGCGCGCACGCCAACGACGTCCACCACACGGGGCACGGCCACTAGGCCGACTGCATGTCGGTGACGGCCGCCCCGAGGATCGGGGTCATGGGTGGGACGTTCGATCCCATCCATCACGGTCACCTGGTAGCCGCGAGC
Source organism: Microbacterium sulfonylureivorans (assembly GCF_003999995.1). Classification (NCBI taxonomy): domain Bacteria; kingdom Bacillati; phylum Actinomycetota; class Actinomycetes; order Micrococcales; family Microbacteriaceae; genus Microbacterium; species Microbacterium sulfonylureivorans. Next base: position 344,035 of record NZ_RJAD01000002.1, read on the forward strand.
GAGGTCGCCCAGTGGTTCGATCTCGACGAGGTCGTCTTCGTTCCCACGGGGGAGCCCTGGCAGAAGGCGGGCGTCTCGCCGAGCGAGCATCGGTATCTGATGACCGTCATCGCCACGGCGTCCAATCCCCGATTCACCGTCAGCCGGGTCGACATCGACCGCTCCGGACCGACGTACACCATCGACACGCTGCGCGATCTGAAGGCGCAGCGCCCCGACGCCGAGCTGTATTTCATCACCGGCGCGGACGCCATAGCGCAAATTCTCAGTTGGAGGGACCATGATGAGTTATGGGACCTCGCGCATTTCGTCGCGGTCTCCCGCCCCGGACACGTGCTGAGCACGGACGGTCTGCCCAGTGAAGACGTGAGTCAGCTCGAGATACCCGCTCTCGCCATCTCGTCCACGGACTGCCGTGATCGCGTCGGACAAGGACACCCCGTGTGGTACCTCGTCCCGGACGGGGTCGTCCAATACATTGCGAAGCACCATCTCTACCGGAGCAAGGAATGAGCACACCCGAGCAGCCGGCGAACCAACCGCTGACGCGCAAGCAGATGCGCGAGATCCGAAACACCGGGTCGAACCCCGTCATCACGCCCGAAGACGCCGCACCGGCCCCCGCGCCCGCGGCGCCGCCGGCGACCGTCATGGCGCCCATCGTCACGCCGACTCCGCCGCCCGCGCACGCGCCGGTGCAGGCCGCGCCCGTGGGTGTCGCACCCCTTCCGCGTCCGGCGAACCCGGTCATCGTGCCGCCGGCTCCGGTCGCCGACTCGTCGGTCGACCTGGGGGCGTCGCCTCTCACACGACGCCAGGCGCGTCAGCAGGAGCGCATCCGCACGGCATCCGTCCCCGTCATCACGCCCGAGGTCGCTGCCGCCCATGCCGCTTCGGTGTCGGCGCCGATGCCCACGCTCGTCACTGAGGCACCTGCATTGACCCGCACCGAGCCGGTGAGCCTGAACAGCGGCATGCACGATCTCTTCGGGCTGGCCACTGCGCCGGCGCCGGTCGTCGCCGCCCCCGCGCCTGCCGCGCCGGCCGCCGAGCTCGAGACGCCGTTCTCACCATGGTCGGAGATCCTCCCCGAGGAGGACGAGGCCGAGGCGGACGTCGAGGCAGACGACACGCAGAAGGACCGCGTCGTCAGCCCGCTCCTGGGCGCCGGGCTCCTCATGGGCGAGCCGGAGCAGGCCGACCTGCCCGCCTCGTTCGACCAGCTCCTCTCGCGCACCACGGGCTCCGTCTCCATGCCGAACGCGCTGATCCTGTCGCAGGCACCGGACGCCGCCCCGATCGTCGCACCGCTCAGCGCGACCGGCGAGGTGCTCATCACGGGCACCCTGAACCTTCCCGAGGGCCTCGGCTCGACGGGTCACGCCTACGGCACTGCCGATGGCAAGGAGGTCGACGCCACCCTCGTCGACGGCGAACTGCCCGCGCACTCGTCGCCCACGCCGATCGCGGCCAGCGCAGCGATCAGCACGGTCAAGACCGCCGGCGAGGTCATTCGGCCTCCCGTGCCCGAAAAGGGCAGCAAGCTCATGCTCTCGCTCGCCATCACCGCGGGGGCGCTCGCGCTCGCGCTGGTCGGCGTGCTGATCCTCGCCTTCGTGAACGGAGTGTTCTGATGACCGCATCCGCTCAATCGCGCGACATGCTGCAGATCGCGGCGGCCGCCGCCGACTCGAAGGGCGGCGAAGACCTCGTCGCCCTGGACGTGTCGGAGCCGCTCCCGCTGGTCGACATCTTCCTCCTCGTCACGGGTCGCAGCGAGCGCAACGTCGCCGCGATCGCCGACGAGATCGAGGACCGGCTCCTCGAGCACGGCCACAAGCGACTGCGTCGCGAGGGGCGTCAGGAGTCCCGCTGGGTGCTGCTCGACTTCGGCGATCTCGTCGTCCACGTGTTCCACGAGGAGGAGCGCATGTACTACGGCCTCGAGCGCCTCTGGAAGGACTGCCCGGTGGTCCCCGTCGAGCTCCCCGCGGCGGCGTCCGCCGAATAGCGGCGGTGGTTCGAACCACCCCGCACGGTGTTGTAAGCTTGTCGAGTTGCCCCGACGGGGCAGCGAAACAAGGGCCTGTGGCGCAGCTGGTAGCGCACCTGCATGGCATGCAGGGGGTCAGGGGTTCGAGTCCCCTCAGGTCCACCATCGCAAGGAAAGCCCCCGAAGTCTCGGGGGCTTCCTGCATTTCGGCATCGGCCGCGTCAAGGCGTTGACCCCGGCCCCGTGAGGGGCGAACCTGGGATTCACACCCGAGGAGGCGGTCCGATGACCGATGTGACCCCGTTCCTGTGGTTCGACGACGACGCCGAGTCCGCGATCACGTTCTACACCGAGCTCATCCCCGACTCGTCCATCGTCTCGATGGGGCGATACCCGGACGAGGTGCCCGGCATGGGCGGCAAGGTCATGCACGCGCACTTCCGTCTGTCGGGTCGCGATTACTACGCGATGGATGCCGGACCGCAGTTCCCCTTCACCGAAGCGGTCTCGATCTACGTCTCGTGCGACGGCCAAGACGAGGTGGACCGCTACTGGGACGCCCTGATCGCCGATGGCGGCCAGGAGCAGCCGTGCGGCTGGCTCAAGGACCGCTGGGGGCTGTCGTGGCAGATCATCCCCGACCGCCTCATCGAGCTCATCCGCCACCCCGACCCGGAGACCGCGCACCGGTCCGTGCAGGCCATGCTGACGATGCACCGGATCGACATCGCCGCGATCGAGGCGGCTGCAGCATCGGCATGACACGAGTGCGGCGCTGGGCGGCGGCGGGATGCCTCGCCGCCGCGATGGTCGTGTGCTCGGCGTGCGCGGCGGCGGAGCCGTCGGGGTCGATGCCGTCGATGACCACCCCGACGCCGGCTCCGTCCACCCAACCGGCGCCTGCGTCCGGGTGGTGGCGCATGGACGGAGAGCCGCAGACACTCGCGGCAGGTCTCGCCGCCCCGTGGTCGGTCGTGCCGCTGGCCGACGGGGGCGCGCTCATCTCACAGCGCGATGACGGCGTCGTCGTCGAACTCACCCCGGCCGGTACCCTCCGCGACGCCGGAACTGTACCCGGAGTCGTGTCGGGCGGAGAGTCGGGGCTGCACGGTCTCGCCCTCTACGATGCCCCTGACGGGCCGTGGCTCTACGCCTATCACGGCGCGCAGGACGACAACCGAGTGGTGCGGATGCCGCTGCTCGGCGACCCGGGGTCGCTCGCACTGGGCGAGGCCGAGGTCGTCTTCGACGGCATTCCCCGCGCGAGCACGCACAACGGAGGGCGGATCGCGTTCGGCCCCGACGGCTTCCTCTACGTCACGACGGGCGATGCGCAGCAGGGCGACGGCGCGCAGGACCGGGAGTCGCTCGGCGGCAAGATCCTGCGCCTGACCGCCGACGGGACCGCTGCCCCGGGCAATCCGTGGCGGAGCCCGGTCTGGTCGATGGGCCATCGCAACGTGCAGGGGATCGCGTGGACGGCGGACGGAACGATGTGGGCGAGCGAGTTCGGCCAGAACACCTGGGACGAGCTGAACCGGATCGAGGCGGGGGGCAACTACGGCTGGCCGCTCGTCGAGGGCGAGGCGGGGAGGGACGGGATGCTCGACCCGGTCGTGTCGTGGACGACCGACGCGGCAAGCCCGAGCGGGATCGCCGCGCACGGTGACACGGTCTTCGTCGCGGGCCTCCGCGGCGAACGGCTGTGGGCGGTCGACACCGCCCACGGGGCGCTCCGTGGCGAACCCGTCGCACTCCTGACAGGGGAGCAAGGGCGCCTCCGCGACGTCGTGGCCGTCCCCGCAGACGCGCTCTGGGTGCTCACCAACAACACTGACGGCCGCGGCGAACCACGCGCAGAGGACGACCTGCTCCTGAGGATCGAACTCGCTCCGGCGACATGATCGCGGGGGCCTCCGTGCGCGGTGCGCGGGCGCTACGGTGAGACCGTGAGCTCTCAGCCCCGCTGCCCGCACTGCCGCCACTTCGTCTACCTCGACACGCTGACGTGTCCGAACTGCGAGGCCGAGCTGGCGTTCCACATCGTCACGCGCGAGTTCCACGGCGTGCGTCACGGTAGCGTCGTGATCGACGACAAGACCTGGTACACGTGCTCGAACCGCGAGTGGGCGTGCAACTGGCTCGTGCGCGAGGACGCCCCTGCGGGACGGTGCTTCTCCTGCCGTCTCACACGACGTCGGCCGGACGCCGACGACACGGTCGCCCTCGAGAAGCTCGCCAAGACCGAGGAGGCAAAGCGACGGCTCCTGCTCCAGCTCGGCGACCTCGGCGTGCCGATCGTCCCGTGGGACGTCAAAGCGGGCGGGCTCGGCTTCGACCTCATCTCGAGCCTGTCGGACGGGAAGCCGGTCACGATCGGCCACGCCAACGGCATCATCACGATCGATCTCGCCGAGAGCCTCGACGACCGCCGCGAAGCTCTGCGCGTCCGCCTGGGCGAGCCGTACCGCACGATGCTCGGCCACCTCCGCCACGAGGTCGGCCACTACTACCAGAACGTCCTCCTGACAGACGATGCCTTGTGGGCGCGCTGCCGGGCGCTCTTCGGAGACGAGCGGACGAGCTACCGCGACGCGCTCTCGCGCCACTACAAGCTCGGAGCGCCCGCGGACTGGCATGAGGGCTTCATCTCCGAGTACGCGACCATGCACCCCTGGGAGGACTTCGCCGAGACCTTCGCCCACTACCTCCACATCACGGGAACCCTGCAAACGGCGGCGGTGCTCGGCATCCATCTCGATTCGTCGGTGACGAACCTCCGCGACACCGACGTGGTCCCGCTCGAGTCCTACCGCGAGGAGCCCATCCAGCGGCTGCTGAGCGACTGGGAGTGGATGTCCCAGGGGTTCAACCGCATCAATCGCGCGATGGGCTTCGGCGATCTGTATCCCTTCACGATCGTCGGTCCGGTGCGCCACAAGCTCGAGTTCGTCCACGACATCATCACCAGGGCGCCTCTGACGTTCGAGGAGCAGTGGGCGCTCGCGTTCGCGACGGACACGGAATGCACATGACCTCGTTCTCGCGTGGCCAGCGGGTGATCGGCGCGGCCACGCACTACGTCGAGAACCAGCCGCCGTGGCGGGTCGACGTCGACGAGTACGGCTCCAACGCGCCGCTGGTGTCCGCGGTGGACGCCTTCGGCGCAGGCTGGGCCGACGTCGCTCTTCGCGATGCCGGTGCGCTGGTGGGCTCGGCCGGCTTCCAGCGCGACGCCGAGCTGGCGAACGTGCACACGCCGGTGCTGCACACGCATGACCGCTGGGGGTTCCGGCTCGACGAGGTCGAGTACGACCCGTCCTATCATCGGGTGATCTCCGCGGCGTTGGCGCACGGCGCGCACACGTCGGCGTGGGCTGATCCACGTCCGGGTGCGCACGTCGCGCGCGCCGCCACCTTCATGCTGTTCGCCCAGGTCGAGCCCGGGCATGCGTGCCCGGTGTCGATGACGCACGCGGCGGTGGCGTCGATCCTCGACTCTCCCTGGGTCGCCCAGGACTGGCTGCCCCGGCTCTATTCGCGCGTGTACGAACCGCGCCTGACCCCGGAGGCGAAGCCGAGCGCACTGATCGGCATGGCGATGACCGAGAAGCAGGGCGGCTCCGACGTCCGGGCAGGAACCACGGTCGGCACGTCGATGGGCGGACACGCCTATCAGCTCACCGGTCACAAGTGGTTCTGCTCGGCGCCGATGTCGGACGGGTTCCTGGTCCTCGCGCACACTCGCCGCGGCTCGACGGAGGAAGGCCTGTCCTGCCTCTTCGTGCCGCGGATGCTGCCGCACGGCATGCGGAACGTCTTCCGCCTTCAGCGGCTCAAGGACAAGCTCGGCAACCGAGCCAACGCCTCCGCCGAGGTCGAGTTCGACGGGACGATCGGCTTCGTGCTCGGCGAGCCCGGGCGAGGCGTGCGGACGATCATCGAGATGGTCCAGCGCACACGTCTGGACTGCGTCCTCGGCACGGCGGCAGGCATGCGGCAGTCCGTGGCCGAGGCGGTGTGGCATGCGCGGGATCGGCGGGCGTTCGGCGCGCCTCTGGTCGATCAGCCGGCGATGACGGCGGTCCTCGCCGATCTCGCGCTGGAGTCCGAGGCGGCGATGCTCACCGGACTGCGTCTCGCGCAGCTGTTCGAGGCGGAGGCATCCGACCGCGACGTGGCCCTCCGCCGGCTCGCGACGCCGGTCGCGAAGTACTGGGTGTGCAAGCGCGGTCCCCATCACGCCTACGAGGCCGTCGAGTGCCTCGGCGGCAATGGATACACCGAGGCGTTCCCGCTCGCGCGGCGCTACCGCGAGCAGCCCGTCATGGCGATCTGGGAGGGCTCGGGCAACGTGATCGCACTGGACGTGCTCCGCGCGCTCACGCGCGACCCCGGCTCCGGTACCGCCTTCGCCGACGAGCTCGCGACCACGACCGGGGCCTCGTCCGCATTGGATGCGCACGTCGAGCGCGCGCTGAGCCTGCTGCGCGGACTCCACGGCGCCGAACCGGAGGAGGCGCAGACGCAGGCGCGGCGGCTGACCGAATCGCTCGCGCTCGCGTTCCAGGCGTCACTCATGCTCCGCCACGCGCCGTCTGTCGACGCCGAGGCGTTCATCGCCGCACGACTGGGTGACGATCGCAGCGCACAATACGGCGCGCTCCCGAAGGGGACGGATGCCGCGGCCATCGTCGCCCGGCACTGAGGCTCACTGCCCGGCTATCGGCCGGAGGTACTCGTCGGAGAAGTCGGTGCGGATCTCCACCCACAGCGGTGAGTGGTCGCTCATCTGCCATGTGCGCCACTTCCGGTAGGCCGTGCGCACCCCCGCTTCATCCGCTCCATCCGGGATCGTGTGCGCGAAGTGCGGGCGGTAGGCCTCCAAGTCCTCTTCGCGGAAGACGTCGGCGAACGGCTTCTCGATTCCGCCGGCCGTGACCTCGAACCGATCGTCCCTGACGCGCGTCGCGATCTGGTCGTAGTAGTGGTCGCGATCCGCGATGCGCGACCCGTCGATGGCGGCGGGCACCTCGAACCCGTGCCGGAGCAGCGCCTGCATGGTGCCGTGCTCGGGGCTGACCACGTTGAAGTCCCCGAGCGCGATCACGTTCTCGACGTTGCCGACTCCGCCTCCGGCCGGCTTCGGCGCGTCATCCTGGCGCTTCGCAAGGAAGGCCGCGAGCCGGTCGATCTCGGCGATGCGTCGCGCCAGCAGCTCCCCGCTGTCCTCGCCGAAGTAGATGTGCACGGTGCACAGCGAGAACTTGAACCATCCGGAGGCGAAGGAGACCAGGAAGGGACTGCGGGCGAACTGCAGCCCGCCGGGTGCGCCGCCCGCGCCGGCACCGGCGTTGCCGACCACGAGCTGTCCTTCCGGGAGGACGATCTCTCCGGCGATGTTGCGGAACCGCACGCGGTCCCGATTGAACAGGAACGCCATTCGCTCGCCGTTGCCGCTGCGCCCCTCGGTGATGTCCGTGGCGATGAAGTCCCAGTCCGGCCCCAGGATGTCGAGCACCCTGTGCAGCGGCGACAGGTCGCGGCTCACCTCCTGCACGGCGACGAGGTCGAAGCTCGCGAGCATCTCGGCGATGTAGTAGAAGCTCTCCGGAAGGCGTGGCCCCATGCCGAACTTCCCGGAGTCGAAGTCGCGGATGTTCCAGGTCGCGAGCAGCAGACGCGCGTCGTCCCGTCGCTCGCGAAGAGGGCGGAGCGTCTGCCGCATGGCCAGGAGCCGTTCGGCGCAGCGCCGGCCGGCGACAGGGTCTTCGCCGGCCAGACGCTTGATTCCGGAGTAGTTGGTGCCCATGGGAGGCCTCCTCGACGGTTCTGCCACACAGGAGAGCGCTGCGGGGTGCGGTGATACCCGGCCCGGTTCGAGCCGCCGCACCTAGGCTGATGGTGTGAGAGCCGGAGTGCGAGTGACCGCTGTGGGGGTCATGGTCGCCGGGACGCTGGCGTTCGGGCTTCCGAACGGATCGTGGGCGGATGCCGCGCCCTCGCCGAACGTGACGGGATCCGTGCGGATCGTGCCCGCCACCGCATCCGACCTCGAGCAGTCCGCTGTCCGCCGCGTCGAGGCGATGTCGACGAGGGAGGCCGCCGCGTCCGTGGTGATGGGGCACATCCCGACCACCGAGCCCGCGGCGCTCGAGTCCTACATGGAGTCCACCGGAATCGGCGGGTTCATCCTCATGGGCGCCAACATCCCCGCCGACGAGAGAGGACTCCGTGCGGTCACCGCTGCGCTCACGACCGACCCGGACCTGCCGCCCGTCATCGCCGTCGATCAGGAGGGCGGCGACGTGTCTCGGCTGACGTGGGATGCTTTTCCGTCCGCGATCGAGTTGAAGTCCGCCCCGCCTGCCGAAGCGCAGGACGCCTTCGCCGGCAGGGCGGGGCTGGTGCAGCGAGCCGGTATCGGGGTGAACTTCGGGATCGTCGCGGACGAGACCGCCGATCCCTCGTCGTTCATCTACCGGCGTGCGCTCGGGACGTCACCGACCGGCGCCGCCGAGCGGGTCGCCGCCGCGGTGGCGGGGGAGCACACGGCGGCGCTGTCGACGCTGAAGCACTTCCCCGGCCACGGCGCCGCCCCAGGCGACTCGCACGCGAGCATCCCGTCCACGGCGATGACCAAGGAGCAGTGGAGTGCCGCCGACGGGATTCCGTTCCAGTCGGGGATCGACGCCGGAGCGCCGCTGCTCATGTTCGGGCACCTCGCGTACACCGCGGTAGACGCGAAACCGGCGAGTCTCTCGCCCGAATGGCACCGCATCGCGCGCCAGGAGATGGGGTTCGAGGGCGTCGCGGTCACCGACGACCTCGGAATGCTCGAGGCATCCGGAGTGCCCGCCTACGCCGATCCGGTGGCGAACGCCGTCGAGGCGATCGTCGCGGGGAACGATCTGGTACTGGCGGTGATGTACACCACGGCCGACAGCGCCCCGCGCATCGTCGACGGGATCGCGGCCGCGGTCGAGTCCGGGGTGCTGCCCGAGGAGAGGCTTCGCGAGGCGGCGACGCGGGTGATGGCTCTGAGGCTCGGGCAGGCGGCCGCGGGCCGAGGGCTCGTCCCATGCGGCGACTGCGTACCCGTGGAGTGACTCAGCCCCGGTCGACGGCATCGAGCAGTCGCGAGCGGAGTGCCTGCCCCCGCTCGGCGAAACCGCGCTGAGCGCGGACGTAATCGGCCTTGCCGTCGGCTGTCTCGATGGCGACGGGCTCGTAGCCCCACTCGAGGAGGTCGTACGGCGACGCCCTCATGTCGAGGGTGCGGATGTCGCGCGCGAGTTCGAACGTGTCGAGCAGCAGGTCACCCGGCACGAGCGGACCGAGCTTGACCGCCCACTTGTAGAGGTCCATGCCGGCGTGGAGGCAGCCGGGCTGCTCGAGCTCGGCCTGTCGCTCCCGCGAGGGCGCGTCTCGATTCAACGGCACTGCCTCGGGAGTGAAGAACCGGAAGGCGTCGAAGTGGGTGCAGCGCAGGTCGTGGGCCTCGACGACCGCGTCGGTGGCCTCCTGTCCGAGTCGCAGTGGGGCTGCGTGACGGTGGCCGCGTTCACGGTAGACCATCGCCCACTCGTGGAGGCCGAAGCATCCGAAGCTGCCTGCTCGCCCGGCCGTCGCACGCAGGATGCGGCCGATGTTGACGATGAGCGCACCGCGCTCCGCACGCAGCGCGGCGCCGTCGACCGCCAGCGACGACGGCGCGTCGCCGGGTCCGTACCAGCGCCACTCGGCGCGTGCGGTGCCGGAGGCGTCGGCCAGCTCGACGCCCGAACCGGGGTGCCACCGGCGCAGGACGGACGGCTTGTACGAGTAGTACGTGAAGAGGAAGTCCTCGACCGGATGCCGCTCCCCGCGCGCCGCGCGTGCACGATGACCGGCGGTGAGGGCATCCGCGCGCGAGGCGTGCGCGTCTTCGAGGGCATGCCACTCCGCGGCGCCGAGCACGGCGGAGCAGGGTGGGGCGATCGTCACCGTTCGAGGATACGCGGGGCTCCTCGACGCACGCCGGGAGCCGGGACCTCACGCGTCGATCGGCTCGATGAGTTCGGGGGAGTTGTTGCGGACGTTGCCGACTGCCTTCGACACGACGTGGTCGTCGAGCGTCTCGGCCAGCGCCGGGGCGGCATCGATCGCCGCGTCGAGGACATCGCGGACGTTGTCGGTGGTGGGATCGAGCCACGCGTCGGCGTGATCGGCGTCGAGGAACAGCGGCATCCGATCGTGGATCGAGCCCAGGTGGCCGACCGCGTCGCGCGTGAGGATCGTGAAGCTCAGCAGCCAGCGCGCGGGATCGTCGTCTGCCTTGGACTTGTCGCGCCACCACTCGTACAGTCCCGCCATCAGAAGCGGGGAGTCGTCGGCCGGATGGATGTAGTGCGGCGTCTTCACGCCGTCGACGGTCTTCCACTCGTAGTATCCCGAGGTCGGGACCACGGCCCTTCGCTTCTCGAGCGCCGTGCGGAACATCGGCTTCTCTTCGAGCTCCTCCGAGCGGGCGTTGAACGCGCGTGCCCCGATCTTCGGGTCTTTCGCCCAGCCCGGCACGAGTCCCCAGCGGGCGCTCTCGAGCCGCCGAGTCGGCAGCTCCTCCTTGAGCGAGTCGAGCACGATCGCCACCTGCGCGGTCGGCGCGACGTTGTACGAGGGCTCTGGAAGATCGTCTCCCTCGACGTCGACCCGGAGCACGCCGACGAGCTCGGATCCGGCACTGGCCACCACGAAGCGTCCGCACATACGGCCAGCCTACGCGCGGCCCCCGACGTCAGTTCGCGACGACGCCGACCTGCTCCAGGCGCTCGAGGAGGCCCGCCCCGTCCGACTCGGAGACCCAGGGGACCGACGCGGCCGAGTGGTCGTTGACCGCCGTGCGCCCGCCGGCGAGCACCGCCTCCGCGGGCGACAGACGCCGGATGGCGACCCCCACGACACTATGCGGATGCTCCGCCGTGAAGGTGGTGTAGAGCTCGTCGTCGTGCTGGCCGTCATCGCCGATCAGCAGCCAGCGGACATGGGGGAACTCCTGGGCGAGGCGGCGGAGATTGGAGAGCTTGTGCGCCTTCCCGCTGCGGAACCAGCGGTCGTGCGTCGGGCCCCAGTCCGTGAGGAGGAGCGCCCCGGGCGGGAACAGATGGCGGCGGAGGAAACGCATGAGCGTCGGGGCGATGTTCCAGGCGCCGGTGGAGAGATAGACGACGGGTGCGCCGGGGTTGTCGCGCACGACACGCTCCATGAGGACGGCCATGCCCGGCACGGGCTGGCGCGCGTGCTCGTCCACGACGAACGAGTTCCACGCCGCGAGCAGCGGACGGGGGAGTGCGGTGACCATCACCGTGTCGTCGACGTCCGACACCACGCCGAAGGCGACGTCCGGGGCGACCACGAAGGCGCGGGTCTCGACGGGCTCGCCGCCCTCCACCGACATCGTGAACGTCTGCCAGCCGGGCTCGAGGGTCGCCGGCAGCTTCACGTCGATCACCCCGCCCCGATCGGCGACGACGTCGTGGTCGACGCCCGCGATCGTGACGGTGACCTGCGCGTAGCCGATGGGCACGGCCACGAAGCTGCGCCAGCCGCGCACGCTCGCGTACTCGCCCGACTCGGTCTGCTTCACCGGGGGCACGATCATGACACGGCCGAGCACGCGCACCCATTCCGGTCCGGCGTAGCCCGGGAACGGCGTCACCGTCGGAGTCTGCCCGCGCCCGCGGGCACGGCGCTCGCGCCAGGAGTGGAAGCGGTACTCGAGTCGGGCGAACCACAGCACCTTGGTGCGGGGGGTCGTCGCTGTCGCGGGCATCCCCTCAGTCTTCCACGTCCTCCTCGATGAGACCTGCACGGGAGGGGTCCTGCTCGTGCCCGTGGTCGAGGTGCTTGCGCTCGGCGCGCTCGATGATCTTCTTCGTCACGAACACCAGCGCGAGGAACACCGCGATGATGCCGACGAAGATGTAGCCGGCGTAGTGCAGCTGGTCGGCGAGCTGCCGGTAGGTGCCGGCGGCCACGGCGGCGACCGAGATGTAGAGAGTCGCCCAGATGACGCAGGCGGGGATCGTCCAGGCGAGGAATCGCCGGTACGGGTAGCCGCTCATGCCGACTGTGAGCGGGACCAGCGAATGGAGCACGGGCAGGAAGCGCGAGATGAAGATGGCCGGCCCGCCTCGCCGCAGGAGGTAGCGCTCCGACCGCGCCCAGTTCTCGTCGCCGATCTTGCGCCCGAGCCAGGAGTGCTGGATCTTCGGGCCGAGGAAGCGTCCGAGCCAGAACCCGATGCTCTCGCCGATCACGGCGCCGACGACGACTGCGACGCCGAGCAGCACGCCTTCGAGCGGTGAGGCGACCGCGGTGGCCGCGACGATCACGACGGTGTCGCCCGGCACGACGAGCCCGATGAGCACGCTCGTCTCGAGCATGATCGCGAAGCCGGCGAGCAGCGTCCGGACGATCGGATCGACGCTCTGGACGGCGTCGAGCAGCCACGTCAGGAACTCGTTCACGCCCCGAGCCTAGAACGCGCGCCCGCCGTCTAGCCTGGGAACATGTCGGAGCCGCCCATCGCCGTCGAGCTGACGGGATGGGTGGATCCGGCATCCGCCTTCTCAGGACTGCACGCGGACGACGCACACGCCTTCTGGCTGGACGCCGGCCCCGACGCCGACCGCGGCTGGAGCTGGGTGGGTGCCGGGACCCCCGAGCCCGACGCCGGTTCGGTGCGCGCCCTCATCTGCGCCGCCGAGAGCAGGACCGCGTGGGAGGCCGGTCGGTTCCGCGGCGGGTGGGTCGGATGGCTCGGCTACGACGAAGCCGCGCAGCGCGCAGGGGCGCCGGCACGCCTCGACGCCCGGCTGCCGTCGGAGCAGTGGCTCCGTGTCGAGACCTTCCTGGCGTTCGACCATGCCGCGCGCCGCGCGTGGGCGATCGGTCCGGCGTCCGCCGCCGAGAAGCTCGCCCGCGCTGCGACCGCGCTCACCGCCGACTCCGTGCCGGTGCCGGATCCCGCATCGCCGACCGTGGCGCATCCGCGGCACACCGCCGAGGAGTACGCCGAACTCATCGAGCGCTGCCGCGGTTCGATCCGCGAGGGCGACGCCTACCAGCTGTGCCTCACGACGCGGTTCGAGGTCGAGGCATCCGTCGACCCGCTCGTGACCTACCGGCGCCTCCGTGGGGCGACGCCCGCACACCACGGCGGCTTCCTCCGCTCGGGCGACGTGGCGCTCGCGAGCGCCAGCCCCGAGCGGTTCCTCGAGGTGGATCGGGGGATCGTGCGCACCCGGCCGATCAAGGGCACGCGCCCGCGCGGCTCCGATGCGGCGACCGACGCCGCACTGGCAGAGGAGCTGCGGACGAACGAGAAGGAGCGCGCGGAGAACGTCATGATCGTCGACCTCATGCGCAACGACCTCTCGCGCGTGTGCGACGCCGGCTCCGTCGGGGTGGACGGCCTGCTGGAGGTCGAGTCCTATCCGGCCGTGCACCAGCTGGTGAGCACCGTCTCCGGCACGCTCTCGGACGGAGTCACGGTCGGCGACCTCCTCGACGCCGCGTTCCCCGCCGGCAGCATGACGGGGGCGCCGAAACTGTCCGCGATGACCATCCTGCACGAGCTGGAGAACGGGCCACGAGGCGTCTTCGCAGGGTGCTTCGGGTGGATCGGCGACGACGGCGCGCTCGACCTGGCGATGGTGATCCGCTCGATCGTCGTGCACCCCGGCGGTGCGTACGTCGGCGCCGGCGGGGGGATCACGTGGCGATCGGATGCCGCCGCCGAGGTCGCCGAGGTGGGGATCAAGGCGCGCGGGCCTCTCGCGGCGCTCGGCGCATCGCTTCCGCCCGGCTGGTGAGGGCGCGGGTCCGGTAACCTGGAGTTTCGCGCTGCGCGCGCCCTCAGGCATCCTCCGATTGGTTCTCTCCGTGTCACAGACCCTCCCGCCCGACACCGCTGTGCCCGCCGAAGGCGGGGGCTACGACGCCTATTCGATCCAGAGGAAGTGGCAGGCGCGCTGGGACGAGGCCGACCCGTTCCGCGCGGGCGGCGACGACGACACGCGACCGCGCAAGTACGTGCTCGGCATGTTCCCGTACCCGTCCGGCGATCTGCACATGGGTCATGCCGAGAACTACGCGTACGTCGACGTCGTGGCGCGCTTCTGGCGTCATCGCGGCTACAACGTGCTGAACCCCATCGGCTGGGACTCGTTCGGGCTGCCGGCGGAGAACGCCGCCATCCAGCGAGGCGCCGATCCGCGCGAGTGGACGTACGCGAACATCGAGCAGCACAAGAAGAGCTTCCGCGAGTACGGCTCGTCCTACGACTGGTCTCGCATCCTCCACACCAGCGATCCGGAGTACTACCGCTGGAATCAGTGGCTGTTCCAGCGGCTGTTCGAGCGCGGCCTCGCCTATCGCAAGGAGAGCCCGGTCAACTGGTGCCCCAACGACCAGACCGTTCTCGCGAACGAGCAGGTCGTCGACGGGCACTGCGAGCGCTGCGGCGCCGAAGTGGTCAAGAAGAAGCTCACGCAGTGGTACTTCAAGATCACGGACTACGCCGACCGGCTGCTGGACGACCTGAACCAGCTCGAGGGCTTCTGGCCGCAGAAGGTCATCCGCATGCAGCGGAACTGGATCGGACGCTCGGTCGGAGCCGACATCGAGTTCGAGATCGAAGGCCGCGAGGATCGCGTGACGGTGTTCTCGACACGTCCCGACACGCTCCACGGCGCCACGTTCTTCGTCGTCGCGCCCGACAGCGATCTGGCGGCCGAGCTCGCCGCCGGCTCGTCGGCGGAGGTGCGCACCCGCTTCCAGGACTACCTGGAGCGCGTGCAGCGCGAGACCGACATCGAGCGTCAGAGCACCGATCGCCCCAAGACGGGCGTGTTCCTCGACCGCTGGGCGATCAACCCGATCAACGGCGAGCGCCTCCCGATCTGGGCCGCAGACTACGTGCTGGCCGACTACGGCCACGGCGCGGTCATGGCCGTTCCGGCCCACGACCAGCGCGACCTCGACTTCGCACGCGCCTTCGATCTGCCGGTCAAGGTGGTCGTCGACACGACCGCGCCCATCACCGGCGCGATCCCCGTGATCGAACTCGACGACGACGGCGTGCCGATCGATCCGGGCGCGGACGAGGCATCCCTCGCCGACCTCGACCCGGCCACGACCGGCGTCGCGCTCACCGGAGAGGGCCGCATGATCAACTCGGGCGCCCTCGACGGGCTGTCCAAGCGCAACGCCATCGCGCGGATCATCGAGCAGCTCGAAGCAGCCGGCGTCGGCCGAGCCGCGAAGTCCTACCGCCTGCGCGACTGGCTGATCTCGCGCCAGCGCTTCTGGGGCACGCCGATCCCGATGATCCACACCGACGACGGGCGGATCGTTCCCGTGCCCGACGACCAGCTCCCGCTGCGGCTGCCCGACGTGCACGGCCTCGACCTCACGCCGAAGGGAACGTCGCCTCTGGGCGGCGCGGCCGAGTGGATGGCGACCGTCGATCCCGAGACGGGCGCGCCCGCGCACCGCGACCCCGACACGATGGACACATTCGTCGACAGCTCGTGGTACTTCCTGCGCTTCCTGGCGTCCTCCGATCCGACGCAGGCGTTCCCCACGCGCGAGGCCGACAAGTGGGCGCCGGTCGACTCGTACATCGGCGGCGTCGAACACGCGATCCTGCACCTGCTGTACGCGCGCTTCATCACGAAGGTCCTCTTCGACATGGGCCTGATCGAGTTCACCGAGCCGTTCACCAGCCTCATCAACCAGGGCATGGTGCTGCTCGGCGGCTCGAAGATGTCCAAGAGCAAGGGCAATCTGGTCGAGTTCGCCTCGAGCATGGTCGACCCCGGCGCCGACGCGGTCCGCACGGCCATCGCGTTCGCCGGCCCGGTGGAGGACGACATCAACTGGGAGGATGTCTCGACGACGGGCGCCCAGAAGTTCCTCGCGCGCGCCTGGCGCGTCGCGAAGGACGTCGCGAGCGACCCCGACGTCATCTGGGCCGAGGGCGATCCCGCGCTACGGCGCGTGACCCATCGCCTGCTGGCGGATGCGCCCGGGCTCATCGAGCAGAACAAGTTCAATGTCGTCGTCGCACGCCTGATGGAGCTCGTCAACGCGAGCCGCAAGACGATCGACACGGGGGCGGGTCCTGCCGATCCCGCCGTCCGCGAGGCATCCGAGGTCACCGCGATGGTCCTCGACCTCTTCGCGCCGCACACGGCCGAGGAGATGTGGGAGATCCTCGGATACGAGGGCTTCGTCGGCCTCGTTCCGTGGCGCAGCGCCGACCCGACCCTCCTCGTCGAGGAGACCGTCACCTCGGTCGTGCAGATCGACGGCAAGGTGCGTGCGACGCTCACCGTGCCATCGCGGATCGACGCCGCCGAGCTCGAGCGGCTCGCTCGCGCCGACGAGCGGGTCGTGCGGTCGCTGGCCGGACGTGAGATCACGCGAGCGGTGGTGCGTCCGCCGAAGGTCGTCAGCTTCAGCACCCACTGAGCGCGCGCCGGCTCCTCCACGGGAGCCGGCCGCGGCCCACGCTCCACAGGGGCATCCGTGGACCGGATCGGTCCGTTCGGGCGCTCCTAACGTGGGTGCGTGACAGACGACGGCGACCCCGAGCGCGTCGCGCCTCGCCGCCGCCTCGGGCTGGGCGCCGCGGTCGTGCTGGTGATCGTCGCCCTCGCCGTGACCGTCGGCATCGGCATCCTCCGCGGCGCTTCGACGCCGATCGAGCAGGTGGGGATCGACGGAGCCGACGAGACGGATGCCGCGACCCCGGCCGTGCTGTTCGTGCACGTGTCAGGGGCGGTGGCGGCGCCCGGGCTGTATGTGCTCGATGACGGCGCCCGGGTCGTCGACGCCGTTGCTGCCGCGGGCGGCTTCGCAACGGACGCCGACGAGGCCGCGGTGAACCTCGCCCGGCCGCTCGGCGACGGCGAGCAGCTGTATGTGGCCGTGGCGGGCGAAGCCGGTGCCGCCACGGCTGCGGCGCAGGCGACCGATGGCCGCGTCGACCTCAACACCGCTGATCTGGCGGCGCTCGACACGCTTCCCCGGATCGGCCCGGCGATGGCCCAGCGCATCATCGACTGGCGTGATGAGAACGGCCGGTTCACCGCCGTCGAGGATCTGCTCGCGGTGCCGGGCATCGGCGACAAGATGCTCGATGCGCTTCGCGACCTCGTGAAGGTGTGAGCCGTGCCGCTCGCGCAGACGCTGCGCCTCGCGCCTGTCGCGGCGCTCGCGTGGGCAGCGGCGATCGTGGCGATCTTCATGCCGGAGGCCGCGGCCCCGGTCGCCCTGGTGTGCTGGGCAGGCGCGGTCGGAGCCCTGCTGTGGGGTGCGGGCGCGCGGAGATCCGCGCGACGCGGACGCCGATTCGTCCTCGGCATCGCGGCATTCGCGCTCGCGGTGGCGGCGGCTGCGGCGTCCCACGCGGCCCTCGCGCAGCCTGCGCGCGATGCCGTCGGGCGTCTCGGCCTGTCGGGCGGACGCGCCGTCACCGTCGAGGCGACGGTCGTCGGGAAGGTGGAGCGACGAGCGGACGGAGCGCTGGCGTTCGACGCGATCGCGACGCGCATAGACGTGGGCGAGGCGTCGCACCGTGTGCGGGTCGAGATCGTGGTGCGCACCCAACCCGCCGATGTGCATCCGCTCGGGGCGCTCGATGTCGGCGCCGTGGTGGAGGTTCGGGGAACGGCCGCACCGTCGCGACCGGGCGAGCGTGCGCTGCTGCTCGTCCGCGGCTCCCGCGGAGTGGACGTCCTCCGTCCGGCCGCCGGCTTCGCGGAGTCGACGGCGGCTCTTCGGCGGGGGCTCGTCGCGTCCGCCGAAGGACTCCCTGGCGACGGCGCCGGGCTCGTCCCGGGGCTCGCCGTGGGCGACACGTCCGCCGTGTCGCCTGAACTCGACGCCGCGATGAAGGAGTCCTCGCTCTCGCACCTCACCGCGGTGTCGGGAGCGAATTGCGCTCTGGTCGTGGGGATCGCGTTCCTCGCCGCCGCGGCGGCCGGCGCACCTCGCGGCGTGCGCGTCCTTGTGGGCGTCGCGGCGCTCGGCGGCTTCGTGCTGCTGGTGACGCCGGAACCGAGCGTCGTCCGCGCCGGCGTGATGGCGGCGATCGCGATGCTGGGCGTTCTGCTGGGACGCCCCGGCGCCGGTGTCTCCATCCTTTCGCTGGCCGTGGCGGTGCTGCTCGTCGCAGACCCGTGGCTCGCCGGCTCGCTCGGCTTCGCGCTCTCGGCCGCCGCGACCGCGTCGCTCCTGCTCTTCGCGCGCCCACTCGCGCGCGGGCTCGAGCGGTTCCTTCCGAGGACGCTCGCGCTGGCGCTCGCCGTGCCCTTGGCGGCGCAGCTCGCCTGTGGTCCGCTGCTCGTCCTGATCGCCCCGCAGGTGCCGGTCTACGGCGTGCTGGCGAACCTGCTCGCCGCGCCCGCGGCACCGATCGCGACCGTCGTCGGCCTGGCGGCCTGCCTCGCTGCGCCGATCCCGTGGCTGCAGAGCGGCCTGACCGCGCTGGCGTGGGCACCGGCCGCGTGGATCGCCGCGACGGCGACCACGATCAGCGCACTTCCCGGCGATCTCGTTCGCTGGCTCGAAGGATGGCCGGGCGCGGTCAGCCTCGGCGTTCTCGGCGGCGCACTGGGCGTCCTCATCGCGCTCCGACGGAGGACGCGTCGCGCACGTCTGGCTGTGGTGGTGTCGGCCGCGCTCGTCGCGATCGTCGTCGGTGTGATCGCCGGCGGCGGGCTGCTCGGGTCGGTCGCCGGGCGGTGGGCGCTCCCGTCGCAGTGGAGCGTGCTCGCGTGCGACGTGGGCCAAGGGGACGCCGTACTGCTGCGGGCGGGCGACGCGGTGGCCCTCGTCGACACCGGACCGGAGCCCGAGCCGTTGGCGGACTGCCTCGATCGCGTCGGCGTCGGACGGATCGATCTGCTCGTCCTGACCCACTTCGATCTCGACCACATCGGCGGAGTGTCGACCGTGGTCGGACGTGTGGGTACGGTCCTCCACGGCCCCGCCGACGCCGACGGCGCGCGGATCCTCGACGCGCTGCGGTCTGGCGGCGCGGAGCTCGTCGACGTGCACGCGGGGCTGTCGGGTGACCTGGGGCCGGCGCGGTGGCGCGTCGTGTGGCCCCCGCCGACCTCGCTCGCGTTCGAGGAAGGCAACGACGCAAGCGTCGTACTCGACGTCCGCGGCGGCGGCATTCCGCCGACCCTCCTCCTGGGCGACCTGTCCGCGTCGCCGCAGTCCGCGCTCGGGGCGTCCGGTGCGCTCGATCCGCCGTACGCGGTCGTCAAGGTCGCGCACCACGGCAGTGCGGACCAGGACGCCGGGCTGTACCGGCTCGTCCGGCCCGCGGTGGCGCTCGTCACCGTCGGCGCCGGCAATGACTACGGACATCCGAGGCGCGAGATCCTCGAGGTGCTGACCGGGCTCGGCGCGCGCGTGGCACGGACGGACACCGGGGGAATCGTCGCGCTGTGGGGGACGGGCGACAGCGTCGCGATCTGGCGGGAGCGGGGCGGGTGAGTCGGGGGGCCTCGCTAGGCTGGACACATGGCAACGACCGCGCGACGCGCCCCCTCGAAGGCTGCGCGCAGCGCGATCCCGCAGCTGTCGTGGCGGGCCCCGCAGCCGGCGCCGATCGTCCTGGTGTCAGGCCCCGAAGACGTGTGCGCAGAGCGGGCGATCGCCGGTGTCCGCGACTATCTCCGCGCTGAGGACGCCAGCCTCGAGGTCTCCGACCTCCGGGCCGACGACTACGCGCCCGGGTCGCTCCTGGCTCTCACCTCGCCCTCGCTCTTCGGAGAGCCACGGCTGGTGCGCGTGACCGGGGTCGAGAAGTGCTCCGACGCGTTCCTGTCCGAGGCGGTCTCCTACCTCGTCGCGCCGCAGGACGGCGCGACTGTGGTCCTCCGGCACACCGGGGCGACCGTCCGCGGCAAGAAGCTCCTCGACGCCGTCCGCGCGGGGGAGGGCAAGGGCGTCGAGATCCCCTGCCCGGCGATCAAGCGCGACTCCGATCGCTACGACTTCGCCGCGGGCGAGTTCCAGTCCGCCAAGAAGCGCATCGCACCGCCCGCGCTGCGCGCGCTGGTGTCTGCCTTCGCCGACGATCTCACCGAGCTGGCGGCGGCATGCCAGCAGCTGATCGCCGATGTTCCGGGCGACGTCACCGAGCAGGTCGTCGAGCGCTACTACGGAGGTCGCGTCGAGACCTCCGCCTTCGCCGTCGCCGACACGGCCATCGCCGGGCGCTACGGCGATGCGCTCATCTCGCTGCGGCACGCGCTGGCGTCCGGGGCCGACCCCGTGCCCCTCGTCGCCGCGATCGCCCTCAAGCTGCGCACGATGGCCCGGGTAGCGGGCAGTCGCGAGCCCGCAGCCGCTCTCGCCGGGCGCCTCGGTCTGAAGGACTGGCAGGTCGACCGGGCCCGTCGCGACCTCACCGGGTGGAACGAGACGTCGCTGGGCATGGCGATCCAGGCGGCCGCGCGGGCGGATGCCGAGGTCAAGGGCGGCTCGCGCGATGCGGTGTTCGCGCTCGAGCGCCTCATCACCGTCATCGCCACCCGTGCCCCCTACGGGGACTGATCCGCAACGCGTCCCTCAACGCCGAAGGCCCGCCCCGTGAGGGGCGGGCCTTCGGACGTAATCCGAGGTTCGGATCAGAGTGCAGCAACCTGCTTCGCGATCGACGACTTGCGGTTCGCGGCCTGGTTCTCGTGGATGACGCCCTTGCTCACGGCCTTGTCGAGCTTCTTGGTCGCCTTCTGCAGAGCCTTCTCGGCGGCGGCCTTGTCGCCGGCGGCGATGGCCTCGCGGGTGCGACGCACCTCGGTCTTCAGCTCGCTCTTGACGGCCTTGTTGCGCTCGTGCGCCTTCTCGTTGGTCTTGTTGCGCTTGATCTGCGACTTGATGTTCGCCACGTGTCGACGTCTTTCGTTCGGAGTGAAATGGAGAGTGCCGGTCGGCAGAAGAGGGCTGCGTCTCGGCGGTCGTGAGGGGGTCACCCACACGCAAGCCAATCACCGAGTCTACCAGGTCTGATCGAGCGTCGTGATCGCCAGGTGCAGGAGCGCGTTGAAGACCTCGGGTCGCATCACGGTGACGTGGTGGGTCGTGCGCGGGACGACGACGAGCTCGGCGTGCGGCGCGATCTGCGTGAACAGCCGCTCGTTCACGCGGAGCTGGTCGTATTGGCCGTTGATGAACCACAGCGGCACCTCGATCCGACCGAGGGCGGAGAGCAGATCGAGCACCGACAGGCTGCGCAGCGCGACGTGCTGCGCATCCAAGGCGTAGCCGCCGGCGCCGAAGTCCTGCCGCGTCTCGTCCGGCAGGATCCGGTCGAGCATCCTGTCCGTCAGCCACATCCCCCGGTCGGGGAGCGCGTCGAACCGCCGGGTGAGGAATCGGTAGGACGCGAGTCCGACGCCGCGCGGGATCGAAGTGCATGAGGCGGCGATGAAGCCGGCGACGGGCGGAGGATCCTCCTGTCCGACGTACTCGATGCACAGGAGGCCGCCCATCGAGTGTCCGGAGAGCAGCACAGGACCGCGGGTCGCGGCATCCCGCACCGCATCGTCGATGGTGGCGAAGGCGCCCTCGAGCGTGAACTCCTCGGTCATTCGCGACCCGTGCCCCGGCAGATCGACCGCGACGACGGGGTTGCCCCGCTCCGTCAGATACTCGACCTGGGAGCGCCACATGGTCGCGGACGTCCGGATGCCGTGCACGAGGACCACTTGCACGACCATCGCCCCAGGCTAGCCAACTCGCCGCGAACCGGCTCTAGCATGGCGACCATGCCCGAAATCGCAGCGCACGTCGCCGGGATGCCGGGATCCGGCGTCCGTCACATCCTCGAGAAGGCGCTCCTCCGGCCGGGCACGATCATCCTGGCGGTGGGGGAGCCCGGCGAGCTGGTCGGGCCGGCGGTCCGCGACGTCGCTGCCGGCGCCTGGCGCGACGGCGACATCCGCTACACGCCGAACGGCGGGATCCCCGCCCTTCGGGACGCGATCGTCCGCAAGCTCGCCCGCGACAACGATGTCCACGTCGATGTCGAACAGGTGTGGGTCACGGTCGGAGCGACCCAGGCACTGCACATGGCGATGTCGCTGGCGCTCGCCCGCGGCGACGAGGTGCTGGTGCCCGACCCCGGATACACCACCTTCACGATGAACGCGCACCTGCTGCAGGCGACTCCGGTGCCCTATCCGCTCCGCCCCGAGCGGGCGTTCCAGCCCGCCCTCGAGGAGATCGAGGCACTGGTGACCCCGCGCACGCGGGCCATCATCGTCAACACCCCGTCGAACCCGCTGGGCTCGACCTTCGACCTCGACACGCTCGAGGCGCTCCTCGCCCTCGCGCGACGGCACGACCTCTGGGTGATCAGCGACGAGGTCTACGAGCGGTTCACCTGGGGCGGGCGGCACGTGAGCCTGCAGTCGCTCGACGCCGACGGCCGTGTGCTGTCGGTCTTCTCGATGTCGAAGACCCACGCCATGACGGGAGCCCGAGTGGGATGGCTCGTGACGCCACCCGGATGGAGACCGACGATGCTGCGCGTGCAGGAGTCGATCGTGAGCTGCGTCGACGCGCCGTCACAGCGCGCGGCGGCTGCGGCGCTCGACGGCGATCAGCGAGACGTCGAGCGAGCGGCCGTCCACTACCGCGACAGCCTCTCGGCGGCCATGGCGGCGCTCGACGGACGTGGCATCCGCTACCTCCCGCCCACCGGCGCGTTCTACCTCTGGATCGACGTGTCGCACGCGTCGGGCGGCGATGTCGCGGCGTGGTGCGAGCGGTTCCTCGACGAGGCCGGTGTCGCGGTCGCACCCGGCACGGCGTTCGGAGCGTCGGGCGAAGGATGGGTCCGCGTGTGCGTCGCGAGCGACCGGGCCGAGCTGCTCGAGGGGCTGCGGCGGCTCCCTGCGCCTGCCTGACAGCACCTGCGCAGGGTGGGGGCCCGCCTCACCCGTAGAATCGTCGGGATATGTCACCGCGCGCCCTGAAGCCTCTCGAGCCGTCTGCGACCCCTCCCGAGCTGATCCGCAACTTCTGCATCATCGCCCACATCGACCATGGCAAGTCCACGCTGGCCGATCGGATGCTGCAGATCACCGGTGTGGTCTCCGACCGCGACATGCGGGCGCAGTACCTCGATCGCATGGACATCGAGCGCGAGCGCGGCATCACGATCAAGTCGCAGGCCGTCCGCATGCCCTGGCAGACGGCCGAGGGCACCTTCGCGCTCAACATGATCGACACCCCCGGACACGTCGACTTCACGTACGAGGTGAGCCGGTCGCTCGCCGCCTGCGAGGGTGCGATCCTGCTGGTGGACGCCGCGCAGGGCATCGAGGCGCAGACCCTCGCCAACCTCTATCTGGCACTGGAGAACGATCTGCAGATCATCCCGGTCCTGAACAAGATCGACCTGCCCGCGGCCGACCCGGAGAAGTACGCCAAGGAGCTCGCGAGCCTCATCGGCGGCCGTCCTGAGGACGTGCTGCGCGTCAGCGGCAAGACCGGCATGGGCGTCGAGGACCTCCTCGACCACGTCGTCGCGCAGATCCCGGCCCCGAAGGGCGATCCCGACGCACCGTCGCGCGCGATGATCTTCGACTCGGTCTACGACTCCTACCGCGGCGTCATCACCTACGTCCGCATGGTCGACGGCACGCTGAACCCCCGTGAGCGCATCCAGATGATGTCGACGCGCGCGATCCACGAGCTCCTCGAGATCGGCGTCTCGTCGCCCGAGCCCACCCCCACGCGCGGGCTCGGCGTCGGCGAGGTCGGCTACTTGATCACCGGCGTGAAGGATGTGCGCCAGTCCAAGGTCGGCGACACCGTCACGAACGCGGCCAAGCCGTCGAAGGACGCGCTCCCCGGTTACACCGACCCGAAGCCGATGGTCTTCTCCGGTCTCTACCCGATCGACGGCAGCGACTACCCGGTGCTCCGCGAGGCGCTCGACAAGCTGAAGCTGTCGGATGCTTCGCTCAACTACGAGCCCGAGACCTCGGTCGCGCTCGGCTTCGGCTTCCGCTGCGGCTTCCTCGGCCTCCTTCATCTCGAGATCGTCACCGAGCGTCTCGAGCGAGAGTTCGGCCTCGACCTCATCTCCACCGCGCCGTCGGTGACGTACGAGGTCGTGACCGACGACAAGAAGTCGTTCACGGTGACCAACCCCAGCGAGTTCCCGTCGGGCACCAAGATCGCCAGCGTGACCGAGCCGATGGTCAAGGCCGCGATCCTCGCGCCGAAGGACTACGTCGGCACGATCATGGAGCTCTGCCAGTCGCGTCGCGGCACCTTGCTCGGCATGGAGTACCTCGGCGAGGACCGCGTCGAGATCCGCTACAGCATGCCGCTCGGCGAGATCGTGTTCGACTTCTTCGACCACCTGAAGTCCAAGACCGCGGGCTACGCCTCGCTCGACTACGAGCCCAGCGGCGACCAGGAGGCCGACCTCGTCAAGGTCGACATCCTGCTGCAGGGCGAGCCGGTCGATGCGTTCAGCGCGATCGTGCACCGCGACAAGGCCTACGCGTACGGCGTGCTCATGACGGAGCGCCTCAAGAAGCTCATCCCGCGCCAGCAGTTCGAGGTGCCGATCCAGGCCGCCATCGGTGCGCGCATCATCGCGCGCGAGTCCATCCGGGCGATGCGCAAGGACGTCCTCGCCAAGTGCTACGGCGGCGACATCAGCCGCAAGCGAAAGCTCCTCGAGAAGCAGAAGGAGGGAAAGAAGCGCATGAAGATGGTCGGTCGCGTGGAGGTCCCCCAGGAGGCGTTCATCGCCGCGCTCTCGGGAGACACCGAGAAAAAGGACGCCAAGTAGGCTGGTCGTATGCGTCGAGGGAACTTCCGGGACGACACGGTCGACTACGCCGCGGTCGGGGCCACCCAGGCGCCCGACCTCATGCACTATCCGCCGGAGCGGAGCATCCCGGCCGAGGAGTCGTGGCGCATCGGCAGCGGAGAGGCGCGATTCCAGGCAGCGAGCGAGGCGCTGCTCTCGTGGACGGCGCAGCGCGGTGCCGGCCTCACGGTGAAGGACGTCCGCCCGGCCGCAGGGCCGATGTACTCCGGCGTGAGCTTCGACGCCGAGGGCAACCCTGTCGCGCCGAGCCGTTCCGAGTCCGACCTCCGTTACGACGCCGACGGCACGCCGTATGTCGGCGCGGGCACCACGATCCGCGTCGACGGGCGGGTGCGGGCACTTCGGGCGGATGCCGAGCTCCGGGTGATCTTCGCGGTCGAGGAGCCGCGGCGCGTCGGCTTCGCGCTGGGCACCGTCGGCGACTCGGTCGTCAGCGGCGAGGAGTCGTTCATGCTCGAGTGGTACGACAACGACGAGGTGTGGTTCACGGTGCGCGCGTTCGATGCGCCGTCGGCGCTCGTCTACAAGATGCTCCCCGGGCTCATCCGCCGGCGCCGTCGCGAGCTGTTCACGCGCTACCTGCGGGCGATCTCGCCCCTCTACGCGACGCCTGCGTGAGCCGCTGATGGGCGCCGCCCTACCTCTCGGCGATCCGGTTCCCGCCGACGGCTCGTTCCCGCCGGGGACCGAGATCGACCCCGACACGGCGTTCGGGGTGTACCTCCACGTGCCGTTCTGCCGCGTGCGGTGCGGATACTGCGACTTCAACACCTACACGTCCGACGAACTGCGCGGCGCGCGTCAGGACCAGTACGCCGACACGCTCCTCCGAGAGATCGCGCTCGCCCGCGGGATCCTGGCCGACATGGGGCCGCTGCGTCCCGCATCGACGGTGTTCTTCGGCGGTGGCACGCCGACCCTGCTGCCGCCGGGCGACCTCGCGCGCATGCTCGGCGGCGTCCGCGAGGCGTTCGGCATCGTGGACGGCGCCGAGGTGACCGTCGAGGCCAACCCCGACACCGTGACGGACGCCGTCGTGGCCGAGCTCGCGGCATCCGGGGTCACGCGACTGTCCATCGGCATGCAGTCGGCCGTCCCGCACGTCCTGGCCGCCCTCGACCGCACCCACGACCCGGCGAACGTGCGGACGGCCGTCGCCGCCGCTCGCGGCGCCGGACTCGATGTGAGCGTCGACCTCATCTACGGCGCACCGGGGGAGTCGCTCGACGATTGGCGCGCTTCGGTCGAGACGGCCATCGACCTCGCACCCGACCACGTCTCGGCATACGCCCTCATCATCGAGGACGGCACGAAGCTCGCGCGCCAGATACGCCGCGGCGAGGTACCCGCGCCCGACGACGACCTGCAGGCTGACATGTATGAGCTTGCCGACGATCGTCTGACGGCGGCCGGCTTCGAGTGGTACGAGGTATCGAACTGGGCGCGCAGCGCGGGCCAGCGGTCGCGACACAACCTCGCGTACTGGCTGGGAACGGACTGGTGGGGCTTCGGCCCCGGCGCTCACAGCCACATCGGCGGAGTGCGGTTCTGGAACGTGAAGCACCCCGCGGCCTATGCCCAGCGCCTGACGGCGGGGGAGTCCCCGGGAGCGGGACGCGAGGTCCCCGACGCCGAGGCCCGCACCCTCGAGAACGTCCTGCTGCGCACAAGGATCCGCGAGGGTCTGCCGGTGTCGGAGCTTCTCGGCGAAGGGCGCCACGCCGTCGCGGCGCTGATCGCGGACGGGCTCGTCGACGGTCCGTCGGCGCTGCACGGCACCATCGTGCTCACTCGCCGCGGCCGGCTCCTCGCCGATGCCGTCGTCCGCGCACTCACCGAGTAGGGTGCGCCGCGGCACGGCATGCCGTGCTCCCCGCCTCGGTCCGGGGCATCCGGTAGAATTGGCACTCCAGTCATGCGAGTGCCAGCAGCGGCGTGAGGAGGCGGGATGGTCAGCGAGCGTGGGCTCCAGGTGCTGCGCGCGATCGTCGAGGACTACGTCGACACGCGCGAGCCCGTCGGCAGCAAGGCGATCGTCGAACGGCACGCGTTCGGCGTGTCCGCGGCGACCATCCGCAACGACATGGCCCTCCTCGAAGACGAAGAGCTCATCGCGGCCCCGCACACGTCGTCCGGGCGCGTGCCCACCGACAAGGGATACCGCGTCTTCGTCGACCATCTGGCCGACGTCCGGCCGCTCAGCACTGCTCAGCGCGCCGCAATCTCCTCGTTCCTCGAGGGGCCTGGCGACCTCGACGACGCGCTCGTGCGTACGGTGCGCGCGCTCACCCAGCTCACCGGCCAAGTGGCGATCGTGCAGTACCCCTCGTTCGCGCGTGCCAACGTCACGCACGTCGAGCTGGTGCAGCTCGGCGGCGGACGGATGCTCGTGATCGTCGTCACCGACACCGGGCGCGTCTCGCAGCGCATGGCGTTCGTCCGTGACGAGTTCGACGAGTCCGACCTCGCCCGCATCCGCGCCGAGCTCGGCACGCTGCTGGTCGGGCGCTCGGTGCGCGACGGGCTGACGCGCATCGGCGAACGGCTCGACAACGCCGCCATCATGACGGCGCCGCACCAGGCGGCGACGGCCGAGATCGTGCGCGTCGTCGCCGAGGAGCTCGACGAGTTCCGCCAGGACCGATTGGTGATGGCCGGCACGGCCACGCTCGCCCGCCGCGAGGCTGACTTCCGCGGAAGCATCTACCCTCTCCTCGAAGCGATCGAGGAGCAGGTCACGATCCTCCGGCTCATGGGCGAGATGGTCGCCGACGAGCAGGGTCTCGCCGCCAGCATCGGCCGCGAGAACGAGCAGTTCGGCCTGGCCGAGGCATCCGTCGTCGCCAGCGACTACGACGCGACCGGCTCGCGCGCACGCGTGGGCGTGATGGGTCCGACCCGCATGGACTACCCCACGAACCTCGCGGCGGTCCGAGCCGTCGCGCGCTACCTCACGCGGATGCTCGAGGAAGACGAGAGCAGCCGCTGACGCGGACGCGCAACACACACGATCCCCGTGGCTTCCCGCGGGCAGGAAGGCGAATGTGGCTGACCACTACGAGGTCCTCGGCGTCTCGAGAGACGCGTCCCTCGACGAGATCAAGAAGGCGTACCGACGCCTGGCCCGGGAGCTTCACCCCGACGTGAATCCCGGCGAAGAGGCATCCGAGCGGTTCAAGCTCGTGACCCATGCCTACGACGTCCTCAGCGACGCCGAGCAGCGCGCCCGCTACGACATGGGCGGCGGCGACAGCGCGTTCGGCGGCGCCGGAGGCTTCTCCGGGTTCAACGACATCTTCGAGACGTTCTTCGGAGCGGCGGGAGGCGGCGGGCAGCGCGGGGGTCGCCCGCGATCGCGGCGCGAGCGCGGCCAGGACGCTCTCGTCCGGGTGACGCTCGAACTCGGCGACGTCGTCTTCGGCGTGCACCGCGACATCGAGGTCGACACGGCCGTGCTGTGCGAGACCTGCCAGGGATCGTGCTGCCAGCCGGGAACGACGCCCGTCACGTGCGACATCTGCCACGGCACCGGACACGTGCAGCGCCAGGTGCGCAGCCTCCTCGGCAATGTGCTCACCAACCAGCCCTGCAACATCTGCCAGGGCTACGGCACCACGATCCCTTACCCGTGCGCGACCTGCCAGGGCCAGGGGCGTGTACGCGCCCGTCGGACCGTGTCGCTCGACATCCCGGCCGGCGTCGAGACCGGCCTGCGGCTGCAGCTTCCGGGCTCGGGCGAGGTCGGTCCCGCCGGCGGCCCGAACGGCGATCTGTACATCGAGGTGACCGTCACGCCGCATGAGGTGTTCAGCCGCGACGGCGACGACCTCCTCGCAACGCTCGAAGTGTCGATGCCCGACGCGATCCTCGGCACGACGACGACGATCCAGTCGCTCGACGGTCCCGTCGACCTCGAGATCCGGCCGGGCGTGCAGGCCGGTGACGTGCTCACGATCAAGGCCCGCGGCATCACCCCGCTGCGCGGCTCGCAGCGCGGAGACCTCCGTGTCGGCGTGCATGTGGTCACCCCGACGCGTCTCGACGCGAAGGAGCGCGCGCTCATCGAGGACTTCGCGAAGCGCACCAAGGCCCCCGCGCCGCGTCTGGCCGAGTTCCACCAGGGGCTCTTCGCAAAGCTGCGCGACCGCTTCCGGGGCTGATCCGTGGCGCTGCACTTCGTCCTGGACGAGCCGACGACCGCCGGTCCCGGCGACATGGTCGTGCTCACCGGGTCCGAGGCGCACCACGCCGCGGCCGTGCGGCGCGTCCGTGTGGGCGAAGAGGTCACCGTCGGCGACGGCCGTGGAGCGTGGCTCACCGGGACGTGCGAGTCGGTCGCGCCGCGCGAGGTCGTCATCCGCGTGGGTTCGCGGACGGATTCCGCGCCCCCGCGCCCGCGCGTGGTGCTGGTCCAGGCGCTCGCCAAGGGCGACCGCGACGAGCTCGCCGTCCAGGCGGCCACGGAGCTCGGCATCGACGAGATCGTGCCCTGGCAGGCGACGCGCAGCGTCTCGCGCTGGGACGCGGCCAAGGCGGACAAGGGCCGTGCCCGCTGGGCGACGATCGTGCGAGAGGCGGCGAAGCAGGCGCACCGCGCCTGGATCCCCGAGGTCTCGCCGCTGACGACGACGAAGCAGCTCGTGGCGCGGGCCGCGGCATCCCGCACCCTCGTGCTCGAGCCGACGGGCGCGCTGCGGCTCACCGGCACCGCACTGGCGGGAGAGGACCGCGACGTCATGCTTGTGGTCGGCCCCGAGGGGGGCATCGCCGCCGACGAGCTCGACGCGCTCGAGCAGGCCGGCGCCGAGCTGGTGCGGCTCGGCGACAGCGTGCTGCGAACCTCGACCGCAGGCCCCGCGGCCCTCGCCGTGGTCAGTGCCGCGCTCGGGCGCTGGTGAGCGTCGTCCGACGGATCGCGTCCCGCCCCGCGCCGACCCCCGTCGGTAGACTCGACGTATGAGCGAGCCATCGATCTTCACGCGGATCCACAACGGAGAGATCCCCTCGGAGATCATCGCCGAGACCGAGAACGTGTTCGCCATCCGCGACATCGCCCCCAAGGCGCCGGTGCACCTCCTGGTGATCCCCAAGACCGAGGACTACCGCAATGTCGTCGAGCTGGCGGCAGGCGATCCCGGCCTTCTCGCGGAGGTCGTCGGTCTCGCCAACAGCCTGGCCGCGGAGCACGCCGACGGCGACTTCCGCCTGGTATTCAACACCGGTCCGAACGCGGGCCAGACCGTCTTCCATGTGCATGCCCATGTGCTCGCCGGAGGACTCGAGGAAGAGAGCCTTGGTGCCTGACGAATCCGCCCCTGACCCCGTGGTCGACCGGGTGTACGCCGACGGCGTCGCCATGGTGCAGCTGCTCGGCCCGCAGGATCGGCTCCTGCGCGTCGTCGAGAAGGAGCACCCCGGTGTCGACGTCCACGTGCGCGGCAACGAGATCACCCTCACCGGTGAGGCGGATGCCGTGGCCGCCGCGCGCTCGCTCGTCGACGAGCTGCTCGCCATGACGAAGGCAGGGCACGCGCTGGGCGAGTCGGATGTGTCGTCCTCCAGCCGCATTCTGCGCACCGAGGGGGGCCCGCGGCCCTCCGAGGTGCTCGGCGAGGCGATCCTGTCGTCGCGCGGCAAGATCATCCGTCCGAAGACGCTCGGCCAGAAGGCCTACGTCGACGCGATCGAGGAGAACACGATCGTGTTCGGCATCGGGCCGGCCGGCACGGGCAAGACCTACCTCGCGATGGCGAAGGCCGTGCAGGCGCTGCAGCGCAAGGAGGTCAACCGCATCATCCTGACGCGGCCGGCCGTCGAGGCGGGAGAGCGGCTCGGATTCCTGCCCGGCACGCTCACGGACAAGATCGACCCGTACCTGCGCCCGCTCTACGACGCGCTCAACGAGATGATGGACCCCGAGCTCGTGCCCAAGCTCATGGCGACCGGCACCATCGAGGTGGCTCCGCTCGCGTACATGCGCGGCCGGACCCTCAACGACTCCTTCGTCGTGCTCGACGAGGCGCAGAACACCACACCCGAGCAGATGAAGATGTTCCTCACCCGGCTCGGCTTCGGCACCCGCATGGTCGTCACCGGCGACATCACGCAGGTCGACCTGCCTCAGGGCGCCTCGGGGCTGCGTCTGGTGACCCGGGTGCTCGGCGAGATCGACGACATCCACTTCTCGTATCTCACGAGCGACGACGTCGTCCGCCATACGCTGGTCGGTCGAATCGTCGACGCGTACACCGAGTACGACGAGCGTCGCCTCGCCGGCCGCCGCGAGCGAGACGAGGCGTCCGAATTCGCCAACCGTGCCGAACGGCGCTCGGGGATGCGCCCTCAGAACCCCCGCGACCATCTCCCCAAGCGAGGACGCTCATGACCATCGAGATCAGCAACGAGTCGGGCATCCAGGTCGACGAGACGGTCCTCCTGCGCCTGATGGAGAACAACCTCACCGAGCTGCACGTGAGCGCCGACGCGGACGTCGCGATCCTTCTGGTCGACGAAGGCGCCATGGAGGCTCTCCACGTCCAGTGGATGGACGAGCCCGGCCCCACCGACGTCCTCAGCTTCCCCATGGACGAGCTCCGTCCCGGCACCGAGGACATGCCGACGCCGGCGGGTCTCCTCGGCGACATCGTGCTGTGCCCCCAGGTGGCCGAGACGCAGGCTGTGGCAGCGAAGCACTCGACGATGGACGAGCTCGTCATGCTCACCACCCACGGCCTCCTACACCTCCTCGGCTTCGATCACGCCGAGCCCGACGAGGAGCGCGAGATGTTCGGGCTGCAGCGTGAGCTCATCACGGCCTTCCAGGCCGTGGAGCGACGCCGAAATCGCGCATGACCGCTGCACTCCTGCTCGTCGCCGCAGTCCTGCTGCTGGGGTTCGGTGCTCTGATGGTGGCGATCGACGCCGCGCTGGGCGTCACTTCGCGCGCCGATCTGGCCGAACTCGGCGCCGGCGGGCGCAATGCGGCGTCACTGCGGAGGATCGCCGCCGATCCCGAGGCCCACGCCAACGCCGTGGTGTTCATCCGGGTGCTCGCCGAGACCACGGCGGCCGTGCTGGTGACGGTCGCGTTCACGCTGCTCTTCGACAGCATCTGGTGGGCCATGCTCGCGGCCGCCGTGCTCATGACCGGCGTGTCGTACGTCGTCGTCGGCGCGAGCCCGCGCAACATCGGTCGCCAGCACGCCAAGGGCCTGCTGCGCGGCGCGGCACCGGTGGTGCGCGGAGTGCGCATCTTCCTCGGGCCGCTGGCGCACGGCCTCGTCGCCCTTGGCACGCGCATCACGCCGGGTGCGTCGCGAGGTGCGTCGTTCGCCTCGGAGGAGCAGCTCCTCAGCATCATCGACGAGGCCGCCGAAAACGAGCTCATCGAGCAGGACGACCGCGAGCTGATCCACTCCGTCTTCGATTTCACCGACACGTTCGTTCGCGCGGTGATGGTGCCGCGCACCGACATGGTGACCGTGGATGCCTCGGCCTCCACGCGCGAGGCCATGGCGATCTTCCTCGACAAGGGCATCTCCCGTGTGCCCATCGTCGACGACGACGCCGACGACGTGGTGGGCGTGCTCTATCTCAAGGACCTCGTGCAGTTCGGCTTCCGCGACGAGTCGGGGTGGCGGGATGCCCCGATCAGCCGCATCGCGCGCCCTGCGGTGTTCGTTCCCGAGTCGATGAAGGCCGAGACGCTGCTTCAGCAGATGAAGCGCGACGCCGTGCATGTGTGCCTCGTCATCGACGAGTACGGCGGCGTCTCGGGTCTCGTCACGCTCGAAGACCTCATCGAGGAGCTCGTCGGCGAGATCGCCGACGAGTACGACCCCCGCAGCGACGAAGTGACCGAGCTCGAGCCCGGGCACTTCCGGGTCAGCGCGAGACTCGGTCTCGACGAGGTCGGCGATCTGTTCGGGATCGAGCTCGAGGATGAGGACGTCGACTCCATCGGGGGTCTCCTCGGCAAGGCACTCGGCCGCGTCCCGCAGCCGGGCGCCACGGCAGAGTATGAGGGACTCGTCATGACCGGCGGCGCCTCACGGGGCAGGGGCCGCGGCATCTCGACGGTCTTCGTCGAGCGCGGCGAAGCGCTCGACGCCGCCGAAGCGGCGTTCGGCCGCTCCCCGCGCACGGGCGAGATCCGCATCGTGTCGCCGCGCACCGGCGAGGTGCGCGTCTCCAAGAAAGGGGATCGCCCATGACCGAGACGACCCGTTCCGGCTTCGTCACCTTCGTCGGCCGTCCCAACGTGGGCAAGTCGACGCTCACCAACGCGCTGGTCGGTGAGAAGGTCGCCATCACGAGCGACAAGCCGCAGACCACGCGTCGCGCGATCCGCGGCATCCTGAACCGCCCGGCCGGGCAGCTCGTGATCGTCGACACCCCCGGCATCCACAAGCCGAGGACGCTCCTCGGCGAGCGCCTCAACTCCCTCGTGGAGCAGGTGCTGGGCGATGTCGACGTCATCGGGTTCTGCGTGCCGGCGACCGAGAAGGTCGGCCCCGGCGACCGCCGCATCGCCGAGTCGCTGGCGAACTATCCCCGGGCGAAGAAGGTCGCGATCGTCACCAAGACGGATGCCGCCTCCCGAGACCAGATCACCGAACGCCTCATGGAGGTCGACTCGCTGCGCGAGGACTGGGCGGCGGTCATCCCTCTGTCGGCCCTCACACGCGAGCAGCTGGATGTGCTGACGGACGAGCTGCTGGTCCTCCTGCCGCTCGGCCCCGCGCTCTACGACGCCGACGTGGTCACGGACGAGTCGATCGAGGACCGCGTCGCGGAGATCATCCGCGAGGCCGCGCTCGAGGGCGTGCGCGATGAGCTGCCGCACTCGATCGCGGTGACGATCGAGGACATGAGGCCCCGCGAGGATTCCGACCTGACCGACATCTTCGCGAACATCGTCGTCGAGCGCGACAGCCAGAAGGCGATCATCATCGGCCGGAAGGGCTCTCGACTCGCGGATGTCGGAAAGCGCGCCCGCGCCGGCATCGAGCCGCTCGTGGGCACGCGGGTCTTCCTGTCGCTCCACGTGCGCGTCGCCAAGGAGTGGCAGCGGGATCCGAAGCAGCTCGGGCGCCTCGGGTTCTGACATGGCCCGGCGGTGGGAGGCTCGGTCGTGGGGGAGTCCCGAGGGCTGGGAGCTCGTCGAGGTCGAGGTGCCGAAGCCGCGGTCCGGCGAGGTGACGATCCGCGTGCGCGCGGCCGGGGTGAACCCCGCCGACTACAAGCACGTGGCGGTCGAGCGGGCGGGTACGTCGCTGCCGGTGCCGATCGGGTACGAGGTGTCGGGCGTGATCGCCGCGATCGGACCGGGCACGCGCATCGGCTCGGGCGAGGTCGCCGTCGGCGACGAGGTCGTTGCCTTCCGCGTGCAGGGCGGGTATGCCACCGCGTTGACGGTGGCTGCCGACAAGGTGTTCGCGAAGCCCGCGTCGCTATCGCACGAGGCCGCGGCCAACCTTCTGCTCGCCGGCACGACGGCGTCCGAGATGCTGCACGTCACCGGTGTGACGGCAGGAGACACGATCCTCGTCCACGGCGCATCGGGTGCGGTGGGCGTCAGCCTGCTGCAGCAGGCCGCGGCCGCCGGTGCCCGGGTGATCGGCACGGCGAGCCCGTCGAGCTTCGACCGTGTCCGTCGGTACGGCGGCCTGCCGGTCGCTTACGGGCCGGGACTCGTGGGCCGGATCCGGGATGTCTCGTCGGCCCCGATCGTCGCCGCGCTCGACACCGTCGGCACGGACGAGGCCGTCGACGCCTCGCTGCAGCTGGTGGGCGAGCCGACGCGCATCGTGACGATCGTTGCGTCTCAGCGCGCCGCGAACGAAGGCTTCCACGCCATCGCGGGTTCACGTCCGGAGAGCGCGGCCTACCGCGACCGCGTCCGCGGCGAGGTCGTCGCCCTGGCCGGGAGCGGACTGCTCGAGGTGCCTGTCGCTCGCGCGTACCCGCTCGCTGAGGCGCGAGAAGCCCTTCGCCTCCTCGCGGGCGGGCATCCTGGGGGGAAGATCGCGCTGCTGCCCTGAGCAGTCCGCCGGCCCGGGCGCTCAGCCGTCCACGGGGTGCAGAGCCGAGCGGATGATCACTGTGTCGTCCCCGTAGTCGTCGTCCGCGGCATCCTGCCAGGTGCCGTCATCCCACACGACATCGACCCACAGCCATCCGTTGTCGGGATACGAGCCCAGGTACGCCTCACCGAGGATGTCGGGGAGCTCCTCCTGGATCTCGAGCAGCGCGTCCTCGTCGCCCGCGCCCGCCTCGCCTCCGGTGGGGTCTTCGAACGGCATCGGGTCGTAGAGCGCGAGCATGATGGGCGGCTGGGTGACCGTGAACTCCTCGCCGTCGTATGTCCCCTGCACGGCGTAGCTGCCCCAGATGACGTCGCCCGACGTCTCGGAGCCCTGGATGCCCTCCCACGTCCAGTTCGTGATCGGGATGCCGCTGCACTGCGGGGGATAGGACTCCGCGACCGCGCCGAGGCACAGCTCGACGTCGCCGCCGACGTCCATCACGGTGCCCTGCGCGAGCACATCGCCCTCCGGCGGCGCGGGCCAGAGCGACCCGAGCGAGGCGCCCGGGGGCGCGTCGGCCGGGTTCGACGGCGTGCCGGACCCAGCGGGGGTGGCGCAGCCCGCGAGAGCGAGGACGGATGCCGCGCCCAGCGCGACCAGGAGGTGTCGACGATGACGTGTCATACCCGATCAGTGTCCTGGGCGGAGCGATCGTCTCACCGTAATGTGACGGGAGTTTCGCCCTGCTCAACGGACAGGTGTAACCTGGGGCCATGCGTGCAGGCTCGCTGCTTCTCCTTAGCTGCCGCGACGAGGCCTCGATCTAGGGCCCTCCTCGTCGCGGAGCTTGTCGTCGGCCCGTCATTTCGACGAGAGAATCAGAGCGACATCATGGAGAACACGCAGAAGCCCTCAGGCATGCCGGTCCACAAATACCGGCCCTACCACGAGCAGATCGCGGTCGATCTGCCCGATCGCACCTGGCCCGGCAACCGCATCACGGTGGCACCCCGCTGGTGCGCCGTCGACCTGCGCGACGGGAATCAGGCGCTCATCGATCCGATGAGCCCCGAGCGCAAGCGCATCATGTTCGACCTCCTCGTGAGCATGGGCTACAAGGAGATCGAAGTCGGGTTCCCGAGCGCGAGCCAGACCGACTTCGACTTCGTGCGCCAGCTGATCGAAGAGGACCTGATCCCCGACGATGTCACGATCCAGGTCCTGACGCAGGCGCGCGCGCATCTCATCGAGCGCACCTACGAGTCGATCGCCGGCGCGAAGCAGGCGATCGTCCACCTGTACAACTCGACCAGTGTCCTGCAGCGCGAGGTCGTGTTCCGTACGGACCGCCAGGGGATCATCGACATCGCCCTGGAGGGGGCCCGCCTCTGCCGCGAATTCGAGAAGCGCGTGCCCGAGACCAAGGTGTTCTACGAGTACTCGCCAGAGAGCTACACCGGCACCGAGCTCGAGTTCGCCGTCGACGTCTGCAATCAGGTGCTCGAGGTGTTCGAGCCGACCCCTGACCGCAAGGTCATCATCAACCTGCCCGCGACCGTCGAGATGGCGACGCCGAACGTGTATGCCGACTCGATCGAGTGGATGAGCCGTCACCTCGCGCACCGCGAGAACGTCATCCTGTCGCTGCATCCCCACAACGACCGCGGCACCGCGATCGCCGCCGCCGAGCTGGGCTATATGGCCGGAGCGGACCGGATCGAGGGATGCCTCTTCGGCAACGGCGAGCGCACCGGGAACGTCGACCTGGTCGCGCTGGGCATCAACCTGCTGACGCAGGGGATCGACCCGCAGATCGACTTCAGCGACGTCGATCAGGTCAAGCGCACCGCGGAGTACTGCAACCAGCTGCCGGTGCACGAGCGCAGCCCGTGGGCGGGCGACCTGGTCTTCACCGCGTTCAGCGGCTCGCACCAGGACGCCATCAAGAAGGGCTTCGAGGCGATGGAGGCCCGCGCAGCGGCCGAGGGCGTCTCGGTCGACGAGATCGACTGGGCCGTGCCGTACCTGCCGATCGACCCGAAGGACCTCGGGCGTTCGTACGAGGCGGTCATCCGCGTGAACTCGCAGTCCGGCAAGGGCGGCGTCGCCTACCTGCTGAAGACCGACCACGCCATCGACCTGCCCCGGAAGCTTCAGATCGAGTTCTCGGGCGTGGTGCAGGCGAAGACCGACGCCGACGGCGGCGAGGTCACGAGCGACCAGATCTGGGCGGTCTTCCGCGACGAGTACCTTCCGTCCGAGGTCGCCGACGAGCGCTGGGGACGTTTCGAGCTCCTCGCGACGAGTACGCGCAGCGACATGTCGGGCGACGTCTCGCTCGACGTCACCCTGCGCGACGGAGATGCGCCGTACGAGGCATCCGGACACGGCAACGGCCCAGTGGCCGCCTTCCTCGAGGTCGTACGGGCGCAGGGCTTCGACGTCACCCTCTACGACTACGTGGAGCACGCGCTCAGCGCGGGCGGAGACGCGCAGGCGGCGGCGTACGTCGAGCTGCAGGTCGACGGTGAGCGTCTGTGGGGGGTCGGCATCGACGGAGACATCTCGACCGCGTCGCTCAAGGCGATCGTCTCCGGGGTGAACCGGGCGATCCGCACCCGCGAGCGCTCGAGCGCACTGGCCGGCGTGTGATCCAGTCCTGACGGCGGGCCAGAGCGCGGCCCGCTGTCAGGACTTCACGATCGGGATGGCGGATGTCTCGACCGCGACCTTCCGGCGATACAGGGCCCGCTGTTCCGGCAGCGAGATGTCGAAGATCACCGCCAGCAGCCGGATGACCGTCGTCACCACCAGGCCGACGACGGCAGCGATGACGAGATCTGCGCCGAGCGCGTGGGCGACGGCGAGGACGAGGCATCCCGCGCCCGCGGCAACCGCGTAGAGCGAGCCGACGTGCATGATGGCGACCGGCAGTCCCATGATCATGTCGCGGAGGATCCCTCCGCCGACAGCCGCGCAGACGCCGACGAAGACGGCGGGGATGAGGGGGAGGCCGAGTGCGAGCGCCTTGCTCGTGCCGAACGCCCCGAACAGCCCCATGACGAGGGCGTCGAGCCCGACGATGACGGCGTTGAGGCGCTGGAAGAGGCCGGCGAGCAGCATCCCGATCAGTGCCGCGCCGGTGGCGGTGAGCAGGTACCAGTTGCTCTGCAGGGTGACGGGCATGACGTTGAGCAGCAGGTCGCGAATGAGGCCGCCGCCCATGCCGACGACGATGCCGATGATGGCGACGCCGAGAAGATCCAGTCTTCGCTCGCCCCGGAAGCCGGAAGCGAAGAGGGCGCCCTGGATGCCGCCGAGTCCGACGGCGATGAGGTCCGCCCACAGGGGGATCACGAAGATCGGCTCGTTCACCCCTCCATTGTCGGGGCGAGTCAGGGGATGTGGGTGCGCACCGCCGTCATGAAGCCGTCCAGATCGTCGACCCAGAGGCGCACGGCGTCGATCTCGACGGTGTCGTCGCCGAGCCGGGTCGTGACCGGCGACTCGAGGTCGATGAGGACGTTGGTCTCGTTCTGCATGCGCAGCGCGAGGGTGCGTCCGTGCGGCTCGTCGCGGACCTTCGGCGCCTTCTCGAGCACGTCGCGTGACTTCTCGACCGTGGCGATCGCCTCCCACGGGAGATCGACATCGATATCGGCGCCGACCCGGGCGCGGATGCCTGCAGGCCCGACGGCGTGCGGACGGGTCAGGTAGCTCAGCAGGAGCCCGATCATCCAGGTGACGCCCCAGATGCCGAGCGCGAGGAGGGGGATGCGCACCCACGGCCAGTCGTGGACGATGAGGTCGACGATGGGGATCTCGACCGCGGACAGCACGATGAAGATCACCAGGATCGTGTGGACCGGGGCGTGGTAGTGAAACCCGGACGCGCCCGCGGGCACGCGAGGCCGCCGGAACAGCCAGCGGTAGAGGCTGCGCCAGATGCCGATCTCGGCGCGCCACGCCATGCGCGCGATCTTGGCGGTGCGCGAGCCGATCGTCGTGCGTTCGACCGTGGCGGTCATCGGGCGGCCCCCTCGTGCAGTCGCTCCTCGTGCTCCGCGACGAGCTGCTCGAGGCGCCCGCGGACGTGTTCGAGTGCCCGCAGTGCGATGCGGACCGTCTCCTCGTCGAGGCCCTCGACGAGGTCGGCGCCGAGCGCCGTGTGCTCGGCGTTCATCGTCTCCATGATCGAGAGTCCCCGCTCGGTCAGGTGCACGAGGACGGCGCGGCGATCGGTCGGGTGCGGCTCCCGTCTCGCGAACCCGGTCGCTTCGAGTGCGTCGACGAGGGTCGTGACGTTGCGCGGAGTCACGTCGAGCTGTTCGGCGAGCTGGACCTGTGTGGCGGGCCCGCCGTGGAACACGATCCAGAGCAGGTGAGTGCGGGGTGTCGTCAAGCCGCGACGGTCGAGCTCGCGCTCCTGGTCGGCCTGCAGCACGTGCGTGATCGCCAGGAGCGTGTCAAGGATCTGCGTACCGGACATAGTGAACAGAGTACATTATATTGCGAGGTTGAACCGCTCAGCGATTCCTTTGTCTCGCGTGCGCGCGGGTGGGGTCGGCCTGCCCCGCCAGCCCGGTCCTTCAAGGGTCCGCGAGCCGGCGCAGCTACGGCCAGCCCATCTGTGTTTGTGCGTGATTCATGAACACTGTCTTGGCGCGGGTGTAGTCGTCGTAGTCGTCGGCGTCGGCGTGCTCGGCGGCCAGGCTGCGTTTGATTGCCTCGTACTGGCGTGCATTCTCGCTGCTGTCGCGGAGCCAGTCTCGAAAGGCCAGCACGAAGTCGGCGAAGGGCGACTCGGCGACCCGCACGTGGAGGATCATCTCGAGATCGACGGAATCCGGCGGGCGGTGGAAGAGCTGCTTGACGTGCTTTGCGGGGTCGGGGGCGGAATCCGACGGCCGCGGGATGTCGGAGTGCACTCCGGGAGAATCGGGCCGTGAACCTCGCGCGAGTTCGAAGCCGAGCGGGGCCAGCGCGTCGACGAAGCTGTTCTGGTCTGGGAGTTCCGGCGCGAGGAGCTGCAGGTCGATGATCGGCTTGGCCGCGAGGCCGGGAACGGCCGTCGAACCGATGTGGTCGAGCTCGAAGGCGGCGCTGCCGCGAAGGTTGCCGACGGCGCAGGCGATGCGTTCGAGCCAGAGTTCCGCGGCCGCCGGCCACGCCGGGTCATAGTCGACGACGACTGGGCCAGACATACAGCGAGCGTAGCGCTCAGCCCGACGACCATCGGCGAGTAGGCACGGCCGAGCTCGGTGCGTCTCAATGGCGTCGTCGATAGTTCAGGACTTCGGGTGCCGGCTGTTGGACGCGACGGTGAGCGAGCCACCGGCTCCTGTGTCGGCGGAGAGCACCTGGTCGGCCGAGCTCTCAGCCAGCGTCGAGCGTTGAAGCGACCCCGGTCGTGACCGACCGCACGTCGTGCGGTCTAATCAGCCACCGGGCCCGACCGGGTCGATCGGTGCACCGTCTCCGTTCTCGGGTAGGTCCCCGCGCTCGACCGGTTCGGCAGGAGTCTCAGGAAGGTCGGAGAAGAGCAGTTCGAGTTCAGCGTGGGTCGGAACGTGCACCGTTGTCGCGGCAGCCAGAAGATCCGCGGGCGGGGCAGCGTTCATCCCGGTCACCCGGATCGATGCACCGTCCCGAACTGCGACATACTCGTGGATGCTGCTCCCTGATCGGTGCCAGACTCCATCCTCCTGGCTGCACTTGACCACGTCGTCGGGTGC
The DNA here is from genome assembly GCF_003999995.1 of Microbacterium sulfonylureivorans. Taxonomy (NCBI): domain Bacteria; kingdom Bacillati; phylum Actinomycetota; class Actinomycetes; order Micrococcales; family Microbacteriaceae; genus Microbacterium; species Microbacterium sulfonylureivorans. Next base: position 384,715 of record NZ_RJAD01000002.1, read on the forward strand.
CTCCCACAGCGGGGTCTCGACGCAGGACGCTGCCGTCAGTACGTCACGGACCGTGCGGATGGTCAGCATGGCGCCGGTGCTGCCGTTGAACCAGGTGGCCGACATCCCGTCAGTGCCACTGCGCCCAACAGACTGCGGTGCCAGATCGTAGCCGTCAACCTCGGTCGTGTACACGAGTTCTGGCGCGATCCCCACGGCGTTTGCGAGCTCGGCGATCGAGTCCGAATCTGCGGCATCCGTGCCGGCGGCCACCGATGCGCATCCACCGAGAGACACGGCGGCGAGGACGACGACGGCGCTCCAGGCCGCCGATGTGACCGCGTGGAGGGGACGTGTTCGAGGCATGAGAGCATCCTTCCTCACGCGGGCTGCTGCCGGCATCCGCAACACACGGCTCCGCTGCGTCGTTGTCTGACCGGGAAGGATTCCTCCCGGAGGTACGGTTGCGATGCCGACGGCCGATGTGCGAGTCGATCGCGACCGTCGCGTCGCCAGGCCGACCGTGGCGCGCCGGTGGCTCCAGGACGACCGGTTCGCTGTTCGAGGTCGAGCCGTCTGACGATGTGTGCCCGGCACCGGGGCGCTGTCAGCCGTCCTCGCCTTGATCGGCGACCTCGGGCATGACGACGATTGCCGCTTGGGATGTGACAGCGAAACTCATCGCAGGGCATCCATCGAGGACAGTGACCGTCTGCACCAGGTAGGGGTCGGATGTCGTGCCTGAGCCCGAATCGACCAACACCGGCACCCGCCCGTCCGACATCTCGCATGCCTCGAGGCGCAGCGCTTTCCAGAGCGTCTTCGACTCGCTGGTGTCGATCTTCACCATCACCGCCTGCGTGGGGGATGCGGTCGGCTCAGCCTCCTCAGCAGGACCGCTGATCGTGAGCTGGAATACGGCGACAGCGAGGACGGTGAAGCAGACTCCTGCCAGCACCGGCCATTTGATGTCGTAGATCGCCTGTCTCGTGACGCTGAATCCTGCCTTTTCAAGGATCACGTCCTCTGCGCGCCGCAGCGTCTTCAGGTTGTCCTCGGCCTGTTCGGCGCAGGTGATCAGTTCGGCACGTTCTGCCGTCGATGCCGACAGCGCCGCGTCGTAGCGGAAGCCGATGGCCGCGTTTCGATAGGCAGCGAATCGGAGGAGGAACTCCTCATAGGTATTGATGTCGCCGGGATACGAGACTTCCGCGGTGGCGTCGAGTTGCGCAATCACATCTGCCGGTACATCGTCGAGGCTCATCGGACGCGGTACAAGGGCCTTCAGCAGGGTCCAGATGATGTAGGCCACGCCCGCAGCCCCCGCGACTGCCGAGACGATGTAGATGAAGACCCGCGCTGGTTGCCACTGCGCAATGTCGAGTGTGGTGGATGCCAGCACCGGTCCCGCACCGAAGGCCACCGCAGCCGCAGCGCCGATTGCAGTGGCAAGCCACTTGATCGTGTCGCGCGAGTCCTTCGTCGCGGTCACCCATCTGGTCGCCCGGTCCGGATCAGGCGTCGGGGGTGGAGGAGGCGTTGGGTTAGGTGCCGGCGGCTGTGGGTTGGGAACAGGGGGCGGGGGTGGCGGAGGAGGAGGAGGAGGCGTCTGGTCCGAACGGAGAGTCACTGGTATGTGCCAGTCCGAGAGCCGAGCGCTTTGTAGGACTTAGGCAGCTTCACTCCAGCGGGAATCCACATCGACCCCGACCAGATCCACCACTTGCCGTCAGAGCCCCGCTTGCGATCACCGGGTTTCGTGCCCTCCCCAGCAGGCGGATTCGACATCAGTACCTCCGATTCCCCACAACATTGAAGGTCTCACTCGCGTTGGTGGAAACGTACAGCGCAGCTGGGTGCTTGCATAGGGCTACCGGCGGCACACGACATCGGTCGGATCCGGGCGGCTGGTCGCGTGTCATCCGGGTGGACGACTACGACGGCTTCATCAGCGCCGCGATGCCAGCCGGCCCTCGGGCGAACGCGGTTCAGTCCGATTCGTCGTTCGCTCTCGCCTCGATCCAGTCGACGTCCTCGTCCGAGAGCACGAGGCCATCGGGTCCCGACTCACCGACCTCGTGCGCTGAGCCTGCGACCGCCGCGATCTTGTTCAGCACGTCGGGGACTACGGCCTCCCCATTGTGAGCAATGAGCCATGCTCGCGCATCCGGGTCCAGCTTCGGCCACCACTCGATGATCTCCACGAGGCCACCTTGACACCGATTGGTGCCGGCCGGAATCCGGTTACGCAGGGGGCAACGGCGGGATCCGCGATGTGGGCGAGTGTGACTGCGGGCGAGGGCCGTCGTCAGTTCTGCGCGAGTCGAAGGGCCCGGCTGGTGAAGTACGCGACCGCTCCTTCGGCGTCTTCGACGCCGAAGACCCACTTGCCGGACGGGGTCGCGCTGACATCGATGACCGTGCCGCGAGCCTGTGGGGTGAAGACGTCGTCACCGGGCCTGAAGAAGATGTCCGTCATACGGCGATGGTATGTGGGCGAGATCTGGTCCGCCTCCCTCCTGAGGTGGATGTGCCGCGTTCCTCGACCTGGGCCGCACTCGCTGTCGTCGCCCGCCGGCGTTCGAACGCAACACACCACCCGAGCTGCGCCTCCACTTCTCACCGGTCGGGCGGTGCAGTTCGTGGGTCGACGGAGACCGCGTTGGCGTCAGGGACTTCGGGGCGCCCTCACGTGCCGATGGTGGAGACCAGCACGCCTCCCTCGGCCGGCAGCACCCGCCAGACGCTGCCCTTGCCTTCGACCCGGAGCCCGCCATCGCTCACGATCAGGGCTGTTCGCTCGTCGATGCCGAGCCCGCCCGCGACCAGCCCGGACTCGACGGCGGCGACCAGTCGGGACAGCATGCCGCGCTCGGCAACGTGCACCTCGATGGCAACGTCGACGAGGCCAATGCCGGGCTCGATCTCCAGTTCGTCGCCCGCTTCGTCGGGATCCTCAGGTGAGACGACCACGCCGCCGATGCGCGAGCCGCCTCCGAGCGAGCCCTCCGCCGCGATCATCGCGCCGGCCGAGACGCCGAGGTAGGGCACTCCGCCGGCGACCAGCCGGCGCAACTCGCCGAACACTGGCTCGAGCCCGGCGCGCACGTCCTCGACGACGCCTCCTCCCACCGCGATGCCGTCCACGTCGCCGAGCGCGCCGAGCTCGATCGGCTCGCCGCGCCGCCCCGCAGTCAGGTGCAGCTCGATCGCGGGTCCGGTTGCGGCCTCGGCCAGAAGCTCGCCAAGCGCCGCCGCCTTCTCCTCGGCCTCGGGGTGCAGTGAGATCACGGCGACCCGTGGCCGCGCGCGGCCGGCATGGCCCGCTCGCAGGGCCGCTTCGGCGACGAACGGCGCGTAGAGCGGGGCATCCGCACTAGTGGTCGCGCCGCCGCCGATGAGGTGCACGCTCATGCGACATCTTCCCCAGCTGCGACGGCACGCGATTGTGCCGCCTCGCCGGACTGGTCCCAAGTGAGGATCTCGCGGGTGATTCCGTCGACGCCGGTGCCCGCGTCGTTCGCATCGAAGGTCATCCGAGGAGCCTACGCGGTTGGAACCTTTGCCGTGCCCGCACCGGTTCCCAGAGTCGGTGCTTACGTGTAGAGGCCGCCGCGGTCCAGCCGAGCTGCGCGATTCACGGCGCGGGTTCGATGTCGCGGGTTGATCGTAAGCGGCAGTCAGCGGCCCTCGAATCTAGGCCTGCCGCGGACCTCAGCCGTCTCTGCTCGGACCGCGCACACGCCGGTCGTCGACCGGGGCGTGTGCGGCGACACATGTGGCGATGGTGCTAAGACTCGTCAGCATCCTGACGCCAGGCGCGCACCATCTCGGCGCCGATCTGGACATCGTGCTCGTGCGAATTCGCTGCATCCCGAAGCGACTGGCCCGATGGGCCCCGCCGGCAATGTTCCGGAGGGTCCGTCCAGTGCCCAGCGCGGTCGATGTCAAACGAGGCTGGGTGTTCTTCGGGACGTCGATCGGCTGCGGCGATAGGCGATGACCGCGTCGGTCGCTATGCATGCGGCGAGTGTGGCGAGGATGAGTCTGGCCGTGGTGTCCGTAGCTGGTGAGACGAACACCGGCCCGGCGAGCGACCACCACAGCAGGAGGGTGGCCCCTGCCAGGGACAGCACTGCTCGAGCACGCAGCGTGGACACGGTCCATCGTCCTGCGATGAGTACGAGCACATACAGGACGAGTTCCGCCGCCCAGTACGGGATTATCCACGGCGCGCGCCATTGCAGGAACTCGGGGTCGAGCGCGAGGGCTTGGATCGCGGGTTCGGGGAGCCAGTGTGCCCACGACGCGAGCCAGGGGAGGGCGATGACAATGGTGGCGCCGACCGTCGCGGCCGCGATTGCGGCGATCGTGCCGGGGCGACTGATCAAGTCGCGGTCGATCGTGCGCGGCGGGGCAGGCGCCCAGGCCGTCTGCCTGGATTCGCGGCGGTGATCGACCAGCGCTCCGATGAGGGTGTAGGTGATCACCACGCCGGGCCACCAGAGGGCCCCGATTCCCGGGCCGAGCCACCAGACGGTGAGGCGACCCCACCAGGTGTCGGCTCCGTAGTCCCAGCCGGTGACCGGGATGACACCCAGCATGATGGCCGGCAGAGTGATCGCCCAGATCAGGCCGACGCCACCGAGTGCGATCCAGGTGAATCGGGGGGCGTCGGACGGGCGGATGATCGTGAAGCCGGCCGGTCGGTAGCGGTCGGCCACGTCCTGGGGTGCGCCGAAAGCTGTGAGCAGTTCCATGGCGAGCGCGGAATCGGCGGGGCGACCGGCATCCGCTGCTCGACCGCCGAGCTCGTCGTCGAGCAGCGAGCGCAGCTCAGAGGCGACGTCGGCGCGCTGACGCCTGGGCAGGTGCCGCACGACGTCGGCAACGTAGCTGTCGATGATGGCGTTGGGATCCACTTCAGTCCTCCTCGGTCAGGAGCCGGTTCATCACCGACGCCAACGACCCCCATGCGGAGGTCAGGTCTTGGTACACGCCGGTGCCGAGCGCGCTGAGCTGGTAGTAGCGGCGGGGCGGCCCGTCATCCGCCTGCCATTGCGAAGCGAGCAGTCCCTGGCTCTCCAGCCGGCGCAGCAGCGGATAGAGGGTTCCTTCCTCGATGGGCATCCCGCGCTGGGCGAGTGCCTGTCGCAGGGAGTAGCCGTACTGCGGGGCACGCAGCTGGGAGAGCACGGCTAGCACGAGGGCACCCTTGCGGAGGTCCTGCTCGAGCCGACCGAGCTGTGTCGGGCTATTTACCATGCCGCGTACACTACATAGCGCAACACAGTAACCGCAAGCCCCACGGCGAGGAAGCGTGTGATCGGTTCCGGACCGTTGAAACTCGGCCGATTCGCGCGCGAGGCGCGAGCCCACGCGGGGGAGGGGGCATCCATAATTGACGAGTGCCCACCTACCGCGATGAAGTCGTGGTCCTGCGCACCCACAAGCTGGGTGAAGCCGACAGGATCGTGACCATGCTCAGCCGCCGCCATGGCAAGCTGCGCGCGGTCGCGAAGGGCGTCCGCCGTACGTCGTCGCGCTTCGGCGCCAGACTCGAACCCTTCATGGTCGCCGACGTGCAGCTCTACCAGGGCCGCTCCCTCGACATCGTGCAGCAGGCCGAGTCGCTCGGCTCATACGGCGCCGACATCGCCGCACACTACGACCGGTACACGTCGGCGCACGCCATGGTCGAGACGGCCGACCGCCTCAACGAGGCCGAAGCGACACCGCAGCAGTACCTTCTCCTCGTCGGTGGCCTGCGCGCCCTTTCGCGGGGAGAGCATGCGTCCCGCAGCGTGCTCGACTCCTACCTCCTTCGCGCCATGGCGCTGTCCGGGTGGGCGCCCGGGCTGGCCGAGTGCGCCCGGTGCGGGGCATCCGGCCCCCACGACACCTTCGTGGCACAGCTGGGCGGCATGGTCTGCCGCGACTGCGCACCCACCGGCGCCGCTCGCGTCCATTCCGAGACGGCTGCACTGCTCGAGTCGCTCATGTCCGGCGAGTGGGACCGAGTGGATGCCGCGTCCGCCGCCTCCTGTGCGGCGGCGTCAGGCCTCATCGCTGCGTACGCGCAGTGGCACCTGGAGCGGGGCATCCGCTCGCTGTCGCACGTCGCGAGCGGCCCGGGATCCGACCGATGACGCCGAAGCCGTTCACCCATCGCGACGCCGTGCCCTATCGCCCGGTCGACTGGACCGGGATCCATCCGCCGGCGTTTCCTGCAGGGTCGGTGCCTGCGCACGTCGCGATCGTCATGGACGGCAACGGCCGCTGGGCCAATCGGCAGGGGCTCACCCGCGTCGAGGGGCACAAAGCCGGCGAGGCCGCGCTGCTCGACGTGGTCGCCGGGGCGATCCAGGCCGGCGTGAAGCACCTGTCGGTCTATGCGTTCTCCACCGAGAACTGGTCGCGCTCTCCCGACGAGGTGCGCTTCCTCATGGGGTTCAACCGCGACGTGCTGCACCGGCGTCGCGACCAGCTCAACGAGTGGGGCGTGCGTGTTCGCTGGGCGGGCCGCAAGCCGAGACTGTGGGGGAGCGTCATCAAGGAGCTCCAGTACGCCGAGCGTCTGACGGCCGGCAACGACACGCTCACCCTCACGATGTGCGTCAACTACGGCGGACGGGTGGAGCTGGTCGACGCGATGCGATCGATCGGCGACGACATCGCCGCAGGACGACTGCGGCCTTCGGCGGTGACCGAGAAGCTCATCCAGAAGCGGCTCTACCAGCCGGACATGCCCGACGTCGACCTGTTCGTCCGCTCGAGCGGCGAGCAGCGCACGTCGAACTTCCTCCTGTGGGAGTCCGCATACGCGGAGTTCGTCTTCCTCGACACGCTGTGGCCCGACTTCTCACGCACAGACCTGTGGCGGGCCATCGGGCTCTACCTCGACCGTGACCGCCGCTTCGGCGGCGCGGTGGACACCCCCGACGCGCTCGCACCGTAGGCACTGTCACGGATGCTCCGCCAGGCGTATCCTGCGAGCGTCACCGTGCTCTTCTCTGATGAGCGCCGCAACTCCGCGGCCGGTCCGGAGGTGTGCCATGTCGAATCCACTGCGAACGCACGCGGCCGTCGCCGCGGGCGCGATCCTCTCGGTCGTCCTGCTCTTCGCCGGCTGCGCGGCACCCGTCGCGCAGGAAGGCCAGGGCGAGTCGAGCACCGCGCCGGCCGACGAAGCCGATGACGATGACGGCGGCCAGAGCGACGACGACGCTGACCAGGGCGACGACGGGGGCGATACCGACGGCGGTGAGGACCCCGAACAGGATCTCGTCCGCACCGGGCCCGTCGCGGAGTACGGCGGCCCGGCATACGGCGATCAGGGCGAAGCGGAGATCAACGACGACGGAACCTGGTGCAAGACGATCGCCGTGTTCTGGGGCGGCAGCGAAGCGGTGCCGGAGGGGGTGCGCTTCACCTTCGACGAGGCGGTGCCCGACCGTGCCGGTCTGGACGTCGAAGGCGGGGTGTGCGGCACGCGCAGCGCCGACCGGTCCTGTCTCGGGATGACCGTCGAGGCCAACGAGTCCGGGATCTTCTGCAGCGTCGTCGTGATCCCCGGACCGGAGTTCGCCGACGGGACCACCATCTCCTTCACCGGCACCCTGGAGTGCCCCACCGTGGAGATCTGCGACTCCGTCGTCGCCCGTGACGTCGAGCCGGGGCCGCCTCTGGTCGTGAACACGCCCGAGGGCGCGTGATGGCGCGTCTCGGTCCCCGCATCCGCGAGAAGCCCGTCGAGCCGCCTCCCGATACCTCCGCCGCCGCACCTGCCGCGCCGGAGCCCGGCCTCGGGTTCGAGAAGTGGATGGGTTTCCTCTCGTCCTTCGTCGCGCCCCTCACCCTCGTGACGGCGCTCCTCTTCTACTTCGGCTACGTCTCGACGCGCGAGTTCTTCCGGTACTTCGGCATCGACGTCGACATCATCGGACTGAGCTCGCAGGAGTTCGTGATGCGCAGCCCGGGTGCGCTGTTCATCCCGGTCATGGTGCTCCTGCTCCTCGCGGCGGGGTTCATCGTGGGGCACCGGGTCCTGCGCCGCTGGCTCGCGACGCAGCCGGTCCGAACGCAGCGCCGTGTGATCGGCGTGGTCGCATGGGTCGGCATCGGCTTCCTGCTCGCGGGGCTCCTGCTCGCGTTTCTGATCCCTGTGCTGGGGGGCTGGGCCTACGCACAGCTGCTCGCCCCGCTGTCGCTGGCGATCGGCGCCGGCCTCGCCGCGTATGCTGCGTCCACGGTGCGCGCCCTCGGCGGCACCGGGATCGGGCGCAGCGTTGTCGTACTGCTCGTGCTCGTGATGGTCGCGGGCACCTTCTGGTCGACGGCGACGATCGCCCAGTGGTGGGGGCTGGGCCAGGCCCGCGCGCTCGCCTCCGACCTGACCACTCTCCCCGCCGTCGTCCTCGACACGCAGGAACGGCTGTACCCGGGCAACGACGACATCACCTTCCGCCGGCTCGGGGACGCGGCATCCGATCCCGCCGAGGGAGAAGCACCTCCTTCGCCGACGTACGGCTACCGATACTTCGGGTTGCGACTGCTGGCGCAGGGCGGAGGGCGGCTGTACCTGGTGCCGGATCAGTGGTCGCCGGATGCCTCGACCCTGGTCGTGCCGTACGACGACGTCCGGGTGAGGTTCCGGTTCGTCCCCGACGAGAACCCGCCGACCGACGGATGACGCATCCGCCGGAATAGATCCGCGGCCCGGGGCGGTTGACCTCAGCATGACGGACGCCATCAAGATCGACGTATGGAGCGACATCGCCTGCCCGTGGTGCTACATCGGCAAGCGGAATCTCGAGAAGGGGCTGGCTGCGGCATCCGCTGACGACGACGCCCCTGCCGTAGAGGTCGTGTTCCACTCGTTCGAGCTCTCGCCCGATACGCCCGTCGACTTCGACGGCGGCGAGGCGGACTATCTGGCGACCCACAAGGGAGTCTCGTCCGCACAGGCGCAGCAGATGCTCGAGCGCGTGACCGGCGTCGCCGCCGATGCGGGGCTGGAGTACCGATTCGACCTGCTCAAGCACACCAACACCGTCAAGGCGCACGAGCTCCTCCATTACGCGAAGGAGCAGGGTCGCCAGCACGAGCTCGCCGAGCGGCTCATGTCGGCGTACTTCACCGAGGGGCGCCACCTGGGTCAGGAGGACGAGCTCGTCTCCCTCGCCGCCGACGCCGGCCTCGACGCCGACGCCGCCCGCGAAGCCCTTCGGACCGGCCGCTACCTCGACGCGGTGCGCGCCGATCAGGCGCAGGCCTCCGCCTACGGCATCAACGGCGTCCCGTTCTTCGTGATCGACGGCAAGTACGGCGTCTCCGGCGCCCAGCCCGCGGAGGCGTTCGCCGACATCGTCCGGCAGGTGTGGGCCGAGCACCGCGAGGACGCCCCGGTGGGCGCCTGACCCCACACAGACGAAGAGACCCGTCGCGGACTGCGGCGGGTCTCTCGTGCGTGCGATGGATCAGCGGGGGAGATTCTCCTCGATGACCTCGACGATCGCCGGGTCGTCGGGCTTGGTGTTCGGGCGGAAGCGGTGCACCTCGCCGGTGGGCGTGAGCACGAACTTCTCGAAGTTCCACTGGATGCGGCCGCCCTTGCCCTCGACGTCGTCCGCCTCCTTGAGCGCCTTGTAGAGGGGAGCCGCCTTGCCGCCGTTGACCTTCACCTTGTCGAACACGGGGAACGAGACGCCCCACGTCATCGAGCAGTACTCGAGGATCTCGTCGATGGATCCGGGCTCCTGGCCCATGAACTGGTTGCACGGGAACCCGAGAACCGTGAAGCCCCGGTCGGCGTACGCGCGCTGAAGCTGCTCGAGCTGTTCGTACTGCGGAGTGAGGCCGCACTTGGATGCGACGTTGACGACGAGGACCACTTGATCGCTGTAGTCGGCGAGCGTCGCGGTACCGCCGTCGGCTGTCTGGAAGGGGATGCTGCGAAGGTCGGTCGCGGTAGCCTCGGTCATTCACCCAGGCTAAGCCCTCGGGTTCAGCGAAGGGTCGGATTCCTCTGGGAGAATGGACGACGTGACCACTGCCCTCGCACCCTCGCGCGCGCTGCGCATCGGGCCCATCGAACTCGATGCGCCCGTTGTCCTCGCGCCCATGGCGGGGATCACCAACACGGCCTTCCGTCGCCTCTGCCGCGAGTACGGCGCCGGTCTCTACGTGAGCGAGATGATCACGTCTCGCGCCCTCGTCGAGCGCAACGCGACGACGATGCGCCTCATCACGCACCACGAGTCCGAGAAGCCCCGTTCGATCCAGCTGTACGGCGTCGACCCTGCGACCGTGGAGGGGGCCGTCCGCGTCCTCGTCGAGGAGGACCGCGCCGATCACATCGATCTGAACTTCGGATGCCCCGTCCCCAAGGTCACGCGCAAGGGCGGCGGTGCCGCACTGCCCTGGAAGATCGAGCTCTTCCGCGAGATCGTCACACGCGCCGCCGGGGCCGCCGGAGACATCCCGCTCACCATCAAGATGCGCAAGGGCATCGACACCGACCACCTCACGTACCTCGACGCCGGTCGCATCGCCGAGGACGCCGGCGTCGCCGCGGTCGCCCTTCACGCGCGTACGGCGGCGGAGTTCTACTCCGGCCAGGCCGATTGGTCCGCGATCGCGAAGCTCAAGGAGGTCGTCACGAGCGTTCCCGTCCTCGGCAACGGCGACATCTGGTCCGCGGAGGACGCGCTTCGGATGATGACGGAGACGGGCTGCGACGGTGTGGTGGTAGGCCGCGGATGCCTTGGCCGCCCGTGGCTGTTCGGCGACCTCGCCCGTGCACTCGGCGGGCCGGGCGCGGCATCGGGTGCACCCGTCGACGCGACCCTCGCGTTCGTCGCCCAGGCGTTCCGCCGCCACGCCGAGCTGCTCGTGGAGTTCTTCGAAGACGAGGGCCGCGGCTGCCGCGACATCCGCAAGCACGTCGCCTGGTACTTCAAGGGCTACCCGGTCGGCGGCGACACCCGTGCGAAGCTGGCCACCGTGTCGAGCATCGCCGAGATCGACGAGCTCCTCGCCACGCTCGAGCTCGATGCGCCGTACCCCGGCGCCGCAGCCGAGGGTCAGCGGGGGCGCGCGGGAACCCCGAAGCGCCCCGCCCTGCCTGACGGCTGGCTCGATTCACGCGATCTCGGAGCCGAGGCATCCTGCGCCCTCGCCGAAGCGGAACTCGACCACAGTGGCGGCTGACGGCGCCGTCGCGGTGGGATTCGCGTCGGAGCGGCCGTCGGGCTATGACGACGCGGATGCCGCGCGCTTCCACGCGGAGCGGCACCGCTCGCAGCGCGACGACTTCGCCCGCGATCGCGCCCGGGTCCTGCACTCCGCAGCGCTGCGTCGCCTGGCGGCCAAGACGCAGGTGCTGAGCCCTGCGAGTCCGGCGGACTTCGCCCGCAACAGGCTCACGCACTCGCTCGAAGTCGCACAGGTGGGCCGTGAACTCGCCACCGCGCTGCGCCTCGCGCCCGACGTGGTCGACACGGCGTGCCTCAGCCACGACCTCGGACACCCGCCGTTCGGGCACAACGGCGAGCGGGCGATGAACGAATGGGCCGAAGACATCGGCGGGTTCGAGGGCAACGCGCAGACCCTTCGCATCATCAGCCGCCTCGAGCCCAAAGTCGTCGACGACGACGGCCGCAGCTACGGGCTGAACCTCACCCGCGCCAGTCTTGACGCGACCTGCAAGTACCCCTGGACGGCGGATCATCCGCTTCCCGACCCGGGCGGCCGCCTGAAGTACGGCGTCTATCCGGACGACGAAGCGGTGTTCCGCTGGATGCGCGAGGGCGCCCCCGGACGCGTCCGCTGCATCGAGGCGGAGGTCATGGACCTCTCCGACGACATCGCCTATTCGGTGCACGACTTCGAGGACGCCGTCGTCAACGGCTACCTCGATCCGGCGCGCCTCGCCGACGTCTCCGAGCATGCCGCGCTGCTGACCGCCATCCAGTCGTGGGTCGGCTTCGACTTCGCGCGCGACGAGCTCGAGGATGCCCTCTACCGCCTCATGCGGATGCCGGAATGGATCGCCTCGTTCGACGGAACCCGCGCGTCGCTCGCCCGGCTGAAGAACCTCACCTCCGACCTCATCGGCCGGTTCGCGCGCGCCGCGACCACGGCCACCCGAGAGGCGTACGGGATGTCGGCGCTCACCCGGTATCGTGCGCACGTGGTCGTTCCGCGAGTCGTCGAAGCCGAGATGGCGGTGCTGAAGGGGATCATCGGCGCGGTCGTGGTGTCGATCGAAGGCCGCAAAGACCTCTACAAGGAGCAGCGACGCGTGCTGAAGCGGCTCGCGACGGCGCTGTGGGAGAGCCCCCACGAGCTGGACGCGCTCCACGCCGAGGACTTCGCCGCCGCAGGCGCGTCCGCCGCGCAGCGACGGGTCATCGTCGACCAGGTCGCTAGTCTCACCGACCAGGCCGCGATCTCGTGGCACCGTCGCCTCGTCGGAGATCTGGATCCGGCATCCCTCGGTGTGTGGTCGCCGGGCGCGCGCTCGCCCGAGGGCCGCTGATGGCGGGTCGCATCCGCCAGGCCGACGTCGAAGAGGTCAAGGCCCGCACGAACATCGCCGACATCATCGGCGAGCGCGTCGCCCTCAAGAACGCCGGCGTCGGGGCCATGAAGGGCCTCTGCCCGTTCCATGACGAGCGCAGCCCCAGCTTCAACGTTCGCCCTCAGGCCGGCTTCTACCACTGCTTCGGGTGCGGCGAGTCGGGGGACGTCTACTCGTTCCTCACGAAGATGGACCACGTCTCGTTCAGCGAGGCCGTCGAGAAGCTGGCCGGACGGATCGGCTTCACCCTGCACTACGAAGACGGGGGAGCGGCGCCCGAACACACCGGACGGACGCGACTGTTCGCTGCGAACGCCGCTGCTGCGGAATTCTTCCGCGGACAGCTGCAGACGGGCGAGGCCGACACCGCCCGCAGGTTCCTCGGTGAGCGAGGGTTCGACGCCGGCGCCGCCGCACACTTCGGGGTCGGCTACGCGCCCAAGGGGTGGTCGGGCATGCACGCGGCGCTCAAGGCGCAGGGGTTCACCGACGAGGAGCTCACCACCTCCGGGCTCGTCTCGCAGGGCCAGCGCGGCGTCTACGACCGGTTCCGAGGTCGCGTGGTGTGGCCGATACGCGACGTCACCGGCCAGGTCATCGGCTTCGGCGCGCGACGCCTGTACGACGACGACAAAGGCCCCAAGTACCTCAATACGCCCGAGACCACGATCTACAAGAAGGCCCAGGTGCTCTACGGGCTGGACCTCGCCAAGCGCGACATCTCCCGCGAGCACCGCGTGGTGGTCGTCGAGGGGTACACCGACGTGATGGCGTGCCACCTCGCCGGGATCACGACCGCGATCGCGACCTGCGGCACCGCCTTCGGCTCCGACCACATCACGGTGCTGCGTCGGGTGATGGGCGACGACTCGACGGCCGGCGAGGTAGTGTTCACGTTCGATCCGGATGCCGCGGGCCAGAAGGCGGCGCTGCGCGCCTTCGCCGACGCCAAGAGGTTCAATGCCCAGACGTACGTCGCGACCGGGCCGGAGGGACTGGATCCCTGCGACCTGCGCCTCCAGCGCGGCGACGGTGCCGTACGCGGTCTGATGGACGCGAAGGTGCCCATGGTCGAGTTCGTCCTCGATCAGCGGATCGCCGGATTCGATCTCGCCAGCGTGGAGGGCCGCGTGGGGGCGCTGCGGGCCTCCGCGCCGGTCGTCGCCGACCTCCGCGACGCCCTGCTGCAGCCCGAGTACATCCGGGTGCTCGCCCGCCGGCTCGGCATGGACACCGAGGACGTGCGACGTGAGGTGGAGCGCGCCGGCCGCGCCGCCGGAGGCAAGCGCGAGAGCACTCCGACCGCGCCCGCCGTGGAGGAAGGTCCCGGCGAGCCGCTCATGCGGGTGAGCGTCGCGTCGCTCCCGCGCACGGCCGATACGGCGCTCGAGCGGGACGCCGTGATGGGTCTGCTCCAATTCGGTCACCGGATGGATGCCGCGCTCGTCGCGCGCGCGCTCGACGTGCCGTTCCGGCTTCCCGCCCTCGAAGCGGTCCGGGTCGCGGTGCAGGGCAAGGACATGCAGCGGCCGGGCTGGGCCGTCGACGCCATCGGCGCCGTGCGCGAGCCGTATCGGTCCCTCGCCGCCGAGCTGCTCGCGTCGGACTTCCCCGCCCTCGGCGACGCGGCCGCGGTCTCGTCCGCGTCGGACCTGGCTCGGCGCCTCGTGATCCGCGAGCTCGACGCGCGGAAGAACGAGCTGCTCGGCGCGATCCAGCGCGTTCCCCCGGCTTCGGAGGAGGGACGCGCGATACGGCTGCGCCTGAGGGAACTCGACGCCGAGCGGCAACGGCTCACGGCCGACACATGACCCGGATCGCTGCTGGCGCGTGCGCCCCCGGCACGGCAGGATGAGGGCATGCCTCGACGAAGAGCCGCCGATGTCGCCATACGCTCCGTAGATCTCTCGGTCGCGCGTGCCGGCCGAGGCGGCCCCGCACAGCGCGTCGTCGACGGCGTCTCGTTCACGTTGCCCCACGGCGCGACGCTCGCGGTGATGGGGCCGACCGGCTCGGGAAAGTCGAGCCTCGCCGCCGTGCTCGCGGGCGCCGACGAGAGTGGACTCGCCGTGGTCGGGGGCGACGCGATCGTCGAGGGCATCGGAGTGCGGCATCCCGGACGCGCACACCGCCTCCTCACCTATCTGACCGGCTACCTCCCGCAGTCGGCGGGCGCGAACCTCCCGGCCCGTCTCACCGTGGCCGACGTGATCGCCGAGCCGATCACGAGCCGCGACCGGCGGGTGAATCAGCGTGCTCTGCAGATCCGCGTCGCAACGCTCCTCGACGAGATGATGCTGCCGCTGGGCACCGCGGCGAAGTATCCGTACGAACTGAGCGCCGGCATGCGCCAGCGCGTGGCGTTCGCCCGCGCGCTCGTCCTCGAGCCGAAGGTGCTCATCGCCGACGAGCCGTTCTCGAACATGGACATCGAAGTCCGCAAGGCCGCCCGCGACGCGATCATCCGCCGTCGCCGGGAGTACGGGATGTCGGCTCTCGTGGTGACCAACCAGGCGGACGTCGTGCGCGAGCTCGACGCCGACGTGCTGGTGCTCCGCGGCGGACACGCGATCGCGTACGGTCACGGCACGAACGACCTGCTGTGGACGCCGAGCGGGGAAGCGGACCGTCGGCTGGTGGCGTCCTGACGTCACGAGCACACCTCAGCGTTTGCTAATATGGTGTGGTTGCCTGCGCGAGCGGGACAGCATTCCTCCATAGCTCAATTGGCAGAGCAATCGGCTGTTAACCGATAGGTTCTTGGTTCGAGTCCAAGTGGGGGAGCGAACGGCCCCGGGCTCCACCCCGGGGCCGTTCTTCGTTCTTCCGGGCAGAGCCAGGGGTGTGGTCAGGCGTCGATGTCGTCGACGCCGGGCGTCCAGGCGTGGCCCGGCCGGCCCCAGCCCCGCTTTCGCGCGATCTTCTGCGCCGTCTTCCAGTCGGTGTCGGAGAGACGGTCGACGTAGAGGATGCCGTCGAGGTGGTCGAACTCGTGCTGCATGATGCGCGCACGCCATCCGTCGACCTCGATGCGCACCGGGGCCCCGTCGAGGTCGATCCCCGTCACCAGGACCTCTTCCGACCGTCGAAGGGGGAACCGCTCGCCGGGGAATGACAGGCAGCCCTCCGCCTCTTCGTCGGGGTCGGGATCGCCGGGCTCGAGCGGGCGCATCCAGAGCTCCGGGTTGATGATGACGCCGCGCCACGGGACGCCGTCGTCGTCGCTGTAGGAGTAGGTGTAGATCCGGAGCGGGACGCCGACCTGCGGGCCGGCGAGACCGACGCCCGGCGCGGCATCCATCGTCTCGAACATGTCCGCCACCAGCGTGCGGATCTCGTCCGTGATCTCTTCGACGACGCCGGCGGGGGCGTGGAGGACAGGGTCACCCATGATGCGAATCGGCAGAACGGCCACGCCTTGAGCCTACCGAGCGACGGCGGCGGCTAGTGTCGTCATGTGGTGTGGACGGCGAACGAGCTTCAGGATGTGGGCGACACCCTCGTCGGCGTGTTCCAAGATCCACGCATCCTCATCGGCATCCCGCTGGCTCTGCTCGGCGCCGTGTTCATGTCATTCGGCGCGCAGTACCAGCACCGCGGCGTGACCAAGGTCGAGAAGCTGAGCGGCTCGACGGCGACAGGCGGCCTGAGCGGCGGCCAGCTGTGGCGCCTGCTTCGCCGGCCGTCCTGGGTCGTCGGCACCGTCATGCTGGGCCTTGCCATCGTCTGCCAGCTCGCCGCCCTGTCGTTCGCGCCCCTCATCGTCGTCCAGCCGCTCGGCGCGATCGCCCTCGTCATCACGACCCTGCTCAACGCCCAGATCAGCGGTCACAAGCCGACGCGGCGCTCGCTGATCGCGATCGCGGCCTGCGTCGGCGGCATCTTCGTCTTCGTCACCATCGCGGCGCTGTACGCGACCGACGCGCCGGTGTCGAACCAGCAGCTGATCACGATCCTGATCCTCCTCGGCGTGGTCACCATCGTCTTCGGCGGGCTGTGGCTCTGGAGGCGCCACAAGATGGGCGCGCTGTTCTACATCACGGCCGCCGGGGTGATCTACGGCTTCGTGGCGACCCTCGCGAAGGTCGTCATCACGCGCTGGCAGAATGACGACTTCTTCAACGGGCTGACCCTCACGTGCCTCGCCGCCCTCATCGCCAGCGCGATCGTCGGAGCGTACTTCGTCCAGACCGCGTACTCTTCAGGCCCCCCTGATCTGGTGATCGCCGGGCTCACCGTGATCGACCCGATCGTCGCGATCCTGATCGGACTCATCGTCCTCAACGAGGCCGCCGGCGCGCCGCTGTGGGTCTACATCGCGTTCAGCATCGTCGGCGCGATCGCTGTCTGGGGAGTGTTCCAGCTGGCGCGCTACCATCCGCAGGTGCTGAGCGACAGCAAGGGTCTCCCGATCGAACGAGGAAGCTCCGGAGACGGTGAGGTCGCGCATCCCACGACGGGCTCGCTGCGCGTGACCGAAGCCGTTGCGAAGGTGTGGCCAGACCCGCCGGTGAAGGACAAGGGCGACGGCTCAGGTCGCTGATCAGCCCCGCTCGTCGATGCGGATGACGAGGCGACCGTCTTCGATCCGCCCCTTGTCACCGGGGCTCGGGGCCGGGGCGGGCATCTCCACCTGAGCCTCCCAGGCCGCGTGAGCTTCCTCGGCCGAAGGGCGCCAGACGGAATCGAACCCGGAACCGACGCCGGCGAGCGATCCGCCCGCGGTCCCGTCGAGCTGCTTGCGCAGCTGATCGCGCTTGATCCGCGGTGCGAGAACGATCAGCACGACGGTCGTCGCCGTGACTGACGCGACCACCACCCATCCGAACGCGTCCACGGAGAGATTGTCGCACGGCACGCTCCTGCGGAATGGAGGGGGTGTGAGGTGAACGTAGGATCGACTGGGTGCTATAGGATATGTGACTACGAGGAGAGGTGTGGTTTTGGCCCACCCCTCTCCTCTTGCCGGAGGAGGTGGTTCCTCTGGGCCGCGCCCTCCTTCGTGCGCGGCAGATCTGTCTTCGGGAGACCGGGCAGATCGCAGCCCCGTCCGGTGAGTCCAGCAGATCGGAGCCTCGAGCTCCAGGCTCGGGCGGGGCTGCACTTCGCGATCGCCTCGCGAGCGGGGCATGAGCGCCGACGGCGTCTTCGACCCCTCAGATTCCGCGCGATCTCGCGGAATCTGAGGGATCGGATGGTAGGGCGGGTGGGACTTGAACCCACGATCGTCGGGTTATGAGCCCGCTGCCTTGACCAGCTTGGCCACCGCCCCCTGCGCATCGAGCCTAATGCTCGACGGCTGCTACATCACGGCGCCGATGTAGGAGTATTTGACGAAGACCTCGGGGGCGAAACCTGCCTCCTCGAGCACACCCTGTACGGCGTTGAGCATGTAGCTGGAGTCCCAGCCCATGTAGAGCGAGTTCTCGTCGTCCAGCCGGTCCCACTGCCCGTTCCATGACTGCGCGCCGTAGACGGGCCCGCCGCGACGCTCGCTGTAGGCGACGACGGCCGCGCGCGAGTCGGCCCAGAGTCGCTTGAAGACGCGGTTGAAGAGGTACTTGACGTCGGGAACCTCCCAGTGCTCGCCGCGATACTCGACGTAGTCCCACTCGCGCTCCCACCCCCGCGGCCAGCCGCGGTGACGCACGGCGTCGAGGATGGGGGTCAGTCCGTCGTCGTCGATGGGGGCCGTGCCTGGGCGTGTCCAGACCTCGAGGAACCGCTCGGTGAGTCGAGCGGAGCGCGCCGTGATCGCAGCGGTGTTCCAGCCGGGAAGGTCGGCGAGCACGCGCGTCGACGAGACCCCGCTGCGGGCGTACACCGCCTGCTTCTCGGGGAAGGACCGATCGAAGGCGCGTTCGGCGAGCGCGGTCTCGAGCATCGCGAGATTCCCGAGCGTCCTGGCGAGCGCGCGGTGGCTGTTCTGCTCGTCCTCGCTGTATTCGGCCCATTCCCGATGTCCGTCCCCCGTCCAGCTGTCGGCCGGTGTGAGAGGGAAGACGTGGTCCACCTCCAGATCGGCGACGCCGTCCAGCCCGGCGAGGCGCCCCAGCACATAGGCGGCGTGGGGGAGCTCGGAGTACTTCAGAGCGACACGGACCCGCTTGTCGGAGGGGGTGATCCGTGCGATCGCCTGCACGAGGCCGTCAGCGCCCGAAGCCCGAGCGCGGCACAGGCGCGCGACGAGACGACCCGTCCCGATCCCGACGACTGTCCGGCGAAGGAGGAGCGACTGGACCATCTCAAGCGTGTGGACCAGCTCTGCGCGGTCGATCGCGCCCTGCGAGTGATCGCTGTACGCCTGCATGACCAGCGGGTACATCTCGGTGCCGAAGGTGTTGAGGTATCCGAGCTGCCGGCCGAGCTCGGCATCCGGTGCCTGTGACGGGTCGAGCAGGACGCGGTACACCTCCGAGTACTCCCGCCATTGCACCGCGTGAAGGCGCAGATCGTCGATGTCGAGGCGTGGGAACTCGTGACGGAAGGCGTCGTACACTCCGCGGCCGCCGGAGAGCGTGACCTCGCGCCCCGTGGTCAGGACGAGGTACTGCCGCCAGAACGCCGCGATCGATTCGCCGGTGTTCTGCTCGATCGGCAGCCAGTAGTCCCTCTCGATCTCCTGCTGCTCGGCGTGCGACAGACCCATCAGGACGTAATTGTGGATCAGCTCGTGGTCTCGCAGGGGCTCGCCCGTGGAGTTGAGGCTCTCGAAGATCTGCTGAGCGTTGGCTCCCGCGCCCAGGGTGATCGCGACATGCTCGAGCTTCTGCAGACCCCGCCAGATGCGCGGGGCCTCGTCGAGACTGATCTGGCTGCGGAAGAACGCGTAGTTGTCGTCGAACCGGGACTCGCGGTGGTGCTCCTCGTCGCTGCGGCGATCGAGGACGACGCTCTCGAAGACGTCCGCCCAGGCGCGATGAGGCCGCAGCTTCGTGCGGGTGCGATCCGCCGAGAGCACCAGGACGCGCTCGAGTTCCCCGGCGAGCACATCATCGTGTCCTGTGACGGTGTGGTGCAGCGCGGCGACGAGGAGCATCAGCGTCGTGATGCGCTGCTGCCCGTCGATCAGCACGAGTTCGGCGGCGTCGCCATCGGCGCTGAACGATGACAGGACCGAGCCGATGAAGTGCATGTGGCGGTCGTCGAGGTCGCCGACGGCGCGGATGTCGGCGAGCAGCTGCTCGCATCCCCCGATGTCCCAGCGGTACTGCCGCTGGTAGACCGGCACGACGATCGTCCAGTCGGCGGAGGACAGCCAGCCGATGGTGTTGACGGCGGTCGCGTCGACGTTCGTGGCGGTGACCATCGTCTCGCTGGGCTCCTCGGAGGTCTGGACGGGGCGGGCAGCGTCGCGAGCGACGCGATCGAACCACGTCGGGCCGGAACGACGGCATCCCGCACGCGAGTCGCACCGCCCGGCTGACGCCCGGCGCATCAAGTCTATTCGGCGGATCTCGCCGTCTGGATATTCACGGCCGCCGCACTTCGACGCCCACAGGCCCCGATGTAGGCTTGCCTAAGTTGGGCCTGTTAAAACGTGCTGGCCCCCTACGGAAGGGTGATCCACCTCATGGGTTACATCAAATCCGCCGCTCTCGAAGAGACCGGCTTCGTCGTCCTCGACAGCTACAACCAGGAGCTCGACCCCCAGGAGTGGCTCGACATCGAGTACAACGACTGGAAGTCCTCGGGCGACACGCGCTTCGCGCCGCTCGCCAGCGCCTTCGGCGACATCGAGTGCAACGGCTTCTGGAACCACAAGCCGCCGCGCACCGACAAGGACGGCGTCTGGATCGACTCTCAGGTCGAGAAGGCCCCGAACCTCGCGCGTCGCGCGCAGGAGCCGGGCGCGAACGTCGGCCGCTGCCGTGTCATCGAGCTGCAGCCGAACACCTACGCCGACTGCCTCTACAACCTGCACCAGGACGACAACAACCGCCTGAACCCCGACGGCACCGGCTGGGTGGTGCGCGGCTTCTTCAACCTCACGGACGACAAGGACAGCTTCTTCGTCCTCCGCGAGAACCGCACCGACCCGAGCGTGGAGTACCGCATCGCGCTGCCGGCCGGGGCCCAGCTCATCATCGACACCCAGCGTCTGTGGCACGCCGCCGCACACTACGGCGACGAGCCTCGATACTGCCTCATCACGTCGTGGACCTCGGGCCCCGAACTCGACGCGTACATCGAGAAGTACAACGGCAAGCCCACGACCGCGCAGTTCGAGGTCGCCCAGGACGTGCTCGACGCCGGGCAGGTCGAGCAGGCGCGACGTGACGCCGCGCGCGCCGCGTACTACGCCGCCAAGGGCCAGGCCGCGAAGCTGGCGATGAGCGAGGCCTGAGCCTCGGCATCCGCCTGCACGAAGGCCCCGGTCCTCGCGACCGGGGCCTTCTTCGTCCCTCCGACACGGCGTAATCACATGCTTGTCATTCCGGGGTCGGGTGGGCGATAATGGCGGCAAGCACAATCGAAGAGCCAGCCGGACATCCGTGATCAGGTCGTTGGGGAAGACGCACCTGATGAAACGGAGAGATCATGGCTACACCACAGGCGCGTGGAGTGATCTACATTCACTCTGCGCCACGGGCGTTGTGCCCCCACCTCGAGTGGGCGGTCGGTCGAGCGCTCGACCGAGCGGTCAGCTTCGAGTGGGCCGACCAGCCGGTGCTGCATGGCGCCCGGCGCGCGGAATTCTACTGGGAGGGATCGGCCGGCACCGGTGCGGCGCTGGCCACCGCGATCCGCGGGTGGGAGCACCTGCGATTCGAAGTGACCGAGGATCCCACGCCTCGCAGTGACGGGGGCCGCTGGCTGCACACGCCGGGTCTCGGCATCCACTATGCGCAGACCGACACCGCAGGCAACGTGGTGATCGGCGAAGATCGCGTCCGCTACGCCATGGAGGTCTCCGGCGGGAACGCGCTCGACCTGCAGCGCGAGCTGCAGGTCGCCCTGGGTGCTGCCTGGGATGACGAGCTGGAGGCCTTCCGTCACGCGAGCGACGACGCACCCGTCGTGTGGCTGCACAAGGTCGGCTGACGGGGCCGCCCGGCACAACTCCACAGACTCAGGCGGCAGAGGCGCCAATACCGATGCTCGGAGAGACACTTCCCGGGTCGCGGGAAGACGAATCGCCGCCTGACACGAAGACGCCCCCGGAGGCTTCCCGGGGGCGTCTTCGTGTCTGTGCGTCAGACGGAGCGGAACGCGACGACGGCGTTGTGACCGCCGAAGCCGAACGAATTGCTGATCGCCAGCTGCGGACCGTCGCCCAGAGGCTGGGCCTCGCCCGACACCTTCAGCGGGATCTCGGGATCCTGCGTCGAGATGTTGATCGTCGGGGGAGCGACCCGGTCGCGGAGGGCGAGGATGGTGAAGATCGCCTCAAGGGCGCCCGTGCCGCCGAGCAGGTGACCCGTCGACGCCTTGGTGGCGGAGACCGGGATGTCGTGCAGGCGGTCGCCGAAGACGCTCAGGAGCGCCTTGTACTCGGCGATGTCTCCGGTGGGCGTCGACGTGGCGTGCGCGTTGATGTGCGTGACCTCGTCGGGCGTCGCCCCGGCTGCCTCGAGTGCCAGACGGACCGCGCGCGACGCGCCAAGCCCCTCGGGCTCGGGAGCGGTGATGTGGTACGAATCGGCCGTGACGCCGCCGCCGACGACCTCGGCGTAGATCTTCGCGCCGCGTGCCTGGGCGTGCTCCAGCGTCTCGAGAACGAGGCAGGCGGCTCCCTCGCCCATGACGAAGCCGTCGCGGTCGACGCTGTAGGGGCGTGAGGCGGTCTCGGGGGAGTCGTTGCGCTTGGAGAGCGCCTGCATCGACGCGAAGGCCGCGAGGGTGAGGCCGTGGATCACAGCCTCGGAGCCGCCTGCGATGATGACATCGGCCTGACCGGAGCGGAGCGCGTCGTACGCGTTCACGAGCGACTCGGTGCTCGACGCGCACGCCGAGGCCACGGTCCGCGCGTAGGCACGGGCGCCGAGATGCATCGAGACGGCGGCGGCCGGCGCGTTGGGCATCAGCATCGGGACGCTCATCGGCATGACGCGCCGGGGGCCCTTCTCCTTCAGCGTGTCCCACGCGGCGAGGGTGGTCTGCAGGCCGCCGATGCCGGTCGCGAAGTCGACGCCGAAGCGCTCCGGCTCGACTTCGGGCTTGCCCGCGTCTTCCCAGGCCTCCTGCGCCGCGACCAGCGCGAACTGCGCCGACGGGTCGAGGCGGTTGGCGACGGGGCGTTCGAGGACGGTGTTGGGCCGAACCTTCGCTTCGGCGGCGAACGTCACCGGGATCTGGTATTCCTCCACCCAGTCGTACTCGAGCGTGTGGGCGCCGGACGCCCCGCCGAGGAGGGCCGACCAGCTCTCGGGCGCCGTGCCCCCGAGCGGGGTGGATGCGCCGATGCCGGTGACGACGATTCGGGGTGTGCTCATGGAGATCGGAGTCCTCGTTGATGGCCGGTGGGGGCCGCAGCCCCCACCGGGGGCCGCGTCAGCAGGCCGGGGGTGTGGGGCCGAGCCCCATGGGGAATGGTCCTACGCCTGGTTCGACGTGATGTAGCTGACGGCGTCGCCGACGGTCTTGAGGTTCTTGACCTCGTCGTCGGGGATGGTGACGCCGAACTTCTCCTCGGCGTTCACGACGATCGTCATCATCGAGATGGAGTCGATGTCGAGGTCATCGGTGAACGACTTCTCGAGCGCGACCTCGTCGGCCGAGATTCCCGTCTCGTCGGTGATGAGCTCGGCCAGTCCGGCGAGGACCTCGTCGCTGGTGAATGCCATGGGTGTCTCCTGTTTTCTTCGGGGTTCCCGGACCGGGTGGTCCGGGGACAAGTCTAGGGTCGGGGCGGGCGGGACTCAGGGGAGGACGACGACCTGCGCGCCGAACACCAGCCCGGCGCCGAAGCCGATCTGGAGCGCGAGGCCGCCGCTGAGCTCGGGGTGCTCCTCGAGCAGTCGGTGCGTGGCGAGTGGGATCGAAGCCGCCGACGTGTTGCCGGTCGTCTCGATGTCGCGACCGACGATGACGGTGTCCGGCAGGCCGAGCTGCTTGGCGAACTCGTCGATGATCCGCATGTTCGCCTGGTGGGGGACGAAGGCGGCGAGATCGGATGCCTCGACCCCGGCGGCCTCGAGAGCCTGACGTGCGACCTTGACCATCTCCCAGACCGCCCAGCGGAACACCGTCGGCCCCTCCTGGCGGAGCGTCGGCCACGGCGCGAGACCGTCGCGGAAGTCGGTGAGCGTGTGATTCATGCCGACGGCCTCGGCCCTCGATCCGTCCGAGCCCCAGATCGTGGGGCCGATGCCGGGCGTGTCGCTCGGGCCGATCACGACGGCGCCGGCGCCGTCGCCGAGGAGGAACGAGATGCTGCGGTCGGCGGGGTCGACGACGTCGCTGAGCTTCTCGGTGCCGATCACGAGGGCGTACGTGGCTGCGCCGCCGCGGATGAGGGCGTCGGCCTGCGCGACGCCGTACGCGAAACCGGCGCAGGCCGCGTTGACGTCATAGGCCGCGGCGGGGTTCGACCCGACGCGGTCGGCCACGATCGCCGACACCGAGGGCGTCTGCTTCGGGTTGCTGATGGTCGCGACGATGACGGCGTCGATGCGGGACGCCTCGACGCCGGAGCGCTCGATCGCCTCGCGCGCGGCATCCGTCGCCAGATCGATCGCATCGGTCTCGGCTACGGCTCGCGTGCGCGTGATGATGCCGGTGCGCTGGCGGATCCACTCGTCGCTCGAGTCGATCGGACCGATCAGGTCGTCGTTGGGCACCGCGATCTCGCCGCGTGCCGCCCCGTACGAGTAGATGCGGGTGTGGGCCGGCCCGGTGGGCTGGACGAGTGTGCGGGTCATGCGGATTCTCCGGTCATGCGTGGGTCGTGCCGCTCAGCAGAGCGCCGGCCGCTTCGAGGTCGTCGGGAGTCTTGACGGCGACGGCGGGAACGCCGCGCAGAGCCCGCTTCGCGAGCCCCGTGAGCGTACCCGCGGGCGACAGCTCCACGATGCCCGACACACCCGCGGTTGCGAAAGACGCCATGCAGAGATCCCACCGCACGGGCGAGGCGACCTGATCGACGAGCAGGCCGACGACCGACTCGCCGGAGGCGACGGAGCCGCCGTCGCGGTTGCTCCACACGGTCACGCGTGGATCCGATGCCTCGACCGAGGCGGCCGCGGTGCGGAGGGTCTCCACGGCCGGGGCCATGTAGCGCGTGTGGAACGCACCGGCGACCTGCAGCGGGATGACGCGCGTGGATGCCGGAGGATCGGCGGTGAGGGCCGCGAGGGCAGCGAGGGCGCCGGCTGCCACGAGCTGACCGCCGCCGTTGTAGTTCGCGGGGGTGAGGCCGAGATCCTCGAGCCGGGCGACGACGGATGCCTCGTCCCCGCCGATGACGGCGCTCATGCCGGTCTTCTCGACCGCGGCGGCCTCGGCCATGGCGCGTCCGCGGATGCCGACAAGGCGCAGGGCGTCTTCCTCGGTCAGGATGCCCGCCGCGGCCGCGGCGGCGAACTCGCCGACGGAGTGGCCGGCGACGCCGGAGACGGCGTCACGGTCGGGCAGCGCGTTCCAGGAGAGCAGGCTGGCCGCGACGATGAGCGGCTGAGCCACCTGCGTGTCGCGGATCCGATCGGCGTCCCACTCTGTTCCGGCAGCGACGAGGTCGACCTCCGACCATTCGGAGTACGCCGCAAGTCGGTCGGCTGCGCCGTCGAGGGCGAGCCAGGGGGCAAGGAAGCCGGGGGACTGGGAGCCCTGCCCGGGGAAGACGGCGATTCTCACCTGTCCATCCTGCCAAGGATCCGGCGCGTCCCTCTGGCGATCCCGGCACAAGAATGCCGGAAGGCTTTGTGAGACCTGTACAGATCAGTGCGCGGGACGGCGCGTCGCAGGGGGACGTCGACGTGTCGCGTCGGTGCCGATGGAACCCAGGATGAGCGCGGTCTGGAGGATCAGCGCCTCGCGCGGGCCGGTGGCGTCCCACCCGATCACCTCGGAGACGCGCTTGAGCCGGTAGCGCACCGTGTTCGGATGGACGAACAGCTCGCGCGCGGTCGCCTCGAGGGACCGGCCGTTGTCGAGGTAGCTCCACAGCGTCGCCACGAGATCGGCGCTGTGCGCCTGCAGTGGACGGTAGATGCGCTCGACGAGCGTCTGCTTCGCGAGCGGATCGCCTGCCAGTGCGCGCTCCGGCAGCAGGTCGTCGGCCTCGACGGGCCGCGGGGCGCTGCGCCAGGCACGGGCGACGGCGAACCCCGCCAGCGACGCTCTGGCGCTCTGGCCCGCGTCGACGAGCGCCGGCACGGTCGGGCCGAGCACGAGGAATCCCGGACCGAATCCGGGCTCGAGCCGCTTGGCGATGTCGGTGAACGGCAGGTCGCCCGGCGCGTCGTCCGCGCGTGACGGCGGCTCCGCCCGGCCGAGGACCAGCACGAGGCGCGAACCCTGCACGCCGATCAGCACGTCGACGCCGAGCTTTCGCGCCGTGCGGCGGAGCTGGTCGATGTCGAACTGCGGGGGCGTGGTGCCCACGAGCACCGCGACCTCGCCGTGCCCGTGCCAGCCCAGCGCCGCAATGCGACTCGGGAGCTCCTCGTCGGCTTCGCCTGTGAGGATCGAATCCACGACGAGGGCTTCGAGCCGGGCATCCCACAGTCCGCGGGCCTCGGCGGCACGCGCGTAGACGTCTGCGGCCGCGAAGGCGACTTCGCGGGAGTAGAGCAGGATCGCCTCGCGAAGATGCTCTCCCTTGCCCGCGACGCGTTCCTCCGTGATCTCCACCGTGACGCGGATGAGCTGCAGGGTCTGCTGCAGACTCACGCTGCGAAGGAGCTCGCGGGGAGCCACCGCGAAGATGTCCGCGGCGATCCAGGGGGTCGAGGTCGGATCCTCGTACCAGGAGATGAACGACGTGATGCCCGCCTGCGCCACCAGTCCGACGGCCGACCGCCGCGCCGGCGGCATCTCGGCGTACCAGGGGAGCGTGTCCTCCAGTCGCTTGATGGTCGCCGTCGCGAGGTCGCCCGAGATGCGTCGCAGCCAGGCGAGCGTCTCGGTCTTGTCCATCGAGGCGGGGGCGGGCATCGCGTCGGTCAGCTCTCGCCGCCGGCGTTCCCGCTCGTCCCGGCCGTCACATCGTGCAGACGGTACTTGTCGATCGCCTGCGCCGCGAGACCGCGGTCGACCACTCCGTCGGCGGCGAGCGCCTGGAGCGTGCGGACGACGATCGACGGGCCGTCGATCTTGAAGTAGCGACGGGCGGCGGCACGCGTGTCGGAGAACCCGAAGCCGTCGGCGCCGAGGGTGACGAAGCGGTTCGGCACCCAGGGACGGATCTGGTCCTGCACGGCGTGCATGAAGTCGCTCACGGCGACGACCGGACCGGCGGCGTCCTTCAGCTTCTCGGTGACGTAGGCGGTGTGGGGGTGCTCGTCGGGGTGGAGGAAGTTGTGCTCGTCGGCGGCCAGGCCGTCGCGACGGAGCTCGTTCCACGAGGTCACCGACCAGACGTCGGCCTGCACGCCCCAGTCGTCGCGGAGCAGCTGCTGCGCCTCGAGCGCCCACGGCACTCCGACACCCGACGCGAGGATCTGCGCGCGAGCGCCTTCACCCTCCGGCGACGAGATGCGGTGGATGCCGCGCACGATGCCGTCGACGTCCACGCCCTCCGGCTCCGCCGGCTGCACGAGCGGCTCGTTGTAGACCGTCATGTAGTACATGACGTTCGGGTCGGGATGGTTGCCGCCGTACATCCGCTCGATGCCGGAACGGACGATGTGGGCGATCTCGTAGCCGTAGGCCGGGTCGTATGCGATCGTCGCGGGGTTCGTCGACGCGAGCAGGTGCGAGTGGCCGTCGGCGTGCTGCAGGCCCTCACCGGTGAGCGTGGTGCGTCCTGCGGTGGCGCCGATGATGAAGCCTCGCGCCATCTGATCGCCGGCGGCCCACTGGGCGTCGCCGGTGCGCTGGAACCCGAACATCGAGTAGAAGACGTAGACCGGGATGAGCGGCTCGCCGTGCGTCGAGTACGAGGTGCCCGTCGCCGTGAACGCCGCGAGGGCTCCGGCCTCGTTGATGCCGACGTGGATGATCTGGCCCTGCGGGCTCTCCTTGTAGGCGAGGAGCAGCTCACGGTCGACCGACGTGTAGTTCTGGCCGTGCGGGTTGTAGATCTTCGCCGTCGGGAAGTACGCATCCATGCCGAAGGTGCGCGCCTCGTCGGGGATGATCGGCACGATGCGGTGACCGAAGTCCTTCGCCCGCAGCAGATCCTTCAGCAGTCGGACGAACGCCATCGTCGTGGCGATCTCCTGCGTGCCCGAGCCCTTCTTCGGCAGCGCGTACGCCTCGTCGCCCGGCAGCTGCAGGCCGACGTGGTGGGTGCGCCGCTCGGGCAGGAACCCGCCCAGCGCGCGGCGGCGCTCGAGCATGTACTGGATCGTCTCGTCGTTGCCCCCGGGGTTGTAGTACGGCGGGAGATACGGGTTCTCGTCGAGCTGGGCATCCGAGATCGGGATGCGCATAGAGTCGCGGAAGTACTTGAGGTCCTGCAGGGTCATCTTCTTCATCTGGTGGGTCGCGTTGCGGCCCTCGAAGTGGTGACCGAGGCCGTACCCCTTGATCGTCTTCGCGAGGATGACGGTGGGCTGGCCCTTGTGCTCGCTCGCCGCCTTGTACGCGGCGTAGACCTTGCGGTAGTCCAGGCCGCCGCGGCGGAGCTTGCCCCAGATGTCCTCGTCGGACCAGTCCTTCACGAGCGCCGCGGTGCGCTCGTCGCGCCCGAAGAAGTGCTCGCGGATGAAGGCGCCGTCCTCCGCGCGGTAAGTCTGGAAGTCGCCGTCGGGCGTCGTGTTCATGAGGTGCACGAGCGCGCCGTCGGTGTCCTTGGCGAGGAGTTCGTCCCAGCCGCTGCCCCAGACGACCTTGATGACGTTCCAGCCGGCTCCGCGGAAGAAGCTCTCGAGCTCCTGGATGATCTTGCCGTTGCCTCGTACCGGGCCGTCCAGCCGCTGGAGGTTGCAGTTGACGACGAACGTGAGGTTGTCGAGGCCCTCGTTCGCCGCGACCTGCAGCTGACCGCGGCTCTCGACCTCGTCCATCTCGCCGTCGCCCAGGAAGGCCCACACGCGCGAGTTCGAGAGGTCCTTGACCCCGCGGTTGGTGAGGTACTTGTTCGTCATCGCCTGGTAGATGGCGTTGATCGGGCCCAGACCCATCGAGACCGTCGGGAACTGCCAGTACTCCGGCATCAGACGGGGGTGCGGGTACGAGGGGATTCCCTCGGGCGCCTTCGACTTCTCCTGGCGGAACCCGTCCAGCTGCGCCTCGGTCAGGCGGCCCTCGAGGAACGAGCGCGCGTAGATGCCCGGGGACGCGTGACCCTGGATGAAGACCTGGTCGCCGCCGTTCGGGTCGTCGAGGCCGCGGAAGAAGTGGTTGAAGCCGACTTCGTACAGCGAGGCCGACGAGGCGTAGGTCGAGATGTGCCCGCCGACGCCGATGCCCGGTCGCTGCGCGCGGTGCACGGTGATGGCCGCGTTCCACCGCAGCCAGCGGCGGTAACGGCGTTCGAGCTCCTCGTCGCCGGGGAAGTCGGGCTCGTTGTCGGGCGCGATGGTGTTGATGTAGTCCGTGGTGGGGATCTGAGGCACGTTCAGCTGCAGCTCGTGCGAGGTCTGCAGAAGGCTGAGCATGATCTCCCGGCCACGGCCGTGGCCCTTCGCCTGCACGAGCTGCTGGAGGGATTCCTGCCACTCGGAGGTCTCATCGGGATCGCTGTCGAGGGGGTCCTGCGAGTACGGATCCTGATCGTTGACAGTCACAGATGACCTTTCGTCGTCTGGCAGATCGTGCCAGGTAGTCGCTACGGGAGCGGGCAGGCTTTGTCGGCCGTGCACAACGCACCGTCTCTCAGCCTACCGATTCGCGGAGCGCGCGGATGCCGCGCGGACGTTACGCCCGGCATCCGGTCGCAACGACCTTCTAGACTTGTCGGCGAGGGCCTTTAGCTCAGCTGGTAGAGCGCCACGTTTACACCGTGGATGTCGTCGGTTCGATCCCGGCAGGGCCCACTCTTCTCAGGACCGCTGGTCGTCGTCCTCCTCGTGCGGATGCGAAACGACCCTCGGCAGCTCGAACTCGATGTAGTCCGGCTGCCCGATCTTCGATCGCTGGCGCGAGTACGCGAAGTAGATGATGAAGCCGACCGCCAGCCAGATGAGGAACCGCAGCCAGGTCTCGACCGTGAGGTTCAGCATCAGGTAGATGCAGATCAGAGCCGACAGGGCGGGCAGCCAGGGGCTGAACGGCACGCGGAACGAGCGGGGCAGATCCGGCCGCTTGCGGCGGAGGACGATCACGCCGACGGCCACGAGCACGAACGCCGACAGCGTGCCGATGTTGACCATCTCCTCGAGGAGACCGATCGGCGTGAACCCGGCCACCACCGCGATGATCGCGGTCACGATGATCGAGATCACCCAGGGCGTGCGGAACCGGGGGTGCACCTTCGCGAGACCGACGGGCAGCAGCGCATCGCGCGACATCGCGAAGATGATGCGGGTCGCGCCGATCATCAGCGTCAGAACGACGGTGGTGAGACCGGCCACCGCGCCGGCCGAGATGAGCGTCGCCATCCAGTCCGCGCCGTGATAGACGAAGGCGTTGGCGAGCGCGGCGGCCGGGTCGAGGTCCTGATAGGGGACCATGCCGGTCACGACGAGCGCCACCGCGCAGTAGAGGAGGGTGCAGATCACGAGCGACGCGATGATGCCGATGGGCAGGTCGCGCTGCGGGTTCTTGGTCTCCTCGGCAGTCGTCGCGACGACGTCGAAGCCGATGTACGCGAAGAACACGAGGGCGGCGCCCGCGAAGATCCCCCCTACGCCGAACGCGGTCGGCTCGATTCCGGAGAGGAACTGCAGCAGCGGCTGGGTGAGGCCCGAGGCCGTTTCGCGCGGTGCCGCCTCCGGGATGAACGGCGACCAGTTCGCCGGGTTGATGAACATGATCCCGGCGACGATCACGAACAGGACGATGAAGAGCTTCACTCCGACGAGCACCATATTGACGCGCAGCGATTCCTTGATCCCGAAGGTCAGGAGCGCCCCGAGCACGACGACCAGCAGGATCGCCATCAGGTCGACGGTGCCGCCGTAGCCGATGGCCTCGGGAATGGGCATCCCGAGCTGCGACATGAGCGTGCCGAGGTAGGCGCTCCACCCCTGCGCGACCACGCTGGCACCGAGGAACATCTCGAGGATGAGGTCCCAGCCGATGATCCAGGCGAAGAGCTCGCCCAGCGACGAGTACGAGAACGTGTAGGCCGAGCCCGCGACGGGGACGGTCGAGGCGAACTCGGCGTAGCACAGCGCCGCGAGCGCGCAGGCGATAGCCGCGACGGCGAAGCTGATGACGATCGCCGGACCGGCGACATCGTGCGCGGCCTTGCCGGTGAGGGTGAAGATGCCCGCGCCGATGACGACGCCGATGCCGAAGACCGTGAGGTCGAGGGCGCTGAGGGATTTCTTGAGGCGGAACTCCGGTTCGTCGGTGTCGGCGATCGACTGCTCGACGGACTTCGTGCGGAGAAGGCTCATTGAACTCGCCCTTTCGTCGTTGATCGGTCGTTGAATGCTAATGGCTGCCCGTTCCGGCGTCGACGGCCGGGGTAGGTTGGAGGCGTGAACGCCAGCCCCGCCGACCAGCGCCGCCTCGTCGAGGTCGCCGAGCTCGATGCCCGTATCCGCAAGGCCGACCATGCCCGCAAGAATCCGCCGCAGGCGGCGAGGGTGCAGGAGCTGCTCACCCACCGCCAGGCGCTGTCGCAGGAGCTGACGACACGCCTGGGCGCCCGCGACGACCTGCGCATCGAGCTGTCGCGCATCGAGTCCGACGTGGCGGTGGTTGATGCCCGCAGCGCGCGCGACGCCGAGCGACTCGCGTCGTCGAGCAACTCCAAGGAGGCCCAAGGCCTCGAGAGCGAGATCGCCTCGCTCAACCGCCGCAAGAGCGACCTGGAGGATGCCGAGCTCGAGGTCATGGAGCGCCTCGAGCAGGCCGATGCCGCCGTCGCCGAGCAGGAGGCGCTGATCGCCGAGACCAACGCGCAGGGCGCCGAGCTGAGCGCCGAGGCCAAGCGGGTCGTCGCCGAGCAGACGGCGGCGTTCGATGCGGCATCCCGTGACCGCGCCGCCGTCGCCGGCACGGTGCCGGCCGATCTGCTCGCCCTCTACGACAAGCTCGCGGCGCGGAGCGCGGGGGCGGCGCTGCTTCGCGCCCGCACGTGCGAGGGCTGCCGGATGGTCCTGTCGGGGACGGACCTGAACGCGCTGCGCCAGGCAGCCGAGGATGCCGTGGTGACCTGCCCCGAATGCGGAGCGATCCTGGTGCGCACCGACGAATCCGGGCTATGACCCGACGCCTCGTCGTCGAGGCCGACGGAGGCTCGCGCGGGAATCCGGGAGTCGCCGCGGGCGGAGCGGTGGTCATCGACCCCGAGTCCGACACCGTGCTGAGCGAAGTCGGCGTCTACATGGGAATCGCCACGAACAACGTCGCCGAGTACGCCGGCATGATCGCCGGACTCGAGGTCGCGTTCGAGCGCCACCCCGACGCGGCGGTGCTGGTCCGGATGGACTCGAAGCTCGTCGTCGAGCAGATGTCCGGGCGGTGGAAGGTCTCGCATCCCGACATGCAGGCGCTCGCGCGTCGGGCGAGGACGCTGATCGGCGGACGCGATGTCGCGTTCGAGTGGGTCCCGCGGCTGTCCAACAGCAGAGCGGATGCCGCAGCCAACGAGTCGATGGACCGCAGAGAGAGCTTCCGCCGTGACCTCGACAGCGGACCTGCCTGACCCGCCGGCCTGGATCGTCCTCGGCCGGACGGACGACGGGGTCGTCGCCGTCCTCCTGGACGATGCCGGGTCGGAGGTCGATCGGCACGAGATGGCGCGTCCCGCGCTGCCGGACTGGGCGGCAGGGCACGAGGCATCCGCCGCTCCGCGCTGGGTGTGGAACGACGCGCCGCAGTGGTACCCACCGCTCCTCGCGGCCGGCGTCCGCATCGCGCGCTGTCACGATCTGCGGCTCTGCCATGCGATCCTCCGCGCGTCCGAGCTGGTCGACTCCGGCGCAGCGGTGCGGGAATCGCGCGGATGGGATGCCGCCCCTCATGTCGAGGCTCCCGCGGTCGCGCCGACGCTCTTCGACTTCGACGGTCCGGACACACCCACGGGCCCGCCTCACGACATCGAAGAGGTTCTCGCCGAGTTCTCTCGACAGCGCGCCGCCGTGGCGGGTTCGTCCGACCCGTCCCGGCTCCGTCTGCTCACCGCCGCGGAGTCGGCGGGCGCCCTCATCGCCGAAGAGCTCCGAGCGGCCGGTCTGCCGTGGGACGCGTCGGAGCACGACCGGATCCTCGTCGAGACGCTGGGGGAGCGTCCGCCCGGCGGCGGACAGCCGGCGAAGCTCGCCGCAGCCGCTTCACGCGTACGTGATGCCCTGGGAGATCCGGCCGCGAGCCTCGATTCGCAGCCCAAGCTGCTGCGTTCGCTGCACCGCGTCGGCGTGCTGGTCGAGTCGACCAGTCGCTGGGAGCTCGCGGAGCAGAAGCATCCGGCGATCGAGCCGCTCCTCGAATACAAGAAGCTGGCCCGGCTGCTGTCGGCGAACGGATGGGCCTGGCTGGACGAGTGGGTGGACGACGGGCGGTTCCGCCCCGTGTTCGTTCCCGGCGGGGTCGTGACGGGGCGCTGGGCATCGTCCGGCGGGGGAGCCCTGCAGCTCCCGCGGCAGCTCCGTGAAGCCGTGAGGGCGGACCCGGGCTGGAAGCTCGTGGTCGCCGACGTCGCCCAGCTCGAGCCTCGAGTGCTGGCCGCGATGTCCAGCGACGCCGCCCTCGCGGATGCCGCGCGGGGACGCGACCTCTACGCCGGGATCGTCGACAGCGGCGCGGTGGCCACGAGACAGGAGGCGAAGATCGCACTCCTCGGCGCGATGTACGGCGCGACGACGGGCGAGTCCGGTCGTCTGGTTCCGCGACTGCGGCGGATCTACCCCCGCGCGATGGGTCTCGTCGACGAGGCTGCGCGCACGGGCGAGGACGGCGGCGTCGTCTCGACCTGGCTCGGACGCACGTCACCCCCGCCTTCGGAGGCGTGGACGGTCGCGCAGTCGCGGGCGACCGAGGCCGAGGCATCCGGAGCCGAGGAGACCCGCGCCCGCCGCTGGGCCCGCGACCGCGGTCGCTTCACCCGCAACTTCGTGGTGCAGGGAACCGCTGCAGAGTGGGCGCTGGTGTGGATGGCCGACCTTCGCGCCCGGCTGCAGGCGCTGCCCCCAGTGCCCGATACCGGCGCCGCACGGCGATCGGGGCCGGTATTCGGACGCCGGGCGCATCTCGCCTTCTTCCTGCACGACGAGGTCATCGTGCATGCTCCGGCCGAACAGGCCGAGATCGCGGCGCGCGCGGTGACGGATGCCGCGGCCACCGCGGGGCGCCTGCTGTTCGGCGACTTCCCGCTCGACTTCGCGCTCGACGTCCACATCGCCGACACCGCCCTGAAGGAGTGAGGCTCAGTCGCAGGAAGCATCGAGGGTGGCAGTCTCCGGGACGCCGATGAGGGGGGTGTGCAGGAGACGCGGGACGACCTCGCGGTCGGTGTCCATCACGAATCTGAACTCGAGGACGCTGGTCTGCCCGGGCGCGACGGTCGTGACCGCCGCGCTGGAGGGGAACCCTTCGTCCTCGACATCCGTGGTGGTCGTCCGCACACCGTCGACCAGCGCGCCGCCGTAGAACGAGCCGGGGGGCGCCGCAACCGTCACATTCATGGCGATGTTGCCGGGAGTCACCCCCTCGAGTCCGCCGCCGGTGAGCCACCAGGGGAACACTTCCCCGGCATTCGCCGGCGCGTTGTTGGTCAGGGCCACGCCGACGACCACGTCGCTCCTGCCATCGGGGCGGCACTCCACACTCCCCGCTGCCAGCGTCACACCGAGGAAGCTGCTCATCTTGCCCGACGTGGCATCGTTGAGATACACCGCAAAGGAATCTGATCCTGCAGCGACGTGGCGCGCCGCGGGACCGGCGAGGGGGCCGGCGTCGATGAGTTCCTGTTCATCGGGGTGAGAGCTCCAGAGCGAGATGCGGCCCTGCTCGATCGGTTCTGCCAGCGCCCCGGCCCAACTGAAGAAGTCGATCCTCTGCGAGAACAGACCGGATATCAGCGAGCCGGTCAGCTCGCGCTGATACGCCGTCTGCTCTTCGACGTCGAGCGACAGGTAAGGGTCGATCAGCACCCGCTGGATGACATTGTCGGCTGTGAGCTCGCTGCCGTCGCTCAACATGACCGGCTCGGACGCCGAGAGCATCGCGCGGACTGCCGGTATGTCGACGGACAGGACGGCATCGGGGACGATGTCCGACCGGGTGGCCCACCACGCGTTCGCCAGTTCTGCGGTCGCTCCGAACTCCGTCGGCATCGAAGTGTTCTGCACGAAGCGACCGACACGCTCACCGTACAGTTCGACCGTCGACGCCGGCACGGGAGCAATCGGCTCCACCTGGGCGGGGAACGATCCGCCGTCGGCCTGGTCGACGATCTCGACGGCACCGTTGTCTGCGCGGAGCAGCACGAAGGATCCCGTGATGCCACCGCCGGTGCGAAGTTCGGCGCTGTTCTGGAGCATGACCAGCACGTGCCGCTCGCCCTCGCGGCCGAGCATCGACGGAAGCAGCTGCGACGCAGACGCCAGCGAAGAGAGCACCGGTGCTCCCTGCGCCGTGACGTCGGCGAGGCGCTCCACACCCGAGGCAAGGGGTCCGACCAGAACTCCAGGATCGATTCGCGCCAACTCCGTCTGCGCCTCATTGAGAGCGAGGGACGTCTGCTGGAGCGGCTCCGCGATTCCGTTGAGTGCGTCGACATCCAGCCCCGCCGATTCATGAGGCTGCTCGATCGCCGTCCTGATCGCTGCCATCAGCGGGAGGGCGGCGTCGCTGACGCCGTGCACCCCGGAGGACACCACTCTCGCGGCGGCGAGGTTCGATCCCAGCCACGGTGTGAACTCGGCAACCCGCCAGAGCGGATCCCCGGACAACGAGTCCGCCTGCTCCGCGTGGGCATCGAGGTCGGTGAGGGCTGCCGTGATTCTGTCGATGTCACGTGCGTCGGCAGCCGCCTGCAGCTCGGCTGCGATCGGCACGATGGCTTCCAACTGGTCCTTGACCAGAAGGGCGCGCACGCCGACCCATGCTGCCGCGGCGACCAGCAGGAGCACGATCGCCCCGACGACGAGCAGCACCTTGCGCCTTGAGAGTCCGCTCCGTTCGGCGTCAGGGCTGCTCGACACCACTATCCCTTCGCGCGATGGCGCCGACGCACGGCGAGCAGGATGATTCCACCGAAGGCGAGAGCACCGCCGACGATGCCGATCGGAAGGAGAGACTGCCCGAGACCGGTCGCGGGCAGAAGACCCGCGACGACCGAGTTCTCCGGCGAAGTGTCGCACTGGGGGGTCGCGGGCGGGTAGGACAGCGGCACGCCGACCTCGGGGTTGACTTCGATCGTCGCGGTGATGTCGCCGCGGGTCCAACCGAAGTTGCCGTCGATCTCGACCCACTGTCCGTCCACGTACGCCCATCCGGGCCAGCCGGTCGCGTTGCCCTCATCGTCGACCGAAGCACCGGGCCAGAGAACGCGCCCGCTGAGTTCGCCGTCGACGAGTTCGCCGAGCTCGAGGGTCGTCGAGTTGACGCCGTCGGTCAAGACCAGTCGCGCCGTGTGGCTGGTCGCCTGATTGTCGGGGTCGGTGAGAGTCACGGCGTAGAGGATCCACGGGACGTCTCGATCGCATTCACCGACGGCCGTCGACCCACCGAGGGTCGGCGCCTGGTGCTGCGTCGGGGTGTAGCCGTCGTCGTCTTCACTCGTCAGCACACCTCCTTGGACTCCCGGCGTGACGGCGTTCGCCGCCGTCGGCAGAAGAATGAGCGCCGCTGCAATCGCGAACGCGGACAGCACGATCTTGCGCATACCGATCAGCCTCCCCAGAGGGCTTTTCGTTGGAGCCTCTCCCCAGTGGAGTCTCCAGACGTGCTCATGATACATCGATTCCGCCGTCAGTCGACAGATTGAGGTTCTTCCTCGGCGGGCGTGGCCCGACACGAAGCGTAGAATCGGACATGCGAATGGGTCGGCTGGGCGGTCGCGTCGCGCACGGTTCGCCGTGGCGCGCCGAGGAACGTCCGGGCTCCACAGGGCAGGGCGGTGGGTAACACCCACCCGGAGTGATCCGCGAGACAGTGCCACAGAGAGCAGACCGCCGGGACCCCGGTCCCGGTAAGGGTGAAAGGGTGGTGTAAGAGACCACCGGGGTCGTGGTGACACGACCCGCACGGTAAACCTCGCCCGGAGCAAGGCCAGACAGAGGATGCTGACGCGGCTCGCCGAGTCCTCGGGTAGGCCGCTGGAGCGGCACGGCAACGTGTCGCCGAGAGAGATGACCGTCCACGGGGCTTCGGCCCCCGGACAGAACCCGGCGTACAGGCCGGCCCATTCGCCCTCTCGTCAGTCGAGCGCGCTCTCAGCTGAGCGACAGCGCTGCGGCCCCGATGATCCCTGCGTTGTTGCGGTGCACCGCCGGCACGATGGGGGTGTTGATCTCGAGCAGATGCAGGAACTGGTCCGAGTGCTTCGAGACGCCGCCTCCCACCACGAACAGGTCGGGGCTGAAGAGGAACTCGATGTGGCTGTAGTACCACTGGAGGCGCTCGGCCCACTGCTCCCAGCTGAGCTGTTCGCGCTCCATCGCCGAGTAGGCCGCGTACGCCTCGGCGTCCCTCGCGTGGTTCGCCCGCTGGACGTGACCCAGCTCCGAGTTCGGGACGAGCACGCCGTTGTAGAGCAGCGCGGAGCCGATGCCCGTGCCGAGAGTCGTGAGGATCGTGAGGCCGGCCTGGCCCTTCGCCGCGCCGTAGCGCACCTCCGCGATGCCGGCGACGTCCGCGTCGTTGGCGAAGTGGATGTCGCGTCCCAGCCCGTCCTCGAAGAACTTCTCGGCCTCGAACCCGATCCACTCGTCGGACACGTTCGCCGCCGAGAGCGTCCGCCCGTTCTTGACGATCGCGGGGAAGGCGACGCCGAGGGGAATCGCCTCACCGGTGACGCCCAGGGTCTGGAGGACCTCCGTGACAGCCGTCAGCACATCCTTCGGCTCGGCGCCGGCCGGGGTGGCGACCTTGATGCGATCGCTCAGGAGCCGGCCATGTTCGAGATCGACGAGTCCCGCCTTGATCCCGGTGCCGCCGATGTCCACGCCGACGGCGCGTGTCGCCTGAGATGCCATGCGCTCAGCCTATCCAGCCACGCGAGCGCAAGCGGGAGTCGGCGGTCAGTAGGATCGAGCCAGGGCCACCGCCGGCCGATCGGACTCCGAGGAGCGCACCGTGACGAGCGACAGCGAGAAGTACTGGTACAACCTCAAGACGGGCGAGGTCGAGAAGGGCTTCGAGTCGCCCTCGGTCGATCGCGCCGGGCCCTTCGAGACACCGGAGGAAGCCGCCAAGGCGCCTGAGATCATGCGCCAGCGATCGCGTGCCTGGGCCGAGGACGAAGCCCGCGACGACTCGTGGGGCGGTGGCGCAACGTCCGGTGAGTCCGGCGACGACCAGTAGTCTGGCTACGGCCGCATCGGGCACCCGGAGAGGATGCGATGGACAAGCAGCGTGACTTCGTTCTGAGGACGATCGAGGAACGGGGCGTGAAGTTCGTCCGGTTGTGGTTCACCGACGTCATCGGCACGCTCAAGTCGGTGGCGATCGCCCCAGCCGAGGTCGAAGGGGCGTTCAGTGAAGGCCTGGGCTTCGACGGCTCGGCGATCGAGGGCCTCACCAGGTCATACGAGTCCGACCTGCTCGCACACCCCGACCCCACGACGTTCCAGATCCTTCCGTGGCGCGGAGAGATCGATCCGACCGCGCGCATGTTCTGCGACATCACGACGCCCGACGGACAGCCCGCGGTGGCCGACCCCCGACACGTCCTCAAGCGCACGCTCGCAAAGGCCGCCGATGCCGGCTTCACGTTCTACACGCACCCCGAGATCGAGTTCTACCTCCTCAAGTCGTCCTCCTTCGGGGCGGACGGACCCGAGCCGGTGGACTCCGCCGGGTACTTCGACAACGTTCCCGGTGGCACGGCGCACGACTTCCGTCGTCGTTCGGTGCGCATGCTCGAAGACCTCGGGATCTCGGTCGAGTTCAGCCACCACGAGGGTGGTCCGGGCCAGAACGAGATCGACCTGCGTTACGCCGACGCCCTCGCGACGGCCGACAACATCATGACGTTCCGCACCGTGATCAAGGAAGTGGCGATCGAGCAGGGCGTCTACGCGACGTTCATGCCCAAGCCCCTCAGCGGCAAGCCGGGCAGCGGGATGCATACGCACATGTCCCTCTTCGAGGGCGACGTGAACGCGTTCTACGAGGAGGGTGCGCAGTACCAGCTCTCCCAGGTCGGCCGGCAGTTCATCGCCGGACTGCTTCGTCACGCGAACGAGATCGCCGCCGTGACCAACCAGTTCGTGAACTCCTACAAGCGTCTGTGGGGCGGCGACGAGGCTCCGAGCTTCATCTGCTGGGGTCACAACAACCGTTCGGCACTCGTGCGCGTGCCGCTCTACAAGCCGAGCAAGGGGCAGTCCTCACGCGTGGAGTACCGCGCTCTCGACTCGGCGGCGAACCCGTATCTCGCCTACGCGCTGATGCTCGCCGCCGGCCTCAAGGGCATCGAAGAGGGCTACGAGCTGCCCCCCGAGGCCGAAGACAACGTGTGGTCGCTGACGGACGCCGAACGGCGTGCGCTCGGCTACGCGCCGCTCCCCGCGAGCCTCGACCACGCGCTGGAGTACATGGAGGAGTCCGAACTGGTCGCCGAGACCCTCGGCGAGCAGGTCTTCAACTACGTGCTGCTCAACAAGCGCCGCGAGTGGCAGGAGTACCGCTCTCAGGTCACCCAGTTCGAGCTCAAGAGCAACCTCGAGATGCTCTGAGCCGACTGGCGACGCATGTCCGCGAGCGAACGGTCCAGCTCCCTCACGCATCTTGCGCGCCTCGGCTTCAGCCGCCTGAGCGACGCTGAGGCGCTCCTCGACGAACTCGCGGAGGCCACGGGCGTCTCGCGGGAGTCGGCGATGGCCGGCGCGGCGGTCGCCGCCGATCCCGACGAGGCCATCGGCGCACTCGCACGAGTGGTGCGCCGCGATGCCGACGCGGTTCGTGCCCTCCACGGCGACGCACAGGGATGGCGCGCGCTGTGGGCGCTGCTCGGCGCGTCGACGGGTTTCGCCGACTTCTACCTCAGACATCCCGGCGAGCTGGCCCATCTCGCGGGCGCCGGGGTCGCCCTGCCTGCATCCGACGAGCTCCGCTCCTCGCTGCTCGATGCCGTGGGCGCGGTGGACGGGTTCGCCGACGCCGGCGGAGAGTCGGCCTGGGTCGCGCTGCGCGTCCGCTACCGGCGGATGATGGCGCGCATCGCCGCTTTCGACCTGCTGAGCGCTTCGCCCGTCGACCATGTTCCCGCGGTGGCCGCACGGCT
Source organism: Microbacterium sulfonylureivorans (assembly GCF_003999995.1). Taxonomy (NCBI): domain Bacteria; kingdom Bacillati; phylum Actinomycetota; class Actinomycetes; order Micrococcales; family Microbacteriaceae; genus Microbacterium; species Microbacterium sulfonylureivorans. Next base: position 424,890 of record NZ_RJAD01000002.1, read on the forward strand.
GGCGGATGCTGCGGGCGCCGCGCTCGAGGCATCCCTCGCCGTCGCGCGCACCCGGGTCTCGGGCGGCGCGGCAGGAGCGGGCCTGTTCCCCCGGGAGCAGGTCGCGCAGGCGAAACTGGCGATCATCGGAATGGGGAAGACGGGAGCGCGCGAGCTCAATTACGTCAGCGACGTCGACGTGATCTTCGTCGCGGGCGCCGACGACGGCGTGTCGGAGCAGCTGGGGGAGAGCCGCGTCGTCGACATCGCCACGCGGCTCGCCGTGCAGACGATGCGGGGGATCTCGAGCATCGAGGTCGAACCGCCGCTGTGGGAGGTGGACGCCAACCTGCGCCCGGAGGGCAAGCAGGGCGCGCTCGTCCGTACGCTCGACTCGCACCTTGCGTACTACGACCGCTGGGCGAAGAGCTGGGAGTTCCAGGCGCTGCTGAAGGCTCGCCCCGTCGCGGGCGATCCGGGACTGGGCGAGGCGTATGTCGCGGCCGTGCAGCCCAAGGTGTGGACCAGCGCCGCCCGCGAGAACTTCGTCGACAGCGTGCAGCGAATGCGGGAGCGGGTGACCGAGCACATCCCCGCCGCGGACGTGCCCTTCCAGATCAAGCTCGGGCCCGGTGGCATCCGCGACATCGAGTTCACCGTCCAGCTCCTGCAGCTGGTCCACGGGCTGTCCGACGATCAGATCCGGCAGCGCGGCACCCTCGAGGCACTGGACGCGCTGGTCTCGGAAGGGTACATCGGCCGCACCGAGGCATCCGCCTTCTCCCGGGACTACCGGGTGCTCCGCCTGCTCGAGCATCGCGTGCAGCTGCGTCATCTGCGCCGAACCCATCTGATGCCCTCGCGCCCCGAGGATCTCCGGGTGCTCGCCCGTGCCACCGGCCTCGCAGAGACCGGGGAGGCCGTCTGGGGGCTCTGGGAGTCGGTCAAGCGCGAAGTGCGCGACATCCACGTCCGCCTCTTCTACCGCCCTCTCCTTTCGGCGGTGGCGGCGCTGCCCGCGGAGGAGCGAGTCCTCTCCACCGCGCAGGCCCACGACCGTCTCGCCGCGATCGGATTCGCCGATCCTGCCGGAGCCCTTCGCCACATCGCTGCCCTCACCAGTGGTCTGAGCCGGAAGGCGACGATCCAACGGCACCTGATGCCTGTGATGATCCGGTGGTTCGCGGACGGCGTCGATCCGGATTACGGTCTCCTCGCTTTCCGCCGCCTGAGCGAGCGCCTGGGGGACACACCCTGGTTCCTGCGGATGCTGCGCGACTCCTCCGCGGCCGCGGAGAGCCTCACCCGCGTACTGTCGGGCTCTCGCTACATCGGCGAGCTGATGGAGTGGATCCCGGAGTCGGCTGCGTGGCTCGACGACGACGACCTTCTGCGCCCGCGATCGGGGCATGCGCTCCAGCAGGAGGCGCGCGCGATCCAGGCGAGACACGGCTCGGTCGAGGACGCGATGAGATCGGTGCGGGCTCTCCGGCGCCGCGAGCTGCTGCGGACGGCCATGTCCGCGATCATCGGCACGGTCACGATCGAGGAGGTCGCCGCGGCCCTCACCACGATCACCGACGTCACGATCCAGGCGACGCTTCGTGCCGTGCGGCCGACCATCGTGCCGCCGGAGGACGACGCCCTCGACTTCTCGGTCATCGCGATGGGACGCTTCGGCGGACGAGAGCTCGGCTTCGGCTCCGACGCCGACGTCATGTACGTGTACCGGCCCAACGGCGTCGACCCGCAGCGTGCGCACGAACTCGCGGTGAAGCTCGTCACCGCGCTGCGCACGCACTCCGAAGACCATCGGGTGCCCCTCGATCTCGATGCCGATCTCCGCCCGGAGGGCCGCAACGGACCGATCGCCCGGTCGCTCGACGCCTACGCCGAGTACTACCGACGGTGGTCGCTGTCATGGGAGGCCCAAGCGCTGCTGCGCGCCCGCGGCGTCGCCGGGAGCGTCAAGCTCATCCGGGCGTTCATGGACCTCGCCGACCAGGTCCGGTATCCCGAGTCGGCCGATCAGCAGGGGCTTCGGGAGATCCGGCGCATCAAGGCCAGAGTGGAGAGCGAACGCCTGCCACAGGGGGTGGATCCCGCACGGCACCTCAAGCTCGGGCCGGGATCGCTGAGCGACGTCGAGTGGCTGGTCCAGCTCCTGCAGCTCGAGCACGCGCACGCCGTTCCGGCCATGCGCACGACCTCGACGCTCGGTGCGCTGAGCGCCGCGCGCGAGGCCGGACTCGTGCCGGCCGTCGCCGCAGAGCGCCTGACCGAGGCGTGGCGTCTGGCGAGCCGCCTGCGGTCGGCGAACACGCTGCTGTCCGGACAGACGAGCGACGTGCTGCCCGCAGACCGCAAACGCCTCGACGGCATCGGCCGGCTCCTCGAGTATCCGCCGCGCTCGGCGACGCAGGTCGAGGAGGACTACCTCGGCACGACGCGACGGGCCCGCCGGGTGTTCGAGAAGCTCTTCTACGGGTGAGCGGCGGCAGGCGCGGCATCCGCTCGCCCGACCGGCAACGAGGAAGGGCCCCGGTCTCCCGGGGCCCTTCTCCGTGCTGGAACGTGCTCAGACGCCGTAGTACAGCTCGTACTCGAACGGGTGCGGACGGGCCGCGAGCGGCTTGATCTCGTTCTCGACCTTGTATTCGATCCACGTCTCGATCAGTTCGGGCGTGAACACGCCGCCCGCCAGAAGGAACTCGTGGTCGGCCGCGAGGGCGTCGAGCGAGTCCTGCAGCGAGTTCGGCACCTGCGGGATGTTCTTCGCTTCCTCGGGCGGAAGCTCGTAGAGGTCCTTGTCCACCGGCTCGTGCGGCTCGATGCGGTTCTTGATGCCGTCGAGGCCGGCCATGAGCTGGGCGGCGAAAGCGAGATACGGGTTGCCCGAGGCATCCGGCGCACGGAACTCGATGCGCTTCGCCTTGGGGTTGGAGCCCGTGATCGGGATGCGGATGGCCGCCGAGCGGTTGCCGGCCGAGTACACCAGGTTCACCGGCGCCTCGTAGCCCTTGACCAGGCGGTGGTAGCTGTTCAGCGTCGGGTTCGTGAACGCCAGCACCGAGGGGGCGTGCGCCAGGATGCCGCCGATGTACCAGCGCGCGAGGTCGGACAGTCCGCCGTAGCCCTTCTCGTCGTAGAAGAGCGGCTCGCTGCCGTTCCACAGCGACTGGTGGGTGTGCATGCCCGAGCCGTTGTCACCGAACAGCGGCTTCGGCATGAAGGTCGCCGTCTTGCCCCACTGCTCCGCGGTGTTCTTGACGATGTACTTGAACTTCAGGATGTCGTCCGCCGCGTGGACCATCGTGTCGAAGCGGTAGTTGATCTCGGCCTGACCGCCCGTGCCCACCTCGTGGTGCGCGCGCTCGAGGATGAGACCGGCGTCGATCAGCTTGAGGCTGATGTCATCGCGCAGGTCGGCCTGCTTGTCGACGGGGGAGACCGGGAAGTAGCCACCCTTGTACGGCGTCTTGTTTCCGAGGTTGCCGCCCTCTTCTTCGCGACCCGTGTTCCAGGCGCCCTCTTCCGAATCGACCGAGTAGAAGCTCGAGTTCTGCTTCACCTCGTAGCGGACGTCATCGAAGATGTAGAACTCCGCCTCGGGGGCGAAGAACGCCGTGTCGGCGATGCCGGTCGACACGAGGTACTTCTCGGCCTTCTTGGCGACCTGACGGGGATCCTTCGAGTAGATCTCGCCGTTGCGCGGGTTGTAGATGTCGAAGACCATGATCAGCGTCTTCGCCTCGCGGAACGGGTCGAGGTACGCCGTCGACACATCCGGAATCAGCTGCATGTCGGACTCGTGGATGTTCGCGAAGCCGCGGATCGAGGAGCCGTCGAACAGCTGGCCGACCGTGAAGAACTCCTCGTCAACGGTCGACGCCGGGATGTTGAAGTGCTGCTGCACACCAGGGAGGTCCGTGAAACGGATGTCGAGGAACTTGACGTCCTCGTCCTTGATGAACTTGAGCACCTCGGATGAATCTTTGAACATGAAGGCTCCAGAGATAGGGCATCGGGAACTGCCGCACGCGTACGCGCTTGTCTCGCACGGTACCCGGAGGGGATTGCTCGGCAGTGACACCATTGTTTCCGGCATGTTACGAGCGCCTGGATACGCTGGAACGGTGACCCAGAGCGCGCAGAGCTACCCCGGAGAACGACTCGGGCTTCCCCGAGAGGGCAGCGGATCGATCGGGCGGCTCGGACGCCGCGTCGGCGCACTGTTCCTGGACTACGGAGCGGCGTACCTGATCTCGGGATTCTTCGGCTGGGACCCGCTCGCGATCCTGGCCATCTTCGCGGCGATCCAGATCGTCTTCATCCCGACGCTCCAGGGCAGCCCGGGGCACCGCGTCTTCGGCCTTCGCCTGGTGCGCGTCGACGGCGCGTGGTCGGGCCTGTGGCGCCCGGTCGTGCGCACACTGCTGCTGATCGTCGTCGTCCCCGCCGTGATCTGGGACGCCGACCAGCGCGGCCTGCACGACAAGGCGGCAGGAACCGTGCTCCTCCGGGCCTAGCGCGAGTGCGGCGGGCGATGCCCGCGCACAACGTCAGCGCGGGCGGGGAGCGCGGACCTTCGTCGGGTCGATGCCCTTGGGGATCGGCATCGACGACAGTGACTGCGAGACCGACTCGATGCGCTTGATCACGGCGGCCATGGTGGCGCGGTCCACCTTCTTCGGCAGGGCCTTGATGGTCGGCGCGAGCTTGGAGATCGGGACCTCGCCTTCGCCGTGGCCGACGTAGAGGACCGTGACGGGCACGCCGGACGCGACGCGCTGGACCTTCGAGCGTTCGTCGTTGACGAGCCGTGTGAGACGCCCGCGAGCGCCTTCGCCGACGATGACGACGCCGCCGCGACCAACGGCTCGGTAGACGGCCTCCTGGGTCTTGGGGTTGACGCCCACCGGCATGTCCGCCGCCTGCCACTTGCGACCGAGCGACGTCGACAGCACGTGGCCGGCGGCTCCGGGCATCCCGTCGATCTTCTTGTACATCGCGTGCGTTGACAGCCGCGTCATCGTCATGAGGCCGCCGAGCACGCCGAGCATGAGGCCGGTGACGCCCCACAGGATGACGCTCCAGACGGCGACCGGCGGGATCAGCAGGCCGACGCCGACACCGGCGGCGATGCCGAGGACGAGCACCCCCACGAGCATCCACGGGAGCCAGGGGAATGCCTGCTGCGTGAATGTGTAGAGGGTGCGGAGCTGGGAGAAGAACCCGGGGCGCTTCTCGGGTGCGGAACTGCGGGCGGCCATGGGCTCCAGCCTACCTTTCCGAGCCGCCCTCCTCCGGCTCCTCCCCAGGTGTTCGCGCCGGGCGATCATCCACGACGGCGCCGCTCGCACGGACTGCGCCGCCGTCGGAGGGGGAGCCTGGGCGAGTGACCCGCGACGACCGCCTCCGTTCGCCCTATCGACCGGTCCGCCCCGTGAGCGCGCCGCAGGACGGCCCGTGGTCCGGGATGCTGGCCTGCCTGCCCACGGGGGAGATGCACGTGCTCGTCGACACGGCGGCTCTCGGTCCGGACTGGAAGGGGTGGGAGGCCGCCCCCGACGGCCACGTTCTGGCCCCGCTCGACCTCGTCCGGCGCGCGGACGGACATGACGCGGCGCTGCCGGTGTGCGCCGAGCGGGTCGGCGACCTCCTTGCGCGCCGGGCCCGAACGGCGCCGCTGGCGGCGGGCGAGGCGGTGACGCTCGGTGTCAGCGTCCTCCGCGGAAGCGCTCAGCTGATCGGGAGCGCCGATGCGACGGGAGAGTGGTGGCTCACCGAGGACGGCCGGCCGCTGGCGGCGACGGATGCCTCGGACCGATCGCTCCTCGACAGCGCCGGCGAGCTGCTCGCCGAGCTCGCGCGGGCCTCGGCCGATCCGCACGCCTGGGCGGATGCGATGGCGGCGATCACGGCCGAGCGTCCGAGCGCCGCCGACATCGAGCGCGCCGAGCACCGGCTCTTCGAGCTGGCCGACCCCGTGCCGCTCCTCACGGTCCTCCCAGGCGCGCGCCCGGCGCGCGATGCGGTTGCCGTCGGGCGCGGGGGCGACGAAACCTCTCCTGCGCGTCCGCGTCCGGCGATCTGGGAGGCGATCGCTCGCCATGTCGACGCCGACATCGCCGATCTGGTGTCGCGGACGACTACGGCGCTGTGGCGTCGCGCACGCGCGCAGCGGACGGCGTCCCGCACGCCCTGGCTCGTCGGCGCAGCCGCGGCGGCAGCGGTGCTCTGCATCGGGCTCCTCTGGCCGTCGGGCGAGACCGAGGTCGCCTCGGCGAGCGGTGCGGGCACCGAGGGATCCGCCACGCCGACGGCGGGCGCCCCGACGCCGGCCAGCACGCCCGCGCCGTCCCCGACAGCCGCGGCCGGATCGCCGCCGGCCGATCTCGAGGCGGTGACCGGCGACCTGCTGGACCGGCGCCGGACGTGCGCGGAGGACGACGGATGCCTCGCCGCCGTCGTCCAGGACCCTTCCGTCTCCTTCGGTCCCGGGCCCGTCGACCTGTTGCCCGACGAGCGCGCGATCGTGCTTCTCGACGACTTCGGCGGGGTCGCGGTCCTGCGCGTCGATGCCGTCGCCGGGGATCAGAGATCGCAGCTCGTCGTCATCGCCCTCTCAGACGACGAATGGCTGCTGCGCGACGTTCACGACGTCGCGCAGCAGCCATAGATCGCCGATCAGATGCCGAGCTGGCTTTCGAAGGCCGCTGCTTCGAGGCGGGCCTTGACCGCGCTCAGGAAACGCGCGGCGTCGGCGCCGTCGATCACGCGATGGTCGTACGAGAGCGCGAGGTACACGTACGAGCGGACCGAGATCGCGTCCTTGCCGTCGACCGTCACGACACCCGGTCGCTTGACGACCACACCGGTTCCGAGGATCGCCGACTGGGGCAGGAAGACGACGGGAGTGTCGAACAGAGCGCCACGCGACCCCGTGTTGGTCAGCGTGAACGTGCCGCCGCCCAGCTCGTCGGGCTTCAGCTTGTTCTCGCGGGTGCGCGCAGCGAGGTCTGCGATCTCGTGAGCGATCTCGGCGAGGTTCTTGGTCGCGGCGTCCCGCAGGACGGGCGTCAGCAGCCCGCGCTCCGTGTCGACCGCGATCGAGAGGTTCTCGGTCGCGGGGTAGACGATGTCGGTGCCGTCCACGGTCGCGTTGATCACGGGGTAGGCCTGCAGCGCCTCGGCGGCCGCGAGGGCGAAGAACGGCAGGAACGACAGCTTGTCGCCCGTCTTGGCCTGGAAGTCGCCCTTCACCTTGTCGCGGAAGTTCGCGAGCTTGGTGACGTCCACCTCGATCACGGTCGTGAGCTGCGCTGTCGACTGCATCGATGCCACTGCACGCTCGGCGAGCACCTTGCGCAGGCGCGACATCGGCTGCGTCGTGCCTCGGAGCGGCGACACCTCCAGAGGCACGGGAGCAGGCGTCGCGGCGGGCGCAGCGGGTGCGGACGCCGCCTCGGCGGCCTTGAGCACGTCCTCCTTGCGGATGCGACCGCCGACGCCGGTGCCCTTGACCGAGGCGAGGTCGACGCCCTGCTGCTGCGCGAGTCGGCGCACGAGCGGGGTGACGTAGGAGACCACGTCGGAATCGTCCGCTGCCGCGGGAGCGGCCGGAGCGGCAGCGGGAGCGGGAGCGGCCGGGGCTGCTGCGGCGGGAGCCGGGGCGGCCGGGGCAGCTGCGGCGGGAGACGGGGCTGCTGCGGCGGGAGCCGGGGCCTCTGCGGCGGGAGCCGGAGCCGCGGCGGGAGCCGGAGCCGCGGCGGGAGCCGGAGCCGCGGCGGGCGACGGGGCGGAGGCTTCGTCGCCGATGCGCGCGAGCGGCGAGCCCACCGCGACCGTCTCGTCCTCCTGGACGAGGATCTCCAAGAGTTTGCCCGCGAACGGCGAGGGGATCTCGGTGTCGACCTTGTCGGTGGAGATCTCGAGCAGCGGCTCGTCGACGGCGACGTCGTCACCGACCTGCTTGAGCCAGCGGGTCACGGTTCCTTCGGTCACGCTCTCGCCGAGCTCGGGGAGCACGACATCCTTGCCGCCGCCGGTGGTGGCGGGGGCCTCGGCTGCGGGAGCGGACTCCTCGGGCGCGGGGGCAGGCGCGGCCTCGGCGGCGGGCGCGGCCTCGGCGGGCGCAGCCTCGGGGGTGGCCGCGGCGGCTTCCGGCTGCGGCGCGGCGTCGGAGGAGCCCGCGCCGTCACCGATCTTGGCCAGGACGGCACCGACCTCGACGGTCTCGTCCTCCTGGACGAGGATCTCCTCGATCACACCGCTGACGGGCGACGGGATCTCCGTGTCGACCTTGTCCGTGGAGATCTCGAGCAGGCCCTCATCCGCCTGGACCGTGTCGCCGACCTGCTTGAGCCAGCGGGTGACCGTACCCTCTGTGACGCTCTCTCCGAGAGCGGGGAGGACCACGGAAGTGCTCATGACGATGTCTCCTTCGGAATGGATATCGGATCTAGCTTAGTGATGCCGCGGAGCCCCAGCGTCAGAGCGCGTGGAGCGGCTTGCCGGCGAGCGCCAGGAATGCCTCTCCGAGCGCTTCGCTCTGGGTGGGGTGGGCGTGGATGAAGGGTGCGATGTCTTCGGGGTGGGCTTCCCAGCCGACCGCGAGCTGGCCTTCGGTGATGAGTTCGCCGACGCGATCGCCGACGAGGTGCACACCGATGACGGGGCCGTCCTTGACGCGGACGACCTTCACGATCCCGGCGGTTCCGAGGATCTCGCTCTTGCCGTTGCCGGCGAGGTTGTACTCGTAGGCGACGATGCCGTCGGCACCGTGCGCATCGGCGGCCTGTGCCTCGGTGAGTCCCACAGAGGCGACCTCCGGGTGGCTGTAAGTGACCTTCGGGATCTGCGAGTCGGGGATCACGACGGGCGAGAGTCCGGCGATCTCCTCGGCCACGAAGATCCCCTGCTGGAAGCCGCGGTGCGCGAGCTGAAGGCCGGGCACGATGTCGCCCACGGCCCAGACGTGCTCCACCCCTGTCCGCAGACGGTCGTCGGTGACGACGAACCCGCGATCGATCGTGAGGCCCGCCTCTTCGAAGCCGAGACCGGCGGTGGCAGGACCACGGCCGACGGCGACCAGCAGGTAGTCGGCCTCGAAGGTCTTGCCGTCCTCCAGGGTCACGGTGACGCTGTCGGATGTCTGGGTGACGCCCTGGAACCGGACGCCCAGCGACGAGGCGATGCCGCGGCGCCGGAACGCGCGCTCGAGCGCTTTGCTGAGCGCGATGTCCTCGTTGGGCACGAGGTGGTCCAGCGCCTCGACGATCGTGACCTCGACGCCGAACGAGCGCCACACGCTGGCGAACTCCACGCCGATCACACCGCCGCCGAGGATCACCACGCGCGACGGGACCTCGTCGAGCTCGAGCGCGTGCTCGCTGGTGAGGACCCGGCCGCCGATCTCGAGGCCCGGGAGGCTGCGGCTGTATGAGCCGGTCGCCAGCACCACATCCGTACCGCGGTACAGGTCGTCCCCGACGCGGACGGAAGGCCCCGCCTCCAGGCGGCCTTCGCCGGACACGACGGTGATGCCGCGGGCTTTGACGAGACCTTCGAGTCCCTTGAACTTCTTCGCGACGATGCCCTCACGGTAGGCGCGGACGCCGGCCGGGTCGATGCCGTCGAAGGTGGCGCGGATGCCGATGGCCGAGGCATCCCGAGCCGTCTCGGCGACCTCGGCGGCGTGGAGCAGCGCCTTGGTGGGGATGCACCCTCGGTGGAGGCATGTGCCGCCCACCTTGTCCTTCTCGACGAGGGCGACCGACTTGCCGAGCTCGGCGGCGCGCAGCGCAGCGGCGTAGCCGCCGCTGCCGCCGCCGAGGACGACGAGATCGAAGGTGTGGTCGGTCATCAGGACTCCTCTGTCGTGACGAAGCGGATCAGGCTGCGGACGGTCGCGGCGGTCGGGCCCTTGTCGGTGAATCCGAACCCGCCGCCCTTGTTCATGCCGACGCCGGCGATGTCGAGGTGCACCCAGGGGATGCGAGGCGCGTCGGCCCCGTCACCGGTGCGCCCGACGAAGTGGCGCAGGAACAGCCCGGCGAACAGCGATCCCCCCGCGGGGTCGCCGATCTTGGCGTTCTGCAGGTCGGCGATGGGGGAGTCGAGCTCGTCGACCATATGGGCGGGAAGGGGCAGCTGCCACGCGAGCTCAGCTTCGGCGGCCGCCGCCTCGAGATAACGGGCGACAGCCGCGTCGTCGCCCATGACTCCGGCGTGGCGGCTCCCGAGTGCGATCGTGATCGCACCGGTCAGGGTCGCCACGTCGATCAGCAGATCCGGGTGCTCGCGACTCGCCGCGACCAGGCCGTCGGCCAGCACGAGACGGCCCTCGGCATCTGTGTTGAGCACCTCGACGGTCGTTCCGTCGAGCATGCACAGGACGTCGCCCGGGCGCGTTGCGCGCCCTGACGGCATGTTGTCTGCGACGCACAGCCAGGCTGTCACCTTCACCGGCGCACCGATCGTCGCAACGGCGCGAAGCACGGCCAGCGACGTCGCGGCGCCGCACATGTCGTACTTCATCCCCACCATCGATGCGGCCGGCTTCAGCGAGAGTCCGCCCGTGTCGAAGGTGATGCCCTTGCCGACGAGCGCGACGTGGCGCGTCGCGCCCTCCGGCGCGTACTCGAGTCGGATGAGGCGGGGCGGGCGGTCCGATCCTTGACCGACCCCGAGGATGCCGCCGTAGCCGCCCGCACGGAGTGCGGCCTCGTCGAGCACCTCGACGGTGACCGGGAGACCGTCGACCGAGGCCGTTGCCCGGTCGGCGAAGTCGGCGGGTCCGAGCCATTCGGCCGGGATCGACACGAGGTCCTTCACGAGGGCGACGGCGTCGGCGATCGCGACGATCCGCGCGAGAGCAACGGCATCGGCCGGCGCGGACCCGTGGACGACGACCCGTGACGCGCGCGCCTTGGGCGCCTCCGACTTGTAGCCGTCGAACCGGTATCCGCCGAGAGCCGCGCCCTCGGCCACTGCAGTCCACAGGGCCGGCTCGGCGTACGGCGCGGCGACGGCGACGGCGGCGAACCCCGTCAGCGTGCGGACCGCCGCACCGACCGCGTCGCGGAGCGCAGCGGCGTCCGGGGCGGCGCCGGTGCCGACGACCGCGAGCGGAAGGGTGGTCGACTCCGGTGCGTAGACGCGCTGCAACGCTGCGGCGGAGCCCGTGAAGCCGGTGGCCAGGAGGGCTTCGCGAAGCCCCGGCCAGTCGGACAGATCGGGGGAGTCCTGGGTGTCGAGAGGGGGGAGTGCGATCAGAAGGGCGTCTGCGTCGGACTCTCGGATCGGTGCATCGCTGTATGCGAGGTCGGGAAACGACATGGTCTCCATCCTAGGGAGGTCGCGTGTTCGCTCTGAGCGGGACCGGCTCGCCCCGGTGGTCGGCGGCGGCTCGTAGCATGGACCTATGCCCCTGCCCGGTCCGCTGTTCGAGCGCTCGGCCTCCGCGCCCCCTGTGCCCCGAGGTCTGCCGCTCGTGATCGCGCTGACCGGATTCACCGACGCCGGCAGCGCCGTCAGCCGCGTCGTCGACTACTTCCGCGAGGACCTGTCACCGACGCCGGTGGCGGTCTACTCGAACGACGTCATGCTCGACTACCGGGCGCGGCGACCGGTGATCTCGTTCGACCAGGATCACCTCACCGACTACCGCCCGCCGCGCCTGGAGCTCTCGTTCGCCCACGATGCCCTCGGCCAGCCGTTCCTGCTGCTGGCCGGCTACGAGCCCGACTTCGGGTGGGACGCCTTCGCAGCCTCGGTCCTCGCGTTCGTCGCCGACTACGCGGTGTCGACGGTGACCTGGGTCCACGCGATCCCGATGCCCGTCCCGCACACGCGACCCATCGGAACGACGGTCAGCGGCACGCGCAGCGAGCTCACCGAGGCCCACTCGGTCTGGCAGCCGCACACCGAGGTGCCCTCCACGGCAGGACACCTCCTCGAGTATCGCCTCGCCGAGGCGGGCGTGAGCGTCGCGGGGTTCGTGCTGCTGATCCCGCACTACCTCGGCGACACCGAATACCCGGCCGCGGCCCTCGCGGCCCTCGACAGCCTGACGGTCGCGACGGGACTCGTCTTCACCGGCGAAGACCTCCGCGAGGAGAACCGCGACTACCTGGCCAAGGTCGACGACCAGGTCGCCAACAGCGACGAGCTCTCCCGGATGGTCCAGGGCCTGGAGGAGCGCTACGACGCGTACATGGCGGGGTCGACGCTGGCGACCCCGATGATCCACACCGGCGATCTGCCGAGCGCGGACGAACTCGCCGCTGAACTCGAGCGTTTCCTGGCCAGCAGGCCGACGGGCGACGAGGACAAACGCGGAGCCTGAACGGAATGCACGCACGCTCCCCGACGTTTCCACAGGGGAGCGATGAGAGCTGTTGGCGCCAATGCCTGCAGGACTTCTCAAGTGTGAGATACTAGACGCTCTGACCCGTTGTCAACTGGTTCCGTGAGGTCTTCTCGGCGGAGCGAGGACTTGACAAGGGTCTTACTAGTGTCCGAAATCGACCGGGGGCGTGGGGCACGCGTTCCTGGTGAAAGGCGAAACGTGACCTCAGGCACGAACACCAAGTCCCGCTCGGCCGCGAAGGACACCGAGTCGGACGACACGACCACCACGGCGGCCTCGGCCGCGGCGAAGGCTCCCGCGAAGTCCGCGGCGAAGCCGGCCGCGAAGCCGCGGACCGCGGCGAAGGCGGCGCCGAAGGGCGCCAAGGCCGCGCCCAAGACGGCGGCGAAGAAGCGCGCCAAGTCGGACGAGGACATCGAGGACGACGTCGAGGAGCTCGACGACGACGTCGAGCTCGAGGCGGATGTCGACCTCGAGGACTCTGACGACGACGCCGAGACGCCCGCGCGCCCCGCGGCGCGTCGCGGGGCGAAGGCCCCCGCCGAGGAATCGGACGCGGCCGCGCCCGCTGACGACGACGAAGAGGACGAAGAGAGCACCAAGCCGGCGTTCACCGAGCCGCTTCCGACCGGCGCGATCGTCATCTCCTCGAGCGACGAGGACGACGTCCCCGTCTACTCGACGCAGATCACCGGCGCGACCGCCGACCCCGTCAAGGACTACCTGAAGCAGATCGGCAAGGTCCCCCTGCTGAACGCGGCCGAAGAGGTCGAGCTCGCGATGCGGATCGAGGCGGGCCTGTTCGCCGAGGAGAAGCTGTCGCACATGTCGGCGGCCGAGAAGTCGTCGCAGATGGGCCTCGACCTGCAGTGGGTCGCCCGCGACGGCCAGCGCGCCAAGTCGCACCTGCTCGGCGCGAACCTCCGCCTCGTCGTCTCGCTCGCCAAGCGCTACACCGGCCGCGGCATGCAGTTCCTGGATCTCATCCAGGAGGGCAACCTCGGTCTGATCCGCGCTGTCGAGAAGTTCGACTACACCAAGGGCTTCAAGTTCTCGACCTACGCGACGTGGTGGATCCGCCAGGCGATCACCCGCGCCATGGCCGACCAGGCCCGCACCATCCGCATCCCGGTGCACATGGTCGAGGTCATCAACAAACTCGCGCGCGTGCAGCGTCAGATGCTCCAGGACCTGGGTCGCGAGCCCACGCCCGAAGAGCTGAGCCGCGAACTCGACATGACCCCCGAGAAGGTCATCGAGGTGCAGAAGTACGGCCGCGAGCCGATCTCCCTGCACACGCCCCTCGGCGAGGACGGCGACAGCGAGTTCGGCGACCTCATCGAGGACACCGAAGCCGTGGTTCCCGCAGACGCCGTCGGTTTCACGATGCTCCAGCGTCAGCTCGAGTCGCTGCTCGACTCCCTTTCGGAGCGTGAGGCGGGTGTCATCCGCATGCGCTTCGGCCTCGGCGACGGCCAGCCCAAGACACTCGACCAGATCGGCGACACGTTCGGCGTCACGCGCGAGCGCATCCGCCAGATCGAGTCGAAGACGATGGCGAAGCTCCGTCACCCGAGCCGATCGCAGTCGCTGCGGGACTACCTCGAGTGAGTGAGGCGAACGCCGGCAAGGCGCTCACCGTATCCGTCGAGGGCTCGTCGTTCGCACGCATTCCGATCCGCACGCGTGTCGTGATGCCCGGTGACGACCTCGACGCGTTCGTACGCGAGTACGCCGAGGAGATCGTCCGGAACGGCGACCTGCTCTTCGTGACCGAGAAGATCGTCGCCATCACCCAGGGTCGGTCCTACCTCGTCGAAGACATCAAGCCCCGCAGGCTCGCGCTCTTCCTGTCCAAGTACGTCACGCGCACTCCCTACGGCATCGGCCTCGGCATGCCCGAGACGATGGAGATGGCGCTGCGCGAGTGCGGAACGATCCGCATCCTGTTCGCGTCGGCCGTCGCCGCCGTCACCAAGGCGTTCGGCCGCAAGGGCGACTTCTACCGCATCGCGGGCGACAAGGCGCGCGCGATCGACGGGCCGACGAGCGGGACCATCCCCCCGTACAACAAGGCCGTCGTACTCGGGCCCGAGCGACCGCGCGAGGTCGCCGAGCACCTCAAGGCGCTCCTCGGGGGCGTTCCGGAGGTCGCGGTGGTCGACATCAACGACCTCGGCGGCAACATCCTCGGGTCGACGCTCGACAAGGCGGGGGAGAAGCGCCTCGTCGCGATCCTCAAGGACAACCCGCTCGGTCAGGGACACCAGTCGACACCGCTCGGAGTCGTCCGCGCGGTCTAGCGCGCATCCAGTCCGCGAAAGGGGCGGGTTCTCGTTCGAGAACCCGCCCCTTTCGCGTTCCGCTGAGGCGATTCAGAAGCCGATCGCGGCGCGGTACCGGGGCTTGTGTCCGGTACGGATGCCGGTGACGCTGGGCTTGTTCTCATAGACCCCGGCGCCCCAGTTCCCTTCGACGAGGACCGGACCGTCGGGCGTGACCACGATGTCCCAGCCGACGTACTGAACCTGCGGCACGACGCGCGCGACCCGATCGACGAACGCCTTCACCTCGTCGACCATCGGCAGCTGGAAGTCGCCGATGACGAAGCCGCTGTCCGGGTGGCGCTCGTGGACGTGTGCGTGAGAGTCGTACCCGGGTCCTACCGCGTGGCCGTTCTCGTCGAGCATCGTGTAGAAGCCGCCGAAGGTCATCTGGTCGCTGACCTCCCCGCGGCCGAACTTCTGCGCCATCGCGAGGATGTGCGTCTGCTCGCCGTCGAAGAACGCCGTGACGCGAGTGGTGTTGACGGTGCCGGGACAGACCGCGGCCAGGTCCGCGTGCTGGCGGATGACCTCTTCGATCAGGACCTCTCCGCGTTCGAGCAGGCCGCGGTGGAATGCATCCCAGTCCTCGACGTCCGCCGCGTGGTAGCGGTGCACGCCGGTGCCGGCCTGACCGATCGGCTCCTTCGTGACGATCGTGCCGTGCTCCTCGGTGAACGCGCGGACGGCTTCGGCGTTGCCCTCGTCCACGACCATCCAGTCTCGGTGGAGGTGCTCGCTGAAGACGCGGTCGAACTCGACCTTGTCGTGGAACATGTGGCGGAAGTCGGGGTGGTCGTAACGCTGCGACAGCTGGTTCGAGACCGGGTGGGTCATGTACGTCGCGCGCTCGGCCCTGGTGAGGATCGCGAAATCGTAGTCCACGTAGTCCTGGAATCCCACCTGACGGAAGCCGGCGGACCACAGCATGTCGACGAGCACGGCCGGGGTCCATTTGCCGTGCTGCTCCGAAGTCTCCTTGGCGCGGTCGACCACCGATCCGACGTCGATGCGACGGGCGCGGGCGGCGAGGTAGCGAAGGCGGGGCGCGAGGCCGAGGCCCTGAGAAGACATGCGTACTCCGGGATGGGGGTTCGGGGGGTCCCGGATAGTCTAGAGGCGTGAGTTCGGCGAACCCTGGGCGCGGCGTCGCCGCGTCGGCCCCTGAGCCGTCCAGCGCTCCGGTCGCCCGCATCTCGGCATCCGCCGTCGCCCGCAACGCGTACATCGCGATCTCGCGGGTTCCTGCGGGAACCCGGGTCGTCGCCGACCTGCGCGCCGATGCGTGGGGCCACGGGGCCCTCGCGGTCGCCGCCGAACTCCTCGCCGCGGGCGTCGACACGCTGCGCGTCGACGATGCCCCCGCTGCACACCTGCTCACGGACGCGGGCGTGTCCGGCGCCACCACCGTCGATCCGCCCGGCCTGGACTCGCTCACCCTGTTCGGCCTTCCCGGCGGTGCGCGCGACGCGACGCCCGCGATGCGCCTGAGCGGCACCGTTCTGAGTGTGAAGTCCCTCCGCCTGGGCGAGGGCGTCTCGTACGGCTACGCGTTCCGCGCCGCGACGGACACGCGCGTGGCGCTCGTTTCCGGCGGCTACGCCCAGGGAGTCGTCCGGGCGCTCGGTGGCCGCGCCCGGGTGACGATCGACGGCGTCCCGCACCCGATCGTGGGGCGCGTGGCGATGGACGTCTGCGTGGTCGACATCGGCGCGGAGCCGGTCGAACGGGGCGATGAGGCGGTCTTCTTCGGCGATCCACGGCACGACGAGCCTTCGCTCGCGGAATGGGTCGCCGCAACGGGGCTCGAGGCCGCCGAGCTCGTCACGGCCGTGGGGCTCCGCGCGACACGGGAGCACGCGGCATGACCGGCGTCATGCGGGTCGACCTCGACCGGTTCGCGGCGAACGTGGCCCACGTCCGCCGCACGGTGGCCCCGTCCGAGCTGATGCTGGTCGTGAAGGACGACGCGTACGGGCACGGTCTCGGACCGGTCGTCCGCCGCGCGCATCGAGAGGGCGTGCGCTGGATCGGCGCCTTCGATGTCGCGACCGGGTGCCGCGTACGCGAGCTGCTCGGCGCCGACGTGCGGATCTTCTCGTGGATCGCGGCGTCCCGTGCCGAGGTCGCCGCGGCGGTCTCGGCCGACCTCGATCTCGGGGTGGGAGATCCCGCCCTGCTCGAGGACGTCGCCGCCGAGGCGCGATCGGCCGGGGCTCGCGCGCGCGTCCACCTGAAGATCGACACGGGTCTGCACCGCAACGGCGTCCGGCCTGAGGACTGGGGCGCCTTCATCATGAGGGCGGCCGAGCTGGCGGCGGAGGGATGCCTCGACGTCGTCGGCGTCTGGAGTCACATCGCCGAGGCATCGGATCAGGACGATGACGAGGCGCGGGCGGTGTTCGACAGCGCGGTGGCAGATGCCCGCGCCGCCGGACTGTCGCCGAGCACCCTTCATCTCTCGGCCAGCGCTGCGTCCTTCGCGCGGTCGGAGTTCCGGTACGACATGGTCCGGGTGGGCGCGTTCTGCTACGGGATCCGGCCCGCGGGCGGCCCTGGCGAGGACGCCCTGGGGGTACGGCCGGTCGCCACCCTCGAGGCGGAGGTCGCCCACGTAGCGGGCACCGAGGTCACCATCTCGCTCGGATCGCTCGACGGCCTGCCCTCGACCCTCGGTGGCCGCGCGATGGTCGGCACTCCGGCCGGCCCACGGCGGCTGCTGGCCGTGGGCGCCGAATCCCGGGTGCAGGGCTGGGACGGCGCCGCGGTCGGCGACGTCGTCACCGTGTACGGCCCCGGGGGAGCGGGCGAATCCTCGGCCACGGATCTCGCCGAGGCGATCGGGACGATCGGCGAGGAGATCGCCGTACGCGTGTCTCCGCTCGTGCCCCGGATCTACGCGGGGGAGTGACGCCTCGGCGTCAGTTGGTTTCGGCCAGTCGGGCCGTCTCGTCGTGCCACGAGGTCGCGATGGTGCGCAGCTTCTCCTCGTACTTGCGACCGTGGTGCGCGCAGAAGAGCAGCTCGCTGCCGTTCACCTCGGCGGCGATGTAGGCCTGCGCTCCACACGAGTCGCAGCGGTCGGCCGCGGTGAGGCGGTAGTCGAGGACGGCGCCCATCTCGGTGGGTGTCGAAAGAGTGGTCATCTCGGTGCCTCCTCGAATAGATAGAACTCCGGTGCGGGTCATGAAATACAACCACGCCTTTGTTTCGAGAATGCCGCGAACAGGTCACATTTCGCTGAGCGCGTACGCCGGGGCCGGGCGGAGCGTGTCGGGGCCGTGCTCGAGGCCGCCCCGGATACGCTTGAGGATTGTGACCGCCGAGTACTCCGCCCATCATCTCCAGGTCCTCGAGGGCCTCGAAGCGGTTCGCAAGCGCCCGGGCATGTACATCGGCTCGACCGACTCCCGTGGACTCATGCACTGCCTGTGGGAGATCATCGACAACTCCGTCGACGAGGCCCTCGCGGGTCACGGCTCGCGCATCGACATCCTGCTCCACGCCGACGGCAGCGTCGAGGTCAGAGATCGTGCACGCGGCATCCCCGTCGACATCGAGCCGCGCACCGGCCTGTCGGGGGTCGAGGTCGTCTTCACGAAGCTCCACGCCGGCGGCAAGTTCGGAGGGGGCTCGTATGCCGCGTCCGGTGGTCTCCACGGTGTCGGCGCCTCCGTCGTGAACGCCCTCTCGGAGCGCCTCGACGTCGAAGTCGACCGCGGCGGCAAGACCTGGGCGATGTCGTTCCATCGCGGAGAGCCGGGCGTGTTCGCGAACGGATCTCCGTCGTCGACCTTCACGCCCTTCGAGAAGAGCTCCGAGCTGCGCGTCGCCGGCCGGGCCGCCAAGGGCGTCACCGGAACCCGCATCCGCTACTGGGCGGACCAGCAGATCTTCACGAAGGATGCCGCGTTCAACCTGCAGGAGCTCGAGCAGCGCGCGCGCCAGACCGCGTTCCTCGTGCCGGGCCTCGAGATCGTCATCCGCGACGAGCGCACCGAGGAGCACGTCGAGACGAGCTTCCGCTTCGACGGCGGGATCTCGGAGTTCGCCGACTTCCTCGCGCCCGACGCACCGATCACCGACACGTGGCGGCTCACCGGGACGGGGACGTTCACCGAGACCGTGCCGGTGCTTCAGCCGACGGGCGCGATGGTGCCGACCGAACTCGAGCGCGTGTGCGAGGTCGACGTGGCTGTGCGCTGGGGCACGGGGTACGAGACCACTTCCCGGTCGTTCGTCAACATCATCTCGACGCCGAAGGGCGGCACGCACCAGCAGGGTTTCGAGGCCGGCCTCATGAAGGTGCTCCGCACCCAGGTCGAGCAGAACGCGCGCCGTCTCAAGTTCGGCAGCAGTGACAAGCTCGAGAAGGACGACATCCTCGCCGGCCTCTCGGCGGTGCTCACGGTGCGCCTGCCCGAGCCGCAGTTCGAGGGGCAGACGAAGGAGGTGCTCGGCACCCCGGCCGTCCGACAGATCGTCGCGAACGTCGTCACCCGCGAGCTCACTGCCCGCTTCACGTCACCCAAGCGCGACGACAAGGCGCAGACCTCACTGCTGCTCGACAAGGTCGTGTCGGAGATGAAGGCGCGTGTCTCCGCGCGTGCGCACAAGGAGACCCAGCGCCGCAAGAACGCGCTCGAGTCCTCCTCTCTCCCCGCGAAGCTCGCCGACTGCCGAACCAACGAGGTCGAGGCATCCGAACTGTTCATCGTCGAGGGCGACTCGGCACTCGGCACGGCCAAGCTCGCGCGCAACAGCGAGTACCAGGCGCTCCTCCCGATCCGCGGCAAGATCCTCAACGTCCAGAAGGCGTCGATCAGCGACATGCTGTCGAACGCAGAGTGCGCCGCGATCATCCAGGTGATCGGCGCCGGCTCGGGGCGATCGTTCGATCTGGATGCTGCGCGCTACGGCAAGATCATCCTGATGAGCGACGCCGACGTCGACGGTGCGCACATCCGCACCCTGCTGCTGACGCTCTTCTTCCGATACATGCGCCCGCTCATCGACGACGGTCGCGTGTACGCGGCCGTGCCGCCGCTTCACCGCGTCGTCGTCATGAATCCGGGAACCAAGCCCAACGAGACGATCTACACGTACTCCGAACAGGAGCTCCATACGCTCCTCACCAAGCTCACGAAGTCCGGCAAGCGCTGGCAGGAGCCTGTGCAGCGCTACAAGGGCCTCGGCGAGATGGACGCCGACCAGCTCGCGACGACGACGATGGATCGCGCGGGTCGCACCCTTCGCCGGGTGCGGATGACGGATGCCGAGGCGGCGGCATCGGTGTTCGAGCTGCTCATGGGCAACGACGTCGCTCCGCGCAAGGAGTTCATCATCGACTCGAGCGACCGCCTCGCGCGCGAGCGCATCGACGCCTGACGTCGCCCTGCAGCGCCGTCCGGCCACGGTAGCGCGGCCGGACGCCCGGATCAGCGGACCCCGGTGCCGATCGCGCCGATCACGCCGTCGAGCGGCGTGCCGGAGGCATCCCGCTTCGCGCCGGACTCCGGGAGCGTGCGCGCTGCGCCGTCCGGACCGACAGCGCGTGGATCGGATCCGACCCACGCCAGCGTGATCGCATCCTCGCCCTTCAGCAGACGCTGAGCACGGACGCCGCCCGTTGCGCGCCCCTTCGCCGGGAACTCGGAGAACACCGAGACCTTGGCGCTGCCGGCGTCGGTTCCGGCAAGCGCCGACGTCGAGCCCGCCACGGTGACCACGACCGCGTCGAAGGCCGAGGCGCCGACGACGGTGAACGCGATGACCTCCGCGCCGTCGCCGAGCCGGATGCCCGCCATGCCGCCCGCCGCGCGCCCCTGAGGACGCACCGAGGCGGCGTCGAAGCGCAGCAGCTGGGCGTCGTTGGCGACGAATACAAGCTCGGCGCCGTCCGACGCGGGTGCCGCTCCCACGACACGGTCGCCGTCGCGCAGCGCGATGATCTCGATGTCGTGCTTCGTGCCGAGCTCGGAGGCCGCGACCCGCTTGACGATTCCGTGGCGCGTGCCGAGCGCGATGGGCGGGCCGTCCTGGAGCGGGACGATGGCGACGACATGCTCACCCGTGTCCAGCCCGAGGTACTGGTCGGCACGTGTTCCTGCGGCGAGCTGCACCGAGTTCCCCGGCACCGAGGGGAGGTCGACTGGAGAGAAGCGCACGAGCCGGCCCGCGCTCGTGACCGCGCCGACGTCGCCGCGTGTGGTGGCGTCGACCCACGAGCGGATCGCGTCGTGCTTCGCGCGTCGCGCCGGAGGCACGATCCCGCCGTTGGCGGCATCCGCGTCGACCTCGGCGCGCACCATGCGCCCGGTCGCCGACAGGAAGACCCGGCAGGGTGCATCGGCGATCTGCAGATCGGCGGCGGCCGCGGCGGCCCGTGACCGTGGGGCGACGGGACCGCCGTTGAGCAGCAGCGTGCGCCGGGGAGTGCCGAACGTCTCGGCCGCGGCATCCAGCTCCCGTGCGACCTGAGAGCGCAAGAGGATCTCGCTCGCGAGGAGCTCTTCGAGCTCGGCGATCTCGGCCTTGAGCTTGTCGCGCTCGGCTTCCAGCTCGATCCGAGAGAAGCGGGTCAACCGGCGCAGGCGGAGCTCGAGGATGTACTCGGCCTGCGCATCCGACAGGTCGAACACGTCCATGAGGCGCGTCCGCGCCTGATCGCCGTCGTCCGACGCCCGGATGACCTGGATGACCTCGTCGATGTCGAGGATCGCGATGAGCAGGCCTTCGACCAGGTGCAGGCGCTCCTTGCGTCGGGCGAGGCGGAACCGGCTGCGGCGAGTGACCACGCTGATCCGGTGGTCGAGGTAGACGCGCAGGAGCTCCTTCAGCCCGAGCGTCTGCGGCTGGCCCTCGACGAGGGCCACATTGTTGATGCTGAACGAGTCCTCGAGGGGCGTCAGGCGATACAGGTGCTCGAGCACCGCCTGCGGGTCGAAGCCGGTCTTGATGCCGATCACCAGGCGCAGACCGTTGTGCCGGTCCGTCAGGTCGGTGACGTCGGCGATGCCCTGGAGCTTCTTCGCGGTGACGGCGTCTTTGATCTTCTCGATGATCCGCTCGGGACCGACGAGATACGGCAGCTCTGTGACGATGATGCCGGTGCGGCGAGGACCGAGCGACTCGATCGACACCTTGGCGCGCGTGCGGAAGCTCCCTCGCCCCTTGGCGTAGGCATCCTTGATGCCGTCGAGCCCCACGATGATCCCGCCCGACGGCAGGTCCGGTCCGGGGACGAACTCCATGAGCTCCTCCACCGACGCCTCGGGGTTGTCGAGGAGGTGGATGGCGGCGCCGACGACCTCGATGAGGTTGTGGGGTGCCATGTTCGTCGCCATGCCGACGGCGATGCCGGTCGCCCCGTTGACGAGCAGGTTCGGGTAGGCGGCCGGAAGCACCTCGGGCTGCTGGAACTGCCCGTCGTAGTTGGGGATGAAGTCGACGACATCCTCGTCGAGGTTCTCGGTGAGGGCGAGCGCCGGCGCAGCGAGGCGCGCCTCGGTGTACCGAGGTGCCGCCGGGCCGTCGTCGAGAGACCCGAAGTTGCCGTGTCCGTCGACTAGGGGCACGCGCAGCGAGAACGGCTGCGCCAGACGCACCAGCGCGTCGTAGATCGGCGCGTCGCCGTGGGGGTGGAGCTTTCCCATCACTTCGCCGACGACACGGGCGCTCTTGACATGGCCGCGATCAGGGCGGAGGCCCATGTCGGCCATCTGGTACAGGATGCGGCGCTGCACGGGCTTGAGCCCGTCGCGTGCGTCGGGCAGGGCGCGCGAGTAGATCACCGAGTAGGCGTACTCGAGGAAGGACCCCTGCATCTCGGTCGACACATCGACCTCTTCGATGCGACCGTGGTCTACGGGGGTGGAGTCGGTGCGGGATGCAGGCATGACGATGTGGCCTCGGGTGACGGCGGAGCGGCGGGGGCCGTCCGCCGGTGTGCGAGACTGGCCCCGATGTCCCTCAGCCTACCCGCGGACCCGCCGCGAGCCCGGAGCCTCACCGGTGTCGTGCCGCAGATGGCCGCGGCGCTCGAGGGTCGATCGGAGTGGTTCGCGCCCGCCAGGAGCGCCGTGGTCTTCGTCGTCGACGGCCTGGGCGCCCACAATCTCGCCGCGCGCGCCGGTCATGCGAGGTTCCTCGCTCAGGCCGGGACCAAGCGCGATGTCGCGCGAACGGTGTTCCCGTCGACGACCGCGTCCGCGCTCACGAGCCTGCTGACCGGCACGCTGCCGGGGGAGCACGGCATCGTCGGCTATCGCGCACGCATTCCGGGCACGGACGACGTCGTCAATCAGCTGCGCGGGTGGAACACCGACGGGCTGCCGCTCGAGTGGCAGCGCTCCGTCCCGCTCAGCGCATCGCTGGGTCGCCCGTTCTTCGTCGTCTCGAAGCGCGAGTACATGGGCACCGGTTTCACCGCCGCCACGCAGGCGGGCGCGGACTTCCACGGTGTCGACGATCTCATCGAGCGCGTGCAGACGGCCGCCGAGCTCGCGGCGCAGCATCCCGGCTCGCTCGTCTATCTGTACGCCCCCGAACTCGACGGCATCGGCCACCGGCGCGGGTGGCAGTCGGACGAGTGGGTCGTCGGCCTCGAGAAGGTGGATGCCGCATCCCGCACACTCGCCGGCGCGCTCGCTCCCGGCACGGGAGCCGTGGTGACCGCCGACCATGGCATGGTCGACATCCCCCGTCACCGGCACATCCTGCTCGGCGAGGGTGACGGACTGGTCGACGGGGTGCGCCTCATCGGCGGCGAGCCGCGGATGCTGCACCTCTACGCCGAACCGGGGGAGGCCGACGTGGTGCTCGCCGCCTGGACCGCTGCCGAGTCCTCGCGCTCGTGGGTGCTCTCCCGCGACGATCTCCTCGACTCCGGCCTGTTCGGTGCGGTCGACGCAGAAGTGAGGGACCGCATCGGCGACGTCGTGATCGCCGCACGCTCCGGCGTGGCGTACTACGACGATCGCATCGCAGACAAGGGTCCGCAGAGGATGATCGGCCAGCACGGATCCTTCACACCGGAAGAGCGGATCGTGCCGCTCATTCGTCTCGGCGCGTTCGCCTGACGCCCCGCGCCTCGACGATCAGTCGTCGGTGCGTGCCCCGAAGACGATCTCGTCCCACGACGGCATCGAGGTGCGGCCCTTGCGGCGGCCCGCTTCGGCGACGGCAGAGGGCACCACGTCGTACTCGACGACATCGGGCTCGGCTTCCGCAGGCGACTCGTCATATCCCGGCTCGAGCGCGTCGAACAGAGCCACCGGCGAGTGCGAGCGGGCGGGCGAGGGCTCTTCTGCTCCGGGCAGCGGCTCGCGCTGACCACGGCGGCGGCGGAGCGCCTCGAGGAGATCGGCGGTCTCGGCAGAGGTCACCGCGGGCTCGTCCGCGCGCTTGATCGCCGCGTCCTGGACGGCGGGAGCGGCGGGAGCCGGCAGATCCGGCGACTCGAAGTCGGCATCGGGAAGCTTGCGCGGACCGAAGGCGCCGCTGTCGAACCGCGAGTCGTCCTTCGGCGGGACGGTCTCCAGCGCGCGCAGCCGGGGGATGAGTCCGTCCGGGAGGGAACCCTGACGTGACAGCTGAATCGCGTCCGCGTTGAGCGGCGACAGCGTGCTGCGGCGCGGATCGAAGCTCCAACGCGCATCGTGGTCGACCTCGTTCGCGGTGAACTCGAGCTTGACGACCCAGCCGGTGGGCTCCTTCCAGCTCGTCCAGCGCTCGCTCGACGAGCCTGCCTCGTGCAGCTTGCCGCGCACGGCGGATCCGAACGTGGGGTGGCCGTCGGTCTCGAAGTCCCCGCCCAGCAGCACCGGCACGGCCAGCGCCTGACCCACGATGTGCTCGCGTTCTGCCAACACCGGACCCTCGAATCGCACCACGTCCTCGACGCGGGCACCGAGCAGGCTCGCGACCTCGTCGGCGGACAGCCCCGCGCGGATGTGCGACTGGATCTCGCGCGGACTCGGGCGTGCTGCCTGCGTGTCGCCGTCGCGATCGCGCCGCGCTTTGCGCAGTTCGATCCGCAGCACATCGTCGACGGCGAGGGCGAACCTCTCGCCAGACTCGGTCGCCAGGACGAGCTTGTCGTCCTCGGTTCCGATGACCTTGAGCTGTTCCATGCGAACGCCCCTCCGATCCTGCGTGTCCCGCCCATGCTGACACAGGGGATGTCCCCGGCCGGGAATATCCAGCGCGTGGCGCGAGTTTCAGGGGAGCGCACGGTCGAGCATCCGAACTTCCGCATTTGCGAAAAAGGATTCGGTCATGCAAACTATCGCCGCCCGAAAGGGCGAGCGCACCCGCGATATTCCGGAAGTTGAGACGTTCACGAATGGCCACCGATTACGACGCCCCCCGCAAGACCGAGGACGACAGCGAGTCGATCGAGGCTCTGAAGGAGCGCGTGCCCGACAAGCTCTCGGGCGCGGTCGATGTGGAGGACGCCGACAACCCGTCGGGCTTCGAGCTGCCGGGGGCGGACCTCTCCGATCTCGAGCTCGATGTCGTCGTTCTTCCGCCCCAGGAAGATGAGTTCACCTGTGTGAACTGCTTCCTCGTCAAGCACCGCTCGCAGCTCGACCACGACACGAAGAGCGGACCTATCTGCTCGGAGTGCTCCGCCTAGCCTGAGCGCGGCGCACCGCCGCGGCGAGCCGATCCGGCGTGCGTGAGGAGATCACCCACGCCGGCGTCGGGTCGTCGGGGTCGGTGACGCGAATCACGACGACACCGTCGATGCCGCCTCGGATGACGTGCCACGACCGCGGGTCGAGGCCGACGCCCCGCTGATGGCGGGCGTCTTCCGCCGTGAACACCTCCGGCTCGCCGAGCATCTCGACCGTCATGTGCGCCCGACCCGCCTGCAGCACGTCGCCGCGAACACTGACGACGGGAGATCCGGCGATCAGCAGCCCGACGACGGCCACCCCCACTGCGGCGCCGATCACGAGCGCGAGGGTCGTGTCGATCGGCGCGAACACGAGGGCGGCCATGGGGCCGGCGACGGCCGCGCTCACGAGAACCCAGAGCGAGGGCCCGAGCCTCTCTCGATAGCCTTCGGTCCCGACATCGTGCGCTGTCTTCTGCATTACCCTCATTGGGTGACTGAAACGGTGGACGTCCCCATTATCGCCTCCGACGTCCCGGTGTACGCGCACCCGGGCGACGCCGGAGCCGACCTCGTGGCTGCGGAGGCGGTTCGCCTCGAGCCCGGCCACCGGGCGATGGTGGGGACCGGGGTGCGGATCGCGCTCCCGGAGGGCTACGTGGCGTTCGTCGTGCCGCGCAGCGGCCTCGCCGCCAAGCACGGCATCACCGTGGTGAACGCTCCGGGAACGATCGACGCCGGATACCGAGGCGAGATCAAGGTGATCCTGCTCAACACCGACGTCGCGGTCGCCCATGACATCGCCGTCGGCGACCGCATCGCCCAGATCATCGTGATGCCCGTGCCCCGCGCGCATTTCATCCCCGTGGAGTCCCTTCCCGACAGCGTCCGCGGCGAGGGCGGCTTCGGCTCCACGGGCTTCAAGAAGGACGGAGTCCTCGCATGACCGACCCCACATCCGCCGACGGCCCCCGCAAGGACGCTCCCGAGGACCGTGCCAGCGCCGGACCGTTCGACGAGTCCGAGGCGAACCCGGTCCGTCCGTACATCGACCTCGGCGGGATCAAGATACTCCCGCGCGAGGGCCTGAACCTCCGTCTCGAGGTGGAGGAGCAGACAAAGCGAATCGTGGCCGTCGGCCTGGACTACGCGGGTTCGACGCTCCAGGTGCAGCCGTTCGCCGCCCCGCGCACGGTCGGCCTCTGGGCCGAGACCCGTGAGCAGATCCGCGCCCAGATCCGCCAGCAGGGAGGACGCGTCGAGGAGCGCGAGGGCCCGCTGGGTCCCGAGCTCCTGGCCGAGGTGCCGGTCGTGGCGGGCCCCGAAGGCACCGCCGGCAAGCGCTTGGCCCGCTTCATCGGCGTCGACGGCCCGAGGTGGTTCCTCCGCGGCGTGATCGGCGGCGCGGCGACCTCGGACGTCGATGCGGCCGCGGCCGTCGAAGACCTCTTCCGTTCCATCGTCGTGGTGCGCGGGGGGTCGCCGATGCCTCCTCGCGACCTCATCCCGCTGCGGATGCCGGCGACGCCGGGCGTCGCGTGACCGAGGACACCCGCCCGCCCGCGCCGTCGGGCGACACCGAATCCGGCGACGATGCCGGAGAGGGCGCAGCGGCTCAGGCGTCCGCATCCGACATCCTCGGCGCCGCCCTCGGCGACGCCGCCCGTCGGGCCGGACTCGACCCCAACGAGGGCAAGTCGACCGGTCACGTCGTCTGGGCAGCCATGGGCGGCTGGCGCGGTGTGCTCGAATCCGTGGTCCCCGGGCTGGTCTTCATCCTCGCCTACACGCTCACGATCGATCCCGCCTCCGGCGAGGGCGACCTGTGGCTCTCGCTGGGACTGTCCGTGGGCATCGCGGCGATCTTCACCGTCGCGCGGCTCATCGCCCGGCAGCCCATCACCGCTGCCGTCGGCGGCCTCGTCGCGGCGGGGGTCGCCGCTGCCTTCGCGGCGTTCACCGGTGAGGCGAGCAACAACTTCATCCCGGGGTTCATCACCAATGCGCTGTACGGCACCGCGTTCCTCGTCTCCGCGCTCATCGGATGGTCGCTGATCGGCCTGGCCGTCGGCTTCCTGATGGGCGAGGGGACGGCGTGGCGCAAGGACAAGCGCAAGCGGCGGGCCTTCTTCTGGCTCGCGATCGCCTGGGCGTCGCTCTTCGCCGCGCGCCTCCTCGTGCAGCTCCCGCTCTACTTCGCCGACAACGTCACGGCTCTCGGCATGCTGAAGCTCGTCATGGGCCTGCCGCTGTTCGCACCGCTCCTGGCGGTCACGTGGCTCGCCGTCCGGGCGCTCTATCCGCCGGAGCGGAAGTGATACATTTATCTTGATATCAAGATAAATTGACCCCGCCGAGGCTTAGGTCACCCTCACTAGCCGAGGGCTCCGGAGCGGGGGAAGATGGGGAGTGCCGGACCTTGCCCCGCTCCCGCCGCCGACGAAGGAGACAGACGTGTCCACGGTTGACAGCTTCGGTGCCAAGAGCACCCTGACGGTCGGCAGCACCGACTACGAGATCTTCCGCATCGACACCGTCGACGGCTACGAGAAGCTCCCGTTCAGCCTCAAGGTGCTGCTCGAGAATCTGCTTCGCACCGAGGACGGCGCGAACGTCACGAAAGAGCAGATCGAAGCACTCGGATCGTGGGATGCCGCGGCAGAGCCGAACACCGAGATCCAGTTCACGCCTGCCCGCGTCGTGATGCAGGACTTCACGGGCGTTCCCTGCATCGTCGACCTCGCCACGATGCGCGAAGCGGTCGTGACGCTCGGTGGTGACGCCACCAAGATCAACCCGCTCTCACCGGCCGAGATGGTCATCGACCACTCCGTCATCGCCGACCTCTTCGGCACCGAGAACGCCCTCGAGCGCAATGTCGAGATCGAGTACGAGCGCAACGGCGAGCGGTACCAGTTCCTCCGCTGGGGCCAGACCGCCTTCAACGACTTCAAGGTCGTCCCGCCGGGCACGGGCATCGTCCACCAGGTCAACATCGAGCACCTGGCGAAGGTCATCTACGACCGTTCCGTCGGCGGCGTGCTCCGCGCCTACCCCGACACCTGCGTCGGCACCGACTCGCACACGACGATGGTCAACGGCCTCGGCGTGCTGGGCTGGGGCGTCGGCGGCATCGAGGCCGAGGCTGCCATGCTCGGCCAGCCGGTCTCGATGCTCATCCCCAAGGTCGTGGGCTTCAAGCTCTCGGGCGCGATCCCCACCGGCGTCACCGCGACCGACGTCGTTCTGACGATCACCGACATGCTGCGCAAGCACGGCGTCGTCGGCAAGTTCGTCGAGTTCTACGGCGAAGGCGTGGCATCCGTCCCGCTCGCCAACCGCGCCACCATCGGCAACATGAGCCCCGAGTTCGGCTCGACCGCCGCGATGTTCCCGATCGACAGCGTGACCATCGACTACCTGCGCCTCACGGGCCGTGACGAGCAGCAGCTCGCGCTGGTCGAGGCGTATGCCAAGGAGCAGTCGCTGTGGCACGATGCCTCGCGCGAGCCGGTGTTCAGCGAGTACATGGAGCTCGACCTCTCGACGGTCGTCCCGTCGATCGCCGGTCCCAAGCGCCCGCAGGACCGCATCGTCCTCTCGCAGGCGAAGCAGCAGTTCGAAAGCGACCTCACCAACTACGCGGAGATCGATCACGATCTGGTCGACCTCGAGGGCTCTGAGTCGTTCCCGGCATCCGACCCGCCCGGAAACTCGCCCGAAGACGAGTACAGCCGCCACGAGCACCACCACCACAGCCACGCGCCCGCGACGGCGTCGAAGCCCACCCCGGTCACGCTCGAGGGCGGGGAGAGGTTCGTCCTCGACCACGGCGCGGTGACCATCGCGGCGATCACGTCGTGCACCAACACGTCGAACCCGTCGGTCATGCTCGCTGCGGGCCTGCTCGCACGCAACGCCGTGAGGAAGGGGCTCAAGGCCAAGCCGTGGGTCAAGACCACCCTGGCTCCGGGCTCGAAGGTCGTCACCGACTACTACGAGAAGGCCGGCCTCACCAAGGACCTCGAGGACCTCGGCTTCTTCACCGTCGGCTACGGCTGCACCACGTGCATCGGCAACTCGGGTCCCCTCATCGAGGAGGTCTCCGCCGCGATCAACGAGAACGACCTCGCCGTCACGGCGGTGCTGTCGGGCAACCGCAACTTCGAGGGCCGCATCAACCCCGACGTGAAGATGAACTACCTCGCGAGCCCGCCTCTCGTGATCGCCTACTCGCTCGCCGGCTCGATGAACTTCGACTTCGAGGTCGACCCCCTCGGCACCGATCAGGACGGCAACGACGTGTTCCTGCGCGACATCTGGCCGGACTCGGCCGAGGTGCAGGCCACGATCGACTCGTCGATCAACAAGGAGATGTTCACCCATCAGTACGCGAGCGTCTTCGAGGGCGACGAGCGGTGGCGCACCCTCCCGACGCCGACCGGCGACGTCTTCGAGTGGGACGACGCGTCCACCTACGTCCGCAAGCCCCCGTACTTCGACGGCATGACGATGGAGCTGACCCCGGTCACCGACATCACGGGCGCCCGCGTGATGGCCACGCTGCTCGACTCGGTCACCACCGACCACATCAGCCCTGCCGGCAACATCAAGGTCGACAGCCCGGCCGGCCGGTACCTCGCCGAGCACGGCGTCGACCGCAAGGACTTCAACTCCTACGGCTCGCGCCGCGGCAACCACGAGGTGATGATCCGGGGCACGTTCGCGAACATCCGCCTGAAGAACCAGCTGGTCCGTGCGGTGAACGACGGCGCCGAGGTCGAGGGCGGCTTCACCCGCGACTTCACCCAGGAGGGCGGCCCGCAGTCGTTCATCTACGACGCCAGCCAGAACTACCAGGCCGCGGGCACCCCGCTCGTCATCTTCGGCGGGAAGGAGTACGGCTCCGGCTCGTCCCGCGACTGGGCGGCCAAGGGCACGAGCCTCCTGGGCGTCAAGGCGGTCATCACGGAGAGCTTCGAGCGCATCCACCGCTCGAACCTCATCGGCATGGGTGTCGTCCCGCTGCAGTTCCCCGCAGGCGAGAGCTGGGCCTCGCTCGGACTCGACGGCACCGAGATCGTCTCGATCTCCGGGCTCGAGCAGCTGAACGAGGGCATCACGCCCAAGACGGTGCACGTGACGGCGTCGCCGAGCGAGTTCTCGGCGGCCGGCAAGGAGACCGTGGAGTTCGACGCGGTCGTCCGCATCGACACGCCCGGAGAGGCCGACTACTACCGCAACGGCGGAATCCTGCAGTACGTGCTGCGCTCGCTCGTCTGACGCGCGTCGCGAAGGGGCCGGGGTCGTTCGACCCCGGCCCCTTCGCGCACCCACCTCAGGACAGGCCGGGATCCGTGGCCTCCGAGAACGGTGAGGACGCCCTGCGAGTGTTCTGCGATGCGCCGATCCAGGCGGGCACAGTGGGGCCGCCGGGTAGACTGTTCTCGGCGTCCGAGGCGGGCGCCGACCTGTCTGCACCACCGATGGAGGGAGTCACATGGCGCTGTTGTCCTCCATCACCGGGCCCCGGGATCTCGACGGGCTCAGCACGTCGCAGCTGCAGGAGCTCGCCGGCGAGATCCGCGCGTTCCTCATCGAGAACGTCGCCCGAACGGGTGGTCACCTCGGCCCGAACCTCGGCGTCGTCGAACTCACCATCGCCCTTCACACGGTGTTCGACTCGCCCGCCGACCCGTTCATCTTCGACACCGGGCACCAGTCGTATGTGCACAAGCTCCTCACAGGTCGTCAGGACTTCACCAACCTGCGTTCACGCGGTGGACTCGCCGGCTACCCGCAGCGGTCGGAGAGCCCGCACGACGTCGTCGAGTCGTCGCACGCGTCGAGCTCGCTGAGCTGGGCAGACGGGGTCTCGCGAGCCCTCACCCGCACCGGCCGCAAGGACCGTCACGTGGTCGCCGTCGTCGGAGACGGGTCGCTGACCGGCGGGATGACGTGGGAGGCCCTCAACAACATCTCCGACGACAACGACCGCAACCTCGTGATCGTCGTGAATGACAACGGCCGCTCCTACGCGCCCACGATCGGCGGAATGGCCCGGTATCTGAACCGAGTGCGAACCGCCGACACCTACCGCACCCTTCACCGCGGGTCGGACACGCTCTTCCGCAAGCTCGGCCCTGCCGCCCGCGCGGTCTACCGCGGCGTCCGCGGCGGCACCCACGGGTTCCTCTCCCGCTTCACCAACAACGCGGCGCTGTACTCGAACCTCGACATCAAGTACCTGGGTCCCGTCGACGGACACGACCTGCCGACCCTCATCGAGACCCTCAGGCTGGCGAAGTCGTACGGTGCGCCCGTCATCGTGCACGCGATCACCGAGAAGGGCCGCGGCTACCAGCCCGCCCTCGACGACGAGGCCGACCAGTTCCACGCGGTCGGCAAGATCGACCCTGCAACGGGGAAGACCGTCGGCAGTTCGGGCGGTGCCCCTGCGTGGACCGACGTGTTCGCCGACGAGCTCGTCTCGGTGGGGGAGAAGCGCGACGACATCATCGCGATGACGGCGGCCATGCTCCGGCCCACCGGATTGCTGCCGTTCGCCCAGCGCTTCCCGGATCGCGTCTACGATGTCGGGATCGCCGAGCAGCACGCGGTCGCGTCAGCCGCGGGCCTCGCCTTCGGGGGCCTCCACCCGGTCGTCGCGATCTACGCCACGTTCATCAATCGCGCCTTCGATCAGGTGCTGATGGATGTCGCGCTCCACCGCGCCGGGGTGACGTTCGTGCTGGATCGCGCCGGCGTCACCGGGCCGGATGGTCCCAGCCATCACGGCATCTGGGATCTCGCGATGCTGCAGCTCGTGCCGCACATCCGCATCGCCGTCCCTCGCGACGCCGAGCGGCTGCGCGAAGAACTGCAGGAGGCAGTGGCCGTCGGCGATGCGCCCACCGTGATCCGCTTCCCCAAGGGAGGCGTCAGCCCCGAGCTGACAGCGATCGAACGTCTCGACGACGGGGTCGACGTCCTCGTGCGCTCCGAGGCGCAGGACGTGCTCATCGTCGGCATCGGACCGATGGCGCACATCGCGGTCGATGTCGCGAACCGCCTGCGCGCGCAGGGGATCGGCGCCACCGTCGTCGACCCGCGATGGGTGGTGCCCGTCCAGCCGTCGATCGTCGAGCTCGCGGCATCCCACCGCCTCGTCATCACGATCGAGGACGGTATCCGCGTCGGAGGCATCGGGACCCGCGTACGCCAGGTGCTGCGTGAAGCGGGAGTCGACACGGCCGTCGACGAGCTCGGCGTGCCCGACGAGTTCATCGATCACGCGACTCGCGAGCAGATCCTCGAGGATGCCGGACTCACGCCGGCCAAGATCGCCCAGGATGTCGTGTCCCAGGTGCTCGGGACGCGCATCCCGGTCGCCCGTGGGGCGTCGACCGCCGAGATTCCGACGATCGGGTCGTTCTCGCGCAGCCAGGAGAGCCAGCGCTAGATCGTGTACCCCGCCGACGTTCGGCGGCGCGGCACGCGATCGGACGAGGTCTTCCTCGCGCCCGTACGTCGAAGGGCGGCTCTCCCGCAGGAGGACCGCCCTTCGACGTTCGCAGCCGACTAGTCGCCGATGCCCGTGATCACGGGGTGGTGGAACGTGTCGCCGAAGACGCGCTCGGAGGCCCCCTCGCGGTCGAGGTACGGCGACGCGCCGCCGTCGATGAAGGGCCAGCCCGCACCGAGGATGAGGCAGAGGTCGATGTCTTCGACCTCGGGCACGACGCCCTCGTCGAGCATGATCCTGATCTCCTTCGCGAGCCCGTCCTGGACGCGCCGGAGGATCTCCGCCTCGCTCGACGGCGACGAGCCGACGGCGCCCTTGAGCACCTTCTCCGCGGCCTTCGTCCAGCCGGTCACGCGCCCGCTCTTGTCCTTCTCGACGACCTCCGGCAGCTCCGCGAGCCGGTGGAAGTTCTCCGAGGCGTAGAAGCGCTCGGGGAATGCCGTGACCATCGTGTCCTGCACGTGGGCAGCGACCTTCCATCCCACGAGATCGATGAGCTGGAACGGCGTCATCGGCAGGCCGAGCGGCTGGAACGCCTTCTCGACCGTGAGGAGCGGCGTTCCCTCGTACACGGCGCGCGCGGCCTCGCCCATGACCTTCGCGAGAAGGCGGTTCACGACGAAGCCCGGTGCGTCGGCGGTGAGGACCGCGTTCTTGCCGAGACCCTTCGCGACGACGAAAGCGGTCGAGAGCGCGGCGTCCGAGGTGTTCGGGGTCTTCACGATCTCGATGAGCGGCATCACCGCCACCGGGTTGAAGAAGTGGAAGCCGACGAGCCGCTCCGGGTTCGCGAGCTTCGCGCCGATCTCCTCGACCGAGAGCGAGGAGGTGTTGGTGGCGAGGATCGCATCCTCGGCGATGATCTGCTCGATCTCGCCGAACACGGTCTGCTTGACGCCGACTTCCTCGAACACGGCCTCGATCACGAAGTCGCAGTCCGCGTAGAGGCTCTTGTCGGTCGTGCCCGTCACGAGCGCGCGCAGGCGGTTGGCGGCATCGGCGTCGAGCCGGCCCTTGGCCTCGAGCTTGCCGATCTCGTCGTGGATGTACGCCACACCCTTGTCGACTCGGGCCTGGTCGAGGTCGGTGATGAGCACCGGAACCTGGAGCTTGCGCACGAAGAGCAGCGCGAACTGGCTCGCCATGAGACCGGCGCCGATGATGCCGACCTTGGTCACCTTCTTGGCGAGGCCCTTGTCGGGTGCACCGACGGGGCGCTTCGCCCGCTTCTGCACGAGATCGAACGCGTACATGGACGCGGCGAACTGATCGCCCGTGACGAGGTCGGCAAGCGCCTCGTCCTCACGGGCGAAGCCCTCGGCCTTCGTGCCGCCCTTCGCCTTCTCGAGCAGCTCGAGCGCCGCGTAGGGAGACTTCGGCACGGTGCCGATCTTCGACTCGAGCATGCCGCGGGCCATCTTGATCGCGATGGGCCACTTCGTCAGACGCTCGATCTTGCCCGGCTCGTTCCGGCGGTCGACCTTGACGCCGCCGGCGAGCACGGCGTCCGCCCACTTCAGCGAGTCCTCGAGGTAGTTCGCTGCGGGGAAGATCGCGTCGAAGATCCCGTAGTCGAACGCCTGCTGGGGCTTCAGCATCCGGTTCTGCTTGAGCGGGTTCGAGATGACGACCTCGAGCGCGTTCTCGATTCCGATGAGGTTCGGCAGCAGGTAGGCGCCGCCCCAGCCGGGGATGATGCCGAGGAACACCTCGGGCAGCGCGACGGCGGCCGCTGAGGCATCCACCGTTCGATACGACGAGTTGAGTGCGATCTCGAGTCCGCCGCCGAGCGCGAGGCCGTTGACGAAGGCGAACGACGGCACGCCCAGCGTGCCGAGCTTGCCGAACACGTGGTGCCCGAGCTGGGCGATGAGTCGCGCGTTGTCCTTCGACCCGACCTTGGAGATGTCGGACAGGTCGGCACCGGCGGCCAGGATGTACTGCTTGCCGGTCACCGCCACGGCCTGGATCTCGCCGGCGGCGGCGCGGGCCTTCAGCGCATCGAGGGTGGCGCCGAGCTCGGTGAGCGTCGTGGGCCCGAGCGTGTTGGGCCGGGTGTGGTCGCGCCCGTTGTCGAGCGTGATGAGGGCGAGCACCCTGCCGGAGGCGAGACGGATGTCGCGGACCCGCGAGTGGGTGACGACCTCTCCCTCGGCGAGCGCGTTCAGCGGGGAGAAGTCGACGTCTTCGTAGTTCGTCATCGAGATGTCCTACTTCTTCTTGCCGTTGTAGTGGGGGTTCTCCCAGATGACCGAGCCGCCCTGCCCGAGGCCGACGCACATCGCGGTGAGCCCGTAGCGGACGTCGGGACGCTCGGCGAACTGGGCCGCGAGCTGGATCATCAGGCGCACGCCGGAAGCCGCCAGCGGGTGCCCGAGTGCGATCGCGCCGCCCCACTGGTTCACGCGCGGGTCGTCGTCGGCGATGCCGAAGTGGTCGAGCAGTGAGATCACCTGGATGGCGAACGCCTCGTTCAGCTCGAACAGTCCGATGTCGGTGATCGAGAGCCCGGCCTTCTTGAGCGCCTTCTCGGTCGACGGGATCGGACCGATGCCCATGATCTCGGGCTGCACACCCGCAAAGGCGAACGAGACCAGCTTCATCTTCGGAGCGAGGCCGAGCTCTTTGACCGCTCCGCCGCCGGCGAGCAGCGACATCGTCGCGCCATCGGTCAGCGGCGACGACGTGCCTGCGGTGACGCGACCGTGCGGGCGGAACGGCGTCTTGAGCGCGGCGAGGTCCGCCATCGTGGTCTGGGGGCGGCGACCCTCGTCGTCGGTGGCGAGCCCCCATGTGCCCTCGGCATCCTTGATCGCCACCGACACGAGGTCGGGCTGGATCTTGCCGGCGTCGTAGGCGGCCTGCGCCTTGTGCTGGCTGAGCATGCCGTAGCGGTCGGAGCGCTCCTTGGTGAGGTGCGGGAACCGGTCGAAGATGCGCTCGGCGGTGACGCCCATGTTCAGTGCGCCGGGGTCGACCATGCGCTCGGAGACGAACCGCGGATTGGGGTCGGCGTTGCCGCCGATGGGGTGGTGGCCCATGTGCTCCACGCCACCGGCGAGGGCGACGTCGTACATGCCTACGCCGATCGAGCCCGCCATGGTGGTGACGCTCGTCATGGCGCCCGCGCACATTCGGTCGATCGCGAACCCGGGGACGCTCTGGGGCAGCCCGGCGAGGATCGCCACGCTGCGCCCCAGGGTGAGACCCTGGTCGCCCGTCTGCGACGTCGCGGCGATGGCCACGTCGTCGATGCGGTCCTTCGGAACGCCGGGGTTGCGCTCCATCAGTCCGATCGTCGCCTTCACGGCGAGATCGTCCGATCGGGTGTTCCAGTACATGCCTTTCTCGCCGGCGCGCCCGAAGGGGGTGCGCATTCCATCGACGAAGAAGACGTCCGAAATCTCGGCCACTCTGCCTCCAAAAATAGGGATGCCGCCAGCCTAGGTACGCGCCGGAACGCCCGGAAAACGGGTGGGGGATTCCTACGAAGCGGTTTCCGGCGCCGTCTCGACCGCTTGCACGGAATCCACAAAGGCATCGGCGATCACCTGTGAGGTCTGCGCAATCTGCCAGGCTCTGGCTCCGAGTCCGAGGAGGGCTTCGCCGACCGACGCCGCGGTCACCGGCTCCGGAGGAGCCCACGCGACGCGCCGCAGAAGTTCGGGGGTGAGGAGGTTCTCGGTCGGCATGTTCAGCTCTTCGGCCCGCTTCTCCACGGCGGGTCGCGCGGCCTTGAGCCGTGCGTCGGCCTCGGGGTTGCGGTCGGGCCACGCACGGGGCGGAGGGAGCGAGTCGCCCCCGGTCGCACGTTCCAGCGGGAGATCCTTCGACGCGCGTCCGTCTTCGATCGCCGCCCACCAGCGGTCGAGCTGAGACCGGCTCGCCCTCCCCGTGAACTCCTTCACGGCCGCGAGGTCCTGCTTCGACTTCGGGTCGGCGAGGACTGCCGCCACGAGGGCACGGTCGGGCACCAGGCGCCCCGGTGCGACGTCCTCCGCGACGGCGAAGTCCTCCCGCGCCGTCCAGAGCGCACGCGCGACCGCGAGCGCCTTGCGGCCGCGCACGGTGTGGAGTCCGCTGAGCCGGCGCCAGGGCTCCTCGCGCGGCGGCTTCGGTTCACGCTCAAGCACCGCACGGAACTCCTCGGCGGCGAATTCGGTCTTCTGCTGCTCCTCGAGCTCCGCGGCGAGGGCGTCGCGAACGTCGACGAGGTGCTCGACATCCAGTGCCGCGTACTCGAGCCACGACTGGGGGAGCGGCCGCGTCGACCAGTCCGACGCGGAATGCGCCTTGGCCAGCGTGATGCCGAGGGTGTCCTCGACCACCGCGCCGAGTCCGACGCGCTCGTGGCCGAGCAGCCGCGCGGCCAGTTCGGTGTCGAACATCGACGCCGGCTCGAGGCCGAGCTCGCGCAGCGACGGAAGATCCTGACTCGCGGCGTGGAGGATCCATTCGGCGTCGCCGATCGCGTCCTGCAGCGAGCCGAACTCGCCGATGGGCGGGGGATCGAACAGGAACACACCCGCTCCGCGACGGAAGACCTGGATCAGGTAGGCACGCTGCGAGTAGCGGAACCCCGACGCGCGCTCCACGTCGACCGCGACAGGACCGTACCCGTTCGCCAGTCGCCGCGACGCGTCGACCAGGTCCTCGAGCCGATCGATGACGACGTAATCAGTCACGCGTCGCCCTACGCGAACCCAGCATTGCAATCCCTTCCGAGCCCGGCGGAAGACCCGCGAGCATGCACACAAGCTCTGCCCATGCTTCCACGTGCGGCGCGATCGCGCCTTCCGGCGACCAGGAGGCCCGCAGTTCGATCTGCGCGCCGTCGCCTTCGGATGCGAGAGAGCCGAACCCCTTCGACAGCGTCTTGGTCGCGGTGCCGGAGGCCGAATGGAACGCCGCACGCCGCGATTCCAAGGCATCCGTGAGCCACGCCCACGCGACATCCGCCAGCATCGGATCGACGCCGATGTCGGGCTCGAGCGGCGCCTGCGCGAAGCAGACGATGCGCCACGGCCCATTCCACTGCGCCGGCTCGTCGGGATCGTGCAGCAGGATGAACCGCCCCGTCCCGTACGCCGACTCGACGCCCTCATCCTCCGGCCGGACGTCGCCCGCCAGCGCGAGCGCGTTCGTCGCCAGCCCGGTCGGCGCGGGGATCTCGCGGACGGACAGGTCTCCGCGGAATTCGATCGCCCGCACCTGTTCGGCCACGTTCGCGAACGGCGTCATAGCCGCCGGGGGACGATGCTCAGCCACGCGGACAGACTAGAGTGAGGCCTCGATGGTCGCCTCCAGGCGCGCCGCGATGGGCGGCGCATCACCCACTCTCCTTGCCGGGATCCGGCCCGCGCTCACTGTGATCAGCGTGGCCCTCGCCGGTGTGCTCTCCGCGATGGCGGTCGCGTCCATCCACATGGCGCGCCGCGTCGTGACACCGGCCGTGCGTCTCCCCGACACGCGGATCCTGTCGCTCGACACCGCGGCGCAGACGATCACGCTGTCGCGCACGCCCGACACCGAGCTTCCCGGACGCTACGGCCTGTTCACGAGCGGCACGTCGGACTACGTCAAGCTCGGCTCCGTGCTCTCCGAGGACGAGACGAGCGTGAAGCGCAAGCTGCTCACTCATGTCGCCTCCGATGCCCGCCTGTCGCCGGATGCGGCCTTCAGCGGCTGGTATTACGACCGTCCCGAGCAGCTGCAGCTCCCGTTCACCCCCGAGCTCATCGGCTCTGCGGTCGGCCCGTGCCCCGCGTGGCTGTTCCCTGCAGGCGCCGGTGGCGTCTGGGTCATCCAGATCCACGGCCGGGGGACGACCCGAGCGGAGTGTCTGCGGGCGGTGCCGCTGTTCCACCGGAACGGAATCACGTCGCTCGTCGTCTCGTACCGCAACGACGGCGAAGCGCCGCGCAGCCGAGCGGGCACCTACACGCTCGGTGCCACGGAGTGGCGCGATGTGGACGCCGCCGTCGGGTTCGCGCGTCGTCGCGGAGCCGAGCGGATCATCCTCATGGGATGGTCGATGGGCGGAGCGATCGCCCTCCAGATCTCGCTGAACTCGGCGCACCGGGCCGCGATCACCGGGCTGATCCTCGAGTCGCCCGTCGTCGACTGGCGACTCGTCCTCGAGTATCAGGCCCGGCTCATGAGGGTTCCGCCCACCGTCAGCCGGCTGGCGATCGGAGCGCTGCAGAGCGATTGGGCGACGCCCGTCACCCGCGCTGGGGGCGCGATCCCGTTCGACCGCCTCGACGTCGTCGCGCGCGCGCAGGAGCTGCGGCATCCGATGCTCATCCTTCACAGCGACGACGACGGATTCGTCCCCTCGGACGCCTCCCACGACCTCGTCGCGGCGCGACCGGACATCGTCCAGCTCGAGGTGTTCGAGGTGGCTCGGCACACCAAGCTCTGGAACTACGATCAGGAGCGCTGGAGCGAGCGCATCGGCGGGTGGCTGGCCGAGCACGACCTGACTCCGACGCCGCCCTCCGCCGAGGACTGACGAGCGGCCTCAGGGGCGGCGCTTCGCCTGCACCTGGCGCTTCGCACGCATGAGCATGCCGGTCATTCCGGAGATGCGCAGCGGGGAGACGACGCGTGTGAGCCCGATGCTCTGCGGGAAGTCCGCGGGGATCGCGAGGACCTCGTCGGCCGTCAGCCCCGTGATGCCCTGCGCGAGGATGCTCGCGAATCCTCGCGTGGTCGGCGCCTCGGGCGGTGCCGTGGCGTGCATGGCCACCACGCCGGCGTCATCGACGTCGATGACGATGAACACGGGGGACTGGCACTCGGCCACCCGCTCGTAGAGTTCCGGGTGCCCTTCGAACTCGGCGGGCACCGGCGGCAGCTCCTGCGAGAACTCCAGCAGCAGCTGCAGCCGATCGGACTCGGGGAGCTCGAGGAACTCGTCGCGGATCTCGGCAAGACTCGCGGGAAGCACGGGGTCGGACATCCCCGCCATCATTTCACGGGAGAGGGTGGGGCGGATGCCTCGTCCTCAGCGAGCAGGAAGCTCACCGGGCTCTGAGCCCGACACGATCGGCACGCGCACGGCGCTGCCCCACTCGGTCCACGAGCCGTCGTAGTTGCGTACGTGCTCGAATCCGAGCAGGTGCTTGAGGACGAACCACGTGTGGCTGGATCGCTCGCCGATGCGGCAGTATGCCACGACCGCATCGTCGTCCTGCAGGCCGACCTCGTCACGGTAGATCGCGTCGAGCTCCGCGCGCGGCTTGAAGCCGCCGTCCGCGGCCACCGCTCGCGCCCACGGAACGCTCTTCGCGGTCGGGATGTGCCCGGCGCGAAGCGCGCCCTCTTCGGGATAGGCGGGCGCCGAGGTGCGCGAGCCGTCGTACTCCTCGGGGGAGCGGACGTCGATGAGCGGGCTGCCCAGGTGCTCGAGCACATCGTCCTTGTACGCGCGCAGCGCGGTGTCGTCGCGCTCGACGACGGGATACTCGGTCGGTGCGCGGCCGGCGGGTTCCGTCGTGATCGGGCGGCCCTCCGCGATCCACTTGTCGCGACCGCCGTCGAGCAGCCGCACGTCCTCGTGGCCGAAGAGCGAGAACACCCACAGCGCATACGCAGCCCACCAGTTGTTCTTGTCGCCGTAGATCACGACGGTGTCGTCACGCGAGATCCCCTTTCTGCCGAGGAGTTCCGCGAAGCCGGCGCCGTCGACGTAGTCGCGCACCACCGGGTCGTTGAGCTCGGTGTGCCAGTCGACTTTGACCGCACCGGGGATATGGCCCGTCTCATAGAGGAGGACGTCTTCGTCGGATTCGACGACGACGAGACCGGGCTCACGCAGTCGCGCCTGGAGCCAGTCGCCTGTGACGAGGCGCCGGGGTTCGGCGTACTCGGCGAACTTGGCGGACGACGTGTCGGTCTCGACGGTCATGGCGATGCTCCTCGGTCAGGGCGAAAGGGGAAGACGACTAGGGTTGAACCGTCCTCTCCGACCCTAGATTCCCGGGCGAGGCCCCATCCTCCTTCTGTAAGACTCCGACACAGGATCCGTATGACCGCCTCCGCCGCCCGCACCGGCATCGTCCACCTCGCGGAGCGCACCCCGCAGCTCGCGGGCGCAGAGATGGTCGCCGCGCTCGTACCGCCCCCGCAGTTCGCCGACGCGACGTTCGACACGTACCGCGCGGACCCGGAATTCCCTTCACAGCAGGAGGCGAAGGACCTGCTCCGAGCTTTCTGCGGCGCGGGCCAGCTGGCGAAGGGCGGCTTCTTCCGCAAGGCGAAGAGGCCGGAGGTGAAGCCCGGCGTCTACCTCGACGGAGGGTTCGGCGTCGGCAAGACGCATCTGCTCGCGTCGATCTATCACGCGATGCCGGCACGGCGGAAGTACTTCGGCTCGTTCATCGAGTACACCGCGCTCGTCGGGGCGATGGGCTATCAGAACACGGTCGAGCTGTTCCGCGGAGCCGACCTGCTCTGCATCGACGAGTTCGAGCTCGACGATCCGGGCGACACGATGGTGATGACGCGGCTGCTCGCGGAGCTCGTCTCATCCGGCACGCGGCTGGCCGCGACATCCAACACCCCACCCAACGCCCTCGGCGAGGGCCGGTTCGCCGCGCAGGACTTCCTGCGCGAGATCCACGCGATGGCGTCCAGCTTCCAGACGATCCGCATCGACGGCACGGACTACCGCCACCGCGCGGTCGACGGGCACGCCGCGGTGCTGTCCGCGCCGCAGTACGAGGCTGCGATCGCGGATGCCGCGGCCGCCGGCACTGCGTCGGACGACACGTTCGCCCAGCTCATCGCCCACCTCGCCAAGGTGCATCCCTCGCGTTACATCCGGCTCATCGAGGGCATCACTGCCGTGGGACTGCGCGAGGTGGAGCCGTTCACCGATCAGTCCGCCGCGCTGCGATTCGTCGCCTTCATCGACCGGGTGTACGACGCCGAGCTGCCCATCCGGGCGACGGGCGTCTCGCTCGACCTGGTCTTCCCCGACGAGATGCTCTCGGGCGGCTATCGGAAGAAGTACCTGCGCGCGATCTCGCGCCTGGTGGCGTCGACTCTCGCCTGATTCACGGCACCCGTCCGCCCCCGCGAAACACGATGTTTACGCACACGCGCTTCACGTAACCGGCGGGAAACACAGGGTGAACCGCGGCCGAAACGGGCCGTCGCGACACTGGGGGGACCCGACGCTACACCTGCGTCCCTGCAGAGAGGTTCACCCCGAGATGGATCAAGGCAACACCGCATTCATCCTGATATGCGCGGCACTCGTCCTTCTGATGACGCCCGGACTCGCGTTCTTCTACGGCGGACTCGTCAAGGCCAAGAGCGTCATCAGCATGATGATGCTCAGCTTCGGCGCCATGGGCCTGATCGGCGTCCTGTGGGTCGTCTACGGCTACGCGATCGCGTTCCCCGGCTCTGAGGGCCTCGTCGCCCCCTGGGCGATCGACTGGAACAACATCGGCCTTTCGGCGCTCATCGAGGTTCCGGAGGGCGCAGCGTTCCCGCCGCTCGCATTCGTCGCCTTCCAGGCGACCTTCGCCATCATCACCGTCGCGCTCGTCTCCGGCGCCATCGCCGACCGGGCGAAGTTCGGCTCGTGGCTGATCTTCGCCGCGCTCTGGGCAACGATCGTGTACTTCCCGGTCGCCAGCTGGGTGTTCAACTTCGGCCTCGCCGAGGACGGCAGCTTCGCCTACGGCGGCTGGATCACCTACGGCCTGCAGGAGTGGTTCGGCCTCGGTGCGATCGACTTCGCCGGTGGTACTGCGGTCCACATCAACGCCGGTGCCGCAGCACTCGCCCTCGCGCTCGTCCTGGGCAAGCGGGTCGGCTTCCAGAAGGGCGTCCACGTCCCGCACAACCCGCCGTTCGTCCTGCTCGGCGCCGGTCTGCTGTGGTTCGGCTGGTTCGGCTTCAACGCGGGCTCCGAGCTCGCCGCCGACGGCACCGCAGCGCTCGCGTTCGTCAACACGATCGCCGCTCCCGCAGCAGCGCTCCTGGCCTGGCTGATCGTCGAGAAGATCAAGGACGGCAAGCCGACGTCGGTCGGTGCCGCTTCGGGCGCCGTCGCGGGCCTCGTCGCCATCACGCCTGCGTGCGCGTCGCTGACGCCGATCTGGGCCGTCGTGCTCGGCCTCATCGCCGGTGCCGTCTGCGCGCTCGCGATCGAGCTGAAGTTCAAGTGGGGCTTCGACGACTCGCTCGACGTGGTGGGCATCCACCTCGTGGGCGGTCTGATCGGAACGCTGTACCTGGGCTTCTTCGCCACCAACACCGGTCTGTTCACCGGTGGCGACGGCACGCAGCTCCTCGTTCAGGCCATCGCCGCCGTCTCGGTGCTCGTGTACTCGTTCGTCCTCGCCTGGGTCATCGGCTTCGCGATCGAGAAGACGGTCGGCTTCCGCGTGAAGAACGAGGACGAGGTCGCCGGGATCGACACGGTCGTGCACGGCGAGGAGGGCTACGTGCTCGAGGGCGCTCGCGCCTGATCCTCATCCACAGCACAGGAGGGGCGTCGCGGATCTTCCGCGGCGCCCCTCCTCGTTCGCGTTAGGGTGACGACGTGACGCAAAGCCCCGGCATCCTGAGCCGCATCGCGCAGCTGTTCCACCCCACGACAAGGAAGAGCAGCTCGACCTCGCGCGTAACGCCCGGAGACGATGAACCGGGGCGGAGCGGGGCGACGGCGACCGTCGAGATCGTCCCCCCGGCACGGGACGCCCTCAGGATCTCCTACGCCCCCGACGCCGACGGCGACCCGGACGCCGGCGAGATCGTGTGGACGTGGGTGCCGTACGACGAGCGCGACGGGCGGGGAAAGGACCGGCCCGTGCTGGTCATCGCGCACGAGAACGCCGACTGGGTGTACGTCGTTCGACTCACCAGTAAGTCGCACGACGGCGAACGCGACTTTCTGGCGATCGGCGCGGGCGCCTGGGACTCGCAGGGCCGACCTTCATGGGTCGACGTCGAGCAGATCTACCGCGTGCATCGGGACGGCATGCGGCGCGAGGCATCCGTCCTCGATCTCGACAGGTTCGCTCGGGTCGCCGACGCGCTCCATCGACGCTACGGCTGGGCGGTCGGGGCCTGAATCCCGCCCCCGCGAACGACGAAACCCCGCCGGGGCGGGGGGTCGTGGTGGGCGATACCAGACTCGAACTGATGACCTCTTCCGTGTGAAGGAAGCGCGCTACCAACTGCGCCAATCGCCCGTGGCCCCGTGGGGCCGAGACTCGATCCTACCCGATGCCGAGGCCTGTCTCGAACCGGGACGGGGAGACACGCGCGGGCCGCGCTCGGTTTTGCGTCATGCGATTCGTGGGATAAAGTCTTTCAAGTGCCCGGGTGAGAAACGCGGGAACGAAATGCGGATGTAGCGCAGTTGGTAGCGCACAACCTTGCCAAGGTTGGGGTCGCGAGTTCGAGTCTCGTCATCCGCTCGAGTGCAGGGACTTCTCCCCGGAGGAGTCACGGCACGTGGGGTCAAACCACACGGTGGCGTGGCCGAGCGGCTAGGCACCGGCCTGCAAAGCCGTTTACACGGGTT
Organism: Microbacterium sulfonylureivorans; assembly: GCF_003999995.1. Lineage (NCBI taxonomy): Bacteria > Bacillati > Actinomycetota > Actinomycetes > Micrococcales > Microbacteriaceae > Microbacterium > Microbacterium sulfonylureivorans. The sequence continues at coordinate 469,266 of NZ_RJAD01000002.1, forward strand.
CGAATCCCGTCGCCACCTCCACTCCCGGTCCCGACCGGAGCACGACTCGGGCGATTGGCGCAGCGGTAGCGCGCTTCCCTGACACGGAAGAGGTCACTGGTTCGATCCCAGTATCGCCCACCAAAAAGCCCCCGGAAATCCGGGGGTTTTTGCGTGACACGGTGACCTAGGGCAATATCTGGGCAATAACGCCCGGGACGATGTCTAGCTCTGACCGACTGGTCGCGATACGTTCGCGCCAGACCCGTCGCACGGACGGAGATTTGGGGCAGGTCAATGACGACGTACATGGTGGGCTACGACCTGGGCAAGCCGGGGCGGGACTACGACGGCCTGCACGAGTATTTGAAGTCCTTCCGCACCTACTGGCACAACCTTGACAGCACGTGGCTGGTGGTCACTTCGGAGTCTGCCGAACAGCTTCGAAACGGGGCCGGTCGATTCCTCGACAACAGCGACAAGCTGCTCGTGTGCCAGGTTACGACGCCAGGGGCTTGGCGTGGGTTCGGGGAGTCTGGCTCAGAGTGGCTCATGAAATACCTGTAGTGGCTTAGCATTCAGCCCCCTGGATGCTCGGTAGGTCCGGCTCGTTTGGCTGCCGCTCGGAGCGCGTCTAGTGCTGCGATGCGCGCGGCTAAGACTGCAATTGCTGACCTGTGTAGGCGTCAGCCAAACGATTCGCGGACTGGGAGGTTCCATACCGGCGGCTGTGAGGATGCTGACATCGCGGCGACGCGACCAAGAGGTGTCGGTAGGTAGTCGTAGCCTCCAAGGCACACCCACCCGAGGTGAAAGAAGGAACGCCATGAAGGTCACAATGAAGTGGAACCAGCAGGGCCTGCGACAGCTCGAGCGCGACATCGCTGCGGGTACGAAGCGGATCGCGGAGGAGGCGATCGAGAAGCTTGACCGCTCGGCCCGCGCCCAGTTTGGCGGCAAGCCGGCTGACGAGATCCGCGAGCCGATCCAGCGCCTATTCGCAAACGGCGGCGTGAACGTTACGGACCCCGAACTCGGTGGGTACGTGGACGCTGTGAGCGGCAACAGCCCGTTCAAATGGCACGTCAGTCTCCGCTAGCTGTTCATCTTTCCGCGACGGTCGGCCCTGTCACTGGTCCGAGCCGCAGACGCGACCGCGTTCCCCGCGATCACCCGTGCATGAGTGAGGATCGACCCGTCCGCGTCGACCAGCGTGACGGTGTCAGGGAAGCTCACACCACTGCCTGCACTGGTTCCACCAGCCTGCGCGCCGCCGTATGCCGGCATCCAGACTGTATGCTGCTGCGCGTCACTCCATTGGCCGGCGCGAGCGGCAGCGCGCATCGCTTCTACAGCGGCGTGCCCGCCGAAACCACGGACCTCCGTCGCGGACAGCATGTGTTCCTCGTCGGACGCCATGATCGGGATCGAATCCGAAGTCGACGTACCCGGCCCGTTGATCCGGCCACCACTGGCACGACGCATGATGCCACCACCGACCTGGGACACCACCAGCACCGGGTCTGCGGTGTCCACATAGTTCAGAGCAGCCTTCAGCCTGGCCAGTGCCGCCTCCGCGCCGGCCGTGTCGTGCAGCACCTTGAACTTTGCTTCGTCGGGAATGGCGTAGATCTTGTCCGCAAGATTCTCCGCTTCATCAGCCGACGCGCCCAGATCCGTCGCTCGGTCGATCAGCGCCTGCCGACCATCAATAAGCGACTGCTTATATGCGTCGGTGTTCTGGTCCAGGTCGAACTGTTTCTCTGCGGCGGCCTGCGACTTCGCGGCCATGTCGGTCAGCATCCCGAGGTTGTTGCGGCCCGCCTCAGTGGTGGTGTCCAATCCGAGCGCGTACCCCTCCGCACCCTCCCGAACCTTCCCGATCGCTTCCTCCACCCCGGCAAGTGCGTCCTGATAGGCGATGTTCGCTGATACGGCGTCCTGCCCCACCCCGTTCGCTTCAGTGATCATGTCGATGAGGGTGGACAGTTCGTCGTTGAACGCCTTGGACTCAGCCGCAGCATCCTTGTACGCCTCCGCCGCGGTCTGGGTTGATTCGGCGTTGTCATCGGTCGCGGTCTTCGACTGCCGGTTGATCTCCGTGCCACGCTCGAGGGCGTCGTTCTGTTCCCGCAGCGTCGTGACCATCGTGTTCAGCGCGCCGATCGCGTCCAGGCGGGTGAGGCCCGATTCCTTCATCACCTCATTCAGAGCCGTCTCGTCACCGTCCGCGGCTTTCAGGTACACGGATAGTTCCTTCATCGCGTCCGCGTTGCCCGTGGCCGCATCCTTCAGGGTGGTGAGGCTGGCACCCAGCTTCTCCGCCGCGTCGAACGCGGAACCTTTCGACATCCACGCCCACGACTGCTCCGCGGCCAGGTTGTCCACCGCGAGGTCGCGGGCGGCGTCACCGCCCTGCTGAAGCGCCTGCGCGTACGACTCGGCCCGCTGCTGCGCCTCGGCCTGTGCCGCCGCCAGAGCGCCGACAGTGGCCACCAGAGCGGTAATGGCGAGGGTCACCCCACCCCCGATGAGCGCGAACCGGGTGCCGGTGGTCGACAGTTCCGACAGGGACCGTTTCAGTTCGGCCAGCTTCGTCACCGCAAGGACCGACGCACCCCCAGTGAGGGCGACTGTCCCGGCCACGGCGGTGAAGATCCCGATCAGACCCTGCGCCGGTTCCGGCATCGCGGAGAACGCCTGCGCGAGCCCTGCCACACCATCCGCGCCGGCCTTCACCGCTGGCAGTAGCTGTTCACCCACCGAGATCGCGGCATCGTTGACGGAGTTGGTCATGATCTGCAACCGGGCCTCGGTCGTGTCGTACCGTTTGCGGGCCTCCTCGATCAGTGCAAGGTTGTCTTCCCACGCCCCGGACCCGAGTTCAAGGGATTCGCGGAGGAGGTCACCACTGTTCGCCATACCGAGGAGCGCTTGCGACACGCGGATATCCGACTGCCCGAGGTCCGAGAGAGTCTTGAAGACGTCGCCGCCCTCGGCGTTGATCCGCCCCAGGCCTTCGACGAACGTGGCGATTGCCTCAGCCGGCGCGGTCTGGAACGCCTTCGAGAACTCCGCCGACGACATCCCAGCCACCTGCGCGAACTGCTCAAGCTCTTCCCCACCCGCGGACACGCTCATGGCAATGTCCGTCATGATCCGGGAGATAGCCGTACCACCGGCCTCAGCCTCGATACCCACCGACGCGAGAGCGTTAGCGAACCCCAGAACCTGAGCCTCAGTCAGCCCCACGATCTTGCCCGCGCCCGCGATCCGCTGAGCCATCTGCACGATGTCACGCTCAGTCGACGCACCATCGTTACCGAGAGCGACCAGAGCCGCACCCAGATTGTCAACCTCTTCCGGGGCGGTCTGCATCACATTCATCAGTTGCGCGATCGACGTTGCCGCCTCATCCGCGGTCAGATTCGTCGTCTCCGACAGGTCGATCATCGTCTTCGTGAACGCCGCCACATCCTCACGGGCAACACCCAACTGCCCCGCAGCCTCAGCCACCGCAGCAATCTCCTGATGCGTCGCCGGAAGAGTCGTCGCCAGAGACCGCAACTGATCCTCAAGAACCTGCATCTGCTCCGTGGACCCGTCAACGGTCTTCGTGACCCCAGTCCACGCGGACTCCCAGTCAATCGCCGCCTTCGTCGCCAGTGCCGCAGCCGCGACCAGCGCCGCACCAGTGAGCATCGACGTCCGACCGAGCGACTGAAACGCCTCGCGCTTCTGAGTCAGCTTCTCCGCCTCAGTGCCCGTCTCACGGGTCGCTTTCGCAGCCTTCTGCATCCCGTCGATGTACTGCTGCATCTGCACCGAAAGGGTCGTCTTTACCTGCCGATCAGTCATTGCCCGGCCCCCTTCGCCTTCACGACCTCCGCGCGACGTGCCCGCGGTTTCGACTCATGGATGACCCAAAGCACCGTCGCCGCATCCTCCAGCGCCGGCCCATCCAGCAGGCCCGCGAACTCCGCCCACACCTCAGCCGCAACCGGCTCACCATCCACCAGAACCGTGGGCACCGTCTCACCGTTCACCCACGCCGACTCCACCGGATAGTTACGGACCACGGCGTGACTGTCGTAACCAACCGCGAAGTCATGCGTTGAACCCTTCCGCGGCGGACTCACGGCCGTCAGATCACACCACCGGGCTCCCGCGAGCTGCACGAACTCAATCCGCGCCACCACATCACCCACCGCGATCTCGAAACCATCCCGATCCGGGGCAGCCTCACGCGCAAGCGCGATCAGTTCCCCGATCCGAGAACCTGCCTCAGACGCCTCATCTGCGGGCGCGTTACCCGCGCGCATCTTCTCAATTAGCTGATCAATGGGCATTCTGGTTCTCCTCGGTTTCATCGATTGGGTTGCCGTTCTCGTCCACGACGGTCACGTACTTGAGCCAGTCATCCCGCGCGCGCTCTCGCGGCACCACAGGCGGTGGGTGCTTCCACCGGGCCATCAGGACGCCACCAGACAGCGCAGACAGCGACACACACGCTGCGGGAACGGGTACGTCGGGTAACGGTCGTAGAAGTCCCTCAGGAATGCGTCATGATCGCTCGGCGGGAGCCCGTCAAGTCCACGGTTGCGCTCGGTCATCAACACCGAACGACGATGCGCAGGAATGACAGCCTCAGCCAACGGTTCAACGGTTCGTGTCTTCCACCTAGCCATCAGCGCACCGCCCGCAACGGCCGATCCCACCGGGCCGCAGCACCAGCCTTGCCACGGGCCGTATTGAACCGGTCCTGAGCCGCAACGTCTTCAGGCAAGTGCAAGTCAGCGACGAGGCGAACGAACGCGGCCTGCTGCTGACGCAACTCACCCACGGCCGGATGCAACACACGCTGACCCATCGAGCCGGTAATCATCGTCCCGTCCGCGTCGACCGCCGCCGCCAGCGCGTCGATGCGATCGAGAGTGCGGCACACCTCGAGAAGCACCTCCGACTCCTTCGCGTCGAACTCCATATCCGCCGTCAGCGACAACCAAAACTTCGCGCCGCGCACGCCGAGTCCATCCGGGGCCTCTTCCTCGGTCTCACTCATCGAATCTGTCTCCAATCTGCATCCGAAAAAACGGGACCCTCGACCATGGATGTTTTCCAGACCTCCCCGACGGTATGGATGCGGGGAGTGATCGGGAGGCCCCGCGCACGGGGGGTCATGGTGTTGCTGACGGTCTCGGGTTGTACCGCGTGAGCTGTCCCTTGTCGTCGTACTCGTACTCGGGCAGTGGGTCGGTGTGCGGGTTGCCGTTGTTGTCACTCGGGTTGTCGTGGCGGGCTGCCGCGGATTTCTCTGCGATGCGTTGCGCGATGCTCTTGGTTGGGGTCAGGTTCAGGTCGCGGAGGGTCATGGTCAGAGTCCTTTGAGTGCGTTGATGACGGTCTTGACGTGGACGGGGATGGCCTGCTCAGCGGAGGAGGCGATGCGGTGTGCGGGTGTCCATATGGTCGCGACATCGAGGAGGGCTTCGCCTTCCCAGGGCAGGTGGTCGGTGATCCATTCGCGGACCGCGACCGCTGATGTCAGTTCGCGTGCTGCGGCGTCGATCTCTTCGAGTGCTTTGTGCATCCGGGTACGGGCCTTGTCTTCGGTCTTGCGGAAGGGGGTGAGGTTGGCCTGCATCTTTGTGCGTTCCGCGGCGAGGTCGTTGAGGACGAGGGGGAGCGCTTCTCGGTAGGCGCCGATCTGGTCTTCGAGCAGCTTCTTCTTCGCGGTTAGCGCTTGGGCTGCGTCGGTGACTACGACGCCGGTTCCGGTTCGGCCTGACTCTGCGGTGGCTCGTCCGTCAGCGACGCGGGCTGCTTGGACGTGCGTCCCCCAGTTGGTGATGAGGTTGGTGAGGTCGCTTGAGGTGTGGCCGATCTTGCCGTTCAGTTCGTCGAGCTCTGCGAAGAGTCTTGCGAAGTCTTTGGTGAGCGCTTCGAGCGGCGGGCGGGCGGAGGGGCCGAATGCGCCACCGTCGGTGGGGTTGGGGTTCTTGGTGCGGAGCATGGTTGTGCCTTTCGGTGTGCAGTTCGATGTGGTCATTTCTTCAGTCCACGGTGGAGTCGGATGGAGAGCGCGTCGTCTCTAGGTCGGATGGTCACGTCCCAGCCGTCAGCGACGAGGTGTGCGAGTGCGACCATTGCTGCGGGGCCGGCGAATGCGATGCGGTAGCGGTACTCGAGCGTGTCGTCGTCGTTGCTGACGAGCGACTCGGTGTGGCCGAATGCGCAGGCGATGCCCTGCTCTCTGAGTGCTCGGGTGGGACTCGGGTGGTTCATTGCCGTCTCCTTGGTCATGGTCAGTCGACCTCGTAGGAGCCCTGCATGTACAGGGCGTCGCCGTTTGCGAGTGCCCCGGGGTACGTGTTTGACAGGTTCGTGGCTGTCATGATCGGCCCCGCCGAGTTGCCGAGGGTCGCGTAGATGATCGACCCGCCTGGGATACGGGCCTGTACCGGGTAGATGATTCCCGCGGCCCGCGTCCACACGCCGGTGCCGACATGCTTGTACGCCGAGTCCGCGGGCGTGACAGGGGTAGAGAACCCGAACGCTGCTGAGGCGCTTGTGGTGGAACCTGCTGTGAACCGGAGGGCGTAGTGCACGTGCCGGCCGTTCTGCTGGTACTTCCCCGAACGGGTGCCGTTACCCAACGACAGGCCGGTGAGGGTCGGGGTCCACGACTTCCAGTCATGGAAGATCGCGTCCCAGTTCGTGCCGTCATGCAGGTACTCGGTGTCGACGGCGGTGTCGAACCAGCCGAGCCCTTCACGGGCATAGTCGTACGCGGTACGTTCCGCCGTCGACCCGATCAGTCGTGTACCGACCTTCCCGGCGTACGCGGCCACTTCGGTCATGTCGACAGCCGTGTCGGGGGGTGCCGCAGCGAGGTAGATCGGGGCACCGGTCGTTGGGTTGTTTGAGCTCGCCGTCATGGTCAGTCTCCTGTCCTGCGCCGTGTGGCGCTTCCGTAGTAGCGGCCTGCCCAGTACCCGCCTGTTGGGTGTGCGGCCTCGCCATAGGCCCTGCAGAGGTCGTAGAGGGGGCATTGCGCGCAGGTTTGCCGCATGTCCTCCTGTTCCTCGGGTGTGACGTCTTCCCGATCCCGGATGAACAGGTCGTCGCCCATACAGACAGGCTCGGTCTTGTCCATCGCGGCGAGGAGCGCCGCGTATTCTTCGATGCCGCTGTTAGTCGCCACTGAGTGCCTCCCGGTCTGCGGGAGTGAGCGTCGGGAAGACGTCGCAGTGGGTCTCGTGGAGAACCTGTTCGACCGGCACGTCCGTTCCCGGCCGGCGGACGACACGAATCCACGGGTCGCAGCCTCGGCAGGTTGCCGTCCACACGCGTGCGATGCTCATGCGTCCACCCCCGCAAGTTCAGGGGGTGTGAGTTGTGTGAGTTTGTGAGTTTCGGAGTCGTCGAACTCGGGGAAACTCACACTTCTCACACTTCTAACGGGGGCATAGAGGCCACGGGCGAGCTTCGTGATCCTCCCGGATTCGAGAGCACGCCGCAGGTACTCATCGATGCCGGGGACGCCCTGCATGAGCGTCTTCACATCGCTGGGTTTGATGCCCTCGGGGAACCTACCCACAGTCGCGATGACATCTGCCATGCGATCGCCAACGCCGGCCGTGCTCCGAGCGTTCTGGGCGGCCTGAGCGGCGTCCTCGAGATCCTGCCCGTCGAGGTGCCATGCGCCCGTCTCTGTCATCAGGAGGCTGTATTCACCCTCTGCGGCGTCACGTGATGTGACGAACAGCGTTGCGCGGTCGTCGTTCCGTTCACGCCTCAGGACGAGGACGGTATCCGCGGCACCCGCGATGCCCTGTGTGCCGCTCACGGCGTCCAGGAAGTCCTCTCCGCCGCCCTTGCGGGTGTGGTGCACGATGATGAGGCTGGATCCGGGGACGGCGTCACACGTTGCTTTCAGGGCAGACAGCACCCGGTAGTCATGCCCGTACTGGGAGGCGTTCCCAGCCGGCGGCATGACCTTGCCGAGCGTGTCGAGAATCACGACAGGATCAGAGCTCGAGTGCTTCGTCATGAAATCGGTGATCGTCTCGATGACAACACCTGCGGGGATCTCGACGCGGAACTCGAGCAGCGGCGACACCTCGGCCGGGTTGAGTCGCACAAGACGGTCCTGCAACCGACGCGGGCCGTCTTCTAGGGCAAGGTACAGCACCGGACGAGGTGCCCCGACAGGGAGCGCGCCGAAAGCGTCGCCACCGCACGACAGCGCGACGCCCAGCCCGAGCACCATCCACGACTTGCCTATTTTCGGCGCGGCGACCAGCAGAGTCATCCCCTCAGGGATCACCCCTGGCACGACGTAGCGGATCGGGGGGAATGCCTGTGCCATCAGCCACTCAGCAGTAAGGGCGTCGCTCATGCTGCATCCGCCTTCCGTGCCTGCACCACGGAGAAGTGCTTCAGCCAACGGTCGCGCTCCGCAACAACCTCGGCAGGGTTGTTCGCGACGAAATACCAGTGATCGGCTTCACGCTCGAGGCGGTCCACCGTCGACTGCATCCGGACCTGTCCCTGCCGGAACCCGTCGTTCCAGACGAGCGGCCAAGGCCACGGCAGTTGGTGAGGCTGAAGATCACCGTTGAGCAGCGCCACACACGCGGTCAGAAGTCCGGTAGCCTGGAGGGGAACACGCTCACCAGCAATGTTCTCGAGCCCCGGCCCGCCAGCCGGGGTTTCGTTATTTCTGCTCAAACTCGGGCCTCCTGTGTTCAGTTTTCGTACTGCGCGGCCGGCCAATATCAGCGGCCCGAAGTCAGCGGTCGACCGAGCGCTTCCAGGCTGGTCATGTCGACCCGAATCAGGCGCGGCCCAAATCGCTGAGCCTCGATCAATCCCGCGGCCACCCACCTCCGGATCGTCTTGTCACTGACCTGTGCAGTGTCCGCTGCTTGCTGGATCGTGCCCCACGCGTTTTTGGCAGTCGCCTCCATCGCTTACCCCCTTTTTGGAAAGTCGCTATTGCCTTCCTGATCAGTATGGTGTATGGGCCCAAACGGATGTCCAACTAGGGGTAGATATGGCTAGTAGTTACTCGCAGTGTTTATCTCGCTGATCAGGGCTTTTAGGTCGCCGCGCTGATGGGTGCACTGTCTAACTCGCTACCCATAAGGGGAGATCACGGAGCATCCCGGAGCGACCCGGAGGAACCCTATAGACGTCTACGTGTGCTTGACTTAGACGAGTTTGGGACTAATCTGGGGAAACTTTGCACCCCGGGCGTGTCGGACGGTGTCGTCGGCTGAATTGCATGAGCCCTCCACCCCGTCAGGAACGGGTTGAAGGGCTCATGCGCGCAGGGGCGGCGGGGTCAGACGGTCACGTCCTCGGGCTTCCACGCGGCGTAAAACACTCCGGGCAGATGCGTGACCAGGAAGACGTTCTCGAGGTTGGCGAGGTCGTACACGGTCCACGCTGACCACAGGTTGAGCCGCGACGACATAGCGGCCGTGGACATGCCAAGGCGAGCGGCGGTTTCGCGAACCGTCCATCCCCGGTCGGCCATCAGAACCCGCACCTCGTCGGAGAGCGCGAGGTTGCCGGCTGCTGAGACTTTGACTCGGCGGGACGTATCAAGTTCAGGTCGCTGGGTATCTTGTGGCTTGGACATCGTTGCTTGGCCCTTCGGTGTCTGGCCCTCGTCGTGTTCACGCACGGCGGGGGCACTGATTAGGTGTACGAAATCCGTACGCCTCATGCGAGGTCGCTCATGCGCCTCGCAAGCTCTTCATCCCGCCCAGCGGTGTGCTGGTATCGCATCGCAGCCGCCACGGTCGAGTGACCAAGGCGGGTCTGCAACTCCTTCAACGTGGCACCCGCCAAAGCCGCACGCGTCGCCCCGTAATGGCGTAGGGCGTGCCACGGCATGTCCGGGCGCTTAGCAGCCTTCCTAGCGCGATCCCAGTGCTTATAGAAGGACGTCTGCGAAAGGTGAGTGACACCGTCCGCAGCGGGGAACAGCAGAGAATCGGGGAATCTACTGACGTACTCAGTGAGGTGCGTCGCCACGATGTCAGTCACGTGCGGGGGAAGGACGATCGTGCGCACACCCGCCTCACTCTTCGTCTCCCCGAGAACAAAGCCCTGCCCGGTCACGTGCGTCACTGCCCGCGCCACGTTGACCATGTAGACGTCGCCCGCTCGCTCGAGATCCTTCACCCGCAGCTCGGTGAGCTCGCCGTAGCGAACCCCAGCCCATGCCGCCAGGATGACAGCCGCCCGATACCGGGGCGTGATGTTGTCCAGGATCGCCTGTAGCTCGGATGCCGTGGGCGGAACAACTTTCTTGCCAGTGGACGCGGACGCGGCTCCGCGTATCTGGCACGGGTTCACCTTCAGCCGGCCATCGGCCACGGCCGTGGTCAGGATCGACTTGAGGAGTTCGTATGCTCGTGCCGCTTGCGTCTTCGTGCCAGCGGCCAACAAAGCGGAGTACCAGCCGCGCACGCCTTCCGTGGTGATCGCAGTGAGGCGAGACTCAGCGAAGGGCTTCAGCGGGCCCGCGACCAGACGACGGTACTCCGAAGCCGTGCGAGGTCGCAGGTGGTCGCCGTGACGATTGGTCCGGGTTGCGATCCACTGCTCTGCGTACTCAGCGAATAGCATCCCGCGGCCGCGCTGCGCGCTCTCGGCCTTGGCTGTGTCCATCTCGGACCAAGTGCCCTGAAGGATGCGTCCCTGCTGGATCGCCAACCAGCCGCGGGCATCCGTCATCGTGTCGAACGTCTGCGGGGCGTTGTGCCGCTCTCCGTCCGGTCCGACGTACGACGCCTGATGGCGGCCCGATTCGCGCTTGCGGATCGCCCCGAAGCTCTCACGGCGCTTGCGCTTCGTACCGACCACTGGGTCTCCTTTGGGCAATACCGGGCAATATCTCGTGTCTCGACGTGTCCACTTGCGGGTTTCAGTGACCTTAACACGGACGATCAAGGATGCGCTAGAACGCAGGCGAAACTGCGGCATTTGCCCGGGATTCCGGGGGAGTGGCCCAGTGACGCAAATACAGTTTCGATCCCAGTATCGCCCACCGAAGAAAACCCCCGCTTGACGGGGGTTTTCGCGTATCCACCGCGTTCACGGGCGCTTCGCGTGGGACCGGTGTGCAACGGGTCGAGCGATGCCCGCGCTGATCCGAGCGAGCGACGTCCGCCGCAACGCAGACACCCGGCGATCGCGCCCGTCGGGACACGGAGATGGTGCGTCGCCGGGCTCCGGGTCGAACCTGAGCGCGGAGCGAGTCCGGCACCGCTCAGGAGAGCCGGGGGTCGTCGGCAGGCCGACCCGCGCTGTGGCTGCTCAGCCCGTCCATGACCACGGAGTCGAACCCGTCCCGGAACGCGCCCCACACGACCGCGGGAAGATCCGGCTGCAGGCGGAAGTAGGCGTTCTGCAGCTCACCCACGCACGCACTGGAGTCCTTCCTGGCGGCGTCGGCCCCCGCCTGGTAGGCCCGCACGGCGTCTTCGCGGCAGCACGTGCCGGAGTGAAGTCGAAGGTCGACGCTTGCAGTGCCGGCCGTGATCGCCGTCGCCGCGGGCACCGAGAGCGGTGCGAGCGAGACCGGGACGCCCGGCGAGCACCGGTCTGATCCGTCGGGAATCATGCGCATATCCTATAGGGTGCGTCGTGAATCATGGTATGTCGTCCGTCGTGGATCGCTTCAGGGGCGCCAGGGTCCCGGCGCAGCGTCGACCGTCGCAATGACGCCACCCGGGACCGACCGTCCATCGATGCAGAGCGGCCCAGCCCGGGCGAGCCGCACGAGCCCGGGCGGGGCCGGCCCGTCATGCGCGCCGACGCCTGCGGGCCACGAGCATCAGCCCGGCGGCGAGCAGGACGGCGCCGCCGGCCGCCGGCCAGGCCCACGTGCTGTCGAGTCCGGTCGCTGCGAGCCCGTGAGCGCTGTCTGCAGGAGACTCGGTTCCGGTGATTCCGGCGTCGCTCGGCTGCTCGCCGCTCGGTTCTTCGCCACTCGGACCTGCATTGCGCGCGTAGACGTTCTCGATCTCGATCACCGTGTCCACTCCCGGCTCGACCGTGACGGCACCGAGCCGGTCCCGGGTCTCTGCCAAGACGCCGTTCCTCGAGAGCGACGCGCGGATCGCGACATCCCATCCGTCTGCGGCACCCGTCGCCGCTTCGACCAGCGTGCACGTCTGGGGAGACTGGATGCCGGAGATCACGCGCGTCACGTCGGCGCTGCCTGCCTCGAGGACGATCTCGGTGCGCTGACCACCGCAGTCCACCACGATCCGGACGTCGTCGGGCCGCACTGCGGGGTCCGACGGCGCCTTCTTCGTGACCGTCAGAGTCCCGGCCGCGACGAACTGATTGGTGAAGGTGCAGACGGGCGCCGGGGCGCCCTCGGTCACGGCCACGGTGACGTAGGCCGATTCGAGGTGGACGGAGGTCTCCGCGCCCCCGCAGTCCACGCTCTGAAGCCGCCACACGCCCGCGTCGCTCGCTGCCGGCATGACCTCCTGGATACCGAACTCCGAGTGCTCCGCCACATCGATGCCCTCGTACACGGCCTCTGCCGATGCGATCTCGCCCTCCCGCGTCGTGGTGGCACGAGTCGTGAAGACGCCGCCGCCGGTGTCGGGCTCGCCGAGCTCGTTGAGCGGGAACACGTCATAGGCGAACGTCCCCGTGCCGCCCGTCGTGATCTTCGCGAGTGCGAGCGAGGCTGTCGGCACGTATTCGTTCACGATGAGACAGTCGGCGCCCTCGCCGGTGGCGAGGACCTTGGAGCTCTCCCAGACGCCGGGACTGATCTCCGAGATGGGCATCGCCTCGCCGTTGCACTGCGCGGTCGCCATGCGCCAGAATCCGGCTCCGGTCGCCGGAGGCATCACTTCACGCGCCGTGATCGGGCCGGGCTCGGTCGAGTCGGTGGCGGTCACGAGCACGGGAGCGCCCTCCTGCGTGGTGGTGACCGTGGCCTCGACGGTTCGACGCTGACTGGTGACCGTGAACGGGAAGGTGCCGACGCGACCGAGCGTGGCCTTGTACAGGGCCGCAGCCCCGGTGGGCCGGCGGTGGTTCGTGTAGGTGCAGACGACATCGTCGCCGGCGGCCAGGCGAATCTCCGCCCCGGGCCCGTCGATCGCGATCTCGGTGTCGCCGGTCTGCGAAACGCACTCCAGACCGTCGAAGTCCCATCCGGCTTCGTCCAGCTCGCGCACCGTCCACGGCTCGTCCCCGGAACCCACGGCGGCGCGGACGAAGGTCTGCGTCCCGGGAGCTCCGGCGCCGGCACGCAGCGAGAATCGGCCGACCTCGCCGTCCTGCTTGTCGAACGAGAGCGAGCCCTCGAAGTCGAAGGTGCCGACGCCGTTCGTCTCAGCGGGGACCTCCTTGCGGACCGTGATCGTGCCCGTCCCCGGCGGGGGAGTGACGGCGTAGTAATAGCAGAACACGTGTGAGGCGCCGTTGGGGAACCAGACGTAGTCGACGTTGTCGGCGTTCCGAGCATCCTGCGCGCAGCGAAGCGCGGCGAACGCGACGTCGTCCTGCCGGCCGTTGAGCGTGTCCGTCCCGACGCCGCCCTGGACGACGAGCCGGCCGCCCGACTGCACGGCCGCGATCTGGTCGGCGGTCAGCGGAACTGTCACGGCTCCCTCGATGACCTCACCGGTCGGGGCGCCGGCTGAATCCAGCCGAGCGGTCGAGCTCGTCGTCGTGACCGGGCCGCCGGTGTAGGGCCCCGAGGCTCGACTGAGGTAGTTCGCGGCCTCGGACTTGCCCACGATGCCGCGTCCGAGCGACAGCGACCAGTCGGTCAGCGGCCGGCAGCCCGGCGAACCGGCGGCCTCGGCATCCGGCTCCACGACGCCGTTCGCCGCATAGGTCGAATCGGCCCCGAGGTCTCGGAGCGACTCCATGATGTCGTTGCGTGCTTTGTTGGCCATGACGTCGGTGTAGTCGTCGCAGATGCGTGCGACGTACGTGACGGAGAGCGGCTCAGCGGCCGACGCCGGAGCGGCGGTGACGACGAGCGAGCCGCCGATGAGGGCGAGCACGGCGGCCCCGCCGATCAGGCGAGGAAGACGTGCGGGATGTGGGTGAGACATGGTGGTCCTGTGTGTTCGGGTCCGGCTCCACGGGTGATCGAGCCATGGAGGAGAGATCCCCTGAGCCGCAGAACATCACGCGATCCCTGCTGGGAGAATGCCGAGAACCGACCGCCGGCCGGCCCGATGCCGTCAGAAGGTCCAGAACGCTCGACCCACGACATCCGCCAGCGGCACCGAGCCGTTGACCCTGCTGTCCGCGCTCAGCCCTCGATTGTCGCCGAGCACCCAGAGGTGCTGGCTGGGTACCACCACATCGAACGGCTCCTGCGGCGCGAGGCGTGCATAGGGCTCGTCGAGGAGGACGCCGTTCACCTCGACCGATCCGTCGGCCAGTCCCACGATTCGGTCGCCCGGCCCGCCGACGACGCGTTTCACGACGTAGCCGTTCTCGGCGTAGAGCACGTCGGCCCAGCTCCGCGATGCGGGCGCCTCGCCGGCGTCCAGCCACGAGCCGGGGTCATGGAAGACGACGATGTCGCCTCGGTGGAATCCGGTGAGGCGGGGCGTGACCTGGTCGACGAGCACTCGATCGTCGACGGCCAGCGCCGGACCCATCGACGCGCTCGCGATCGAGAAGCTGCGGACAAGGAATGCGTTCGTGACCGCGGATGCCGCGACCCCGACGAGCAGCAGGACGAGGGCGAACCGGGCGAGCCGTCGACGGCACGCGCGAGGACACGGCGGCCGGGGGATGTCGCGCCGGAGCAGCGGCCGGTCGACGATGGCGTCCTGCGTCACGTGCTTCCTCTCCGGTCCGCGCGGCGGGGAGGCGCCGCAGAGAACTCCCTGCCACTTCGATGCAGACGGACCGATTTCATGACGCGATTCGCGAAATGGGGGTAGACCCCGACCGCGGCCCGAAGCTTTTTCAGGCGAATCGCGTAACGTTCTGTGGCTGACAGCGTCTTGCGGGCGGGTCTCCATCCGGGGATGCGTCGAGGTGGGAGAGGGAATGCAGACCGAGCACGACGACGACCTCGTCGACGAGACCGTCCGATCGGACAGCGAACTCGTCGATGCGGTGCGTGCGGGCGACTCGAACGCCTACGCCGAGCTCTGGCGCCGGCACTATCGCGCCGGCGTCGCCGCCGCCCGCGCGGTGACGGGCACCTTCGACGCGGACGACCTGGTGCAGGAGTCGTTCACGGCGATCTACCAGGCCATCCGGAAGGGCAAGGGACCGACATCCGGATTCCGGCCCTACCTGCTCGCATCGGTCCGCAACACCGCGGCAGGCTGGGGCCGCGCGAAGCGCGAGTCCGCCGACGACCAGCTCGATCTCGTCGCGGATCCGTCGTCGAGCGACCGGTCCGCAGACGACGCCTTCGACCGCACGCTCACCGTGGGCGCGTTCCGCAGCCTGCCGACGCGCTGGCAGGAGGTGCTCTGGTACACCGAGGTGGAGCAGATGAAGCCCGCCGAGGTGGCCCCCCTGCTCGGACTCAGGGCCGCCGCCGTCTC
Organism: Microbacterium sulfonylureivorans; assembly: GCF_003999995.1. Classification (NCBI taxonomy): domain Bacteria; kingdom Bacillati; phylum Actinomycetota; class Actinomycetes; order Micrococcales; family Microbacteriaceae; genus Microbacterium; species Microbacterium sulfonylureivorans. Next base: position 484,820 of record NZ_RJAD01000002.1, read on the forward strand.
GCAACTGGCCTTCCGGGCCCGCGAGGGTCTCCGAGAGGCGTGGATCCAAGGCCATCTCCGATCGCTCGACGACAAGCCGGAATGCGAATGGACGGTCGCGCATCTCGGCGCGTACGCCCGCGAGAACGCATCGCGGCGCGACGTCGAGCGCGTGCGCGCGCACCTCGACGGCTGCGCGCGATGCGTCATCGTGGCCGAGGAGGCCGGAAACGTATCGAGCCGCATCGCGCTCGTCCTGCTCCCGCTCGCACTCGGCGTCGCGGGCGCCGGGGGATACCTCGCCTCTCTCCAGACCACCACGTCGTCCGCCGTCGCGATGGCCGTCGGCGGCATGCCCGCATCGACGATCCCACCCGCGCCGGCGCCCCCTCGCCTGCCTCGCGTCCGTCGACCTCGCCGCATCGACGGCTCCGCCCCCGACCCGGGCGGCGTCGCCACCTGGGAGGCTGCGGGCGCGGTCGGACGCACGGCAGCGCTCGGGTCGCACTCCGGAGTCGCCGGTGCGACCGCGCTCGGTCTCAAGGTCGCCGGAACGGCGGCAGCAGCGGTGCTCGTCGCCGGCGGCGGCGTGACAGCGGTCACCCTGGCGATCGGCGCGAACGCGACCGCGAGCCCCGCACCCCCCACTGCCGGTGGAATGGCGCTCGAGTCGGAGGGCGAAGTCCTCCCGCAGGACGACCTCCTCGAGCCCGTCGAGCAGCTGGTGACGCCCGAGCGAGTGGCGTCGCCGCCCACGGTGCATGTCCCCGTGGCGACGCCGCAGACTCCCGGCGAGGTACCGCTCGAGCAGGCGCCGTACGACCCGCCGACGGGCTCACCCAGCACGCCGAAGACACCAGCGGTTCCGCCGGCCGAGCCCGAGACGCCCGAGGTTCCCCCGGTCGAACCCGAGACGCCGGTCGACCCGCCCGTCGAACCCGAGACGCCCGATCCCGTGCCCCCGGTGCTGCCGGTCGTCGGCCCGGAGTGGACCTACGGCATCGTCGAGGACAACGAGTGGAACGATCTGCTCGAGCCGCGAGCCGATATCGAGCTCTTCGCGGATGCGTTCGCGCAGTCGGGCACGACCGTCGAGTTCGTCGTGGGCGGGGTCGTGCAGCTGACGAAGGTCGTGGATGAGACCGGCCGCGTCTCGTTCTGGCACGTGATGTACCTCGACGAAGTGACCGAGGACACTCCGGTCACCCTCCGGTACCTGATCGACGGCCAACCCGGGCCGGAGACCTCGTACACGGTCGCGCAGATGCGCAGTGAGGTCGGCAGCGGCGCCGGTCAGGCGGACTAGGGATCCCGACGAGAAGGTCGATCTTCGGGCTCATCCGCACCGCGGGAGGGATGATCGTCCGACTGCGGCAGCGGTGCGATACCGCGGGATACCGCGACCGAGCGCTGTTCGGTTTGACATGGCGCGGGCCATGACGGATGCTGTGCAGGCTGTTCCCTCGCCCCTTGTCACGACGGAGTGCCATGCGGTCCATCCGACGTCCCCTCGTCGCGCTCGCCACCATGGTCGCCCTCCTCGGCATCCAGGCGATCGCCGACCCCACCGGCCTGCTGGCCCTCGTCGGCTGGTCGGGCGCTGCGCCCCGGTTCGACGGGCTGTGGTCCATCGCGCCGTACGCGATCTCTGTCCCGGTGCTGCTGGGCCTCCTCTGGTGGGTGACAGTGCGCGCCGGAGATCGGTATTGGACGCTCGTGCCCGGCATCGTTCTCGCCGTGATGCTCGCGCACGCCGCGGCGTGCTTCGTCATGACGTGGGACCCCGCGATCGCGACGTGGGCCGCGGCGTACGTCACCGCGAAGGCCGTCCCCGCCGCGCTCGTCGTCGCGGCGTTCGCGCGGTGGTTCGGTGGCCCGTCCGATCGATCCCGGGGCGAAGCCGGCGCGGTCTGGCTGCCCGCGGCTCTCTTCGCCGCGGTCGCTCCGCTGCTGTCGGGTCTCTGGTGGACGAGCACGGTGTACGCGCCGGGGGTCCCCGCGGCGCGGCCTGACCGCGGCCTCGTATCGGTCGTCCTCGCGATGGCGCTGATCGCCGGTGCGACGGCATTGGTCCTGCCCTGGATGCGTCGACGTGTGCCCGGCGTCCTCGGCGGCTGGCTCGCGGCCTTGGTCGCCGGCGGCCTGCTCGGCGTCGTCCAGGCACTGCTCGCCCTGCTCATCGACGGGTTCCGCGGCGACCTCTGGCCGCTCATGTCCGCCTACGTCGCGGTCGCGGATGGCCTGTCGTTCGGAGCGTGCGTGGGATGGATCGCGGGTGTCGCCGCCGTCGTGACGGACCGTGTGCGCTCCGGGCGCGGTGCGCGGGCGATGATGCTCGCCACGGGAGCCGTCGCCGTGGTCGCCGTCATCGCCGTCGTCGTGACCCTCGTGACCCCCGCGCCCGGTGCCTCGGCTGCCGACCGCGAGGACGCCATGCCTGCCGGCTTCCTGCGAGCGGATGCCGGGGTGATCGCCGACGGCGAAGGCAACGAGGTTCTCCTCCGGGGTGTCAACGTCAACCAGCTCGTCGACTTCTACCGCCCCCGGCCGGACGTCGACGACACGTCGCCGTTGACCGAAGCGGACTTCGCGGGGATCGCAGAGCAGGGCTTCAACGTCGTGCGCCTGAACATATCGTGGTCCGCGCTCGAGCCGGAGCGCGGCTCGATCGACGAGGCCTACCTCGACGCGATCCGCGACGCCGTCGACCAGGCAGACGCGCACGGGCTCTACACGGTCCTCGACATGCACCAGGACTCATGGTGGAACGTCGGCACTGCAGAAGGCGAGCAGTGCCGGCTTGGCACCGACACGATGTGGGGCTACGACGGCGCACCGGAATGGGCGACGATCACCGACGGGGCGCCGCGATGCCAGTTCCAGGGCCGTGACATCTCGCCGGCGAGCGACCGCGCATTCCAGAACTTCTACTTCGACACCGACGGCGTCCAGAGCGCACTCGTCGCCACGTGGGCGAAGCTCGCCGCCGAGTTCCGCGACGATCCCTCCGTCGCAGGCTTCGACCTCATGAACGAGCCGGGCTTCGGCGAGACGGCGCCAGTGACCACCTCGCACCTGCTCGGCCGGTTCTACGACAGGGCGATCGATGCGATCCGGGCCGAGGGAGCTCGGCACATCGTCTTCATCGAGCCGAGCATCCTCTGGTCTGGACTCGGCTTCGACAGCGGCCCTCCGCCGGCGTTCACGACGGATAGGAACATCGTCTTCTCCCCGCACCTGTATGCGGAGTCGATCACGATGGACCGTTCGCTCGGTCTGCCGCCGATCGTCTCCATGGAGCGCCAGTTCACGCTGGCGTTGCGGGCCGCCGACCTGTACGGCGTGCCGCTCTGGTCGGGGGAGTACGGCTACTGGGGCGAGGACGCCGATCGTGTGGCACGGCTGGAGCGCTACGCCGAGCTCGAGGACGAGCACCTGCTCGGCAGCGCCTACTGGGTGTGGAAGCAGGCCTGCGGCGACCCTCAGGGCGGCATCGTCGAGATCACGGACGCCCTCATGCGCGAGGACTGCGCGACCGGCGAACCCGCTGCCCCGCGCGGCGATCTCCTCGAGATCCTCAGCCGGGCGTACCCGCGTTCGGCGCCCGGCGTGCTCACATCGCTCGAGGCGGACGGCGCGAGCATCGACGTCACCGCGACGACCGACGTGCCAGGCTGCGGTCTCGAGGTGTGGATCCCGGGGGATGCCGAGCCGGACGTCTCCGCGACGGGAGTCACGGAGCTCGCGACGGAGGAGGTACCCGGTGGATGGCTCGTCACCGGATGCGCCGACGGCGAATACATGCTGACGACGAACGGCTGATCCGTCCGACGGGAGCAGCGCTCGCACCCGCCTGTCTGGCTAGACTCGACGGCATGGAACTCATCGTGTCGGAGCGCGCGCCCATGGTCGCGCCGACCGGCACGCGAACGCTCGGCGCCTGAGCGGGCGGGGCGCGTGGTGCGCCCGAAGCTGAGTAGCCTTGATCCGAGCCACCTCCAGGAGAGTTTCCATTGACTGACGCCGCTTTTCCGCCTGCCGCGCCCTACCCCGCAGACGGCTTCGCCCTGTTCCCCGACCGCTCCGTGGTCGCCCTGCGTGTCAACGGCGAGCTGAAGGACCTCGCCACGGTCGTCGAGGAGACGGATGCCGTCGAGCCGGTCGCCATCGACAGCCCCGACGGGTTGAACATCCTCCGCCACTCGGCTGCGCACGTGCTCGCGCAGGCGGTGCAGCGCATCAACCCGCAGGCGAACCTCGGCATCGGCCCGCCGATCACCGACGGCTTCTACTACGACTTCGGGGTGGAGCATCCCTTCACCCCCGAAGACGTCAAGGCCATCGACAAGGAGATGCAGCGCATCGTGCGCGAGGGTCAGCGCTTCGTACGCCGCGTCGTGACCGATGACGAGGCCCGCGTCGAGCTCGTCGACGAGCCGTTCAAGCTCGAGCTGATCGGGCTCAAGGGCGGCTCGAAGGAGGCCGCCGACGGCGCCTCCGTCGAGGTCGGAGCAGGCGAGCTCACCATCTACGACAACGTCGACCGCGACGGCCAGACGGTCTGGAAGGACCTGTGCCGCGGCCCTCACCTGCCGAGCACCCGCATGATCGGCAACGGCTGGGCGCTCCAGCGTGTCGCCGGCGCGTACTGGCGCGGGAGTGAGAAGAACCCGCAGCTGCAGCGCATCTACGGCACCGCGTGGCCCACGAAGGACGAGCTGCGCGCCTACCAGCAGCGTCTTGAAGAGGCCGCCAAGCGCGATCATCGCAAGCTCGGGAAAGAGCTCGATCTCTTCTCGTTCCCCGACGAGATCGGCTCCGGTCTGTCGGTGTGGCACCCGCGGGGCGGCATCGTGCGACAGGAGATGGAGCAGCACGCGCTGCGCCGTCACCGCGCCGCCGGATACACCTACGTCTACACGCCGCACATCTCGAAGCAGGATCTGTTCCTTCAGTCGAATCACCTCGTCACCTACAAGGAGGGGATGTTCCCGCCCATCCACCTCGATGAGGAGCGCGACGAGCACGGCGAGGTCACCAAGGCCGGCATCGACTACTACCTCAAGCCGATGAACTGCCCGATGCACATCCTGATCTTCAAGGAGCGGGCGCGCAGCTATCGCGATCTGCCGATGCGACTGGCCGAGAACGGCACGGTGTACCGCAACGAGCTCTCGGGCGCCCTGCACGGTCTCACCCGCGTGCGCGGCTTCACTCAGGATGACTCGCACCTGTTCGTCACGCCGGACCAGCTCGAGGAGGAGACCACCCGCGTCCTCGAGTTCGTCATCTCGATGCTGCGCGACTTCGGCCTGAGCGACTTCGAGCTCGAGCTGTCGATGCGCGACGACGAGAAGGACAAGTGGATCGGCTCGGACGAGTTCTGGGAGTACTCCACGAACGCCCTGCGCAACGTCGCGGTCGCGAGCGGCCTGAAGCTCACCGAGGTGCCCGGCGAGGCCGCGTTCTACGGGCCGAAGATCGACCTGAAGACCAAGGACGCGATCGGCCGCACGTGGCAGCTGTCCACAGTGCAGGTCGACCCCAACCTGCCGGAGCGCTTCGAGCTGGAGTACACCGACCGGGACGGCCAGAAGAAGCGGCCGATCATGATCCACCGCGCGCTGTTCGGCTCGATCGAGCGGTTCTTCGCGATCCTCCTGGAGCACTACGCCGGCGCATTCCCGGTGTGGCTGTCGCCCGTGCAGGTCGTCGGCATCCCGGTCGCCGAGGAGTATGCCGACTATCTCTCCGACGTCGTGGCTCAGCTCAAGGTCGACGGCGTGCGCGCCGAGCTCGACCACAGCGACGACCGCATGCAGAAGAAGATCCGCACGCACACCACCCAGAAGGTGCCGCTGATGCTGATCGCGGGGGAGCAGGATCGCACGGGCGGGACCGTGTCGTTCCGCTTCCGCGACGGCACGCAGGAGAACGGCGTGCCGATCGCCGACGCCGTCCGCCGGATCCACGAGTCGATCGCGGCGCACACTCTGGTCAACACAGCGGAGGACTTCGCGTGAGCGAGGCGACGCCGGTGGGTGACGCCTCTCACTCCGATGCATCACCTGCCGACGTCGCGGGACTGGTGGATGCCGCGACCCTGCCGGGGATTCCCGATGAGTTCCAGCGGCTGTGGACGCCGCATCGCATGGCGTACATCCAGGCCGGACCCGATCCGCTGCGCGCGGCGTGCCCGTTCTGCGAGGCGCCCCACAAGTCGGACGAGGACGGACTGATCGTCGCGCGAGGCCGCACCGCCTACGCGCTGCTGAACCTGTTCCCGTACAACTCGGGTCACCTGCTCATCTGCCCGTATCGCCACATCGCGACGTACGACCAGGCGACGGACGAGGAGGTGGCGGAGATCGGCTCCCTCACCCAGCAGGCGATGCGCGTGCTGCGGTCCGTCTCGCGCTGCGACGGCTTCAACATCGGCATGAATCAGGGTGCGGTGGCAGGTGCCGGCGTCGACGAGCACCTCCACCAGCACGTCGTGCCGCGGTGGTCTTCGGACGCCAACTTCTTCCCGATCATCGCGAAGACGAAGGCGCTGCCGCAGCTGCTCGGCGATGTGCGTCGCGCAGTCGCGGCGGTCTGGACGGCCTGATCGCCGGCACCGGATGCCTCGGCCGTTGGCCCACGCGCCCTGAGGCTCCGCGCAGCGCGGAGGGCGTGGGGAGCATCCGCTCGCCTCAGGCGACCTGGCGCGCCTCGAACTGCATGCGCGGCCGCGCGTAGGACTCCTGCGACTCGACGAGCTGCAGCTCGCGCTCGCCCGACTCGTGGGTGCGCTCGAGCAGGTCGTAGACGCTCGAGGTGGTTCGCGCGAGCGCGTCTGCGAGGTCGCCCGTGCGGCGATAGTGCGCGGTGAAGAGCGCCGCCGTCACGTCGCCCGATCCGTTGGCCTTCATCGGGATGCGCGGCGTCTGGACGATCCACGCGCCGGTGTCGTCGACGGCGAGCATCTCGATCGTGCCGTCCTCGGCGTCGGGACGCTCGACGCTCGTGACGAGCACCGTTCGCGGTCCGGTCGCCCGGACCAGATCGACCGAGGCGAGCGTGGACGCGAGGGTGCCGGGCTCGGTGCCGGTCAGGAACCCGAGCTCGAACTGATTGGGCGTGATGATGTCGGCCGCGGGAACGACGCGCTCGCGGAGCAGGATCGGAATCGCGGGCGCGACGAAGCAGCCGGATTTCGCGTTTCCCATCACCGGGTCGCACGAATACACCGCCCCCGGGTTGACGGCCTTGATCCGCTCGACCGTCTCGAGGATCACGTCGCCGATGCCCTCGCCGCCCTGGTACCCCGAGAGCACGACGTCGATCTGCGGGAACACTCCGCGCTCTTCTATCCCGAGGATGACCTCGCGGACGTCGTCCGGGCTGATGAGCGGCCCGCGCCAGGCTCCGTACCCGGTGTGATTCGAGAAGTTGACCGTGTAGACCGGGAGCACCTCGACGCCGATGCGCTGAAGCGGGAAAACGGCCGCCGAGTTGCCCACGTGCCCATAGGCGACGGCGGACTGGATCGAGAGGATCTTCACCGCTCGATCATGCCACTTCCGCCGGTGCCGACCGGCCGTGCAGGGCTTCGACCGCACCCGCGATGTCCGACGCCAGCTGCGCGGAGTCGGCGTCGTCGAGGTCGTGCACGGTCAGGCGCAGACGATGCGACGGACGTGGGCCGCTCAGGACGAAGTCGTCGCCGCTGCGGGCCAGCCACCCCCGCCGCATGAGTCGCTCCGTGACGGCTCGGGCCGGTACGGGCAGGTGCACCCAGAGGTTCAGTCCGTCGCCGGCGACCGTCGGGATGCCATGGCCGGTGAGCCGCTGCGCGAACGCCGCGTTGCGTGCGGCATAGTGCACGCCCGCGCGCTGGACGGCCGCCGTCACGGCGGAGTCGGACATCAGCGTGTGGGTCAGCCGCTGCAGCAGGTGGCTGACCCAGGTCGTCCCGGGGGTGAGCCGCATGGCGAGCCGCTCCGCCGTCTCGGCGTCGGACGCGGTGACGGCGAGGCACATGTCGGGTCCGAGGAACTTCGAGACCGACCTGATCAACGCCCAGCGTCGATGCTCGGCTCCGATCAGCGAGTGGAACGGCTGCTGCGACAGCAGCGAGAAGTGGTCGTCCTCGATGACGAGGACGTAGGGGTGCTCCCGGAGGAGCGCTCGCAGGTCTGCCGCCCGCCGCTCGGACAGGCTGGCTCCGGTGGGGTTCTGCGCGCGAGGGGTGCAGACGACCGCGCGGACGCCCTGCTCGAGTGCGGCCCGCAGGCCCTCGACGGTCATCCCCTCGTCGTCGACGGGAACGGGAACAGGGCGGTAGCCGCCGATGCGCACCGTGTGGATGCTCGTCAGGAAGCACGGATCCTCGAGGGCGACGGCGTCGTCGCGGGTGAGCACGCCGGTGAGCAGTCGCTCGACCGCGTCGGCGGCCCCGCTGGTGATCGTGAGGCGCAGCGCGGCACCGGGAGCGAGATCCTCCTTCATCCACTCCTTCGCCCACCGTTCCAGGTCGGGATCGATCACGGGCTCGCCGTAGAGCACCGGGCGCCCCGCCATGCTCGTGAGCGCGCGCGACAGGTCGGGGATGAGCTCCGGGTCGGGATTGCCGGTGCCGACGTCACGCAGCACGCTGTCTGCGGCGAAGCCCTCCTGCGCGACGGGGGAGCGATCCGCGACATGGGTGCCGCCACGACCGCGGGTCACGACCACGCCGGCCTGCGTGAGCTGTCGGTAGGCGGCGACCGCGGTGTTCCGATTCACTCCGAGCGACTCGGCGAGGACGCGCACCGGGGGCAGGGCGTCTCCCGGACGAAGCGTCCCGCGCTCGAGCAGCGCCCGCAGACTGTCGGCGATCTCCGACGCGGAGCTGCCGCTGATCTCGAGGTCCATGTCACCGTCCTTCGCTGTCCCGAGTGTAGGGCGCGGTACATGCTATCTTTTGGCCTAGGTCAATACCCGACCTGTATTCTTCGTCGCGCTCCGCTGCGCGACCCGTCGAAGGGAACCCTCGTGAGCACAGTCGACACCGGCACCGGCCGGGTCAAGCGCGGCCTCGCCGAGATGCTCAAGGGCGGCGTCATCATGGACGTCGTCACGGTAGAGCAGGCGAAGATCGCGGAGGATGCCGGCGCCGTCGCCGTCATGGCGCTCGAGCGCGTCCCCGCCGACATTCGCGCCCAAGGCGGCGTGTCGCGGATGAGCGACCCCGACATGATCGACGGCATCATCGAGGCCGTCTCGATCCCGGTGATGGCGAAGGCCCGCATCGGTCACTTCGTCGAGGCCCAGGTGCTGCAGGAGCTCGGCGTCGACTACATCGACGAGTCCGAGGTGCTCTCGCCGGCGGACTACGTCAACCACATCGACAAGTGGGGCTTCACGGTTCCCTTCGTCTGCGGTGCGACCAACCTCGGCGAGGCCCTCCGCCGCATCAACGAGGGCGCGGCGATGATCCGGTCCAAGGGCGAGGCAGGCACCGGCGACGTCTCCGAGGCGACCAAGCACATCCGCAAGATCACCAGCGAGATCAACGTCCTCACGTCGATGACGAAGGACGAGCTCTACGTGGCCGCCAAGGAGCTCCAGGCGCCGTACGACCTCGTGGCCGAGATCGCCGAGACGGGCCAGCTCCCGGTCGTGCTCTTCGTGGCCGGCGGGGTCGCGACGCCCGCCGACGCCGCGATGATGATGCAGATGGGCGCCGACGGCGTCTTCGTCGGCTCGGGCATCTTCAAGTCGGGCAACCCCGCGCAGCGCGCGGCGGCGATCGTCAAGGCGACGACGTTCTACGACGACGCCAAGGTCATCGCCGACGTGTCGCGCGGCCTCGGCGAGGCCATGGTCGGCATCAACGTCTCCGACCTCCCCGCGCCGCATCGCCTGTCCGAGCGCGGCTGGTGACCGGCGCCGCCGCATGACGACATCCCGTCCCCGCGTCGGCGTCCTCGCTCTCCAGGGCGACGTGCGCGAGCACGCGCGCGTCCTGACCGAGCTGGGCGCCGACGTGGAACTGGTCCGCCGCCCCGCCGAGCTCGCGTCCGTCGACGGTCTCGTCATCCCCGGCGGCGAGTCCAGCGTGATCGACAAGCTCTCGCGCGCCTTCGGGATGCGCGAGCCCGTCCGCGACGCGATCGCCGCCGGGATGCCGGTCTACGGCACCTGTGCGGGCATGATCCTGCTCGCCGACCGCATCATCGATGGGATCGAGGGCCAGCAGACCTTCGGCGGACTCGACGTGACCGTCCGACGCAACGCGTTCGGCAGTCAGGTCGACTCGTTCGAGACCGATCTGGACGTGCCGGTCCTCGGTGGCGACAGCGTGCACGCCGTCTTCATCCGTGCGCCGCTCGTCGAGCAGGCGGGCGATGAGGTCGAGCGCCTCGCCCAGCTCGACGACGGAAGGATCGTCGCCGTGCGGCAGGGGGCGCTGCTGGCGACCGCATTCCACCCCGAGGTCACGGGCGAGCATCGATTCCACCGCCTGTTCCTCGATACCGTGCGTTCGATCTGACGTCCGGTCTCGCGCACCGGTTAGATTCTGTGGCATGACGATCAACGACTGGTGGCGCGAGCATCCCGAGGAGCGCTACTGGATGATCGCGCCGTCGAAGGGGATCGTCGCGGACGCGCTCTCCGCCCCGAAGTCGTCGGACGATCGCCGGTTCGAGTGGTCCCACGAGCTCGTCGGCTTCACCGAACCGGGTGACACGCTGTTCGTGTGGGATCGCACGCTCTCCGTGCCGGGAATCGCCGCCTGGGGGCGCGTCCTCGGTCCGCTCGGTGAGGAGACGCGCACACGGCGCGGCGACGAGCTCCCTCACTGGCGCATGCCCGTCAGCGACACCCTTCGACTCGCGAGCCCGATCACGCTCACGGCCCTCCGTCGCATCGGCGGCGAGATCGTCGCCGTGCGCAACGAGATCGAGGCCCTCACGGATGGCCCCGTGTACTTCCCGTTCATCGGCTCGCCCGAGACGCTCGCCCCGGCGCCGGCGTACCTCACGAAGGTCCCGCGCGATCTCGTGGCACTGCTGTCTTCGCGGTTCGGCTTCGAGTTCGCGCTCTGAGCATGACCGCCTGGATCGCACTCCTGCGCGGGGTGAACGTCGGCGGGATCACGATCCGCAATGCCGACCTCGCCGCCGTCTTCGTCGATCTGGGCTTCGCCGAGGTGCGCACCGTGCTGGCCAGCGGCAATGTGGCGTTCGACACGGATGCCGCGGCATCCGCTCGAGCGCAGCTCAAGACCTCGATCGAGAAGGCGCTGCGGAGCCGATTCGGCTACGACGCGTGGATCGTGCTCGTGACGGCGAGCGAGCTCCTAGCCGCGGCCGACGGCTTCCCGTTCGACGAGAGCGACGCGTCGCGCCAGCCGTGGGTCGTCTTCTGCGTCGACGACGAGACCCGCGATGAACTCGTGACCGCGGCCAGGACGATGGATGCCTCCGCCGACCCCATCGCGGCGGGGCCGGGCGTCGTCTACTGGAATCCCGTCAAGGGCACGACCGTCGACACCCCGTTCGGGAAGCTTCTCGGCAGGGCGGCGTACAAGCCGCGCACGACGAACCGCAACCTGCGCACACTGCGGAAGGTGATCGGCTGACCCTCTCGATCTCGACGCCGTGTCACGCGGGCGGGGCAGGTTTAGAATGGTCAGCCGGTGGTCACACCCCGACGCGCTCCACCGCCGTCGGGCGGGCGACCCGCCGACGAGCTGATCAGGAGAAGTATGTCCGGGCATTCCAAGTGGGCCACCACGAAGCACAAGAAGGCCATCATCGATTCGCGCCGCGCGAAGTCGTTCGCGAAGCTGATCAAGAACATCGAGGTGGCCGCGAAGATCGGCGGCGCCGACCTCGCCGGCAATCCGACTCTGTACGACGCCGTGCAGAAGGCGAAGAAGACGTCAGTCCCCAACGACAACATCGACCGCGCGATCAAGCGCGGCGCGGGCATCGGCGGCGAAGCGGTCGAGTACACCTCGATCATGTACGAGGGCTACGGCCCGAACGGCGTCGCGCTCATGATCGAGTGCCTCACCGACAACAAGAACCGCGCCGCTGCGGAAGTGCGCACCGCACTGAGCCGCAACGGGGGCAGCCTCGCCGACCCCGGCAGCGTGGCCTACAACTTCACGCGCAAGGGCGTCATCGTCGTCTCGGGCGAGGGCACGACCGAGGACGACGTCATGATGGCCGTGCTCGAGGCGGGCGCCGAGGAGGTCGAGCCGCACGCCGAGGGCTTCGAGGTCATCACCGAGGCGCACGACCTGGTGACCGTCCGCACCGCGCTCCAGGACGCCGGAATCGACTACGAGTCGGCCGACGTGGAGTTCGTGCCGAACCTCAAGGTCGAGATCGACGCCGACACCGCTCGCAAGATCTTCCGTCTCATCGACGCGCTCGAAGACAGCGACGACGTGCAGAACGTCTTCAGCAACTTCGACCTCAGCGCCGACGTCCAGGCCGAGCTCGAGAGCGACGAGTAGCCCCCGCCGCCGACACGGGCGCGCCTGGGACGGGCGGATGGTCCGCTCGCCTAGCGTGGGGGTGTGGCATCCCGTTCCGCGCGCGGCGCGCTCCGAGTCCTGGGCATCGACCCGGGTCTGACGCGATGCGGCGTGGGCGTGGTGGATGTCGCGTCCGACCGGTCTGCGCGGCTCGTGCACGTCGGTGTGGTCCGGTCCGATCCCGGCGTGCCGATCGAGCAGCGTCTCGCGATCATCGCCGCAGGGCTCCGCGCGGTCATCGACGAGCACGGTCCGCACGTCGTCGCTGTGGAGCGCGTCTTCGCCCAGCACAACCGTCACACCGTGATGGGCACCGCCCAGGCGAGCGGCATCGCGCTGCTCGTCGCGGGGGAGCGCGGGCTGCCCGCGGCCACGCACACTCCCTCCGAGGTGAAGGCCGCGATCACCGGGTACGGCGCGGCCGACAAGCGGCAGGTGCAGGCCATGGTCGCGCGCGTGCTGCGGCTCGACGCGCTGCCGCAGCCCGCGGATGCCGCCGACGCCCTCGCGATCGCACTGTGCCACGCATGGCGCGGGGGAGCGGCGGTCGCCGCATCCGCTCCACCGACTCCTGCGCAGCGGGCCTGGGCCGACGCCGAGCGACTCGCCCGACGCTGAGCGTGTCGCTCGAACAAACGTCCGAACGCGCCCGTAGGCTCGAAGCATGATCTCCTCAGTCCGGGGCACTGTCGTGCACGTCGAGCAGGATTCCGTCGTGGTCGAGGTCGGGGGAGTCGGGCTCTCGGTCGCCGTGACCCCGCAGGTGGCGCACGCGGCCCACCTGGGCGAGACGCTCCTGCTCCACACGAACCTCATCGTGCGCGAAGACGCGCTGTCGCTGTTCGGATTCGAGGACCGCGACGAGCTGGTCGTGTTCACACAGCTCCTCGGCGTCACGGGGGTGGGGCCGAAGTCCGCGCTGGGCGTGCTCGCGACCCTCACCGTCTCGCAGATCGCCGACGCGGTGTCCGCCGACGACGACGCGCCGTTCCGCCGCGTCTCCGGCATCGGGCCCAAGACCGCCAAGCTGATCGTGGTCCAGCTCGCGGGAAAGATCATCGCCACGGCCCCCTCGGCCGGCCGGCGGGCGGATGCCTCGCCCGCCGTACCGGCGCAGGTCGTGCAGGCTCTCATCGGACTGGGCTGGTCGGAGCGCGTCGCGGCCGAGGCCGTCGAGTCCGTCGGCGCGGACGCGACGGACGCCGAGCTCGCCTCCGTGTCGTCGCTTCTGCGCCTGACGCTCTCGGTGCTCGGCCCCACGAGGAAGGAGCCGGTCGGTGGATGAGTTCCGCGATGCCACCGAGCCCGAAGACGAGACGGAGCTCGCGATCGAGGGGGCCCTCCGGCCTACGTCGCTGGCCGAGTTCGTCGGTCAGCAGAAGGTCCGCGGTCAGCTCCAGCTCCTGCTCGACGCCGCGCGGATCCAGCAGCGGCCGCCGGACCACATCCTGCTGTCGGGCCCACCCGGCCTCGGCAAGACGACGCTGGCGATGATCGTCGCCCACGAGAGCGGCCGCCCGCTCCGCATGTCGAGCGGACCGGCCATCCAGCACGCGGGCGACCTCGCGGCGCTGCTCTCGAGCCTCACACCGGGCGAGGTGCTGTTCATCGACGAGATCCATCGCATGGCACGCTCCGCGGAGGAGATGCTCTACCTCGCGATGGAGGATTTCCGCATCGACATCATGGTCGGGAAGGGCGCCGGGGCCACCAGCATCCCGCTCGATCTCGCGCCGTTCACCCTGGTCGGCGCGACGACACGGTCGGGACTGCTCCCCAACCCGCTGCGCGACCGCTTCGGATTCACCGCCCACCTCGAGTACTACGAGCCGGAGGAGCTCGAGCGGGTCATCGAGCGCTCGGCGCTCATGCTCGGCGTGTCCGTACCGCTCGAGCCCCGAGCCGAGATCGCCCGCCGGTCGCGCGGGACGCCGCGCATCGCGAACCGGCTGCTGCGGCGCGTGCGCGACTATCTGATCGTCTACGGCGACGGCCAGGCAGCGGACGGTGCGATCGTCGATGCCGCGCTCGATCTCTACGACGTCGACGCGATCGGGCTCGACCGGCTCGACCGCGCGGTGCTCGACGCCCTGGTCCGCCGATTCCGCGGCGGTCCCGTCGGCCTCGGCACGCTCTCCGTGGCCGTCGGCGAGGAGGCCGAGACCGTCGAGTCGGTCGTGGAGCCCTACCTCGTGCGAATCGGATTCATGGGGAGAACCCCCCGCGGACGCGTGGCGACACCCGAGGCTTATGCGCACCTGGGCGCCCGACCCGTCGAATCGGTGCTCGGGTTCGATGACCTATAATCACTGGAGGCTCTCGCCTACCCCCCTTCTCACAGGCAGCGCCGCCATGGTGCGCGCCTGACCCGAAAGGTCACCTCACCTTCATGAACGAGTTCTTCACCAACTACGGCCTCATCATCCTGCTGGTCGTGCTCCTGGTCTTCATGTTCTGGAGCTCGCGTCGTCGGATGGCGAAGCAGAAGCTGGAGCAGGAGGCGCGCGCGCGTCAGACCGTGCCCGGCGCGGAGGTGCTCCTTCAGGGTGGGCTCTACGGCACGATCGTCTCGTACGACCCCGAGAACCTCGACCAGCCGGCAGTCGTAGAGATCGCCCCCGGCGTCGACATCAAGGTCCACAGCCAGGCCATCCTGCGCATCGTCGAGCCGACCGCGCCGCAGCAGACCGAGGACGACTTCCTCCCGGAGGCTTCCGCCCGGGTCGAGGACTCTGCGGTGGACGCCGCGGCGCCTGTGATCGACGACAAGACCGATGCCGCCGCGACGACCGACGTCGTCGACCCGGACGCCGAGCCCGGCACCAAGCCCCAGGCCTGACCCACCGGCTCCCTCGGGGGCCTTCCAGAAAGCGGAATCAGTGGCGACTTCCACTCCCGTCCGGCATGCGTGGCGCGCGCTGACCGGTCTCCTCGTGATCACGGCACTTCTGGCCGGGATCAACGCGCTCGGCGTCTACGTCTTCCAGCAGAGCTCCTGGGCTCCCTCGCTCGCACTCGACCTGCAGGGCGGCACGCAGATCGTCCTCGAGGCGCAGACCGAGGACGGCGCGGCCCCCTCGGACGAGCAGATGAACCAGGCCGTCACGATCATCCGCCAGCGCGTCGACGCCTCGGGCGTCGGCGAGGCCGATGTGACGACGCAGGCCGGCAACCAGATCGTCGTGCAGATCCCCGGCCAGGCCGACGAGGAGACGCGCAACCGCATCGAGGCGTCCGCGCAGCTGCAGCTGCGCGCCGTGCTCTACACGGGCTCGCCGGTGACGTCGTTCGTGGGCGACGACGGCAAGGAGACGCCGTTCCCGACGCCCGACCCGACGCTGCAGGCGACGCCGACCGCCGAGCCGACCGACGGCAGCGACGTCGCGTGGATCACGCCCAAGCTGCAGGCCGAGTTCCTCGCCTACGACTGCGCGAACCCGACGAACGACCCCGCCGACGCACCTGCGGATCAGCCGCTCATCACATGCGACCCCGACGGGACGTACAAGTACATCCTCGGACCGGTGGAGATGGACGGCTCGTCCATCGACGACGCCACCTTCGGCCTCCAGCAGAACAACGGACTCTGGGCCGTCAACCTGAAGTTCGACGACGAGGGCACGAAGACCTTCGGCGAGATCAGCCAGCGTCTCTACGGCGCCGAGCCTCCGCTGAACCAGTTCGCCTTCGTGCTCGACGGCTACGTGCTGTCCGCGCCCTCGATGAACGCGGTCATCCTCGGCGGAGACCCGAGCATCACAGGCAACTTCACGCAGGAGTCGTCGAAGGTCCTGGCCGACCAGCTCAAGTACGGCGCGCTGCCGCTGAGCTTCACCGTCGAGAGCTCGAACTCGATCTCCGCCACCCTCGGCTCGCAGCAGCTGCAGATCGGCCTCATCGCCGGTCTGATCGGTCTCGCACTCGTCGCGATCTACTCGCTGATCGTCTACCGAGCCCTCGGGTTCGTGATCATCGCGTCGCTCGCGGTCATGGCGGTGCTCACGTACCTGACGCTGTGCATCCTGGCATGGCGCATGGGCTTCCGCCTGTCGCTCGCCGGAGTCGCGGGCCTGATCGTCACGATCGGCTTCACGGCGGACTCGTTCATCGTGTACTTCGAGCGGATCCGAGACGAGCTGCGCGACGGCAAGTCGATCACCAGCGCCGTCGAGGACGGCTGGGACCGCGCGAAGCGCACGATCTACATCTCGAAGTCGATCAACATCGTGGCCGCCGTCGTGCTGTACATCCTGGCCGACGCCACGGTGAAGGGCTTCGCGTTCACCCTCGGTCTCACGACCGCGATCGACGTGCTGATCTTCATCCTCTTCACCCACCCGGTGATGCAGCTCCTGGCACGCACGAGGTTCTTCGGCGGCGGACACCCGCTGTCGGGGCTCGACCCCACTGCACTCGGCGCCGTGTACCGCGGTCGTGCGCAGTTCCGTGAGCCCGTTCCTGCCACGTCCACCACGGCCGCCGGTCGCCGCGCCGTCAAGTCCCGCGGCGAAGCCGCACGACGCCAGACCATCGCCGAGCGCAAGCAGGCCGAGCTCGCCGCGTCCGCGGCCGGCGACAAGTCGAAACCCGGCACGACCGCCAAGGAGGGAGACGACTGATGCGCTCCATGAGTCAGTTCGGCAACGACCTCTACACCGGCAAGACGTCCTTCCCGTTCATCGGGCGGCGTCGACTGTGGTTCCTCATCGCCGCCATCCTCGTGATCGGCTCCGCACTGGTGCCGGTGTTCCGCCCCATCCAGTTCTCCATCGAGTTCACCGGCGGGTCGCAGTTCACCGTGAGCAACGTCGCCGAGGCCGACCAGGCCCTCGCGACCGAAGCCGTGCAGTCGGTCGTCCCCGACGCGACGACGAAGGTCGTGACCGTCGGCGAGGACTCGGTCCGGGTTCAGACCGGTCAGATGACGGATGCCGAGAGCCGCGAGGTATCCGAGGCCCTCGCGACCGCCTACGACGTGCCGATCTCCGAGGTGAGCTATTCGTTCATCGGCCCCAGCTGGGGAGCCGACGTCACGCGTCAGTCCCTCTGGGGTCTCGCGATCTTCCTCGCGCTGACGTTCCTGATCCTCGGGCTGTACTTCCGCACGTGGAAGATGTCCGTCTCGGCCATCATCGGCCTCGTCGACGTGCTCGTCATCACGGTCGGCGTGTACGCGCTGTTCGGCTTCGAGATCTCGCCCGCAGCCGTGATCGGATTCCTCACGATCCTGTCGTACGCCTTGTACGACACGACGGTCGTGTTCGACAAGATCAGAGAGAATACGAGCGAGGACGGCGAGGTGTCGGGCAGGACGTTCGGCGAGTCGGTGAACCTCGCGGTGAACCAGACGCTCGTGCGGTCGATCAACACCACCGTGGTGGCCATCCTGCCCACCGGCGCCATCCTGTTCATCGGACTGCTGTGGACCGGTGCTCAGACGCTGACCGACCTGTCGCTGTCGATCTTCGTCGGCACGATCGTCGCGGCGTACTCCACGATCTTCGTCGCGGCACCGCTGTACTCACTGCTGCGTGAGAACGAGCCGGCGATCAAGGCGCGCGACGAGCGGGTGCTGACAGCCCGTGAGCTCGCGGGCACCCCGGCCTGAGGCCGTCCGACGCGGGCGTAGGATTGTGAGGTCCAGCGGAGGGGAGGGTATCGGATGACCGAGACCGTCCCCCCCGCCCAGACCTCGTCCCTCCGGCGCCTCGTCCCGCGGATCTTCTCGCGGTCGGCTCGACGCGACGACGTCGAGCAGCTTCTCCGAACGGTGCGCACGCACCACCCCAAGGGCGACCTGTCGATCATCGAGCGCGCGTATGCGGTCGCCGACCAGGCACACTCCGGGCAGACGCGGCAGAGCGGCGAGCCGTACATCACGCATCCGCTCGCGGTCGCGCAGATCCTCGCCGACCTCGGCCTCGGTCCGAAGGCGATCGCGGCGGCGCTGCTCCACGACACCGTCGAAGACACCGGGTACGCACTCGACACGCTGACGGCCGAGTTCGGCGACGAGGTCGCGATGCTCGTCGACGGCGTCACGAAGCTCGACAAGGTCAAGTACGGCGAGAGCGCGCAGGCCGAGACGGTCCGCAAGATGATCGTCGCGATGTCGCGCGACATCCGTGTCCTCCTCATCAAGCTCGCCGACCGCCTCCACAACGCCCGCACGTGGGGCTTCGTCCCGCCCGAGAAGGCGCGCAAGAAGGCCACCGAGACTCTCGAGATCTACTCGCCGCTCGCGCACCGACTCGGTATCCAGGCGATCAAGTCAGAGCTCGAGGACCTGTCGTTCGCCGTCCTCCATCCGAAGCTCTACGCCGAGATCGAGAGCCTGGTCAAGCAGCGCACCCCGCAGCGCGAGCAGTACGTGCAGAACGTGATCGACGCGGTCGACACCGATCTGCGTGAGCTGCGCATCCGCGGGCGTGTCATGGGTCGCCCGAAGCAGCTGTACTCGGTGTACCAGAAGATGGTCGTCCGCGGTCGCGAGTTCGACGACATCTACGACCTGATCGGCATCCGAATCCTCGTCGGGAGCGTGCGCGACTGCTATGCGGTGCTCGGTGCGATCCATGCCCGGTGGACGCCGCTTCCCGGCCGCTTCAAGGACTACATCGCCACCCCGAAATTCAATCTCTACCAGTCGCTGCACACGACGGTGATCGGCCCCGGCGGGCGCACGGTCGAGATTCAGATCCGCACGAACGAGATGCACCAGCAGGCGGAGTACGGCGTCGCCGCGCACTGGAAGTACAAAGAGCGCATGAACGGGGGCAAGACCGACTCCAAGTCGCTCGACACCGACATGGCGTGGCTCGCGCACATCTCGGACTGGCAGGCCGAGACGGCCGACCCCGGCGAGTTCCTCGACTCGCTGCGCTTCGAGATCGGCGCGAAAGAGGTCTACGTCTTCACGCCGAAGGGCCGCGTGATCGGTCTCCCCGCAGGAGCAACGCCGGTCGACTTCGGGTATGCCGTTCACACCGAGGTCGGGCACCGCACGATGGGCGCCAAGGTCAACGGCCGCCTCGTTCCGCTCGAGTCCGAGCTCAAGAGCGGCGACGTCGTCGAGGTCTTCACGTCGAAGAACCCGGATGCCGGCCCCAGCCAGGACTGGCTCGGCTTCGTCAAGAGCACCCGCGCGAGGAACAAGATCCGCGGCTGGTTCACGAAGGAGCGACGCGAGGAGGCCATCGAGCAGGGCAAGGAGGCGATCGCCCGCGCCATGCGCCGGCAGAACCTTCCCCTCCAGCGCCTGATGAGCCAGGATTCCTTCACCGAGGTCGCGCACCAGCTTCGCTACGAAGACGTGTCCGCCCTCTATGCCGCGGTCGGCGAAGGTCACGTGTCGACCCAGTCGGTGATCGAGAAGGTCACGGCGATCGTGAGCGCCAACGACACCGCGACGGGTCCGATCGACCTGCCGAGCGTCGGTCGCGCACGGCAGTCCCGCAACGGCGACTCGGGCATCCTCGTGCGCGGGGCCCCCGACATCCTGGTGAAGCTCGCCAAGTGCTGCACGCCGGTCCCGGGCGACCAGATCATGGGCTTCGTCACGCGCGGCAGCGGGGTGTCCGTGCACCGCGCCGACTGCACGAACGTCAAGAGCCTGATGGACGATCCCGAACGGCTCATCGACGTCGAGTGGGCCCCCACCACCAAGAGCGTCTTCCTCGTGCAGATCCAGGTCGAGGCACTCGATCGGTCGGGCCTGCTCAGCGACGTCACCCGGGTGCTCAGCGAGCATCACGTCAACATCCTCTCGGCGTCGGTCTCGACATCCAGCGATCGCCTCGCTCTGAGCCGCTTCGTCTTCGAGATGGGCGACATCGTCCACCTCGACCGGGTGCTGAATGCCGTGCGGCGCATCGACGCCGTCTACGACGTCTACCGCGTCACGTCGTCGTAGTCGCCGCCTCGGCCGCGGCGAGTCGGCGCAGCGGCGCGAGCGCGGCGCGCTTGTGGGGGAGTGCACCGCCGTGCAGTCGGGCGATCGCCTCATCCACGAGCTCTGCGCGCTCTGCCGCCATCAGCCTCGCCGCTCGGGTGTGGGCGTCGTCGGCCACCCGGCACAGGTCGACCAGTGTTCGCACCGGCGTCGTCACCCGCACGCCGCCCACGACCTCGAGGTCGGCGTCTGCCACGGCGAGGTCGCGATAGACGAGGTGGCGGACCGGAACCCGATGCAGCCGTCGTGGCACCGCTCGCTGCACGGTGTGGAGAGCAGGCGGATCGGGGAGCGCGCCGTGCACCCAGGCCGCCGTGAGATGGGTGGCGGCGAGGGTGTCGCCGAGCAGACCGGTCAGCGATCCGGCGCGCAGCGCGCGCGTCTCGACGGCATCCGCGGGGATGTACGCCTCACCGAGCTCCACCACATCGCCGTCGAGTCGCGCTGCAGAGAGCTCCGCGAGTGACAGCCGGTCATCGACGAAGTACAGGAACGGAGACGCCATAGGGGGAGTGTGCCGCACGGTCACAGGGCGGCGGACGCCTCATCCGCCGCCCTGTGGACAACCCGCGCGACCAGCCTCTTGCCGCGGAGGGCGGGTCAGCCGCCCAGCGCCTTGAGCCAGGACTTGCGCGCCTCGAGGGCGTCGCTGGCGTTCGCGATCGCCTTCTTGTCACCCGACTTCTTCGCCGCCGCGAGTTCGTCCTCGAGCTTCTCGATCGCATCCGTCAGCTGACGCGTCATGTCGTTCGCGCGCGCCTTGGTCTCGGGGTTGTTGCGCTTCCAGTCGGAGTCCTCGCGCGTGCGGAGGGCCTGCTCGATCTTGCGCAGGTCGTCGTCGAGGGCACGCTCGGCGTCGCGGGGGAAGATGCGGCCGATCTCGTCCCAGCGCCGCTGGATGCCGGTCAGGAGCGACCGTGCCTTGGCGATCTCCCGCTCGTCCGCGACCGCCTTCGCCTCGTCGAGGAGGGCCCGCTTCTGCTCGATCTTCTCTCGCGATGCCTCGGCGTCAGCGGTCTCACGCTCGATCCGCGCGGAGTAGAGCGCATCGCCCGCGGCCTTGAACCGCGCCCAGAGTGCGTCGTCGACCTTCTTGCCCGCGCGGCCCGCCATCTTCCACTCATCGAGGAGGTCGCGGTACGCGGGGATGCCGTCCTCGCCCTTGGGCGCGAGGGCCTCTGCCTTCTCGACCAGCTTCGTCTTGCGCTCGCGGACGCCCTTGTGGGCCTCGTCGAGCTCGGCGTAGAACTCGCGGCGGTGCTTGTCGACCGTCGAACGCGCGTCGCGGAACCTCTTCCACAGCTGCTGCGCGGCGGCCTTCGGGAGACGCGGTCCGTTCTGCTGCTGCGACTGCCACTGCTCGAAGAGCTCGTTCAGCTCGGTGGTGGCCTGCTTCCACTGCACGGAGCGCGGGTCGCGCGCCGCGAGAGCCTCGGCCTTCTCGACGAGTGCGGTGCGGTCGCGGACGGCCTCGTCGACGGCCTCTCGCGCCGCGGCGGCCTCGGTGGCGGATGCTGCAGCCAGCGTCTGCGTGAGCGCGGCCACGCGGGCCTCGAGACTCGCGAGGTCGCCGACGGCGGCCGCGCCCTCGAGCTTCGCCGAGACGGTGCGTGCGGCGCCCCGCAGATCGGATGCGGAAGCCCCGGCCCGACGGTGACGGACTTCGAGGAGCGTGACCTCGCTCGCCAGATCGGCGTACTTGCGCTCGAAGTACGCGAGGGCCTCCTCGGGCGAGCCGTCGGGATACTGGCCGACGACGCGCCATCCGGACGCCTCTCGCACCGAGACGGTGCCGTCTTCCTCGACGCGGCCCCACGGCTCGGTCGGCGACGCGTCGCGCGGGGCAGCGGTGGCGCCGGGACGCGGGCGGGGTGCGGGGCGCGGTGCTGCGACCGGCGACGGTGCCGGCGCCTGTGAACCTTCGGGCTCAGCGGCTTCGGGCTCAGCGACCTCGGGCTCGGCAGCCTCGGGCTCGGCAACCTCGGGCTCAGCAGTCTCGGGCTCAGCAGTCTCGGGCTCAGCAGCCTCGAGCGCAGCAGTCTCAGGCCCGGCGGCTTCGGCGACGGGCTCGGCAGCTTCAGCCTGGCGCTCGGTTGCGTCGGCGACGGGCTCTTCATCCGCCTCGACAGCTTCGACGACCGCCTCGGGCTCCGGCTCGACCGCTGGCGCGACGACGTCGTCCGCAGCAGGATCGGCGGCCGGGGACTCCGAAGCGGACTCGGACGCCTCGGTCACGGCCTCGGTGGTTTCGGTGTCGGGCTCGACGGATTCGCTGTCGGGACCGGTGGATTCGGGAGTGGACTCTGCTGCGGCAGTCACGGGATGCACCTCATCGCGGCTCACGCCGCCTGTGGGGGATGGACGGCTCCCAAGCCTAGTACGGCGGAGCGGTCCGCTCAGATGCCGAAGATGACGGCGCTCAGGGCGTGGGGGTCGGCGTCGCGCTCGTGGTGGGAGTCGGCGTCGTCGAGGTCGTGGGCGTGGGCGTCGATGTCACCGTCGGGGTCGGCACCGGCGCACCGGGACCGGTGACGAAGTACGCGGTCTGCGCGGCCAGCACGCCGACGACGAGCAGGCCACCGGCGATCCCCGCGATGAGGTTGTCCCGGGTGCGTCGCTTCGCCTGCCCGCGGTGGAACTCCTGACGCGCCTGATAGACCCGAGCTCGCTCTCGCGACTCGCGTGCTCCGCGATCCTTGCCACCGTTCGCCACGGATCCTCCTCCGCTCCGGGTCGCTGCCCGGGCCGGGTTGATCCTACGGGCCGTGATCACCGGCGGCAAAACGCGTCGCGCCGGGCGTCGGGCACGCGGACTAGCCTGGAACGGTGACCAGTCCGACCGCGCTCTTCCAGGGGCAGACGCCCCTCGCCGTGCGGATGCGACCCACCTCGCTCGACGAGGTCGCCGGTCAGGGCCACCTGCTGCGGCCGGGCTCACCACTGGTCACGCTCGCCAATCCGGAGGCCGCGGCCCGCGCGGCGACCTCGGTGATCCTGTGGGGGCCGCCGGGCACCGGCAAGACCACGCTCGCCCAGGCGATCGCGCGCTCGTCCGGCCGCCGCTTCGTCGAGCTCTCCGCCGTCACCGCCGGCGTGAAGGACGTACGTGAGGTCATGCAGGAGGCGCTCACCCAGCGCGACCTCTACGGGCAGTCGACGATCCTGTTCCTCGACGAGATCCACCGCTTCACCAAGGCGCAGCAGGACGCACTCCTCCCCGGAGTCGAGAACGGCTGGGTCGTGCTGATCGCCGCGACCACCGAGAACCCGTCCTTCTCGGTCATCTCGCCGCTCCTCTCGCGATCTCTCCTCCTGACGCTCAAGGCCCTCACCGACGACGACCTGCGTCTGCTCATCGATCGCGCCGTCGGCGATGCGCGCGGTCTTGCCGGCGCCGTCACGCTCGGCGACGAGGCCCGCGACGCACTGGTGCGTCTGTCGTCGGGAGATGCCCGACGCGCGCTGACGGCACTCGAGGCCGCGGCATCCTTCTCGGAGCCACCCGAGACCGATGGCGACCCGCCCGAGATCACCGCCGAGCACGTCGCGCAGGCCGTCGACCGCGCACTGCTGCGCTACGACCGCCAGGGCGACGAGCACTACGACGTGATCAGCGCATTCATCAAGTCGATCCGCGGGTCCGACGTCGACGCGGCGATGCACTACCTGGCACGCATGATCGAAGCCGGAGAAGACCCGCGGTTCATCGCCCGGCGCCTCATCATCTCGGCCGCCGAAGACATCGGACTGGCCGACCCTCAGGCGCTGCCGCTCGCGGTCGCGGCGGCCGATGCGGTCCAGCTGATCGGCATGCCGGAAGGGCGCATCCCGCTGGCCGAGGCGACCGCCTACCTCGCCACGACGGCCAAGTCGAACGCCGCGTACCTCGCCATCGACGCCGCCATCGCGGACGTCCGATCCGGCGGTTTCGGGCGCGTTCCCCTCCATCTTCGCGACGCCCACTACCCGGGCGCGAAGCGCCTCGGCCACGGCAAGGGCTACGTCTACCCCCACGACTCCGAGATCGGCGTCTCGGCGCAGCAGTATCTGCCCGACGAGCTCCATGGCCGTCGCTACTACGAGCCCACCAACCACGGTCAGGAGCGCGATGTCCAGGCGCGCCTGGAGAAGATCCGGCGGATCCTCGCGGGGGAGCGCTGACGCACGGCATCCGCTCGACGCGGGCGCGACGGCGCGTCTGGTAGACTTGACCGGCTCGAAACGCAGTTTTCGGGCATCCCCTCTCTTCTTTCACCAACCTTCCGGCATGCCCCGGCGTGCAGTCCGGACAGGGCGAAGAGATCGAGATACGTCCGCGAGCCGTGAAAGACACGGCCGCGTCATCGGAAGGAACACTTCGTGGCTACGAAGTCCCAGGACCGCCGCAAGGTCCGCCTCTCGCGCGCCCTCGGCGTCGCGCTGACCCCCAAGGCCGCCCGCTACCTCGAGAAGCGTCCCTACGCTCCGGGCGAGCACGGCCGCACCAAGCGCAAGCAGGACAGCGACTACGCCGTCCGTCTCCGCGAGAAGCAGCGTCTGCGCGAGCAGTACGGCATCCGCGAGAAGCAGATGCGCAACACGTTCAACGAGGCGCGCCGCACCCAGGGCCTGACGGGTGAGAACCTCGTCGAGCTCCTCGAGATGCGTCTCGACGCCCTCGTGCTCCGTGCCGGCTTCGCCCGCACCACCGCACAGGCGCGCCAGCTCGTCGTGCACCGCCACATCCTCGTCGACGGCCAGCTCGTCGACCGCCCGTCCTTCCGCGTGAAGCCGGGTCAGCTCATCCACGTCAAGGCCAAGAGCGAGGGCACCGAGCCCTTCCAGGTCGCAGCCGCCGGCGGTCACGCCGACGTCCTGCCCCCGGTCCCGGCCTACGTCGAGGTCGAGCTCGACAAGCTCCAGGCCCGCCTCGTGCGTCGCCCCAAGCGCGCCGAGGTCCCCGTGGTCTGCGACGTCCAGCTCGTCGTCGAGTACTACGCAGCCCGCTAACGGCTCGCGAACGCGTTTCGCACGAAGGGCGTCGGGGAGACCCGACGCCCTTCGTCGTTTCCGCCTACGATGGGGGGATGCCGCGCCCGGCGGCCCCGCGAGGAAGTGGTGACATGAAGAACGTGCTGTGGTTCCTGTTCGGCATCGCCGGCGGGTTCGTCGTCGCACACCTCATGAACAAGGACCCGCGGGGTCACGAGATCCTCGCCGAGGTCGACGCCCGCATCTCCGAGTTCACCGACCGCATCGGCGACGCCTACCGCGAGCAGGAGGCCCTCATCTCGGGCCTGGTCGACGACGTGAAGGATGCCGCCGCCGGTGCCGCCGACGCGGCACGGTCCGCCGCATCGGACGCCGTCGACACGGCGGCAGACGCGGCCAAGAAGCTCACCGACTGACCAGCGGCCCCTCTGCCCCGATTCCGGGGGAGTGGACCGCGCGCATTTTGCGAGGACCCGAATGAAGACCGCCGAGATCGCTCAGCGCTACCTCGACTACTTCGAGAAGAACGACCACGTCATCGTCCCCTCGGCATCGCTGGTGACCGATGACCCCGCCCTGCTGTTCACCGTCGCCGGCATGGTCCCGTTCATCCCGTACCTGAGCGGCGACGTCCCGGCGCCGTACCAGCGCGCGGCCGACGTGCAGAAGTGCCTGCGCACGAACGACATCGAAGAGGTCGGCAAGACGCCGCGCCACGGCACCTTCTTCCAGATGCTGGGCAACTGGTCGTTCGGCGACTACTTCAAAGAGGGCGCGATCCGCTTCGCATGGGAGCTCTTGACCTCGTCGGAGGACGTCGGCGGACTGGGCTTCGACCCGAAGGACCTGTGGGTCACGGTCTACGAGGAGGACGACGAGGCGTTCGGGCTCTGGCAGCAGATCGCCGGGTTCCCGGAGGAGCGCATCCAGCGCCTCGGCAAGGACACGAACTACTGGAGCACCGGGCTTCCCGGCCCCGCCGGCCCGTGCTCCGAGATCTTCTTCGACCGCGGTCCGGAGTACGGCATCGACGGCGGTCCCGCGACCGACGACGACCGCTATGTCGAGATCTGGAACCTCGTGTTCATGCAGTACGAGATCACGAACGTGCAGTCGAAGTACGACTTCGACATCGTGGGAGAGCTCCCCGCGAAGAACATCGACACCGGCATGGGCCTGGAGCGCATCGCGTTCATCAAGCAGGGCGTCGACAACATGTACGAGACCGACCAGGTGCGCCCGGTCCTCGATCGCGCCGTCGCCCTCTCGGGCAAGACGTACGGCGCCGTCCACGAGGACGACGTGCGCTTCCGCGTCGTCGCCGACCACATCCGCTCGTCCCTCATGCTGCTCTCCGACGGCGTCACGCCCGCCAACGACGGGCGCGGCTACATCCTGCGGCGCCTGATGCGTCGCGCCATCCGCTCGATGCGCCTGCTGGGCGTCGACGGTCCGACGTTCGCCGATCTGTTCGCCGCGTCGCGCGACGCGATGAAGGACGCCTATCCCGAGGTGGAGGCCGACTGGGCGCGCATCTCGCAGTACGCGCTGGCCGAGGAGGAGACCTTCCTGCGCACCCTCGCCGCGGGCTCGAACATCCTCGACGACTCCGTCGCGGCGACCAAGATGTCCGGCGGAACCGCGCTGGCGGGCGCTGAGGCGTTCCTCCTCCACGACACCTACGGCTTCCCGATCGACCTCACTCTCGAGATCGCGGAGGAAGCCGGCCTCACCGTCGACCGTGCCGCGTTCGACACACTCATGCAGGAGCAGCGCGCGCGTGCCAAGGCCGACGCCAAGTCGCGCAAGCGCCAGCTCGCCGACACCAGCGTGTACCGCGACTTCCGCGCCCAGGGCGAGACCGTCTTCACGGGCTACACCGATCTCGAGACCGAGTCCCGCGTGCTCGGCATCCTCGTCGACGGCGTGTCGGTGAACCGCGCCGCGGCCGGGCAGATCGCCGAGGTCATCGTCGCCGAGACAGCCCTCTACGCCGAGTCCGGCGGACAGGTCGCCGACAAGGGCGTCATCGTCGGCCCGGGCTACGAGCTCGAGGTCATCGACGTCCAGAAGCCCGTCGCGGGGCTGATCAGTCACACGGTCGAGGTCACGACCGGCGAGGTCGCGGTCGATCAGCCGGCGACAACGGTGGTGGATGCCGTCAACCGGCGCGCCGCACGCCAAGCCCATTCCGCCACCCATCTCGTGCACGCCGCGCTCCGCGACACGCTCGGCAAGACGGCGACGCAGGCCGGCTCCCTGAACCGCGCAGGCTACATGCGCTTCGACTTCACCTGGGGCCAGTCGCTGTCCGACGCGACCAAGTCCGAGATCGAGGAGATCGCGAACAACGCGGTCCGCGACAATCTCGTGGTGACCACCCGCGTCCTCAAGCTCGACGAGGCGAAGGCCCTCGGGGCGATGGCGCTGTTCGGCGAGAAGTACGGCGAGACCGTGCGCATGGTCGACATCGGCGGCCCCTGGTCCCGCGAGCTCTGCGCGGGCACGCACGTCTCGACGAGCGCCGAGGTCGGTCTCGTCAGCCTCGTCGGCGAATCCTCCGTCGGCGCGTCGAACCGTCGCGTCGAAGCGCTCGTCGGGCTCGACGCGTTCCGCTCGCTCGCGGCCGAGCGCGCGATCGTGTCGCAGCTGACGTCGACCCTCAAGACGCCGCGCGACCAGCTGCCCGCGCGCATCGCCGAGCTCACCGCGAGCCTCAAGGCCGCTGAGAAGAAGATCGCCTCGTTCGAGGCGAAGGCTCTCGGCGACCGGCTCCCGGCCCTCGCCGCCACGGCGACGGCGGTGGGCGGTCACCTCGTGGTTGCCGAATCGCTCGGCGCAGCCGCCTCGGCCGACGACGTGCGCTCGCTCGCCCTGCAGGTGCGCGAACGTCTCGGCTCGCAGGCATCCGTCGTCGCTCTCGGCGCGGAGGTCGGCGGCCGGCCGGTGGTGATCGTCGCCACGAACGACGCCGCCCGCGCGGCCGGCGCGAAGGCAGGCGTCCTCGCCAAGGCCGCTGCCGCGGCGCTCGGCGGCGGCGGAGGCGGCCGCGACGATGTCGCGCAGGGGGGCGGGACGGATGCCTCGGCCCTGCCGGCGGCGCTGTCGGCCGTGAAGGACGCGCTCGGAGCGTGAGCGGCTTCCGTCGCGGAGTGCGACTCGGCATCGACGTGGGCCGGGCTCGCGTCGGCGTCGCGCGGTGCGACCCGGACGGCCTGCTCGCGACCCCGGTCGAGACGGTGACCCGCGACGACGGATCCGTCGCGCGCGTCGTCGCACTGGCCGACGAGCACGACGCGGTGGAGATCCTCGTCGGGCTGCCTCTGAACATGCGCGGCGAGGACACCCCCTCGACCACCGATGCACGGGAGTTCGCCGCGGCGGTGGCCGAGGCATCCGCTGTGCCCGTCAGGCTCGTCGACGAGCGCCTCTCGACCGTGTCCGCGCATGCCGCACTGCGCAATTCGGGCAGATCACAGCGATCATCTCGTAGCATTGTGGACCAGGTCGCCGCGGTCGTTCTGCTCCAGCAAGCACTCGACGTCGAGAAGAGCACCGGCCGCCCGCCCGGAACCCCCGTCTCCCAGGAGCCCGCCTGACATGCCCGAATCACCGTCTGACGATCCGTTCGCGGATCTGTTCGGCAAGCTACCCGACCCGCGGGAGCGCCAGCTGAGGTCGACCGGTGAAGATGCCGCGTACGGCCCGCCGAAGGACGCCGCTCCGGGCACCGGCCCTGTGAGCGCCGACGGGGCACCCCTGTCGCGTCGCGCGGCGCGCGAAGCGGCCGCGCGCGTGGCCACCGGAAGCACCCCCGCCGCCCCGGCGACGCCCGCCGCGGCCCCCGCTGCCGACGGAGAGCCGCCGCGCCCGACGCCGACCGTCGCTCTGCCCGCGCTCGACGACTCCGGGCTGCTCGCTCAGCCGCGGGTCTCCGCCTCGCGCCCGGCGCCCGGCGAGCCTGACGCCGAGGAAGCCTGGATCTTCACCGACGGCGCCGCACCCGCCCTGCCGTACAGCCGGACCGGCTCGACCCCGCAGGTCGCGCCGGCGGCGACGGCCGGCGCAGAAGGCGGCGCACGCCCCGCCGCGACCGCGACCCTCGAAGACCTCTTCACCGGCGCCAGCTCGACCGACGACCTGGGCGCCCCGCCGCCGCCGAAGAACAAGCGCAAGCGCCGCATCGGGGGCTGGATCGCGCTCGGCGTGGTGCTCGCGATCATCGGCGGGATCGCCGCCGGCGGCTGGTACGTCTGGACGACCTACGAGGAGCAGATCCGCGAGGTCATGGGCTGGGAAGAGCCGAAGGACTACGAAGCGGGTCTCGCGAATGGCGAGACGTACATCACGATCGCCCCGGGCGACACCGGATCGCCGATCTCCCAGAGCCTCCACGAGGCCGGCGTCACCAAGACCCCCGACGCGTTCTACGACTACCTCATCGAGGCGGGGGAGAACCCGCCGTTCGTGCCGGGCGTGTTCAAGCTGCAGAAGCAGATGACGTCGGAGGCCGCGCTGGCCGCGCTGCTCGACCCGGCGAACAAGATGGAGGACACAGCTCAGCTGCGCGAGGGGCTGACCGTGGAGCAGTCGCTCCCGCTGCTCGCCGAGGCGACCGGCATCCCGCTCGAGGATCTCCAGGCGGCTGTGGCGGATCCGTCCGACTACGGTGTGGAGGCCGACTCGCTCGAAGGCTGGCTCTTCCCTGCGACGTACACCTTCAATCCCGGTGTGACCGCCCCCCAGGTGATCCAGACACTGGTGGACCGCACGGTGCAGTCGCTCGACGAGGCCGCCGTCCCCGCCGATAATCGCCAGCGCGTCCTGACGGTGGCGTCGATCATCCAGCGCGAGGCTCGCTACGAGGCCGACATGCAGAAGGTCGCCACGGTGATCGAGAACCGGCTCGACCCGGACAACCAGGAGACGTTCGGTCTCCTGCAGATGGACTCGACCGCGCAGTACGGCTACGGCGAGATGCACGACGGCACGGTGAGCTCCTCCGAGGAGGCGCTGAACGACCCCAATCCGTGGAACACCTACGTCCACGCGGGACTCCCCGTCGGTCCGATCTCCAACCCGGGCGACGCGGCAATCAAGGCGGTGATGAACCCGTCCGGCGGCGATTGGATGTACTTCGTCACCGTGAACCTCGACACCGGCGAGACGGTGTTCACGACCAACCTGAGCGACCACAACCGGGCCGTCGCGCAATGGCAGGAATGGTGCTCGGCACATCCGGACTCCGGGTGCTGACGAACGACGCCCATCGCCTCGAGGTATGGGGCGACCCGATCGCACACAGCCGGTCGCCGCACCTCCATGCGGCGGCGTACGAGCTGCTCGGCCTCGACTGGAGCTACGGCCGCCGGCGCGTCGATGAGGCCTCGTTCGCGCGCGAGCTCGCAGGCCTCGACGACACGTGGCGCGGCCTGTCGCTGACCATGCCGCTCAAGGGGGTCGCGTTCGCTGCTGCTCGCACGCGCGATCGCCGGGCCGAGCTGACCGGCGCCGTCAACACCCTCCTGCTCGGCCCGGACGGACCCCGCGGGTTCAACACCGACGTCGGCGGCATCGTCGACGCGCTGGCGGACGAGGGCCTCACGTCGATCGGGTCCGCGAGGATCGTCGGGGCCGGAGCGACGGCCACCTCCGCGCTGGCGGCGCTGGCCGAGCTCGGCGCACGGCACGTCGACGTCGTGGCACGCCGACCGGCGGCGGTCGAGCCGCTGGCCGTGCTGGGTGGGCGCCTCGGCATGGACGTGACGACGACGCCGTTCGAGGCATCCGCTCACGGTGTGGCCGTCACGATCGCCGCGCTTCCCGGCGACGCGCCGGTCTCCGATGCCGCGGCCTCGGCACTGGCGGCCTCCGGGGGGCTCCTCCTCGACGTCGTCTACGGGCACTGGCCGACCCGGCTGTCGGCAGCGTGGGAGCGCGCGGGCCATCCGGCGGTGTCGGGGCTCGGGATGCTGCTGCACCAGGCCGTCCGGCAGGTGAGGGTCTTCACGACCGGCGATGCCGACGCACCGCTCGACGACGAGCCGCGTGTGGTCGCAGCGATGCGGCGCGCGCTCGTCGCCGCAGGCTGACGTAACCGACGACGCGCACGTGGGAGACTGGACCAATGCTCCGCGTGCTCACGGCCGGCGAATCCCACGGCCCCGAACTCATCGCCGTCATGGAAGGTCTGCCCTCGGGCGTCGCCGTCACGCGTGACGCGATCCAGGCCGATCTCGCCCGCCGGAAGCTCGGCTATGGCCGCGGCTCACGGATGAAGTTCGAGGAGGACGAGCTCACGATCTCCTCCGGCGTCGTCCACGGCCGCTCGCTCGGCAGCCCGATCGCGCTGCGCATCGGCAACACGGAGTGGCCGAAGTGGGTCGAGGTCATGAGTCCCGACCCCGTCGAGCTCACCGACAAGTCGCGCGGGCGCGGCGCCGCGCTGACGCGGCCCCGTCCGGGACACGCCGATCTGGTCGGCATGCAGAAGTACGACTTCGACGAGGCCCGCCCGATCCTCGAGCGCGCGAGCGCGCGCGAGACGGCGGCGCGCGTGGCGCTCGGCGCTGTGGCCCGCGCGTTCCTCTCCGAGCTCGGCATCCGTCTCGTGAGCCACACCCTGTCGATCGGACCCGTGCGGGTTCCCGACGACGCCGCGCTGCCCGCCCCCGACGACGTCGACGCGCTCGACGCCGATCCGCTGCGGTGCTTCGACCCCGCGACCAGCGCCCGCATGGTGGCCGAGGTGGACGACGCCCGCAAGGACGGCGACACGCTCGGCGGCATCGTCGAGGTCCTCGCCTACGGACTGCCGCCGGGGCTCGGATCGCACGTGCACTGGGATCGCCGCCTCGACGGCAAGCTCGCCCAGGCGCTCATGAGCATCCAGGCCATCAAGGGCGTCGAGGTCGGAGACGGCTTCCTCACGACGACGCGCCGCGGATCGCAGGCGCACGACGAGCTGTATGCGACCGACAGCGGCATCACGCGAGCGAGCGACAAGGCCGGCGGCACCGAGGGCGGCATGTCCACGGGCACCGTGCTCCGCGTCCGTGCGGGCATGAAGCCCATCGCGACCGTGCCCAAGGCCCTGCGGACGATCGACGTCGCGACGGGCGACACCGCCTCGGCGCACCATCAGCGGTCCGACGTGTGCGCGGTTCCCGCTGCCGGGGTCGTGGCCGAGGCGATGGTCGCCATCGTCCTCGCCGAGGTCGTGCTCGAGAAGTTCGGCGGCGACAGCGTCGCCGAGACCCGGCGCAACCTCGAGGGATACCTTGCGGCGATCCCCGCCGGGCTTCGCACCGCGGCGGCCAGCGACGCGGGCCTCGCCGAGCATGACGTCGCCCTCTGACGCCCTCGTCCTGATCGGCCCGATGGGGGCGGGCAAGACGAGCGTCGGCAAGCGCGTCGCGCGAGCCCTCGACCTCGCCTTCTTCGACACGGATGCCGCGGTGTCCCGGGTGCACGGACCGATCGAGCAGCTGTTCGCCGAGCACGGCGAGGCGCACTTCCGCGCACTCGAGCGGGCGGCGGTGATCGAGGGGCTCGCCACCGGCGGAGTCGTGTCGCTCGGTGGCGGAGCCGTGGTCGACCCCGACACCCGTGCCGACCTCGCCCGGCACCGCGTCGTGCTCCTCACGGTGGCCCCGCGAGTCGTCGCGCTTCGCGTGCGCGGATCGAGCCGGCCCCTGCTGGCGGGCGACGACGCCATGGCCCGATGGTCGGCGATCTACGAGGAGCGCCGGCCGATCTACGAAGAGCTCGCCGACGTGACGTTCGACACGTCGAACGGACCGCTGCAGAACGTCGTCGACGGCATCGTGGCGTGGGCGAACAGCGACGACGATGGAGGAGAAGCATGAGCGACGTGACGACGATCACGGTGAGCGGCGACGCGAGCTACCCGATCACGGTGGGGCGCGGCATCCTGTCCACTCTCGGCGACGCGCTGCCGCCGGCCGCCCGGAAGGTGCTGGTGATCCACCCGCCGACGCTCGCGGCGCAGGCCGAGGGGCTTCGCGACGCACTCCGCGGCGATCGCGAGGTGCTCCTCGCGGAGATCCCCGATGCAGAGCAGGGCAAGCGCATCGAGGTCGCCGCCTTCTGCTGGCAGGTCATGGGCAAGGCCGACTTCACCCGTACCGACGCCGTCGTCGGCTTCGGAGGCGGCGCCGTGACCGACCTCGCCGGATTCGTCGCCGCGACGTGGCTGCGGGGAGTCGAGATCGTCCAGGTGCCCACGACCGTGCTCGGCATGGTCGACGCCGCGGTGGGTGGCAAGACGGGGGTCAACACCGCCGAGGGGAAGAACCTGGTCGGCGCGTTCTGGGCGCCGCGTGCCGTGCTGTGCGACCTCGACCTGCTCGACTCGCTCTCACGCAACGAGCTCGTCGCCGGCTACGCCGAAGTGGTCAAGGCAGGGTTCATCTGGGCGCCCGAGATCCTCGATCTCGTCGAGGCCGACCCCGAGGTCGCGACCGACCCGCGCAGCGATGCGTTCCGCCGCGCGATCGAGCTCTCCATCGACATGAAGGCGCGCGTCGTCGGACAGGATCTCCGCGAGGCGGGGCTCCGCGAGATCCTCAACTACGGCCACACGCTCGGTCACGCGATCGAGCATGCCGAGCGCTACCGCTGGCGCCACGGTGCGGCGATATCGGTGGGCATGATGTTCGCGGCAGAGCTGTCCCGTCTCGCGGGACGGCTGCCGGATGCCGCGGCCCAGCGCCATCGCGACATCCTGACG
The DNA here is from genome assembly GCF_003999995.1 of Microbacterium sulfonylureivorans. Taxonomy (NCBI): domain Bacteria; kingdom Bacillati; phylum Actinomycetota; class Actinomycetes; order Micrococcales; family Microbacteriaceae; genus Microbacterium; species Microbacterium sulfonylureivorans. The sequence continues at coordinate 518,990 of NZ_RJAD01000002.1, forward strand.
TCCCTCGGCCTGCCGACCACGTACCGTGCCGGCGCCTGGCCGACGCTGCAGGCGTCGATGCAGCGCGACAAGAAGAGCCGCGGCGGCATGCTCCGCTTCATCGTGCTGGATGACATCGCCAGGCCCACCGTCCTGCAGGCACCCGACGAATCGCTCCTGTTCGCCGCGTACCAAGAGGTCGCCGGCTGAGGCATCCCGAAAATCACCCCTCCAGTGGGAGGGGCCATCCGGCAGGATGAGGGGCACCGGGTCGCGCCGCACCCGGGTTCACGGCAGCGAGAGGAGTGCCTCGGATGAGCCTTGCGAGAACTCCGGACGAAGGCGGCGCGTCGCCGCAGCAGCTGCTGGTGCTCGCGATCCCCGCGATCCTCCTCGGTGCGTTCGCCGCGCTCCTGCTGTGGGCGCTGGAGCAGCTGGCCGACCTGCTCAGCGGCGTGCTGTGGACGACGCTGCCCGGGGCGCTCGGCGTCGACCCGAGCGGGTGGTGGATCATCCTGATCCTGACGCTGACGGGCCTCGCCGTCGGCATCGGACTGCGGTACCTCCCCGGGCACGGTGGTCCCGACTCCGCCACGACCGAGCTGATCTCGCCGCCGCTGAAGCTGCGCGTGCTCCCCGGGCTCGCGGTGGTCACGGTGCTGAGCCTCGCCGGCGGCGTCAGCCTCGGCCCCGAGAACCCCATCATCGCGATCAACGTCGCGATCGTCGTTGCCGTGTTCGCTCGATTCATCCCGAAGATCCCGACCCAGATCGCTGTCCTGATCGCGAGCGCGGCGACCGTCGGAGCACTTTTCGGCACACCCGTGGCGGCAGCGCTGCTGTTCACCGGGATCGTGGCGACCGCGAAGGGCGGCTCGCTCTGGGACAAGCTCTTCCTGCCTGTGGCGGCTGCGGGCGCGGGCGCGGTCACGATGCACCTCCTCGGTGCGCCGCCGCTGTCGTTCGACATCCCGGCCTACGGCAGCCCGCAGGCGATCGATCTGCTCACCGGCGCCGTGGTCGCGTGCGCCGCCGTGGGAATCGCCCTCATCGCTCTCTTCCTGTTCCCGATCTTCTGGCGAACGCTCCACGCACTCCGGCATCCGATCCTCATTCCGCTCGTCGGCGGCTTCCTGCTCGGGATCCTCGGTTTCATCGGCGGCCCGATCACGATGTTCAAGGGCCTCACGCAGATCGGCGATCTGCTGCAGGACCCCGGCGCCTACGACGCGGCCCAGCTGGCGGGGATCGCGGGGATCAAGATCCTCGCGCTCCTCGTGGCTGCGAGTGCGCTGTTCCGCGGTGGCCGCATCTTCCCGGCAACGTTCATCGGAGTCGCGCTCGGCATGCTCGGACATGTGCTGATCCCCGGATTGCCACTGGGGCTCGCGGTCGCCTGCGGAATCGTGGGCGTGATCGTGGTCATCGCACGCGACGGCTGGCTCGCGATCTTCCTCGGCGTCGCCATCCCGAACGACATCAGCCTGCTGCCGATGCTGTGCATCATCGTCCTCCCCGCGTGGCTCCTCGTGTCGCGCATGCCGGCGTTCCAGATCGTCCCGCCCGCGGTGCAGACCGAGCCCGTCGCCGCGAAGCCGGCGGATCCGCCCGCTGGTAGCGTGGCCGGGTGACCGCACCCCGCCGACTCCTGCTCGTCAACGGGCCGAACCTGAACCTCCTCGGCACGCGCGAGCCGGAGATGTACGGCACCGCCACGCTGAGCGACGTCGAGTCCATCGCAGCGGCGGCCGCCGCCGCACGCGGCTTCGAGATCCGCGCCGTCCAGAGCAACCACGAGGGTGTGCTGCTCGACGCGATCCACGATGCGCGGAACGACTGCGCAGGCATCGTGATCAACCCGGGCGGACTGTCGCACACCTCCGTGGTGCTGCGCGATGCGCTCTCGGGCGTGGCGCTCCCCGTCGCCGAGGTCCACATCACGGACATCCTCCAGCGCGAGCCGTTCCGACACCACTCGTACGTCGCCGACGTCGCCGTGGTCCACGTCGTCGGCGAAGGCGTCGCCGGCTATGCGACCGCCGTGGACCGGCTGATCGCGGTGATCGCCGGGCAAGCCGAGGGATGACCGGATGCCGCGCCGAGGGTCTCGGCCGCGGCATCCCGTAGAATGCACTGTCGGGCCGTCATCGGCCAACTCTCCTCACGAACGGAATCTCCATCCCCATGGCATCCACCGCAGACATCAAGAACGGCGTCGTCCTGAACATCGACGGGCAGCTCTGGAGCGTCGTGGAGTTCCAGCACGTGAAGCCCGGCAAGGGCGGCGCGTTCGTCCGCACCAAGCTCAAGAACGTCCTCACGGGCAAGGTCGTCGACAAGACGTACAACGCCGGCACGAAGATCGACATCGAGAACGTCGACCGCCGCGACTTCACGTACCTGTACAACGACGGCGACAACTTCGTCTTCATGGACATGGCCGACTACGACCAGATCAACGTCCCCGCGGCCACCGTCGGCGACGCGGCGAACTTCCTGCTCGAGAACCAGCAGGTGACGATCGCGACCAACAACGGCAACCCGCTGTACGTCGACCTTCCCGCGTCGGTCGTGCTCGAGATCACGTACACCGAGCCGGGTCTCCAGGGCGACCGCTCGTCGGCCGGCACCAAGCCCGCGACCGTCGAGACCGGTTACGAGATGCAGGTGCCGCTGTTCGTCGAGGCCGGCACGAAGGTCAAGGTCGACACCCGCACGGGCGACTACCTCGGCCGCATCTCCTGACCTTGAGCGCCCGCAGCAAGGCGCGCAAGCGCGCCCTCGACATCCTCTTCCAGGCCGACGTTCGCGGTGACGACCTTCCGTCGATCCTCGCGGCAGAGGCCAAGCGAGCAGCCAACGAGCCCGCCCGCGAGGCCTCGTGGCTGTACGCCCGCGAGATCGTCGACGGGGTGATCGACAACCGCGACGCGATCGACGAGCAGATCACCACGTTCGCGAAGGACTGGTCGCTGGCGCGAATGCCCGCGGTCGACCGCGCGGTGCTGCGGATCGGCGTCTGGGAGATCCTCTACAACGAGGAGGTTCCGGCGGCGGTCGCGATCGACGAGGCGGTGGAGCTCGCAAAGGAGTTCTCGACCGACGACTCGGGCTCGTTCGTCCACGGCGTGCTCGGGCGCATCGCGCGCTCGTCCTGACCCGGGAGTCGCCGCGTCGTCGGCGGGCCTTGCGAGGATGGATGCCGTGACACCTCCCTTCGTCGACGCCGAGCACATCAGGCGGCGCTCCGACGAGGGCGGCTATCGCCGCGGAGAGGCGTACTTCCGCGATGGCGCGGTCCGCACCGTCACGTGGGATCCTCGCACCGAGTCGATCGACGCCACCGTCGACGGCAGTGGGGGAGCGACGTATCGGTGCCGGATCCACCTGGCGTCGTCGCGCACCGAAGACCCCATCCTGTCGACGACGTGCACCTGTCCCGTCCACGCCGACTGCAAGCACGTGGTGGCCACGCTCCTCGAGAGCAACCGGGTCGCCCGCGAAGCCGCGCCCGTCCCGGCCACGCCGCCCGCGTGGCGCGCGCTGCTCGATCCACCGGGTGACCCGTCGTCGCGGCATCCGCCGACCGCCCTCGCCCTCGGGGTCGAGCTGCGTCAGCGGGTGCGGCGCGGAGCATCTGCGTGGGCGGCCGTGCGCGTCGAGACCGCGACGCCGCGTGGACTCCACAGATTCGGCGCCGACGTGCTCCTGGGACTGCGTCCGCTGGAACGCAGCGCGCGCACCGACGCGTGGATCAAGGGCGCGGTGACGTGGGACGCGCTGCGCCGGCCCGGACACGGCTACGACCCCGCTCACGCACGGTGGTTCGCCGAGCTGCACAGCATCGGCCGCGACCTGCGGCTGTTCGGCACCTTCTCGGACGCCTCCGAATGGCTGACCCTCGATGACATCGAGTCGAGCCTGCTGTGGCCGCACCTGCGTGGCGGCCACCCGCTCGGCGTGCCTCTCGTGCCGACGAAGCGGCAGATGACGGTCGCTCTGGCGGACTCGGCCGAGCTCGTCGTGCGAGCCGAGCGAGGCACCGCCGGACTGCGGCTCGAGCCGCGGGTGACCATCGACGGCTCGGCCGCCGACGCCGCGACGCTCCGGCCGATCGGCCACTCCGGCGTATACCGGTTCGAGGTACGGCGCGAGCGGCTCGAGATCACGCTGGCACCGGTTGCGCTCCCCGACCCCGTTCCGGCCCTCCTTTCGGCGCGCGAGCCGGTGACGGTGCCCCACGCCGACGAGACGGAGTTCGTGCGCGATCATCTGCCGCGCCTCGTCCGGCGCGTCGCGGTCGAGGCCGTGGGAATCGACATCCCGCCGGCCGAACGGCCGCGGCTCGTGCTCGCCGTGCGGTTCTCACCCTCCCATCGGCTCGAGTACGTCTTCGCGTGGCGGTACGGCCGTGCAGCGCCGCTGCCGTACCCGGCCAGCGGCTCCGCCGACCGTGACGCCGCTGCCGAGGACGCCGTACGGCGCCGGGTCGAAACGGTCTGGGCCGAGACGGCGCCCGGCGCCTTCGCCGCCGAAGGCGCGCTGTCGGGCCTGGAGGCCGCCGAGTTCGCCGCCCGGGTGCTCCCCGCCCTCGAGGGGCTCGACGACGTCGAGGTCGAGCTCATCGGCGAGCGTCCGCGCTACCGCGAGCTCACCGGCGATCCGCACGTCTCGATCTCGACCGTGGAGAGCAGCGATCCGGATTGGTTCGATCTCGGGATCATCGTCACGATCGACGGCCGGACCATCCCGTTCGCGCCGCTGTTCACCGCGCTCACCCGCGGTCGGCGCAAGCTGCTGCTGAGCGACGGCCAGTACTTCTCGCTCGCCCATCCATCGCTGCAACGGCTGCGCGACCTCATCGAAGAGGCAGGCGATCTCGCCGAGTGGGAGACCGGCCCGCGCATCAGCCGCTACCAGACCGATCTCTGGGCCGACTTCGAGGACGTCGCAGACGAGGCGGAGCCGGCCGTGAGCTGGCGCGCGACGGCCGAGGGGCTCCGCGGTGCATCCGGCATCCCGTCCCTCTCGCCGCCCGTCGGCCTGAGGGCGCAGCTCCGTCCGTACCAGCGCGAGGGCTTCGAATGGCTCGCGTTCCTGTGGCAGCACCGGCTGGGCGGGATCCTCGCGGACGACATGGGTCTCGGCAAGACGCTGCAGATGCTCGCCCTCATCGCCCACACGCGGGCCGCCGGCGAGACGCGGCCGTTCCTCGTCGTCGCGCCCACGTCCGTCCTGTCGACGTGGCGCGAAGAGGCCGCGCGATTCACCCCCGACCTTCGCGTGGCGGTGGTCGACGCGACACGCGCGAAGCGCGAGGCGGCGGTGGCGGATGCCGCGGCCTCCGTCGACGTCGTCATCACGTCGTACACCCTGCTCCGGCTCGACGAGCGCGAGTTCTCGGCGGTGGCCTGGGCGGGACTCGTGCTCGACGAAGCCCAGTTCGTCAAGAACAGCCAGACCAAGGCGCACCGGGCGGCGCGCGACCTGACCGCAGAGGTGACCTTCGCGATCACCGGCACTCCGCTGGAGAACAGCCTCACCGAGCTGTGGTCGCTGCTCTCGCTCGCCGCACCCGGGCTGTTCCCGTCCGCCCGCCGCTTCCGCGACGAGTACCTCGGCCCGATCGAGCAGGGCAAGGTCCCCGAGAACCAGGTCGGCGGCGAGTACCGCGCTCGGCGCCTCGCCCGCCTGCGCCGCCGCATCCGGCCCCTCGTCCTGCGGCGCACGAAGGAGCTCGTCGCCGCCGACCTCCCTGCGAAGCAGGAGCAGCACGTCCGCATCGAGCTGTCGGCCGCCCACCGCGCGCTCTACGACACGGTGCTGCAGCGCGAGCGGCAGAAGGTGCTCGGTCTTCTCGACGACCTCGACCGCAACCGGTTCATCGTGTTCCGCTCGCTCACGCTGCTGCGCATGCTGAGCCTCGCCCCGGAGCTCGTCGACCCCGCGCACGCGCACATCGCCCCGAGCAAGCTCACAGCGCTCTTCGAGCAGCTGGACGAGATCCTCGCCGAAGGGCACCGCACCCTCGTGTTCAGCCAGTTCACGTCGTTCCTCGGCCTGGTCTCCGCTCGACTCGAGGAGCGCGGCATCCCGTATGCGTACCTCGACGGATCGACGCGGGATCGGGACGCCGCGATCGCCGCGTTCCGTGGGGGAGAGGCTCCCGTCTTCCTCATCAGCCTGAAGGCCGGCGGGTTCGGCCTGACGCTCACCGAGGCCGACTACGTGTTCCTGCTCGATCCGTGGTGGAACCCCGCCGCCGAGGCGCAGGCGGTCGACCGCGCGCATCGCATCGGCCAGACCCGGAGCGTGATGGTCTACCGGCTGATCGCGAACGGCACCATCGAGGAGAAGGTGATGGCGCTCCAGGAGCGCAAGGCGAAGCTGTTCCGCGCCGTCATGGACGATGACGCGCTGTTCGGTCAGGCGCTCACGGCAGAGGACATCCGCGGACTGTTCGACGGCTGAACGGCCTCCCGGCGTGTTTGACACGGCGGAGGTGGCCGTGTGCCGGCGAGGGCCTCTCGTAGACTTGCGGAGGAAGGAGCGAGCATGCGCATCACGGGCCTCGGCCACGCCGGAATGTTCATCGAGACGACGGGAGGAAGCATCCTCTGCGATCCCGTCGTCAAGCCTTCGTTCTACGGATCGTGGTTCGTCTTCCCCGACAACCGGGCGCTCGACTGGGAGCGGATCGGCGCCGCCGACTTCCTCTACATCTCGCACCGCCACCGCGATCACTTCGACCCGTGGCTGCTCGAGACCTACGTCCGCAAAGACATCGAGGTGCTGCTGCCGGAGTATCCGACGGACGATCTCGAGACCGATCTGCGCAAGCTCGGCTACCACAACATCACCTACACGCACGCCGGTGAGGTCATCGAGCGAGGCTCGCTGCGACTCATGATCACCCCGCTGCGGGCCCCCTCCGACGGCCCGATCGGCGACTCCAGTCTGTCGGTCGACGACGGCACCGCGTCGATCCTCAATCAGAACGACTCCCACCCGCTCGACCTCGAGAAGCTGCTCTCCTTCGGCAAGCCCGAGGCGTACTTCACCCAGTTCTCCGGCGCCATCTGGTGGCCGATGGTCTACGACCTCCCGCACGACGCGAAGCAGAACTTCGCGCACCTGAAGCGCGAGGCACAGCACAAGCGCGCGATGTACTACATCGAGAAGGTGGACGCCCCGCACGTCTTCCCGATGGCGGGTCCTCCGATGTTCCTGCGCGACGAGCTCTTCCGATACAACGGGCTCGGCGCCGAGAACGACTCGATCTTCACCGACCAGGCACAGTTCCTCGCGCGGCTGGAGAAGGAGGCGCCGCAGTACGCCGGTCACATGTTCATCCCGGGCACGGTCGTGACGATCGAGCACGGGAAGCAGACCGTCGAGCAGACGCTCTACAGCGACGCCGAGATCGAGCGGATGTTCACCGACAAATGGGGCTACCTCGAAGAGCAGCGCGCGAACCGCCAGAGCGAGCTGCGCGAGGAGGAGGCGAGCCGGGCTCCGGTCCTCCCGCCCGACGAGATGCTCGCGGCGATCAAGGAGTGGTGGGAGCCGCTGCTGCGGCGAGGCCGCATCTTCCGCGAAGGCGTCGGCGGGCCGGTGCGCTACACGATCGGCGACCTCGACATGGTCGTCGACTTCCCGAGGGCCAAGGTGCGCGAGTACGCGGGAGAGGAGACCAGCTACTGGTTCACGATCCCGCCGGAGCTCGTGTCGACGAACATCCGCGACCATGAGATCGACTGGTCGAACTCGATCTTCCTGTCGATGCAGTTCGCCGCCGGTCGCGTCGGCAAATTCAACGAGTTCATCTACACCTTCATGAAGTGCCTCTCTCGCGACCGGATCGAGTACGTCGAGAACTGGTACGCCGAGCAGTCGGACGTCTCGGAGGACATCCAGCTGCAGGACTGGGTCGTGCAGCGCCGCTGCCCGCACCTGCGCGCAGACCTGTCGAAGACGGGAAAGATCGAGGACGGCGTGCTCACCTGCAGCCTCCACGACTGGAAGTGGGACCTCACGTCGGGCAAATGCCTGACGACACAGGGCCACCCCATCCGCGCGAGCCAGGTCGAGGACGATCTGCACACGGCGGCCGCGGCACCGGCGGCCTGAGCCCGGTCACACCGGCATCGGGCCCGGTTCGCCCAGCTCGACGAAGGACTCTCGCCCCACGCGTCCGTCACCGATGCGGGCCGAGGTCGCTGTTAGACTGTCGCGGAACCACAGCAACCTTTAACACCGTCCCGTGAGGCGGAGAAGGGAGCGGCGGATGAGCACGCGCACCGTGCTTCACCAGGCCGACATCGCCCGGGCCCTGACTCGGATCTCCCATGAGATCCTCGAGTCCAACAGGGGCCCCGAGAATCTCGTCCTCCTGGGCATCCCCACTCGAGGCGTCACGCTCGCCCACCGCATCGCGGCGCTCGTCGAGGAGTTCGGCGGAGCGCCGGTGCCCGTGGGGGCGCTCGACGTGACGATGTACCGTGACGACCTCCACCGCAATCCCACCCGGGCGCCTCAGCCGACGCAGATCCCGCCGGGGGGCATCGACGGTCGAGTCGTCGTCCTCGTCGACGACGTGCTCTTCTCCGGGCGCAGCATCCGCGCGGCCCTCGACGCCCTCCAGGACATCGGCCGTCCGACCGCCGTGAGACTGGCGACGCTCGTCGACCGCGGCCACCGCGAACTGCCGATCCGCCCCGACTTCGTCGGCAAGAACCTGCCCAGCTCGCGCGACGAGCGGGTCAACGTGCGGCTCGACGAGACCGACGGCCGCGAGGAGGTGACGATCGAGTCATGAGGCACCTGCTCGATACCAAGACCCTGTCGCGCGAGGACGCGCTGCGCATCCTCGATGTCGCCGAGGACATGGCCGACACGCAGCGGCGCGAGGTGAAGAAGCTCCCGACGCTCCGGGGCAAGACGGTCGTGAACCTGTTCTTCGAGGACTCGACGCGCACCCGAATCTCCTTCGAGGCGGCCGCGAAGCGACTGTCGGCGGACGTCATCAACTTCTCCGCGAAGGGCTCCAGCGTCTCCAAGGGGGAGTCCCTGCAGGACACCGCACAGACGCTCCAGGCGATGGGGGCCGACGCGGTCGTGATCCGCCACGGCGCCTCGGGCGCCCCGCGCACCCTCGCCACGAGCGGGTGGATCACCGCCGGTGTCGTCAACGCCGGCGACGGCACGCACGAGCACCCCACCCAGGCGCTCCTCGACGCCTACACGATCCGCAAGCGCCGCTTCGGCGACGACAGCCGCGGCCGAGACCTCGCCGGCGTGAAGGTGACCATCGTGGGCGACATCCTGCACTCGCGGGTCGCCCGTTCGAACGTGTGGCTGCTCGCCACCCTCGGCGCCCAGGTGACCCTCGTCGCGCCGCCGACCCTGATCCCGCAGGATGTCTCCGCCTGGCCGGCGCGGATCGTCTACGACCTCGACGAGGCGATCGCCGGCGGACCCGACGCACTCATGATGCTCCGCATCCAGCTGGAGCGTATGAATGCCGCATATTTCCCCACTGAACGGGAGTATTCCCGCCGTTGGGGCCTCGACGCGCGACGTCTGGGGGCGCTCGGTGCCGATAGCATTGTGATGCACCCCGGACCGATGAACCGGGGTCTCGAGATCTCCGCGGAAGCCGCAGACTCGCCCCGTTCGACCGTGCTCGAGCAGGTCGCGAACGGCGTCTCGGTGCGCATGGCCGCGCTGTACCTGCTCCTCGCGGGTGCGGAGCACGGCGACGATCCCCGAGCGGGCACAGAGAAGGAGAACGCACGATGACCGAGGTCCTTCTCTTCCGCGGTGCACTGCTCGAAGGCTCCGGTGCCGCCGACATCCTCGTCGCGGGCGGCGTGATCGCCGAGATCGGCACCGGTGTCAGCCGCGCGGGCGCGACCGTCGTCGACGTCGACGGTCTCGTCCTCCTGCCCGGACTGGTCGACCTCCACACGCACCTCCGCGAGCCCGGGTACGAGGCATCCGAGACGATCCTCACCGGCTCGCGGGCCGCGGCCGCCGGCGGCTACACGGCAGTCTTCGCCATGCCGAACACGTCGCCCGTCGCCGACACCGCCGGAGTGGTCGAGCAGGAGCTTGCGCTCGGCGAGGCCGCCGGCTTCGTGACGGTGCAGCCGATCGGCGCGGTGACCGTCGGGCAGAAGGGCGAGCGGCTTGCCGAGCTCGGCGCGATGGCAGACTCGCGCGCCCGCGTCCGTGTCTTCAGCGACGACGGGTTCTGCGTGTGGGATCCGCTCATCATGCGCCGCGCGCTCGAATACGTGAAGGCGTTCGACGGGGTGATCGCCCAGCACGCGCAGGATCCGCGCCTGACCGAGGGCGCCCAGATGAACGAGGGCGCCGTCTCGGCCGAGCTCGGCCTCGCAGGCTGGCCGGCCGTCGCAGAGGAGTCGATCATCGCCCGCGATGTGCTCCTCGCGGAGCACGTCGGCTCGCGGCTCCACGTCTGCCACCTCTCGACCGCGGGCTCGGTCGACATCATCCGCTGGGCGAAGCGCCGCGGCGTGAATGTCACGGCCGAGGTCACTCCCCACCACCTGCTCCTCACCGACGAGCTCGTGCGGGACTACGACGCGCGGTTCAAGGTGAACCCGCCGCTGCGCCGCGAGGAGGACGTCCTCGCGGTCCGTGAAGGGCTCGCCGACGGCACGATCGACATCGTCGCCACCGACCACGCCCCGCATCCGGCCGAGGCGAAGGCATGCGAGTGGCACGCCGCCGCGAACGGGATGGTCGGGCTCGAGAGCGCGCTGCGGGTGGTGCAGCAGTCCATGGTCGACACCGGTCTGCTGACCTGGGGCGACGTGGCGCGGGTCATGTCGCGCGAGCCGGCGCGCATCGGACGTCTGGCCGGCCACGGCACGCCGCTCACGGAGGGCCAGCCCGCGTCGCTCATGTTCTACGACGCCGCGCCGGTGCGCACCTTCTCGACCGACGACCTGCGCGGGCGGAGCCGAAACTCGCCCTACCTCGGCCGCGAGCTGCCCGGAGAGGTGCGCTGGACCCTCCACGCCGGCACCGCGACCGTCGTCGACGGCGCTCTGCTCGACGCCCCGGGGGTGCGCGCATGACCCGCGAGCTCGCGCTGCTCGTCATCGTCCTGTTCGCGATCGTGCTGATCGTCCTCGGCGTGTGGGCCTGGCGGCGCCGCGCCCGCCGCGACAGCGGCCTCGCCGCGCCCGTCGCCGAGGTTCCGATCGGCGCCACGACGATCGGGGAGTACCCGACGCTGTACGTCGCGACCACGCGACACGACGAGCCCCTCGAGCGTCTCGCGATGAAGGGCCTCTCATTCCGATCGCGCGCCGACGTGACCGTGACGGATGCGGGCGTCGCGCTCGATCTGACCGGACAGCCCCGCGTGTTCCTGGCCGCCGACCGCATCTCCGAAGTCAGGCAGGCGACCGTCGCGATCGATCGCGTGGTCGAGCGCGACGGCCTCGTGCGCCTCGCCTGGCGCCTCGACGACGGCACCGTCGTCGACTCCTATCTCCGCCCGCAGGATGCCTCGGCACGCGCTCTCACCGACGCGGTGTCGGGCATCCTCACCTCCACCCAGACGGGAACCGACGCATGACCTCCCTGTTCCAGTCCGATCCGGCCGTGCTCGTCCTCGAGGACGGCACCCGGCACGTCGGCCGCGCCTACGGCGCACTCGGCACGACGCTCGGCGAAGTCGTCTTCTCCACCGGCATGACCGGCTACCAGGAGACGCTCACCGACCCGTCGTACGCCGGCCAGATCGTGCTGCAGACCGCACCCCACATCGGCAACACCGGAATGAACGACGAGGACCCCGAGTCCCGGCGCATCTGGGTCTCGGGCTACATCGTGCGCGATCCCTCCCGCGTGGTGTCGAACTGGCGCGCAGACGAGTCGCTCGACGACGCGCTCGTGAACGACGGCGTGATCGGCATCAGCGGGATCGACACGCGCGCCGTGACGCGCCACATCCGGTCCGCGGGCAGCATGCGCGGCGGGATCTTCTCGGGGGAGGCGGCATCGCTGTCCGCCGCAGAGCAGGTGCGACTGGTGCAGGAGGCACCCCAGATGGCGGGCCTCAACCTGTCCGCCGCTGTCTCGGTGGCCGCTGCCGAGGTGACACCCGCGACGGGGGAGCGGATCGGCAACCTGGCCGTGCTCGACCTCGGCGTCAAGCAGGCGACGATCGACAACCTCGCCGCGCGCGGCTTCGACGTGCACGTCCTTCCGCAGGACGTCACCCTCGACGGCATCCGCGCCATCGACCCGGTCGCGGTCTTCTACTCGAACGGGCCCGGCGACCCTGCCGCGTCGGGCGACCACGTCGAGCTGCTGCGGGGTGTCCTCGACGACGGCCTGCCGTTCTTCGGCATCTGCTTCGGCAATCAGCTGCTCGGGCGCGCACTCGGCCTCGGCACCTACAAGCTGCCCTTCGGCCACCGCGGGATCAACCAGCCCGTGCTCGACAAGTCGACCGGGCGCGTCGAGATCACGGCGCACAACCACGGCTTCGCGGTCGACGCACCCGTCGACGGCGAGTTCGACAGTCCGAACGGCTACGGCCGTGTCGAAGTCAGCCACGTCGGCCTGAACGACAACGTCGTGGAAGGGCTGCGGGCTCTCGACATCCCGGCGTTCTCGGTGCAGTACCACCCCGAGGCGGCCGCCGGCCCGCACGACGCCAACTACCTCTTCGACCGCTTCCGCGACCTCGTCGTCGCGACCCGGGCCGCCCATGTCCCACATTCACCCGGAATCGGGGCCCCAGAGCGGGGCGAAGCGGGACACGACGCAGGCAATTCGGGACACGGAGAAAGCAACTGATGCCTAAGCGCGACGACATCAACTCGGTCCTCGTGATCGGGTCCGGCCCGATCGTGATCGGTCAGGCGTGCGAGTTCGACTACTCGGGCACGCAGGCCTGCCGCGTGCTGCGCGAGGAGGGCGTGCGCGTCATCCTCGTCAACTCCAACCCGGCCACGATCATGACCGACCCCGACTTCGCCGATGCGACCTACATCGAGCCGATCACATGGCAGGTGATCGAGACGATCATCGCCAAGGAGAAGCCCGACGCGATCCTGCCGACGCTCGGCGGCCAGACGGCCCTCAACGCCGCGATCGACCTGCACAACAACGGGATCCTCGAGAAGTACGACGTCGAGCTCATCGGCGCCAATTTCGAGGCGATCAACAAGGGCGAGGACCGTCAGATCTTCAAGCAGCTCGTGCTGGACGCCGGAGCGGATGTCGCGGCATCCCGCATCGCGCACACCATGGACGAGGTGCTCGCCGCCGCCGGCGAGCTCGGCTACCCGCTCGTCGTGCGCCCGTCGTTCACGATGGGCGGCCTCGGATCCGGCTTCGCGTACGACGAGAAGGACCTCCGGCGGATCGCCGGCGCCGGCCTGCGTGACTCGCCGACGACCGAGGTTCTGCTCGAGGAGTCGATCCTCGGCTGGAAGGAGTACGAGCTCGAACTCATGCGCGACACCGCCGACAACACGGTCGTCGTCTGCTCCATCGAGAACGTCGACCCGGTCGGCGTGCACACCGGCGACTCGATCACGGTCGCTCCGGCTCTCACGCTCACCGACCGCGAGTACCAGAAGCTGCGCGACATCGGCATCGACATCATCCGCGCGGTCGGCGTCGACACGGGCGGCTGCAACATCCAGTTCGCCGTCGATCCGTCCAACGGGCGCATCATCGTGATCGAGATGAATCCGCGCGTCTCGCGCTCCTCTGCGCTGGCGTCGAAGGCCACCGGCTTCCCGATCGCCAAGATCGCCGCGAAGCTCGCGATCGGCTACCGGCTCGACGAGATCCCCAACGACATCACCAAGGTCACGCCGGCGAGCTTCGAGCCGACGCTCGACTACGTCGTCGTGAAGGTTCCGCGCTTCAACTTCGAGAAGTTCCCGGCCGCCGACACCACGCTCACCACCACCATGAAGTCCGTGGGCGAGGCGATGGCGATCGGCCGCAACTACGCGACGGCCCTCCAGAAGGCGCTGCGGTCGCTCGAGAAGCGCGGCTCCAGCTTCCACTGGGGCGACGAGGCGCGGTCGGCGGACGAGCTGCTCGAGATCGCGAAGACCCCGACCGACGGGCGCATCGTGGTGCTGCAGCAGGCGCTGCGCAAGGGCGCGACGCTCGAGCAGGCTTTCGAGGCCACCAAGATCGATCCCTGGTTCCTCGACCAGATCGTTCTGATCAACGAGGTCGCCGAGCACGTCCGGCAGGCGACGGAACTGGATGCCGCGACCCTGCGCCTGGCGAAGGAGCACGGTTTCAGCGACGCCCAGATCGCCCAGCTTCGCGGCGACGACGAGGCGGCGGTGCGCGGCATCCGTCACGGTCTGGGCCTGCGCCCCGTCTACAAGACCGTCGACACCTGCGCGGGGGAGTTCCCCGCGCTCACGCCGTACCACTACTCGAGCTACGACTTCGAGACCGAGGTCACGCCGTCCGAGCGCACCAAGATCGTCATCATCGGCTCGGGCCCCAACCGCATCGGCCAGGGCGTCGAGTTCGACTACTCGTGCGTGCACGCGTCGTTCGCCCTGTCGGCGGCCGGCTACGAGACCGTCATGGTCAACTGCAACCCGGAGACGGTCTCGACCGACTACGACACCTCCGACCGCCTCTACTTCGAGCCGCTGACGCTCGAGGACGTGCTGGAGGTGCTGCACGCCGAGTCGCGCTCGGGCGAGATCCTCGGCGTCATCTGCCAGCTCGGCGGACAGACCCCGCTGGGGCTCGCCAAGGGGATCGAGGAGGCCGGATACAACATCCTCGGCACCAAGCCCGCCGCGATCGACCTCGCCGAGGAGCGCGAGCTGTTCTCGCGCCTGCTCGACGACGCCGGCCTCGTCGCCCCGCGTCACGGCACGGCGATCGACGCCGACGGCGCCGTGGTGATCGCGGAGGAGATCGGCTACCCGGTGCTCGTCCGCCCGAGCTTCGTGCTCGGCGGCCGAGGGATGGAGATCGTGTACTCCACCGAGGCGCTCCGCGAGTACTTCGTCCGCACGGCCGGCGAGGTGATCGTCGAGCAGGGCAAGCCGCTGCTGGTCGACCGCTTCCTCGACGATGCGATCGAGATCGACGTCGACGCGCTGTTCGACGGCCACGAGCTGTACATCGGGGGCGTCATGGAGCACCTCGAAGAGGCCGGCATCCACTCGGGCGACTCCAGCTGCACACTGCCGCCGGTGAGCCTCGGGCGCACCGACATCGACCGCGTCCGCGTCGCGACCCGCGCCATCGCCGAGGGCGTCGGCGTGCGGGGACTCCTCAACGTGCAGTTCGCCATCTCGGCCGGCGTGCTCTACGTCATCGAGGCCAATCCCCGCGCGAGCCGCACCGTGCCGTTCGTGTCGAAGGCGCTCGGCATCCCGCTCGCGAAGGCCGCCTCGCGGATCATGGCCGGCTCCACCATCGCCGAGCTGAAGGACGAGGGCCTGCTGCCCGCGCAGGACGGGTCGCGCGTGCCGCTCGACGCTCCCGTCGCGGTCAAGGAGGCCGTGCTGCCCTTCAAGCGCTTCCGGACGGCCGACGGCCAGACGGTCGACTCGGTGCTCGGTCCGGAGATGCGCTCCACCGGCGAGGTCATGGGCATCGACCGCGACTTCCCGACCGCGTTCGCGAAGTCGCAGGAGGCCGCCTACGGCGGCATGCCGCTGTCGGGCACCGTGTTCATCTCGGTCGCCGACAGCGACAAGCGCGCGGTGATCCTCCCGGCCCACCGCCTGCAGGAGCTCGGCTTCGACCTCGTCGCGACCGAGGGCACCGCCGAGATCCTCGCGCGCAACGGCATCGCGGTGCGCGTGGTGAGCAAGTACTCCGAGACGCAGGGCTCGGGGGCGACCAACATCGTCGACCTCATCAATGCGGGCGAGATCGACATCATCGTGAACACGCCGAGCGGCGGCAGCGCCCGCGCCGACGGCTACGAGATCCGCGCCGCGGCCGTGGCCGGCGACAAGGCGCTCTTCACGACGATGGCTGTCCTGGGCGCCGCCGTGAGCGCGCTGCCGGTGCTGCGCGAGGGCTTCAAGGTCAAGAGCCTGCAGGAGTACGCCGCAGACAGGGCGGTGCGCTCGTGAACTCGTTCGGGGCGCGCGTGCGCGCCGCGCTGGACGCCCACGGCTCGCTCTGCGTCGGGATCGATCCGCACGAGCATCTCCTGACAGAGTGGGAGCTGGATGCCTCGGCCGCCGGCGTCCGCGAGTTCGGACTGCGCGTCGTCGAGGCCGCTGCCGGGCGCGTCGGCGTCGTCAAGCCGCAGGTGGCGTTCTTCGAACGCTTCGGCTCGGCCGGCTTCGCCGCCCTCGAGGTCGTACTCGCCGCCGCACGCGACGCGGGCCTGCTCGTCATCGCCGATGCCAAGCGGGGCGACATCGGCTCGACCATGGACGGCTATGCGGGGGCGTGGCTCACGCCCGGGTCTCCGCTCGAGGCCGACGCCGTCACCCTCAGCCCGTACCTCGGCGCAGATTCCCTGCGGGCGACGCTCACGACGGCGATCCGGCACGGCAAGGGCGCCTTCGTGCTCGCCGCGACCAGCAACCCCGAGGCATTCTCCGTCCAGACCGCGCAGGTCGTCGACGTCGAGGCCGCCGACGGACAGACCGTCGCCGCCCGCGTCGCGCGCGACATCGGGTGGATCAACGGATCCTCCGCATTCGGGGGAGAGCTCGGTCCCGTCGGCCTCGTCGTCGGCGCCACCGTCGACCGCGCCGCCTTCGGACTCACCGACGAGGCGCTTCGCGGCGCACCGATCCTCGCCCCCGGCTTCGGCGCCCAGGGCGCCGAGCCCGCCGACCTCGGCGCGCTGTTCGGCGCCATCGCGCCGAACGTCATCGCGTCCGAGAGCCGCAGCATCCTCTCCGCCGGCCCCGACCGCATCGCGGCCCGCATCGAGGAGCGCTCCGCGCTGTACCGGGAGGCCGCACGTGGCTGACTCACGCACGATCGACGACGACGCGGCGGCCGCCACGCCCGCCGGTTCGCCGGAATCGACCTCCGCCCCGGTGATGCGACCGCCCGACGTCGACCGAGCAGCGGCGTCGCGTCGCGCGGTCGCGGCACGCCGTGAGCGCGCCGCGCTCAAGAAGGACGTCGCGATGCGCGTCATCACGCCGCAGGAGCTCCTCCGGCGGGCCCTCGCCCAGCCGGAGGCGCCGGCCGGGGCGATGCGCGTGACCGAGTTCCTCACCGCCATCCCGGCGATCGGCGAGGGAAAGCGCGACCGCATCCTCAAGGACCTCGAGATCTCTCCGGTGAAGCGCCTGGGCGGACTCGGGACGCGCCAGCGCGAGGCGCTCCGTCGATTCCTCGACGAACGCTGGCCCGAGATGGCACCTCGCGGCGGGCGCAGCCGGCTCGTCGTGCTCGCCGGTCCGACGGCGGTCGGCAAGGGTACGGTGGCGGCCCACATCAAGGAGCACCACCCCGAGATCCACCTGTCGGTGTCCGCGACCACGCGGGCGCCTCGACCGGGCGAGATCGACGGTGAGCACTACTACTTCGTCGACGACGCCGAGTTCGACCGCCTCATCGCCGCGGGCGAACTCCTCGAGCATGCGACCGTGCACAACGCGCACCGCTACGGCACGCCGCGCGCGCCGATCGAGCGCGTGCTGGCCGACGGGCGCACCGCGCTGCTCGAGATCGATCTGCAGGGCGCCCGGCAGGTACGGGCGGCCGATCCCGCGGCGACTCTGGTGTTCCTCCTCCCGCCGAGCTGGGACGAACTCGTCCAGCGGCTCGTCGGCCGCGGCACCGAGGGCGATGAGGAGCGCGCCCGGCGCCTGCGCACGGCGAAGACCGAACTCGCCTCGCAGGGCGAGTTCGACTTCCGGGTCGTGAACGACGACGTCGCCCGCGCCGCGGGCGAGGTGGCACGCCTTGCGCGCTGATCCGCGGCCGCTGGCGTAGAATGGTGGGATGCCTCGGTACGTCCGAGGCCCGCAGACCTCTCCACCCGTCATCCGATCCAGGAGGATTCCCATGGCCGGAACGAACCAGGGCATCATCGAGCCCCCCATCGACAGCCTTCTCGAGAAGGTCGACTCGAAGTACCAGCTGGTGATCTTCGCCTCCAAGCGCGCGCGGCAGATCAACGACTACTACTCCGACCTGCACGAGGGCAACCTCTTCGACAACGTCGGTCCGCTCGTCGACTCGACGGTCGAGGACAAGCCGCTGACGATCGCGATGCACGAGATCCACGAGGACAAGCTCCGCCTTCGTCCCATCGAGTAAGACCGTTACGTCCTGATGCCCCCGGGGCGGCTCCGTCCGCCTTCGGGGGCATACTGGTGCCTGCACTCTTTCGAACTGGAGCATCGATGAGCGACCTTCGCCTGTTCACGTCCGAGTCCGTCACCGAGGGGCATCCCGACAAGATCTGCGACCAGATCTCCGACAGCATCCTCGACGCGATCCTCACCGCCGACCCGCACGGCCGCGTCGCCGTCGAGACGCTGGTGACGACAGGGCTCGTCCACGTCGCGGGCGAGGTCTCGACCTCCGCGTACGTCGAGATCCCCGCGATCGTGCGTTCGGTGGTGAACCGCATCGGCTACACGTCCAGCGACACCGGCTTCGACGGGGATTCGTGCGGCGTGAGCGTGTCGATCGGCGCGCAGTCGTCCGACATCGCGGCCGGCGTCGACAAGGCGTTCGAGCGCCGCGAGGACGGCTCCGAAGACCCGAAGGACCTTCAGGGCGCGGGCGACCAGGGCATCATGTTCGGGTACGCCACGACCGAGACTCCCCAGCTCATGCCCATGGCGGCATGGACGGCTCACCGCATGGCCGAGCGCCTCGCCGAGGTGCGCCGCTCCGGCGAGCTGCCGTTCCTGCGTCCCGACGGCAAGACCCAGGTCACCCTCGGCTACGACGGACAGGTCCCGCGAACAGTCGAATCGGTCGTCCTCTCCACGCAGCACCAGCCCGACATCTCGCAGAAGGCGCTCCGCGCGGCCGTGCGCGCCGAAGTCATCGACCCCGTGCTCGAGGAGACCGGACTCGAGCTGCCCGACGTGAAGTTCTACATCAACCCGGCAGGACCGTTCGTGACGGGCGGCCCGAAGGGCGACGCCGGTCTGACCGGCCGAAAGATCATCATCGACACCTACGGCGGCGCATCCCGTCACGGCGGCGGCGCGTTCAGCGGCAAGGACCCGTCGAAGGTCGACCGCTCCGCCGCCTACGCGATGCGCTGGGTGGCGAAGAACGCGGTCGCAGCCGGTCTCGCCGACCGGCTCGAGGTGCAGGTGGCCTACGCGATCGGCAAGGCCAAGCCCGTCGGTCTCTACGTCGAGACGTTCGGCACCGGCCGCGTCTCCGACGAGAGGATCACCCGGGCGATCCTCGACGTGTTCGACCTCCGCCCCAAGGCGATCATCGACCACCTCGACCTGCTGCGCCCCATCTACGCGAAGACCGCCGCCTACGGCCACTTCGGCCGAGAGCTGCCCGAGTTCACGTGGGAGCGCACCGACCGCGCAGACGACCTGCGCACCGCCGCAGGCCTGTGACCCGGAGCCGCGCCTCCCGGGCAGGCGCCCCGCACGTCCCAGGAGACGAGTGCGCCGGACGCGGCAGAGGCGCGGCATGACCGAGCGGCGGGTCGCCCGTGTGCTGATCGACTCTCCGCTTCCGCAGCTGGACCGCCTGTTCGACTACGCGATCCCCGAGCACCTGTCCGACGCCGCCGCTCCCGGCGTGCGCGTCCGTGTGCCGCTGCGCACCGCGGGCCGCATGGTCGACGGCTACCTCGTCGCCGTCGGCGAGCCGGATGCCTCCGACCGCCCGCTCTCGGAGCTCGAGTCCGTCGTCTCGCCCATTCCCGTCCTGACGACGGGCCTGTATGCGCTGGCCCGGCGCTGCGCCGACCGCGCGGCGGGGTCGGCCAGCGACATCCTGCGCCTCGCGATCCCCAAGCGGATGGTGCGCGCCGAGAAGGCCTGGCTCGCGGCCGACGCTCCTCGTACGCCGCTCGTCGTCGACGAAGCGCGTGAATGGGCCGAGTCCGTGCTGGGCGCGTTCCCGGGCCTCGGGCAGGCGCTGGACGGCGCGGAGCGTCTCGCCCTCGATGCCCCGCCTGCGCCCGGTCTGCTCAACGACGGTTCAGCGGTCGGGTCGTGGGCGATGCTCCTCGCGGCGGCGGCGGTACGCACGCTGTCTCTCGGGCGGAGCGCGATCCTGGTCGTCCCCGACCATCGCGACCGCGCACAGCTCGAAGCCGTGCTCGCGCAGTACGTCGTCGCCGAAGCCGTCGTGCGCGACGACGCCAAGCAGAGCTCGCCGCTGCGATACTCCGCCTTCCTCCGCACCCTCGCCGACGCTCCTTGCATCGTGATCGGCAACCGCTCGGCCGTGTACTCGCCTGTGCACCGGCTCGGGCTGGTCGCGCTGTGGGACGACGGCGACCCGTTGCTCTCGGAGCCGTTGAGTCCGGGGGTGCACGCGCGCGACGCCGCCCTGCTCCGGCAGGAGCTCGACGGCGGAGCGCTCGTGTTCGCAGGGCACACCCGCACCACCGATGTGGAGCGTCTCGTCGCCGTCGGCTGGGTGCGCGATCTGCCGGCGAGCCGCCGTACGAGCCCCCGCGTGGTGCTCAGCGCGACGCGCGAGGGAGAGTCTCGCGGGTCGCGCGTGCCGTCGGCAGCGTTCGCCGCGGCCCGCGAGGCCCTCGCGCACGGACCCGTGCTGGTGCAGGTGTCCCGGCCGGGGTACGCCCCGGTGCTCGTCTGCGCGGAGTGCCGGCATCCGGCCCGCTGCGCCCACTGCGGCGGCCCACTGCACGCGGCGCGGCAGGGCGCGGTGCCGTCGTGCAGCTGGTGCGGCCGGACCGCGACAGGATGGACCTGCCCGGACTGCTCGTCCACCCGGGTGCGCATGGCGTCGTCGGGCAGCGAGCGCACCGCCGACGAGCTGGGCCGCGCGTTCCCGGGCGTGCGGGTCATCGTCGCCGACGGCGACCACCCCGTGACGCACGTCGACGCCCGTCCCGCCCTGGTCGTCGCCACGCGCGGCGCCGAGCCGCTCGCCGCGGGCGGGTACCGGGCGGTCGTCCTCCTGGACGGAGATCGGATGCTGCTGGCCGACGATCTGCGAATCGGCGAGTCCTGCCTGCGATGGTGGTCGAACGCCGCCGCCCTGGCCGCTCCCGGGGCGCCCGTCCACCTCGTCGGGGTCGCCGGACCGGTCGCCCGTGCTCTTGCGACGTGGACGCAGGCCGCCTACGCCCGCGCGGAGCTCGCCGACCGTGCACCGCTGCGCATGCCGCCGACCGTGCGCGTCGCCTCCATCGACGGCGCCCGTCCGGCCGTCGACTCCGCTCTCGCGGCTCTGCGTGCCGCCGTTCCCGAGCTCGACGCCGAATCCGTCCTCGGCCCGCTTCCGCACGACGAGTCCGTGCGCGCACTCGTCCGGTTCGACTACGCCCTCGGCGCCCGCGTCGCCGAGAGTCTGCGGGCATCGGTCGTGAGCCGGGCGATCACCTCGCGGCGGCCCGCGAAGGGGCGCGCACCCACCGCCCGCAATACACTCAGAGTTCGGGTCGATGTGCCCGATCTCGACCTGTGAGGAACCCCATGCGTCTCGTCTTCGCCGGAACCCCCGAACCGGCGGTGCCATCGCTGCGGCGGCTCGCGGCATCCGATCACGACATCGCGGCAGTCGTCACGCGCCACGACGCGCCTCTCGGGCGCAAGCGCGTGCTCACGCCGTCTCCCGTTGCTGCGGCGGCCGACGAGCTCGGGCTCCATGCCCTCCGCGCGGATCGCCTAGACGCGGACGCCACCGAGCGGATCGCGGCCCTGCGACCCGACCTGGGGGTGATCGTCGCCTACGGCGGACTGGTTCGCGAGCCCCTGCTGTCGACACCCGCGCACGGCTGGATCAACCTGCACTTCTCGCTGCTCCCACGCTGGCGGGGCGCGGCGCCCGTGCAGCACGCACTCATCGCGGGGGATGCCGAGACGGGAGCGAGCGTCTTCCAGCTCGTCCCCGAACTCGACGCCGGAGCGGTGTTCGCCGAACGTCCTCACCCGATCCCCGACGGTGCGACGGCCGGAGAGCTCCTCGCGGAGCTTGCGGAGACCGGAGCCGACCTGCTGCTCGACGTGATCGACGCGATCGCCGCGGGCACCGCCGTCGCCCGCCCGCAGTCAGGGGAGGGAACGTACGCGCCGAAGCTCGGAGACGCCGACGGCGCCGTGCGATGGAGCGAATCGGCCGACGCCGTGCTCGGACGGATCCGGGGCGTGACACCCGAGCCCGGCGCCCACACCACGATCGACGGCGCCCGCCTCAAGGTCCTCGCGGTGCGCCGCGCCGAACCCGGCATGCCCGCCCTCGCTCCGGGCGCGATGTCCCTTCATGGGCGTGACGTCCTCGTCGGCACGGCCACCGACCCCGTCGTCGTCGAGACGGTGCAGCCGGCCGGCAAGGGCGCGATGCGCGCCTCCGACTGGTGGCGCGGACTGCGCACCACCGACCCGAAGGCGGGTTCGTGAGCACCGTCGCCGGAGCCCGTCAGGTCGCGTACGACACGATCCGAGCCGTCCACGAGTCCGACGCGTACGCCAACCTCCTGCTGCCCACCTCGATCGGCCGGGCCGGGCTGTCGACCTCCGACGCAGCGCTGGCGACCGAGCTCACGTACGGCACCCTGCGTCGCCAGGGCACGTACGACGCCGTCATCTCGATCGCGGCGGATCGCGGCATCCCCGAGATCGATCCCGCCGTGCTCGACGCGCTCCGCCTCGGCGTCCACCAGCTGCTGTCGACCCGCGTCGCGTCCCACGCCGCGGTGAACGAATCCGTCGAGCTGGCGCGCTCCGCGGGCGGGAGAGGAGCCGCGGGCTTCTCGAACGCCGTCCTCCGGCGCGTGTCGCGCGACACGCCCGGCGACTGGATGACGCGCATCGCGGAGAATGCACGCTCCGACGACGAGAAGCTCGGCCTCCTGTTCTCCCACCCGGTCTGGATCGTCCGCGCGTTCCGTCGCGCTCTGGCCGCCGAAGGACGCGCCGACGAGCTGGAAGCGCTCCTCACCGCCGACAACGCCGCCCCTCGCGTGACGATGGTCGCGCTTCCCGGCCTCGCCGATGTGCCCGAGGACTCGCGTGCGACGCCGTTCTCGCCGGTCGGATTCCGCCTGGGCGGGGGCGATCCCGAATCGGTCATCCGCGAGTCCGACGGGCGCGTGCGGGTGCAGGACGAGGGCTCGCAGCTCGCCGCCCTCGCGCTCACCCGCGCGCTTCCGGTGCGCCCGGGGGAGCGCTGGCTCGACCTGTGCGCCGGGCCGGGCGGCAAGACCGCCCTGCTCGCGGCCGAGGCGCTCGCCCACGGGGCCGCCCTCGAGGCGAACGAGATCTCGCCGTCGCGCGCGGGCCTGGTGCGCCGCGCACTCGAAGGCGTGCCGCTCGACGTCCCGGTCTCGGAGCAGGACGGACGCACGCGGGCCGCCGAGGCGCCCGGCACCTACGACCGGATCCTCGTGGACGCGCCGTGCACCGGGCTCGGTGCGCTCCGCCGTCGTCCGGAGGCCCGCTGGCGGAAGGCGCCCGGCGACGTGCCCGAGCTGACCGAACTCCAGCGCGAGCTTCTCCACGCGGCCGTCGTCGCGCTCAAGCCCGGTGGCGTGGTCGCGTACGTCACCTGCTCGCCGCATCTCGCAGAGACCTCAGGTGTGGTCGCCGACGTGCGCCGAGAGTGGGGCGCGGCTCTCGAGGAGCTGTCCGCGCGCGATGTGGTGACCGCGATCTCGGATGCCGATCCCGGCCTGTCACCGCAGGCCGACGGCTCAGGGCGCGCTCAGCTCTGGCCGCACCGGCACAACACCGACGCGATGTCGATCACGCTCCTGCGGCGGGTCTGACCGGCGTTCACTGCTCCAGGCGGAACCCGAGCGGCAGCCCTTCGAACTCCGTCTGCAGCGCGACGAGGGCAGCAGGGTGCATCCGTCCGATCTCGCGCGCATCGAGCGTGACCGTCGAACCCTCGGGAAGCCCGGTGGCGAGCTCGCGCAGCACGGCGAACACGCGCTCCGTGCCGGCGAAGCCCAGTTCGCCGCTGAGCCGGACGACAGGACCCGTCTCGCCGGAGTGCACCGAGACCGCGGGCACGGCGACGCTCTCGTGCGGCTCGAGCAGATGCATCCCGAGCCTCTCGGCGAGCTTCTCGACCACCGCGACGGCGCGCACGCTGTTGCCGTGACCATCGAGGCGAGGGCTGAACGCCGCGACGCCGAACTGCGACGGCGCGACGGCGAGCAGGCCGCCGCTGACGCCGCTCTTCGCCGGGAGTCCGACGCGCAGCAGCCACTCGCCGGAGAAGTCGTACATCCCGCAGCTCGCCATCAGCGAGAGCACGTCGCGGGCGATGTGCTCGTCGACCACACGCTCCCGGGTGGTCGGGTTGAAGCCGCCGAAGGCGAGCGTCGCGGCCATCTCGGCCAGGTCTCTCACCGTGACGAGCACCGAGCACTGCCGGAAGTAGGACTCCACGGCGAGATCGACCGGTGCCTCGATCACGTCGTACGACCGCAGCAGGTGCGCGAGCGCGCGGTTGCGGTCGCCGGTCGCGGACTCCGAGGCGTACACGGACTCGTCCACGCGGAGCTCACGGCCGGCGAAGCGGGAGAACAGGTCGACGATGCGTTCCGTCCGCTCCGCGATCGAGCCGCCCGGGACGAGCGCGGTCGTGGCGATCGCCCCGGCGTTGATCATCGGGTTGGCCGGGCGGCCGGTGCCCGCCTCGAGGCTGATCGCGTTGAACGGCTCGCCGCTGGGCTCGGCGCCGACCCTGGCCATGACCGCCTCGCGGCCGTGCTCGACGAGGGCCAGCGCGAGCACGAACGGCTTCGACATCGACTGGATCGTGAACTCGTGGTCCGCGTCGCCCGCCGACCACACGCGTCCCCGTGGCCCGACCACGGCGAGGGCGAGTGCCTCGGGATCGACGCCGGCGAGTTCGGGGATGTAGGACGCCGGAGCGCCCTCTGCGAGAGGCCTGACCTCTTCGAGCGCGCCGCTGAGCAGCGCCGTGATGGAGTCCACGGCTCGACCATAATGGACCCCGTGCCCCTCCGTGACGAGATCGGCCGCGACGGCGGCATCCGCATCAACCCGAGCATCCTGGCGGCGGACTTCGTCAACATGCAGGCCGAGCTCGCCCGCATCGCGACGGCGGACTTCGTCCATGTCGACGTGATGGACAACCACTTCGTGCCGAATCTCACGTTCGGGCCGCAGATGGTGGAGCGCGTCCAGGCGACAAGTCCGGTGCCCCTCGACGTTCACCTCATGATCTCCGACCCCGATCGGTGGGCGCCCGAGTACGCCGAGATCGGTGCGGCGTCGGTCACGTTCCATCTCGAGGCCGCGACCGAGCCTCTGGCGCTCGCACGCCGGCTGCGCGCGATCGGCGCCCGTGCCGGCGTCGCCGTGAAGCCCGCGACCCCGATCGAGGGTCTCTTCGACCTGCTCGACGACTTCGATCAGATCCTCGTCATGACCGTCGAGCCCGGCTTCGGCGGCCAGTCGTTCATGCCCGAGACCATGCCGAAGCTGCGCCGACTCGCCGATGAGGCGAAGCGGCGCGGGTCGTCGGTGTGGCTTCAGGTCGACGGCGGGATCGGGGAGGCAACGATCGCCCAGGCGGCAGAGGCCGGCGCCGACACCTTCGTGGCCGGGTCGGCCGTGTTCGGAGCGGCAGACCCGGAAGCGGCGATCGCCGGTCTGCGCGCGTCCGCCGCCCGCCATGCGCACTGACGCGGTCCGTCGCGTCACGCGGGGCCGCGGCATCCCGGTCGTTCGCTAACCTGGCATGGTGAAGACGTTCGATGCGCTGTACGCCGAGCTCGCCGCGAAAGCGGCCGAGCGCCCCGACGGATCGGGCACCGTGGCGCAGCTCGACGCGGGCGTCCATGCGATCGGCAAGAAGATCGTCGAAGAGGCCGCCGAGGTGTGGATGGCCTCCGAGTACGAGTCGACGGATGCCGCGGCCGAGGAGATCTCGCAGCTGCTGTACCACCTCCAGGTGATGATGCTCGCGAAGGGCATCTCCCTCGAGGACGTGTACCGACATCTCTGAGCGCGCGCCTCTCCTCCGCCCTCGAACCGAAAGCCCCGCTGCCATGCTGCGAATCGCCGTGCCGAACAAGGGCTCGCTCGCCGAGACCGCCTCCGAGATGCTCTCCGAGGCGGGCTACACCGGCCGACGCGACCCGAAGGACCTGCACGTCATCGACCCTCAGAACGAGGTCGAGTTCTTCTACCTGCGCCCCAAGGACATCGCGACCTACGTCGGATCCGGCGCGCTCGACGTCGGCATCACCGGCCGCGACCTGCTCCTGGACGCCCGCATGCCGGGCGCACGCGAGATCGAGGCGCTCGGCTTCGGCGACTCGACGTTCCGCTTCGCCGGGCCCCCCGGCCGCTTCTCGTCCGTGGCCGACCTGGAGGGCGTCCGGGTAGCCACCGCCTACCCGGGCCTTGTCGACGGCTTCCTCGACGACCACGGCGTGGCGGTCGACCTGGTGCCGCTGGACGGCGCGGTCGAGTCGGCGGTGCGCCTGGGAGTGGCGGATGCGGTGGCCGACGTCGTGTCGACCGGCACCACCCTCCGCCAGGCGGGGCTGGAGATCTTCGGCCCGGTGATCCTCGAGTCGGAGGCCGTGCTGATCGGCGCGCCCGACGAGGCAGACGGCACCCAGACGCTGCTGCGCCGTCTCCGCGGGGTCATGGTGGCCCGCCGCTACGTGCTCATCGACTACGACCTGCCTGCGGCTCTCATCGATGAGGCGGTCGCACTCGCCCCCGGGATCGAGTCGCCCACGATCTCACCGCTTCGCGACCCCGCGTGGGTCGCGGTGCGCGTGATGACCCCCCGCCAGAGCGCGAATCAGGTCATGGACGCGCTCTACGCCCTCGGCGCGCGCGCGATCCTCGTCACGGCGATTCACAACGCGAGGCTCTGATGGCCCTGGTCTGCCGCGTCATCCCGTGTCTCGACGTCGCCGCCGGCCGCGTCGTGAAGGGTGTCAACTTCGAGAACCTGCGCGACATGGGCGATCCGGTCGAACTCGCGCGGGAGTACTTCCGCCAAGGCGCCGACGAGCTCACCTTCCTCGATGTGACGGCGACCGTCGATGAGCGCTCGACGACCTACGACGTCGTCCGGCGGACGGCCGAGGAGGTCTTCATCCCGCTCACCGTCGGCGGGGGAGTGCGCTCGACCGACGATGTCGCGCGCCTGCTCTCGGTCGGCGCCGACAAGATCGGCGTGAACTCCGCAGCGATCGCCCGCCCCGGCCTCCTCGACGAGATCGCGGACCGCTTCGGTGCGCAGGTGCTCGTCCTGTCGCTCGACGTCAAGCGATCGCCCGGCACCGAATCGGGCTTCGTCGTCACGACCCACGGCGGACGCACCGAGACGACGCTCGACGCCCTCCTCTGGGCGCGCGAGGCGATCGAGCGCGGTGCGGGCGAGCTCCTGGTCAACTCGATCGACGCCGACGGCACGAAGCAGGGGTTCGACCTCGAGCTCGTCGCCCTCATGCGCGAAGTCTCGAGCGTGCCGGTCATCGCATCGGGGGGCGCCGGGCGCGCCGAGGACTTCGGCCCGGCCGTCGAGGCGGGAGCCGACGCGGTGCTCGCGGCATCCGTCTTCCACTCCGGACAGCTCACCGTCGGCGACGTGAAGGCGGCGATGACCGCGGACGGCATCGCCGTGAGAGAGGTGGCGGCATGACCGAGACCGTGCAGGACCGGATCGACCGCGTCGCGTTCACCCCCGACGGCCTGGTCGCCGCCATCGTCCAGCAGTGGGACACGCGCGAGGTCCTCATGTTGGGGTGGATGGATGCCGAGGCCCTCCGTCGCACGCTCACCGAGGGCCGCGTCACATTCTGGTCGCGTTCGCGCCAGGAGTACTGGCGCAAGGGCGACACCTCCGGCAACATCCAGCTCGTGCGGGGGGCGCGGCTCGACTGCGACGGCGACGCGATCCTCCTCGAGGTCGACCAGGTCGGCCCCGCGTGCCACACCGGCACGAGGACCTGCTTCGACGCCGACGATCTCGATCCCGTCGCGGGGCCGGAGCGCCCGGAGTGACCCGCCGCGCCCGTCTGCTCTGCGTCGCCGCGATCCTCGCGTGCGGAGCGCTCGGAGTCCTCTCGTCGACCCAGACGTGGCTCACCGTGGTGCTGGACGACGGTGCGGGGCGCACGCTCGACGTGCCGGGCGCGTCGGCGATCCCGGTCCTCGCCCCGCTCAGCCTGGCCGTCCTCGCCCTCGGAGGGGCGCTGTCGATCGTTGGCGTGGTTCTGCGGTACCTCTTCGGGGGCCTGACGCTCCTCATCGCCGCTCTGCTGGCCTGGCTGACCACCCAGGTCGCCTTCACGCATCCGACGTCCTCGGTCTCCTCGACGGTGACCGAGGCGACGGGCATCACCGGCGAGACCGCGGTGGAAGCCATGGTGGCCTCCATCTCGGCGACCCCGTGGCCGGTTGTGACGCTCGCCGGCTGGATCGTCCTGCTCGCGGCGGGAGTCGTCACGCTGGCGACCGCGCACCGCTGGAGGGGCAGCGGTCGCCGCTACCGGACCGACGACACGCCTCGCACCACCGCCGCCGCGGGCTCCCGCCCGCACGACGCGATCGACTCGTGGGACGACCTGTCGCGTGGCGATGATCCGACCGACCGCCCGCTAGACTGACGGCATCCCGCGCCTAACTGGAGGAAGATCCATGAGCAACCACATCGGCGACCCCGGCCACGGACACTCGCCCGCCGCCTGGACGGCGGTGGTGATCATGCTCGTGGCGGTCACGCTCGGCACGGTGTTCTACTGGTTCGACCTGCCCGTGCTGGTGTGGGCGTCCGCTGCGCTGCTCGTCGTCGGCCTCATCGTCGGCTGGATCATGGCCAAGGCCGGGTACGGCGTCAACGGCGCGAAGTACAGCACGAAAGAGCACTGACGTGCTCGCCGACCTCACGGCCGGCGCGGTTCAGGATGCCGAGGCCCGCGCCTCGGAGCGCCCCCTCGCAGTCGTCGAGGCAGCGGCGCTGGCTCAGCCGTCCGCGATCGACGCCCTCGCCGCACTGTCGCCCGCCGCACGCGTCAAGATCATCGCCGAGGTGAAGCGTGCGAGTCCTTCGCGCGGTGACCTTGCCTCGATCCCCGACCCCGCTCACCAGGCGCTCCTCTACGAGCGGGGAGGAGCCTCGGCGATCTCCGTGCTGACCGAGGGACGCCGCTTCAAGGGCAGCCTCGCCGACCTCGAAGCGGTCAAGGGCGCCGTCCGGCTCCCGGTGCTGCGCAAGGACTTCATCGCGAACGAGTACCAGGTGCTCGAGGCACGCGCTTCCGGCGCCGACCTCGTGCTGCTAATCGTCGCCGCCCTCGAGCAGGACGACCTCGCCCGACTCCACGCCTTCACGAAGGAGCTCGGCATGACCCCCCTCGTCGAGACGCACTCCGCCGATGAGGTCGCGCGTGCCGCAGAGATCGGCGCACGCCTCATCGGCGTGAACGCGCGCAATCTCTCCACGTTCGAGCTCGATCGCGACCTGTTCGGCCGCCTCGTCGACCGCATTCCGGCCGATGCCGTCAAGATCGCCGAATCCGCGGTGCTCGCCCCGGCGGACGTCGCGCACTACCGCGCCGCGGGCGCCGACGTGGTGCTCGTGGGCGAGGCACTCGTCACGAACGACCCGGTCACGACCCTGCACGCGTTCCTGGAGGCCGGCTCATGAGTCTTCGCGAGGCATCCGGTCCCTTCTTCGGCGAGTTCGGCGGGCGCTACATGCCCGAGTCGCTCATCGCCGCGATCGACGAGCTGACCGCCGAGTACGAGGCGGCGAAGGTCGACCCCGCATTCCAAGCGGAGTTCGTGCGCCTGCTCCACACGTACGCGGGACGCCCGTCGCCCATCACCGAGGTGCAGCGCTTCGCGGCGCACGCCGGCGGGGCGCGGGTGTTCCTCAAGCGCGAGGATCTCAACCACACCGGCTCGCACAAGATCAACAACGTGCTCGGCCAGGCGCTGCTCACCCAGCGTCTCGGCAAGACCCGCGTGATCGCCGAGACCGGGGCAGGGCAGCACGGCGTCGCCACCGCGACCGCGGCGGCCCTCTTCGGACTCGAGTGCACGATCTACATGGGCGAGGTCGACACGGAGCGCCAGGCGCTCAACGTCGCCCGCATGCGGCTCCTGGGGGCCGAGGTCGTGCCGGTGAAGACCGGCTCGCGCACCCTAAAAGACGCCATCAACGACGCCTACCGCGACTGGGTCGCGACCGTCGAGACGACGAACTACATCTTCGGCACGGCCGCGGGACCCCACCCGTTCCCGGCGATGGTGCGCGACTTCCAGAAGGTCATCAGCGAGGAGGCGCGCGCTCAGCTGCTCGACGAGGCGGGCCGGCTCCCGGATGCCGTCATCGCGTGCGTCGGCGGCGGTTCCAACGCGATCGGCATGTTCGACGCGTTCCTCGACGACGAGGGCGTCAGGCTCTACGGGGTCGAGGCGGCCGGCGACGGCGTCGACACGCCCCGGCACGCCGCATCCATCGAGCGCGGCCGCCCCGGCGTGCTGCACGGCGCCAAGACGTTCGTCCTCCAGGACGAGGACGGCCAGACCATCGAGTCGCACTCCATCTCGGCAGGCCTGGACTACCCGGGTGTCGGGCCGGAGCACGCGTGGCTCGCCTCCATCGGACGCGCGGAGTACATCCCCGCCACCGACGACGAGGCGATGCAGGCGCTCCGGCTGCTGTCCGAGACCGAGGGCATCATCCCGGCGATCGAATCCGCGCACGCCCTCGCCGGCGCACTGCGCATCGGTCGCGAGCTCGGCCCCGACGCGATCCTCGCCGTGTGCCTCTCCGGCCGCGGCGACAAGGACATGGACACCGCGGCGAGGTATTTCGACCTGTACGACGAGGGAGCGAATGCCGCGGCCGCCGCGACCGCTCCGCACGACGAGTCCGCCAAGGGCGAGGGGGAGAAGCTGTGACCTCTCGCGTCGCCGCCGCGATCGACGCCGCACACGCCGACGGGCGCGGCGCCCTGATCGGTTACCTGCCGCTGGGCTTCCCGGACCTGCAGACCAGCATCGACGCCGCCGTCACGCTCGCAGAGAACGGCGCCGACATCCTCGAGCTCGGTCCTCCCTACTCCGACCCGGTCATGGACGGCACCGTCATCCAGGAGGCCACCCAGGCAGCGCTCGCCGGCGGATTCCGGCTGCGTGACACGTTCACCGCCGTCGCCGAGATCACGCGCCGCGTGGACGTGCCGGTGCTGGTCATGACCTACTGGAACCCCGTGCTGCAGTACGGAGTCGACCGCTACGCCGACGACCTCCTCGCCGCGGGGGGAGCCGGGCTCATCACACCCGACATCACGCCCGACGCCGCCGCGGAATGGATCGCGGCCAGCGAGCGCACCGGGCTGGATCGGGTCTTCCTCGCGGCCCCGACCTCCACCGACGACCGCCTCGACCTGATCGTGCAGAACTCGACGGGCTTCGTGTACACCGTCTCGACGATGGGCATCACGGGGGAGAGGGCGCAGCTGGATGCCGCGGCCCGCACCCTCGTCGCGCGGCTTCGCGCCCACGGCGCCGCGCACGCCTGCGTCGGCATCGGGATCTCGAACGCCGACCAGGTGTCGGGGGTGCTGGACTATGCCGACGGCGCGATCGTGGGCACCGCACTCGTCCGCGCGCTGCGCGACGGCGGGCTCGACGGCCTCGCTCGGGCGACCCGCGCCCTCGCCGACGGCACCGCACGCGTCGGGAATTAGACTTCTGACGTCGGCCCGCCGCCGTCGTCCCCACCAGCAAGGATTCTCGTCTCCCATGATCAACGCCGCACAGAGCCTCGCCCAGGGCGTCGTCGCCAGCATCCCGAGCCCCTCGGTGAGCTCCTTCCCGCTCGGGCCGCTCACGATCCACTTCTACGCGCTGTGCATCATCGCGGGGATCATCGCCGCCGTGCTCCTGACGAACCACCGGCTGACCAAGCGCGGTGCCGAGCCCTGGGTCGTCATCGACATCGCGCTCCTGGCGGTTCCGCTGGCGATCATCGCCGCGCGGATCTATCACGTGGTCACCCACTGGAGCTTCTACTTCGGCGAGGGCGCGAACCCGCTCTCGGCCCTCTACATCTGGGAGGGCGGCATCGCGATCTACGGCGCTCTCATCGGCGGCGCAGTGGGTGCGTGGCTCGGCTGCCGGTGGACCGGCATCCGCTTCTGGACGTTCGCGGACGCGCTCGCGCCCGGCCTCCTGCTCGCGCAGGCGATGGGGCGCTTCGGCAACTGGTTCAACCAGGAGCTGTTCGGCCTGCCCACCGACCTGCCGTGGGGCCTGGAGATCGCCTACCCGAACCCGGCCTGGCCGGTGGGCCTCCCCGAGGGAACGCTGTTCCACCCCACGTTCCTGTACGAGGTCGTCTGGAACACCCTGGGCGTGCTCGTGCTGCTGTGGGCCGGCCGGAAGTTCCGTCTGCAGTGGGGGCGCCTGTTCGGCCTGTACCTCGTCTGGTACAGCGGCGGGCGCATCGTCTGGGAGTCGATCCGCATCGATCCGAGCGACATCTTCCTCGGCGTGCGCACCAACGTGTGGGCGGCGATCTTCGGCGTGGTCCTCGGTCTCGTCATCTTCTTCGTGCAGAAGCGGCGTCATCCCGGCTACGAGCCCTCGCCGTACGTGCCGGGCCGCGAGTGGAAGCCCGAAGGGGCTGTACAATCGCAGAACACCGACGACTTCGTCGACGTCAGCGAACCCCCGACGTCCGAGTCCGTCGAGGGCACCGCCACAAGCACTCCCGCCACGAAGTAACGCATGCAGATCAGCTAGCACATGCAGTTCGACTAGCACAGGGCCGACGTCGTCCCATCTTGAGCATCAACGTGAGGACGGTAGGTATGGCTTCGAGCCCCCGTCGCGACGTCTCCCCGCAGACGCGCACCCCGAAGAACGACCTGAACGGCTTCCCGGCGAAGCAGGGCATGTACAACCCTGCCTTCGAGAAGGACGCCTGCGGTCTGGCCATGGTCGCCACGCTCCGCGGCGAGGCCGGCCACGACATCATCGACCTGGCGCTGACGGCGCTGCGGAACCTCGAGCACCGCGGTGCGATCGGCTCGGACGCCGGCACGGGCGACGGCGCGGGCATCCTCACGCAGATGCCCGACGCGTTCCTGCGCGCCGTGGTCGACTTCACGCTCCCGGTCGTGGGGGAGTACGCAGCGGGAATGGTCTTCCTTCCGCGCGACGACGAGGCACGAGCGGCCCAGAAGGCGGGGATCGAGCGGATCGCGGCATCCGAGAACCTCAAGGTGCTCGGATGGCGCGAGGTCCCCACCGCCGACGACAACCTGGGCAAGCTGGCCTTCGCCGCCCGCCCCGTGTTCGAGCAGATCTTCGTGTCGCACCCCGGCACCGGCGGGACGCCCGCGCTCTCGGGTATCGCGCTCGACCGCCGCACCTTCCGTCTGCGCAAGCGGGCGCGCACGGAGCTCGACGCCTACTTCGTCTCGCTGTCCGCGCGCACCCTCGGCTATAAGGGCATGGTCACCACGCTCCAGCTCGAGCCGTTCTATCCCGACCTCCAGGACGAGCGCTTCGCCTCCGAGCTCGCCGTCGTGCACTCGCGGTACTCGACCAACACCTTCCCGTCGTGGCCGCTCGCACAGCCGCTGCGGATGCTCGCGCACAACGGCGAGATCAACACGGTCAACGGCAACCGCAACTGGATGCGCGCCCGTCAGTCGCAGCTGGAGTCCGAGCTGCTCGGCGACATCCGCCCGCTGCTGCCGATCTGCACCGAGGGCGCGAGCGACTCCGCGTCGTTCGACGAGGTCCTCGAGCTCCTGACCCTCACCGGCCGGAGCCTGCCGCACGCCATCATGATGATGGTCCCCGAGGCCTACGAGAAGCAGGCGGACATCGACCCGAAGCTGCGGTCGTTCTACGAGTTCCACTCCATGCAGATGGAGCCCTGGGACGGCCCGGCCGCCCTCATCTTCACGGACGGCACGCTCGTCGGCGCCACCCTCGACCGCAACGGGCTGCGCCCCGGGCGCTGGACCGAGACGACCGACGGCCTCGTCGTGATCGGCAGCGAGACCGGTGTGCTCGACTTCGAGCCCGAGCGCATCAAGCGCCGCGGTCGGCTGCGCCCCGGACGCATGTTCCTGGTCGACACGGCTCAGGGCCGCATCGTCGAGGACGATGAGATCAAGAGCCAGCTCGCCGATCTCGAGCCCTGGCAGGACTGGCTGGACGCGGGCCGCGTGCGCCTCGCCGACCTCCCCGAACGCGAGCACATCGTGCACCCGATCGCCTCGATCACCCGTCGCCAGCGCACGTTCGGCTACACCGAGGAAGAGGTGCGGATCCTCCTCACCCCGATGGGCCAGAACGGCGCGGAGCCGCTCGGCGCCATGGGCAGCGACACTCCCGTCGCCGTGCTCAGCGAGCGCCCGCGCCTGCTCTTCGACTACTTCACGCAGCAGTTCGCGCAGGTGACGAACCCGCCGCTGGACTCGATCCGAGAAGAGGTCGTCACGTCGCTGTCGCTGGGCCTCGGCCCGGAGCGCAACCTCCTCGAGTGGGGTGCCGACCACACGCGCGTCGTGACGCTCGACTTCCCCGTGATCGACAACGACGAACTGGCGAAGATCCAGCACATCGACACGGCGCTCCCGGGTCGCACGTCGGTCACGATCCGCGGCCTCTACCGCGTCGAGGCCGGCCACAAGGGCATGCAGAAGCGTCTCGCCCAGATGTGCGACGAGGTCGACCAGGCGATCGAGGACGGCGCCGAGTTCATCGTGCTGTCCGACCGCGACTCCAACAAGGATCTCGCGCCCATCCCGTCGCTGCTGATGCTCGCCGCCGTGCACCACCACCTCATCCGCAAGGAGACCCGCATGAAGTGCGGTCTCGTGGTCGAGGCCGGCGACGTGCGCGAGGTGCACCACGTCGCGACGCTCATCGGGTACGGGGCATCCGCGGTCAACCCGTATCTCGCGATGGAGACGGTCGAGTATCTCGTCCGTGCGGGGTACATCACGGGCATCACCCCGGAGAAGGCCGTCAGGAACCTGATCTACGCGCTCGGCAAGGGCGTCCTTAAGATCATGTCGAAGATGGGAATCTCCACGGTGTCGTCCTACGCGGGCGCCCAGGTCTTCGAGGCCGTCGGGCTGTCGGAGGACCTCGTCGCGAAGTACTTCACCGGCACCGAGTCCAAGCTCGGCGGCATCGGGATCGACGTGATCGCCGCCGAGAACTCCGCGCGTCACGCCTACGCCTATCCGGAGGACGCCGCGGTGCGCGCGCACGAGCGGCTGTGGACCGGCGGCGAGTACCAGTGGCGCCGCGACGGATCGCCGCACCTGTTCAACCCCGACACCGTGTTCCGTCTCCAGCACGCGACACGCACGCGCCGGTACGACATCTTCCGCGAGTACACGAAGCTCGTCGACGACCAGGCGAACGAGCTGAAGACGCTCCGCGGTCTGTTCAAGCTCAAGACCGAGGGCCGTCACCCCGTGCCGATCGACGAGGTCGAGTCGGTGTCGTCGATCGTCAAGCGGTTCTCCACCGGCGCGATGAGCTACGGCTCGATCTCCAAGGAAGCCCACGAGACTCTCGCGATCGCGATGAACCGTCTCGGGGGCAAGTCCAACACCGGCGAAGGCGGTGAAGACGTCGACCGCCTGCTCGACCCGGAGCGGCGCAGCGCGATCAAGCAGGTCGCCTCCGGCCGGTTCGGCGTGACGAGCCTCTACCTCACCGAGGCCGAGGACATCCAGATCAAGCTCGCCCAGGGCGCCAAGCCGGGCGAGGGGGGTCAGCTGCCTCCCACGAAGGTGTATCCGTGGGTCGCGCGGACGCGCCACGCGACCGCGGGCGTCGGCCTCATCTCGCCGCCGCCGCACCACGACATCTACTCGATCGAGGACCTCAAGCAGCTGATCTTCGACCTCAAGCGCGCCAATCCGTCCGCCCGAGTGCACGTCAAGCTCGTGAGCCAGTCCGGCATCGGCGCGGTCGCGGCCGGCACGGCCAAGGCCCTGGCCGACGTCATCCTGGTGTCGGGTCACGACGGCGGCACCGGCGCGAGCCCGCTCAACTCCCTCAAGCACGCGGGCACGCCGTGGGAGCTCGGCCTCGCCGAGACGCAGCAGACGCTGATGCTCAACGGCATGCGCGACCGCGTCGTGGTGCAGGTGGACGGCCAGCTCAAGACCGGCCGCGACGTCATCATCGGCGCGCTGCTCGGCGCAGAGGAGTTCGGCTTCGCCACGGCGCCGCTCGTCGTCTCGGGCTGCATCATGATGCGGGTCTGCCACCTCGACACGTGCCCGGTGGGCGTGGCAACCCAGAACCCCGTGCTGCGTCAGCGCTTCAACGGCAAGCCCGAGTTCGTCGTCAACTTCATGGAGTTCATCGCCCAAGAGGTGCGCGAGTACCTCTCCGAGCTCGGCTTCCGCTCGCTCGACGAGGCGATCGGCCACAGCGAGCTCCTCGATGTCGATGGCGCCGTCGAGCACTGGAAGGCGAGCGGGCTGAACCTCGCGCCCGTGCTCGAAGGCCCTTCGTTCGCCGACGACGAGCCGCGCCGCAACTTCACCGGCCAGAACCACGAGCTCGAGCAGCACTTCGATGTGCCGCTCATCGAGCTCGCACAGGACGTGATCGTGAACGGCGGCGCCCTGACCGTCGATCTCCCCATCCGCAACACCGAGCGCGCCGTCGGCACGCTCCTGGGCCACCACGTCACCCGCGCGCGGGGCGAGAACGGCCTTCCGTCGGGAAGCATCGTGGTCAACCTCACCGGCTCGGCGGGCCAGTCGTTCGGGGCGTTCATGCCGGCCGGCATCACCCTCCGCCTCGAGGGCGACTCGAACGACTACGTCGGCAAGGGCCTGTCCGGAGGACAGATCGTGGTGCGCCCGCCCCGCGACGCGACCTTCGACGCCTCGCAGAACGTCATCGCCGGCAACGTGATCGGGTACGGCGCGACGCAGGGGACGCTGTTCCTGCGCGGCGTCGTGGGGGAGCGGTTCTTCGTGCGCAACTCCGGTGCGACCGCCGTCGTCGAAGGCGTGGGCGACCACGCGCTCGAATACATGACGGGCGGCCTGGCGGTCATCCTCGGCTCGACCGGCCGCAACCTCGGTGCCGGCATGTCCGGTGGCACCGCCTACGTGTACCGCCTCGACCGCAAGCTCGTCAACCGCGAGGCCCTGGCCGCCGGAGAGCTCGAGCTCGGCGAACTGGGGTCCGGCGACGCCGAGATCCTGCGCGACCTGCTCGAGCAGCACGTCGCAGAGACCGACTCGACTCTGGCCGCGGCGATGCTCGCCGACTTCGAGGCAGAGCTCGAGAACTTCGTCCGCGTCCTGCCCCGCGACTACGCCGCGGTGCTGCAGACACGTCAGAACGCCGTGGCCGAGGGGCTCGACCCCGACGGCGACGTCGTCTGGAACCGCATCCTGGAGGTGACGGGTGGCTGACCCGAAAGGCTTTCTGAAGGTCACCGAGCGCGAGCTGCCGCCGCGGCGGCCCGTGCCGGTGCGCATCATGGACTGGAAAGAGGTCTATGAGCCGGGCGACACCGCCGTGCTGCGCCGGCAGGCCGGGCGCTGCATGGACTGCGGCGTCCCGTTCTGTCACAAGGGGTGCCCGCTGGGCAACCTGATCCCCGAGTGGAACGACCTGACATGGCGCGGCGAGGGTCGCTCCGCGATCGAGCGGCTTCACTCGACGAACAACTTCCCCGAGTTCACCGGACGCCTGTGCCCGGCACCGTGCGAGAGCTCGTGCGTGCTGGGGATCAACCAGCCGGCAGTCACGATCAAGCAGATCGAGGTCTCGATCATCGACGAGGCGTTCGCGAACGGCTGGGTCGAAGCCGAGCCGCCAGGACGCCTGACCGGCAAGACGGTCGCCGTGGTCGGCTCAGGCCCTGCGGGCCTGGCCGCCGCGCAGCAGCTGACCCGCGCCGGCCACACCGTGGCGGTCTTCGAGCGCGACGACCGCATCGGCGGCCTCCTCCGCTACGGCATCCCGGACTTCAAGATGGAGAAGAAGCACCTCGAGTCGCGTCTTCGCCAGATGCGCGATGAGGGCACCCGCTTCCGCGCCGGGGTCGAGATCGGCAAGGACATCTCGTGGAGCGACCTTCGCGCGCGCTACGACGCGGTGGTCATCGCGACGGGAGCGACCCTGCCGCGCGAGCTCGCGATCCCCGGGCGCGACCTGGCCGGCGTGCACTTCGCCATGGAGTACCTGATCGAGTCGAACAAGGCGACGGCCGGCGACGCCGTGCCCAACCAGATCACGGCGGAGGGCAAGCACGTCGTGGTGATCGGCGGTGGCGACACCGGCGCGGACTGCATCGGCACCGCCCACCGTCACGGTGCGCTGAGCGTCACGAACCTCGCGATCGGTCGCCGTCCTCCGGGCGAGCGCCCCGAACACCAGCCGTGGCCGATGTCGCCGACCGTGTTCGAGGTCTCCTCGGCGCACGAGGAGGGCGGCGAACGCTCCTACCTCGCCTCGACGGTCGAGTTCCTCGCGAATGACGCGGGCGAGGTGCGAGCCCTTCGCGTGGCCGAGACGGAGTTCGTGGACGGCCGCCGCGTGCCCAAGAGCGGTACCGAGCGCGAGATCCCCGCCGACCTCGTCCTCATCGCGATGGGCTTCACCGGCCCCGAGCGCGCGTCGCTCGAGGAGCAGCTCGGCGCCCAGTTCACCGACCGCGGCAACGTTCGCCGCGAGGACGACTACCAGACCACCGCCCCCGGCGTGTTCGTCGCCGGCGACGCCGGTCGCGGGCAGTCCCTGATCGTGTGGGCGATCGCGGAGGGCCGTGCGGCCGCCGCGAGCGTCGATGCCTACCTCATGGGGGAGACGCAACTGCCCGCCCCCGTCCGCCCCACCGATGTCGCGATCGGCCTGCAGCCCGCGTAGGCTGGCCACGGCATTTCGCCCTCGAAAACCACCCGGAGAACACACACGGATGAGACGCGCCAAAATCGTCGCAACCCTTGGCCCCGCCACGTCGACCTATGAGAGCGTCCGCGCGATCATCGAGGCCGGCGTGGACGTCGCCCGGTTCAATCTGAGCCACGGCGACTACTCGGTCCACGACAACAACTTCGCCAACGTGCGCAAGGCAGCCGACGACGCGGGCAAGCCCGTCGCCGTCCTCGTCGACCTCCAGGGGCCGAAGATCCGACTCGGAAAGTTCGAGAACGGACCCCATGATCTCGCTGTCGGCGACATCTTCAAGATCACCGTCGACGACATCCTCGGCACGAAGGAGATCGTCTCGACGACCTTCAAGGGCCTTCCGCAGGACGTCAAGCCGGGCGACTTCCTCCTGATCGACGACGGCAAGGTGCGCGTCGAGGTCGTCGAGACCGACGGCACCGTCGTCACCACGAAGGTCATCGTCGGCGGGCCGGTGTCGAACAACAAGGGCATCAACCTGCCCGGCGTCGCGGTCAACGTGCCCGCGCTGTCCGACAAGGACGAGGCCGACCTCCGCTGGGGCCTCCGCGCCGGCGCCGACATCATCGCCCTCTCGTTCGTCCGCAGCGCGAAGGATGTCCAGCGCGTCCACGTGATCATGGCCGAGGAGGGGCGTCACATCCCCGTCATCGCGAAGATCGAGAAGCCTCAGGCCGTCGACAACCTCGAGGAGATCATCGACGCCTTCGACGGCATCATGGTCGCCCGTGGCGACCTCGGCGTCGAGCTTCCGCTCGAGGCCGTGCCGATCGTGCAGAAGCGCGCGGTCGAGCTGTGCCGCCGCATGGCCAAGCCCGTCATCGTCGCGACGCAGATGCTCGAGTCGATGATCGAGAACCCGGTCCCCACGCGCGCCGAGACGAGCGACGTCGCCAACGCCGTCCTCGACGGCGCCGACGCGGTCATGCTCTCGGGCGAGACCAGCGTGGGCAAGTACCCGGTCGGCGTGGTCGAGACGATGGCGCGCATCGTCGACTCGACCGAGGAGCACGGACTGGAGCGCATCCAGCCGCTCAACACGAAGCCCCGCACCCAGGGTGGCGCGATCACCCTCGCAGCGCTCGAGGTCGCGGAGTTCGTCGACGCGAAGTTCCTCTGCATCTTCACCGAGTCCGGCGACACCGCCCGTCGCATGTCGCGCCTGCGTCCGCGCATCCCCATGATCGGCTTCACTCCCGAGCCGGCGATCCGTCGCCGCATGGCCCTCACGTGGGGCGTTCAGTCGCACCTCGTCGAGCACGTCGCGCACACCGACCGCATGTTCATCCAGGTCGACGACTACTTCCTCGCCAACGACCTCGCGAAGGTCGGCGACAAGGTCGTCGTGATCTCGGGTTCCCCTCCCGGAATCATCGGCTCGACCAACGACATCCGCATCCACAAGATCGGCGACGCCGTCCACGGCAAGGCGCCCATCTACAAGTCCGGCGAGTTGTAAGCCGTACTCGACCGAGAGAACGGTCGCGCTCACTATGCTGAGCGCGACCGTTCTCTTTTCTCCGACTCGGGGGTACCTCGCATGGACTTCTTCTGGTGGCTGCTGTGGATCTTCTATTTCACGGCCTACATCTACGTGGTCATCCTGATCATCACCGACCTGTTCCGTGACGAGAAGCTGAACGGCTGGCTCAAGGCCATCTGGATCATCGCGCTCGTCTTCGTACCGTTCCTCACTGCGCTGGTGTACGTCATCGCGCGCGGCTCCGGGATGGCCGAGCGCGCGCGTGCCCGGTACGCAGGCGTGCCGGAGGCCGACGACTACAAGCCGTCCGCGTCCGCCAGCCCCGCCGAAGACATCGCGAAGGCCAAGGCGCTGCTCGACGCGGGGACGATCTCGCAGGGCGAGTTCGATGCGCTCAAGAGCAAGGCTCTCGGCAACCAGTACTTCGGCGCCTAGCCGACAGGGCGGCAGAAGAGCGGATGCTCCCCACGCCCTCTCCACGAACCGCTTCGCGCTGCGCGGAGCCTCGGGGCGCGTGGGCCCACAGCCGAGGCATCCGCTCTTCTGCGCGTACCGCGCAGTCGCGCTCGGACGCACCCGCCGCGGCATGGCTGGGCTGGCGGGCCGGTGCCGTCGGTTAACGTAGATGCGGCGCTCGCGAGGAGCGTCCACGACGGATGCGCCGGCGCCGGCCACTGCACCTCGCCCTCTGGAGGAGAACCCGATGACCGCTCGCATGCCTGAAGCCACCGTGCACATCCTGTCGAGCACGGTCGCGGAACTCCATGTCGGCACCGAGGTGGAAGAGGTCGTGGCGGCCGACAGCAGGGCGCTGCGCGACAGGGTCGTCGAGGAGATCCGCCTGCTGGCGGCGTCTGCGGGGGAGCCGGCCCACGCGATGCTGGTCGAGGGCTCCTCGCGGTGGCCGCTGGTCGTGAACCCCGACGGGACCTACGCCGAATCGCTCGAGCCCGCACCACCCGTCGCGCCGGCGGTATCCGCTGCCGCGCCGGTGGCCGCGGCATCCGTCCCGACGACGAAGCCCGTGCCCGCCGCTTCCGCACCGACCCGGAGCGCGGCACCCGCCGCGCGGGGGACCGGGAAGCCGACCGTGCAGGATCTGCTCGACTCGCGCAGCGACGGCGACCGTCCTCGGGCGATGTCGGGCTGGCAGAGCGCCGTGCGCCGCGCGACCGGCGGCGCGATCTCACCGGCTCCCGGACGCGCCGAGCGGTCGCGTCTCGATCGCGAGAAGCGGGTCCAGCGGCGGCTGGACGCGCCCCGCACGATCGTCGTGCTGAATCCGAAGGGCGGAGCGCACAAGACCACGAGCACGCTCCTGCTCGCGGCGACATTCGGCACCCTGCGTGGCGGCGCCACCCTGGCGTGGGACAACAACGAGACACGCGGAACGCTCGGCTGGCGTGCGCAGAACGCTCCCCATCACCGGACGGCCGTCGACCTCCTCGAAGACCTCGACCGCTTTTCGAACGCCGACGGGTCGGGTCTGGCCGCACTCGACACCTACGTGCGCACGCAGGTCGATGCCCGGTTCGACGTGCTCGCGTCGGATGAGGACGCCGCCGCCTCCTCCACGATCGACGCCGCGGCGTTCGATCGCCTCCACTCCCTGCTGCGCCGTTACTACCGCCTGATGATCGTCGACACCGGCAACAACATGCGCGCCTCCAACTGGGTTGCTGCCGTCGCCGCCGCCGATCAGCTCGTCATCGTCTCCACCGTGAGGGAGGACACCGCCGCCAGCGCCGCCTGGCTGCTGGACGGGCTGCGCGAGAAGGGCTTCGGCGACAAGGTCGACACGGCCGTCACGGTGCTGACGGCGCCGTCGTCGCGCCCGGACCGGCGCCTCGAGGCCCGGCTGTCGCGGCACTTCCAGCAGGTGACGTCGGGGGTGGTCATCGCCCCGTTCGACCCGTCGCTCGTCGACGGCGGGCCCATCGACTTCGACGCGCTGTCGCCGGAGACTCGTGACGCCTGGCTGACGGTCGCCGCGACCGTCGCCGACCGCCTCTGAGGCGGAGGCATCCGCCGCAGGAGGCACGGGAGGGCCGCCGCCGGCGCCGTCCACGGTGCCGGTGGTGGGAGTCGAACCCACACGCCCTCGCGGGCAACCGAGTTTGAGTCGGTCGCGTCTGCCATTCCGCCACACCGGCCCGCGCGGCCATGCCGCGCGTCCGCGATTGACCATACCGTAGGATTCAAAGGTGACTGAGCAGGAGCTGACCCCCGGAGCACAGGCCTCCACCCCCCGTCGTGTCGTGGTGGCGGAGGATGAGTCGCTGATCCGACTCGACATCGTCGAGATCCTCCGCGACAACGGCTTCGACGTCGTCGGCGAGGCGGGTGACGGTGAGACAGCCGTGCAGCTCGCCACCGATCTTCGTCCCGACCTGGTGATCATGGACGTGAAGATGCCGATCCTCGACGGCATCTCCGCCGCCGAGAAGCTCAGCAAGAACCACATCGCGCCCGTGGTCCTCCTGACGGCGTTCAGCCAGAAGGAGCTCGTCGAGCGCGCGAGCGAGGCCGGTGCGCTGGCCTACGTGGTGAAGCCGTTCACCCCCAACGACCTCCTGCCGGCGATCGAGATCGCCCTGGCTCGCTACGAGCAGATCATCACGCTCGAGGCGGAGGTTGCCGACATGGTCGAGCGCTTCGAGACCCGCAAGCTCGTCGACCGAGCGAAGGGCCTCCTCAACGAGAAGATGGGCCTGTCCGAGCCCGAGGCCTTCCGCTGGATCCAGAAGGCGTCGATGGATCGTCGCCTCACCATGCAGGACGTCGCGAAGGCGATCATCGAGCAGCTCGCGCCCAAGAAGGGCTGAAGACTTCACGACGGAGCGGATGCCTCGGAAGAGGCATCCGCTCTCGTCATGTCTGCGGCAGGTCCTTGACGTGGTTCGTGATGCGGATCGTCGAGCAGCGCCGCCCCTGATCGTCGGTGACGACGATCTCGTGCACCGTGATGCTGCGTCCGAGGTGAACGGGCGTGCAGACGCCGGTGACCGTCCCCGACGTGGCCGAGCGGGTGTGGGTCGCGTTGATGTCGACGCCCACGGCGAGGCGGCCGGGGCCGGCGTGCAGGTTCGCCGCCATGGACCCGAGCGACTCGCCGAGCACGACGTAGGCGCCGCCGTGGAGCAGCCCCACCGGCTGGGTGTTGCCCTCGACGGGCATCGTCGCGACGCAGCGCTCCACCGAGAATTCGGTGAACTCGATCCCCATCTTCTCGGCGAGGGCCCCCATGCCGCGGGTCGCCGCCCACTCGAGTCCGGTGACGTCTGCAGGGGACGGTTCGATCATCGCTCGCCTTCGGATCGGGTGCGCCGGGAGGTGTCCTCGGCCCTGACTAGGCTTGCAGGGTGACGGACTCCGCAAAGCCTACCCTTCTCGTCGTGGACGGCCATTCGCTGGCATATCGGGCGTTCTACGCGCTCCCCGTCGACAATTTCTCGACGAAGGACGGGCAGCACACCAACGGGATCTACGGCTTCCTGGCGATGCTCATCAACCTGATCAAGGCTGAGAAGCCGACGCATATGGCGGTCGCCTTCGACACCTCGCGGCAGTCCTTCCGCACCCGGGAATACCCGGAGTACAAGGCGAACCGGTCCGAGACGCCGTCCGAGTTCAAGGGTCAGATCCCCATCCTCCAGGACTGCCTCGCCGCGATGAGCATCACCGTGCTCCAGAAGGAGGACATCGAGGCCGACGACATCCTGGCGACCCTCGCGACGCAGGGCGCCGAGCAGGGCTACGACGTCCTCGTGTGCTCGGGCGACCGCGACACCATCCAGCTCGTCACCGAAGACGTCACGCTGCTGTACCCCAATGTGCAGGGTGTCTCGCAGCTCAAGCGGTACGACCGGCAGGCGGTCATCGACCGCTACGGAGTCCCGCCCGAGCAGTACCCCGACATCGCCGCG
The DNA here is from genome assembly GCF_003999995.1 of Microbacterium sulfonylureivorans. Taxonomy (NCBI): domain Bacteria; kingdom Bacillati; phylum Actinomycetota; class Actinomycetes; order Micrococcales; family Microbacteriaceae; genus Microbacterium; species Microbacterium sulfonylureivorans. The sequence continues at coordinate 563,467 of NZ_RJAD01000002.1, forward strand.
CTCGTCGGCGAGACGAGCGACAACCTGCCCGGCGTGCCGAAGGTGGGGGAGAAGACCGCCGTCAAGTGGCTCACCCAGTTCGGGTCCCTCGACGAGCTGCTCGAGAACGCCGACAAGGTGTCCGGTGTCGTCGGCGGCAACCTGCGCGAGCACCTCGACGACGTGCGGCGCAACCGCACGCTCAACCGTCTGATGACCGACGTCGAGCTGCCCGCGACGATCGCGGACCTCGAGGTCCAGCCGATGGACGCCCAGGCCGTGCGCGATATCTTCGCCCGTCTCGAGTTCAAGACGCTCATCCCGCGCGTCGCCGAGCTGGCCGGCATCGAGCAGCAGATGGCAGCGGTGACGTCCGCCGCGGCCGTCCCGATGCCCGTTCCGGTCGAGCCGACGCCCGCCGACCTGCGCGCCTGGCTCGATGGCGCTCCCGGCGAGGTCGGGGTCACGGTCGTCATCGAGGGCGGCACTCCCGCGCGGATCGGCTTCGCGACGGCGGATGCCGCGGCCGAGGCATCCTGGACGCCCGACGTGGCGGACGCCCTCGAGGAGTGGCTCGCCTCCGACGCGCCGAAGGTGTTCAGCGACGCGAAGCCGCAGGTCAAGGCACTTCGACGCGCCGGGCAGCGCGTCGGCGGACTCGCATTCGACGCGATCGTGGCCGGCTGGCTCCTGCGCCCGAGCTTCCCCGACAAGACGCTCGCCGACCTCGTCGACCGCTACCTCGACGAGAAGCTTCCCGAGGCCGATCCGACGCAGCTCGTTCCCGAGACGGAGGGCGCCACGCCCGGCCAGCTGTCATGGTTCGCGATGCGCGTGACCGCGGCTCTGCGCGGCGAGCTGGCCGAGAGCGTGACGACCGTGCTCACCGACATCGAGCTCCCCACGCTGCTGACGCTCGCCGACATGGAGCTCGCGGGCGTGGCGGTCTCGCACGACAAGCTCTCGTCGTTCTCGGCCGAGCTCGCCGAGCGCGCCGACGCGATCGCGCAGCAGGCGTTCCTTGCCATCGGTCGAGAGGTCAACCTCGGGTCGCCGAAGCAGCTGCAGGAGGTGCTGTTCGACGAGCTGCAGCTTCCCAAGACACGCAAGACCAAGACGGGCTACTCGACGGATGCCGCGGTCCTCGCCGACCTGCAGGAATCCCACCCCCACCCCTTCCTCGACCTGCTGCTCCAGCATCGCGAGGCGACGAAGCTCCGCCAGATCATCGAGTCGCTCGACACCGCGATCGCGGCGGACGGCCGGATCCGCACCACCTACGTGCAGACCGGGAGCCAGACCGGGCGCCTGTCGAGCACAGACCCGAACCTCCAGAACATCCCTGTCCGCACGGAGGAGAGCCGGCGAATCCGCTCGGCCTTCGAGGTCGGTGAAGGCTACGAGACGCTGCTCACCGCCGACTACTCGCAGATCGAGATGCGCATCATGGCGCATCTCTCGGAAGACCCGGGCCTCGTCGAGGCGTTCAACTCCGGCGAAGACCTCCACCGATTCGTCGGAGCCCGCGTGTTCGCCGTCGATCCCGCCGACGTCACGCCCGCCATGCGGACGAAGGTGAAGGCGATGTCGTACGGCCTGGTCTACGGCCTGTCGGCGTTCGGGCTGTCGAAGCAGCTGCGCATCGAGCAGACCGAGGCGAAGCAGCTCATGATGGAGTACTTCGCCCGATTCGGCGCGGTCCGGGACTACCTGCGATCTTCGGTGGAGCAGGCCCGCATCGACGGGTACACCGAGACGATCTTCGGCCGGCGACGCCCGTTCCCCGATCTCGCCAGCCCCAACCGCGTGCTGCGCGAGAACGCGGAGCGCGCGGCTCTCAACGCCCCGATCCAGGGGAGCGCGGCTGACATCATGAAGATCGCGCTCTTCCACATCCACGACGACTTCGCCACGCACGGGCTGCGGTCGCGGGTGCTGATGCAGATCCACGACGAGCTCGTGGTGGAGGTCGCCGCCGGCGAGTGGGATGCCGCGGAGCGGATCGTGCGCGAGCGGATGGGCGACGCTGCGGCCCTCTCGGTGCCTCTCGACGTGCAGATCGGCCGCGGACCGGACTGGAACGAAGCGGGGCACTGATCCGCCGGTTGGCGCGTCGCGGCCGCGAAACCTAGGCTCGGTGGCATGACTGACGAAACACGCACACCCACGCAGATCGACACGATCGCTGATGCATGGGTCGACACCCTCGCCGAGCTCGAGCCCACACTCGCGACGTACATCGGCCGGTCCGAGTACAACGACCGGTTCGGCGACTACAGCCCCGCAGGTCAGGACCGTCTCGTCGAGGAGGGCCGCAAGACGCTCGCGGCTCTCGCCGCCGCGACCCCGGTCGACGACATCGACGTCGTCACCCAGGAAGACCTTGCGCGAGAGATCCAGGTCGGCATCGACCTCCACGCGGAGAAGTGGTACCTCCGCGACATCAACGTGATCGCCTCGCCCGCGCAGGACATCCGCTCGGCGTTCGACCTCATGCCGACGGCGACGCCCGACGACTGGTCGGTCATCGCGACGCGCCTCAAGGCCGTGCCCGAGGCCATCGACGGGTACCTCACGACCCTCCGTGAGGGGATCGCCCAGGGCATCGTGCCCGCGCGCCGCCAGGTGGTCGAGGTCGCTACCCAGATCGGCCGCTACACCGAGGACGGCGGCTTCTTCTCCACGTTCGCCGCCGACGCCGCACCCGCCGAAGGCCAGCTGCCGGCATCCCTCGCGCGCGAGCTGGCCGACAGCGCGAACGCCGCCCGCGTCGCCTACGACGAACTGGCGCGATTCCTCGCCGACGACGCCGCTGCATCCGCGACCGAGAAGGACGCGGTCGGACGCGAGCTGTACGCCGTGCACTCGCGCCGGTTCCTCGGCGCGACCGTCGACCTCGACGAGACCTACGAGTGGGGTGTCGAGGAGCTCGCGCGCATGGTCGCCGAGCAGGAGTCGATCGCGAACGAGATCAAGGCGGGCGCGTCTGTCGAAGAGGCGGTCGCCTTCCTCGAGCAGGACCCGGCCCGCAAGCTGTACGGCACCGACGCCCTGCAGAAGTGGATGCAGGAGACGAGCGACCGGGCGGTCGCCGAACTCGGCCGCACCCACTTCGACATCGCCGAGCCGATCCGCAAGCTGGAGTGCATGATCGCCCCCACCAAGGAGGGGGGGATCTACTACACCGGTCCGACCGACGACTTCTCGCGCCCCGGCCGCATGTGGTGGTCGGTGCCCGAGGGCGTCGAGGACTTCGACACCTGGCGCGAACTCACCACGGTCTACCACGAGGGCGTTCCGGGCCACCACCTGCAGATCGCACAGGCGGTGTACAACCGTGCGCAGCTCAACTCGTACCGTCGCCTGCTGGGCGGCACATCGGGTCACGCCGAGGGCTGGGCGCTGTACGCCGAGCGCCTCATGGAGCAGCTCGGATACCTCGACGACCCGGCCGACCGCCTGGGAATGCTCGACGGACAGCGCATGCGCGCGGCCCGCGTCGTGCTCGACATCGGCGTGCACCTCGAGAAGCCCCGGCCGGATGGGAAGGGCACGTGGGACGCCGACTTCGCCCTCGACTTCATGCGCCACAACGTGAACATGTCGGACGAGTTCGTGAAGTTCGAGGTCAACCGCTACCTCGGCTGGCCCGGTCAGGCGCCGTCCTACAAGGTGGGTCAGCGCATCTGGGAGCAGCTGCGCGACGAGGTCGCCGAGCGCGAGGGCGCGGACTTCTCGATCAAGCAGTTCCACAAGCGCGCCCTCGACATCGGCGGCGTGGGGCTCGACACCCTCCGGTCGGCGCTGTCGCGCTGAGTCACGGTTCGACGTGACCGTCGCGGAGGTCGTGGGACAGCAGTTCCACGACCTCCGCGTCGCTCGTCTGGGTGAAGTCGTCGTAATACTGGCCGACCGCCCAGAAGTCTCGCTCCCGGTGAGGGCAGACGTAGTCGTCCGCGGTGTCGCGATCCGGCCGCCAGTCCGCGGGCGCAACCGGCACCGCGAGCACGATCCGGGTCGCACCGTGAGCGCGCAGCGACAGGCACGCCGCCGTCACGGTCGCGCCGGTCGCGACGCCGTCGTCCACGACGAGCACGGTCTTCCCGGCGAAGTCGGCACCGGATGCCCCGAACAGCGCTGTTCGACGCCGCAGCTCGACACGCTCGAGGTCCTCCACGAACGCGAGCTGCTCGCTCGTGACGAAGCCTGCCCGGACGGCGTCGTCATTGACGACCCGCACGTCGTCGGCGACGGCTCCCACGGCGAACTCCTCGTGCGACGGCGCGCCGAGCTTGCGGACGACGGCTGCGGCGAGCGGCAGTCCGAGAGCGCGGGCGACCTCCGCGGCGACCACCACTCCTCCTCGTGGGATGCCGAGCACGACGGCGTCCTCGCCGCTCCAGGCTCGCAGCGCCTCCGCGAGCTCGCGGCCGGCATGGGCGCGATCGGCGAAGATTGCCATGCCGCCACGGTACGCCCGCGGTGTCGACTCGGGAATGCCGTGCCGCGCACCGCGGTTCCACCCGGTGCGCGATTCATGCGCATGCATGGAAAGGACCTCCCATGACCGACCTCGCCGCCGTGGAACTCGGCCTCGACACCTTCGGAGACATCACCCGGGACGAGTCCGGTGAACTCCGCACCGCGGCTCAGACCATCCGCGACGTCGTGGACGAGGCGGTGCTCGCCGACCAGGTCGGCCTGTCGTTCTTCGGGGTGGGGGAGCACCACCGGCGGGAGTTCGCGATCTCGAGCCCCGAGATCGTGCTCGCCGCGGCCGCCGCCCGCACCGAGCGGATCCACCTCGGCACCGCCGTGACGGTGCTCTCGAGCGACGATCCTGTCCGGGTCTATGAGCGATTCGCGACGCTCGACGCCGTGTCCAGCGGCCGCGCCGAGGTGATCCTCGGCCGCGGGTCGTTCATCGAGTCGTTCCCCCTGTTCGGCTACGACCTCCGGGACTACGAGGCCCTGTTCGACGAGAAGCTCGATCTCTTCTCGCGGCTCCTCGACGAGAAGCCGGTGACGTGGCAGGGAACCATGCGTGCGCCCCTCGAGGACGCCGACGTCTTCCCCAAGACGGAGAACGGACTGCGAGCATGGGTCGGCGTCGGCGGCACTCCCGAGTCGGTCGTACGCGCCGCGCGGTACGGCTACGGGCTCATGCTGGCGATCATCGGCGGGCCCGCGGACCGGTTCCGCCCGTTCGCGGACCTCTATCGGCGTTCGCTCACGACGTTCGACCGAGAGCCGCTGCCGGTCGGAATCCACTCGCCGGGGCACGTCGCCGAGACCGACCAGCAGGCGTGGGACGAGGCCTATGAGGGCTTCGAGGCCATGAACAACACGATCGGGCGCGAGCGCGGCTGGCCGCCCTACAGCCGCATGCGGTTCCAGCGCGACACCGGTCCGGAGGGAGCGCTCTACGTGGGCTCGCCCGAGACGGTCGCGCGCAAGATCACCGACACCGTCCGCACGCTCGGAGCGCAGCGCTTCGACATGAAGTTCTCCACGGGCACCCTGTCGCACGCCCGCATGATGCGGTCGATCGAGCTGTACGGCACGAAGGTGGCGCCGCTGGTGCGCGATCTGCTGTCGTAGTGCCGGAGCGGTCGCGGCATCCGTACCATGACGCTATGACGGATGCCGACACCCGCGCGGCCGCGACGCTCTCGGAGCGCCTCGACCGGCTGCCGTTCACCCGCATGCACGTGCGGGTGCTGACCGGCTCCGGCCTCGGCTGGGCTCTGGACGCGATGGACGTGGGGCTGATCTCGTTCGTGATCGCGGCCCTCGCGGCGCAGTGGGAGCTGCAGCCCTACGAGACGGCCTGGATCGCGTCGATCGGGTTCGTCGGCATGGCGATCGGTGCGAGCGTGGGCGGCCTGCTCGCCGACAGGTTCGGACGGCGATCCGTCTTCGCGCTGACCCTGCTGGTGTACGGCGTCGCGACCGGGGCCAGTGCCCTCGTCGGCGGGGTCGTCGCCCTGCTGGTGCTGCGGTTCTTCGTCGGCCTCGGGCTCGGCGCCGAACTGCCGGTGGCCTCGACGTATGTGAGCGAGTTCGCACCCGCGCGGATCCGCGGTCGCCTCATCGTGATCCTCGAGGCCTTCTGGGCCGTCGGCTGGACCGCCGCGGCACTCATCGGCTACTTCGTCATCCCGACGTCGGACGCGGGGTGGCGCTGGGCGTTCGCGCTCGGCGCGATCCCCGCCGCGTACGCCCTCTTCGTTCGGTGGGGTCTGCCCGAATCCGCGCGCTGGCTGGAGCGTCGCGGCCGGCACGAAGAGGCCGGGACGGTCGTGCGCTCCTTCGAGGAGTCGGCCGGGAGCGCGGCATCCGACCCTGTCGCGATCGACGTCGACATGCAGCCGGCGGCGTCGTCCACCGTCGGGTCGCGGCTCGCCGTGCTGTGGTCGCACGAGTTCCGGCTGCGCACGGCGTGCCTCTGGCTCGTGTGGTTCTGCGTCAACTTCTCCTACTACGGAGCGTTCATCTGGATCCCGTCGATCCTCGTCGCCCAGGGGTACGACCTGGTCCGCTCGTTCGGGTTCACGCTCATCATCACCCTCGCGCAGCTTCCCGGGTACGCAACAGCTGCATGGCTGATCGAGGTGTGGGGCCGGCGCCTCACCCTGTCGGTCTTCCTCGTCGGATCCGCTGCATCCGCCGTGGCGTTCGGAACCGTGGGCAGCGAAGCGGGGGTCATCGCGGCCGGCATGGCACTGTCGTTCTTCAACCTGGGCGCGTGGGGCGCGCTGTACGCGGTCACGCCGGAGATGTACCCCACGTCGCTGCGCGCCACCGGATCGGGCTGGGCCGCCGGAGCGGGACGCATCGCGTCGATCATCGCCCCGCTCCTGGTACCGGTGCTGCTCGCCCTCGGCGGCGCCCCGACGCTGTTCGTCGTGTTCGCCGCCTTCTTCGTGGTGGCCGCCGCAGCGGCCTGGGGACTCGTCGACAAGCGGGGGATGGCACTCGACGACCGCTGACACCTCCCGCATCGAGGTGGGGCCGCGCATACGGGGTGGCCCGCCGCGCTTAGGCTGGGACGATGGCAGCCGTGAGGTATGTCGCCATCGGCGACTCGTTCACCGAGGGCGTCGGCGACGAACTCCCCGACGGTCGCGTGCGCGGCTGGGCGGATCTTGTGGCACAAGGCTGGGCGGATGCCTCGGCCCAGCCCGTCGAATACGCGAACTTCGCCATCCGCGGCAAGCTCGTCCAGCCGATCGTCGAGCAGCAGCTCGAACCGGCTCTGGCGCTGCAGCCGACCCATCTCTCCTTCAACGGCGGAGGCAACGACATGCTCCGGCCGCGCACGAGCGTGTCGCGAGTGGTCGACGCCTTCACGCACGTGCTGAATCGATGCGATGAGGAGGGTGTGACCCTCATCCTCCTGTCCGGGGCGAATCCCTCTGCGCAGCTGCCGCTCAGTCGGGTGATCCAGCGACGAGGCGATCTGCTCTCGGCGGCGGTTTCCTCGAAGTTCGCCGACCGCACCGACATCGTGCGGGCCTTCAACTGGCCGGACAAGGAGCTGTCGAGCCCGCCGTACTGGTCGGAGGACCGGCTGCACATGAACGCACGCGGCCACCACCGGGTCGCCGCACGGGTGCTGACGGCGCTCGGCCAGGAGCCGCCGGCGGCGTGGTGGTCCCTGCCCCCGCTTCCCCCTGCGGTCGCACGGGGCACGGCCTACTACCGCGAGCACGTCGGACCGTGGATCCAGCGCCGCCTGACCGGCACGTCATCCGGAGACGGGCGCGAGCCGAAGCACGGCGAGTGGTTCGAAGTGGGTCCGTCAGTCAGCTGATTCGACGAGCGCGTACGCAGACCCCGACCTCGTGCGCTCGAGAAGCTCCGCGTCGACGAGAGCGCGACGCAATCCGGCGACATCATCGGCGAAGCGTCCGAGCCGCTCGTTCGTCGCACGCTCGCTCAGGACTTCGCCGGGCTCGAACGCCCGCGCGGCGACCCAGCGCAGGAGCTCCAGCCGGTCGGCATCCTGCACCGGATACCGGTCGATGCGGCCCGACCCGTCGAGGAATCGAGCCGGTCCGGACTTCTTCGCCGGCGGATCGGCCGCGAGGATGCCCCGCACCGACGCTTCGTCGAACTCGGGCCCGTCTTCGCCCTCGCGCACGAGCCCGGACTCGACGAGTCGCGCGAGCGCCCGCGCACGGCGTGCGTCGCTCAGCTCGTCCGCCGCGATCACTTCGGCCAGCACAGCGCGCAGATCGGGATTGAGGAGGGCGGCGACGACACCGCGCCAGCGGTCGCTCATTCGGGCTTCCGCACCGAGTAGACGAGTTCGGCGAACTGCCCGGCGCGCCCCACCGACTCCAGGGTCAGGCGGTCTGACTCCAGTCGGCGGGGGAGCAGCGGGCGACCCGACACGAGAGTGACGGGGGCGATCGATACGCGGATCTCATCGAGGAGGCCGGCATCGGCGAACTGCCCGACGAGGTCTCCGCCGCCGACGATCCAGATGTCTCGATCTCCGGCCGCCGCCACGAGCTCCGTCCAGAGGGCGGAGACGTCTCCGGTGCGGAAGCGGATGTCGGCTCCGGCGACGACGGGCAGCTCGCGCGAGCTCATCACGAACGACGCCTTGCCCGAATAGAACCACTTCTCCGGACTGTCGAGCAGCTTCTCGTGATCGACGACCCATTCGTATGTCGTCGATCCCATGATCAGCGCGCCCACGCCGTCGAGGAAACGGCCGAAGTCGTTCTCGGCCTGATCGGCGCCGGGCACGGCGAAGAGCCAGGCGAGCGAGTCCTCGTCGTCGGCGAGATAGCCGTTGAGCGTGGTGGCGGTGTGGAAGATGACGCGTGCCATGGCCACACCGTATCGGCGATCCCGACATCCTTGACACGTATTCAACCACTTGGTACTGTACCGATCAGTTGAACACAGGAGGTGAGCCGCAATGACCGATCAGCTCAGTCGCACATTCTCGGCCCTCGCCGACCCCACGCGCCGCGCGATCCTCACGCGGCTCAGTGGGGGAGAGGCGACGGTCGGCGAGCTGGCGGCACCGTTCGACATGACGTTCGCCGCTGTCTCGAAGCACCTCCGCGTGCTCGAGGGAGCGGGGCTGGTCACCCGCGGCAAGGACGCGCAATACCGGCCGGCGCGACTCGACGCGCGACCGCTGGCCTCGGCATCCCGCTGGATCGAGGACTACGCCCACTTCTGGGAGGACAGCGTCGACGCCCTCGATCAGTACCTCAACGCCCTTCAGCAGCTCTCACCCACGCACGACCTCACCGACAAGGAGAATCCCCATGGCTGACTACTTCACGATCACCCGCACCCTCCGCGCACCGCGCGAGCTCGTCTTCGAGGCGATCACCAGGCCCGAGCATTTCGCGGTGTGGTTCGGCACGGCCGCCGTCGAGGTTCCGCAGGAGTCCCTGACCATGGACGTCCGACCGGGTGGCGCCTTCCGTGCCGTGATGCACCTGCCCGACGGCAACCGGATCGACTGGGCGGGGGAGTACCAGGTCGTCGAGCCGCCGTCGCACCTGGCGATGACGCTCACCGACCAGCCCGGCGACGACGTCGGTCTCCCCGTCCTGTTCGATCTCGTCGAGGTGGACGGCGGGACGGAGCTCACGATCAGTCAGGACCGCTCCGACTTCAGCGACGAGCAGGTCGCGGCCACGATCGCCGGCTACAACGCGTTCATCGACGACATCGAAGACGTGCTCGAGTCGATGCAGCCCGCCTGATCGCGTCAGAGAGCGCCCGCCCGGCGCAGCGCGCCCATCGCAAGGACGCTGCCCGCGCGGGCGCTCTCGCGCGGGCCGGCACCGGACAGCGCATGAGCGATGTATCCGGCGGCGAACGCATCGCCGGCTCCTGTGGAGTCGAGGACGTCGTCGACGCGTTCGACCGCCACGTCGAACCGCTCGCCGTCGTGCGAGACGAGCACCGGGTCGCCGCCGCGCTTGACGACCGACACCGCGTCGCCGAGGTCGAGTCCGAGCTCCTCGGCCGTGCGGGACTCGTCCTCGTTGGCGAACACCACGGCCGGCGAGACGGTCCGCACGATCCGCTGCAGCACATCGCCCCCGAGTTCGCGCAGCGTCGCGACGCTCGACAGGTCGAGGCTGATCCGCGCTCCGGAACGGACCGCGGTGGCCGCGGCATCCGTCAGCGCATCCCGCGAGGCGGGCGCCGCGAAGCCGTACAGCGGGAGGTGCACCCATCGGGCGCCGTCCAGCCAGGACGGGTCGATGGCCCCCAGCTCGGCGGATGCCCCCCGGTCGGTGATCATCGTGCGCTCTCCGACAGCGTCGACGAGCACGACGATCGCGCCCGTGCGTCCGCCGCGCTGCACGCGGACGTCGACCCCTGCTGCTTCGAGCTCGGCGACGAGGGCGCGTCCGATCGTGTCGTCGCCGACCCGGCCGATGAAGCGCGCCGGATGCCGCGGCGCGGCCGCCACCGCCACGTTGGCGGCGCTGCCGCCGCGGGTGATCCGCACCTCGGCCGGGTTGTCGGTGCCCCGCTCGAGCGACGAGCCTCCGAGCACGATGAGGTCTGCGACGAGGTCGCCGATGACGATGATCATCGGTCGCCGCCGGCGACGGCGAGGGCGATCCGGGCACCCAGCTCGACGTTCCCGCGGTACACCTCGACGTTGACGTCGAGGCTGCGGCCGCCGGTCTCGCGCTGCATGAAGTCGAGGAGGAACGGGGTCGTGTCGTGGCCGGCGATGCCCGCCGCCGCGGCGGCGGCGAGTGCGCGGGTGAGCACGTCGTCGTGGAGCGCGGGGTCGAGCTGACGGTCGGCGGGCACGGGATTGGCGACGAGGATCGTCGAACAGATCCCGAGCTCGTCGCGCACGGACGCGATGCCGGCGATGTCGGCGGGGGAGTCTACCGAGTAGTCGATGTCGTGGCCCGAGTCGGCGATGTAGAAGCCCGGGTAGTCCGTCGTGCGATACCCGATCACCGCGAGGTTGAGCGTCTCGAGTCGCTCGAGCGTGAGCGGGATGTCGAGGATCGACTTCACACCGGCGCTGACCACGATCAAGGGGAGGGACGCGAGGGTGCCGAGGTCCGCGCTCTCGTCGAAGGTCTGCTGCGCATCGCGATGCACCCCGCCCAGACCGCCTGTCGAGAACACCCGCACCCCGGCGCGATGGGCGAGGTAGCCCGTCGCCGCCACCGTCGTTCCCGCGCTGAGACCCTTGGACGCGATGACAGCGACGTCGCGAAGGCTGGCCTTCACCACGCCGTCGGCGTTCGAGAGCCGCTCGATCTCCGCCTCGGTCAGCCCCACGGTCGGCCGCCCGTCGACGATGCCGATCGTCGCCGGCGTCACGCCCAGGGACCGCACGCGTTCCTCCGCATCGAGGGCGACCTCGACGTTGCGAGGGCGGGGGAGGCCGTGGGTGAAGATCGTCGACTCCAGCGCCAGCACCGGGCGCCCGTCTTCGACAGCGGACTGCACGGCCGGTGAGACGGCAAGGCCACGAGAGGTCACGAGGCTCCTTCCAGGTCGGGATGAGAGCAACAGTACAAACATCGGATGCCTCGGCGCGGCCTTGCCGAGGCATCCGACCCTTGTCAACCCCCTGCCTGAGCCACGGGCGGTGCGAGAGGGTGTTCTCTCGGGGACACCGCGCCCCGAGAACAGGGGAGGGCCGATCGCCGTGCCCCCGGAAAGGAACCTCGCATGAGCATCGGAGCAGGAATCGCACTGTTCGCCATCGGCGCCATCCTGGCGTTCGCCGTGAACGTGGAGGTCGAGTGGGTGAACCTCGACATGATCGGCTACATCCTGATGGGCGCCGGACTGGTGATCTTCCTCGTCGGGATCGTCCTGATGGCGCGCCGCCGCCGGACCGAGTCGGTCACGCACACCGCCGTCGACCCGACGTCCAACGAGCGGGTCACACGCCGGTCGACCAGCGCTCCCGACGACGTGGCAGGTCTCTGACACACGGCAGCACAGACCACCCGCAGCGGGGCGAGCCTCAGGGCGCGCCCCGCTTCCGCTGTTCCGGAAGGATGAGGCCCGGCGCACCGAGCTCCGAGCTAGGCCGGCGGCGCGCCGAGGAAGCCCCGAAGCGCGTCGACCCCGTCCATGGCGACGGGGGAGCCGAGGATCGTGGCGTGCTGCTCTCTCAGTCGCCCCCACTGCTCCCGCGTCATCCGGAAGTTGTGGTGGAGCGCGGCCACGCCCTCGCGGGAGACCAGCACCGATCCGTTCTCCTCGTACCCCAAGCGCCGCGTGACACCGTTCGAGGCGGGGTTGTCCGCGAACGCACCGGTCGCCGCCTCGCGGGCGGCCAGACCGGCGAACGCGAGATGCAGCGCCAGCACACGCATCCGTCGGCCGATCCCGCGCCCCTGATGGGCGAGCCCGAGCCAAGAGCCGGTGGTCACGCGCCGGAGCACGGGCCACTCGTGCGCGACGAGCCCTTGAACGCCGACCGGCTCTCCGTCGATGAGCACCCCGAGCTCGAGCACGAATTTCGCGGGGGAGACCTCTGCCCGCATCTTCCACTGATAGGCGAGGACGCTGCGGGCTACCTCATCGGGGGTGCCGCGCGTCCACGGGTGCTCGAACGGCATGGCATCGGGCGCGTGGACGCCGCGCGCCGCGAGCTCCGCCAACTCGAGCAGCAGATCGTCGTCGATCCAGCGCAGCTCGAGGTCTCCGCTGCGCACGCGGACGCCGGCGGCCGGCCAGAGACGGATCAGGTCTTCCGATGAGGACATCCCGGCAGTCTGCCACCTGGCGCGCGCCGATTCCTGCCGTCAGACGCCTGCGGAGCGACGCGATCCTGGCGCCGCATCCCGATCCGGGTTCATTCCGTCGCTGCCGGGCTACGAGCCCACGGCGGGGCTGACTGCGCGGTATGCCTTCCGGAATCCCTGGACCACATCCAGGATCGCGACGCCCACGATGATGAACGGGATGACCCGGAGGAAGATCTCGAGTGCGGGAACGACCTCGGCGAACGCCTCGCGGAACTGCGCGCTGAGAACCTGATCCGTCGCGATGAGCGCCACGGCCGGCACGGTGAACGCGAGATTGAGCAGGACGTTGATCCACGCGAGGGCCCACGTCCAGTGTCCCGTCGCATACAGGACGAGCGCGAACGCCATCTCCAGCACCGCCAGCACGATGAACCAGGGGAGCCAGAACGACCAGAGCGCAGGATCGAGCACGGGGATGCCCTCACCGCCGGCCGTCTCCACCACCCAGATGTTCTGCTGCCACACGATGAGCCCGATGAAGAGCAGGTAGGCCAGCAGCGCGAAGATCGTCTCCCCGAGACCGACGTTCGCCGTGGGCACCTCCGGAAGATCGGAAGGATCCCACGCACTCGGCCGGCGCCGACGGCCCCTGGAGGTTCGCTCCACCACGGCGAACGCGACCGTGATCCAGAAACCGACCTGCACGGCGACCGTGATGGCCACGGTCAGGGCCGACAGCACAGCGCGCCACACATCGGCCCCGGCGATCGCCTGAACGAGCAGAAGCGCGCCGAAGACGCTCGGCGTGACTGCAGAGAGCACGATGATCATCAGGCGGCGGTAGTCGAAGAAGTACGTCGGCCCGATCAGATACGCGGGTCGGTCGGACACATCTGCGGCTCTTCGATCCGGATCCCCGAACTCGCCCACGGTCTGCGCCTCCGCAGCTCCCGTCTCGGTGCCTGCCGCAACCTTGGCCGCCATCCGCGCCGCCATCTCCGATCTCAGTTCCCGGTCCACGGTCGTGCGTCGTTCGTGCGGAACACGCCGGAGAACCGCCCAGACATATCGGTCGGTGAGCGTATCCATGTCGACTCCTGTCGCAGGGCGCCAGGTCGGCAGCCGCTCACACGCTACGGCCGCGACATCGTCGCGACCGGGTCTTTGGACCCGCGGGGAGGGACCAGCGCCCGACAGCCCTGGGCGGCCGCTCGCGTCATCTTCCCGTGAATTGACATAATGTGCATTATCGGCGTTACCCGAATGGTCCGAGATGACGCAGGCGCGCAGCATCCCGCTCGTACATCGCCGCATGATCGAGGAAGTCCACTCGCGCTGTCTCTCTCGCGCGCCCGCGAGTAAACGCCGCGAGTTCGTCGAGACGACCGGCCGCGGCAGCCCGCACATCGTCGGGCGCGAATGAGATGCCGTAGGCGTCGATGAGCAACCGCAGTCTGCGTTCGCGATCGAGTTGATCGCTGTCCGCAGCATCCTCCGCATACGGGACGATCCGATACGCGAGGTATGCGAGGTCCCACAGACGCGACCCCGGCGAGGCGAAGTCGAAATCGATGACGCCGACGAGCGCACCGGCGCGCACGATCAGGTTGTAGGTGGCGAAGTCGTTGTGGCAGATCACCTGGGCGGGCGCGTGCCGAGGTGATCGCCACGACAGTCCCGTATCGGCGACCAGCGGCACGCTCGCGTCGTGGATGCTCCGGAGCAGGCCGGCGGCCGCTCCGAGGATTCCTTCGGACCACCGCACGTCGGGCTCCGCGTCCGCGAGCACGGCGCCGTCGAGATACGTGAGGATCTCGCGGCCGCGCTCGTCGATTCCGAGCGCTCTGGGCACTCCGGCGATCCCCGCGGCCTCACACGCGTCGAGCCACGCATGCACAGCCGGCGTCCACGGACCCGCGACTCTCCGAACGGTGTCGTCGACTCGCATCACGGGGTCCATGTTGCCGCCGGAGAGTTCCTGTTCCACCTCCCCATGGTGACAGGGCGCGACCTCGCGAAGCGCTCATCACCCCGATCGAGTGATTGCCGCGGCATCCGCTGCCTGCGAGAATTCCCGATACTCGTGGGAGACCGTCGCCGGTGGTCCCTGAAGGGGGTGGGAATGGGCACAGCGTCGAGCCCGGGGGTACAGCCTCGCACGCGTGCTTGGGCGGTGATCGTCGTGGGCGCGCTGATCGGCGCCCTCGCCACTGCTCTGCCTGCGCCCCCTGATGCGTCGACACCGGCCGTCGCCGCGCCCGGCGACCCTGGAGAACCCGCTCCCCCGACGGTCGTGTACGACGAAGGGTTCGAGAACGCTCCGGACAGCGGTTTCCCGCTCCTGCTGACCAGCTACGTCTCGAGCGTCGGCGGCACGTACACGGCCGATCCGGCATGGGCGTCGTACCCGAACTGCAATGGCTTCATCATGTCCACGACGAATACGCAGAGTCCCGGCTCGTGCGGCAACGAGGCGATCGGATACGCCTCGCTCCGCAAACTCGCGTATGCGCTCGGCACCATCAACGGCTCAGCTGACGCCGGCACCAACAGCATCAACGCCGCCTACACGTACAACAACGCCGCAAACAACGCTATCGAGTTCGAGACGGTGACACCGATCCAGCTCGCCACACCATCCCGCTATCTCACGTTCTCCGTCAACGCCGCCGCGACGAACTGCTACAGCTACCACCCGCGACTCCAATTCCATGTGAGGAGCGGCTCCCCCGCCGTCGAGACGCCCCTCGGCGGCGTCATCGATCCGTGCTCGGATCCCCGGTCACAGGTCCTGAGCACCGGTCCGATCACCGGCGGCTCCACTCAGCCATACCGAGGCGGCTCGTTCCCGGCGTCCGCCTCGTTCGTCACGACGTCGAGCTCGATCGGCATCGTGATGCGAAATCTCACCGGAACGGGCGCGGGCAATGACGGGGCGTTCGACGACATCCGCATCCTCGACGTCACCCCCTCGCTCGACAAGTCGTTCTCGATGCCCGACATCAGCGGTCGGTCGAGGCTCACCTTGACTGTGACCAACACCGACGAGCTGGCGTCGAAGCTGGGGTGGTCGGCGACGGATACACTCCAACCCGGTCTCGTCGTGGCGAGCCCCTCCAACGCCTCATCCACGTGCGCGAACGGGAGCGTCACCGCCACGTCCGGCGCGAGCACGATCTCGGTGGCGGGCGATCTCACGACCGGCATGGCGTTCTGCACGTTCACCGTCGACGTCACGACCGCGACCACACCGACCCTCGAAGCTCCGCAGAGCTACCAGAACTGCGCTAGCGACCTCTCTCCGCTCGTCGGCCTCGACCCGCCCGACGTGTGCGCCACCGTCACCTTCTTCGCTCCCCCGCAGCTGCAGATCGACAAGACGACCACCGCGACGACGGCGTCCAAGGCGGGCGACACCGTGACCTACGCCGTGACACTCAGCAACATCGGCGGCACGGCGTACACCGTCGCCCAGCCTGCGTCCTTCTCGGACGATCTCGCCGGGATCCTCGATGATGCCGCGTACAACGGCGACGCCACCGCGTCAGGAGGCGCACCGCCACCGACATATTCCGCGAGCACCCTCAGCTGGACGGGACCTCTCGCAGCCGGGGCATCCGTGACCGTCTCGTACTCCGTGGAGCTCACGCTCGCCGGCGACGGCGTCCTGCAGAACACCGCGACCGTTCCGGACGGTCCGTCCGCGACATCCACCGTGGCGATCCCCCTCCAGCCCGCACTCTCGCTGGTGAAATCCGCAACGCCCTCGGACGAGCCAGGCTACGTTCTGGGCGCCGTCATCTCCTATGCCTTCGTGATCACGAACACCGGCAACGTCGCGATCACGGACCTCTCCCTGACCGAGGACCAGTTCACGGGAGTCGGACCCGTCTCCACATTCACCTGCGCTTTCGCCCCCGTGCTCATGCCCGGCAGCCAAGTCGTGTGCACTGCCACGTACACGTTGCAGCAGCCCGACATCGATCAGGGCGGTGTCGACAATGCCGCGACGGCGAGGGGTGTCGACCCTGACGGCGCAGTCGTCGTTTCGAACCAGTCCAGCGTCGCCACGCCGGCGCCCGCGACACCTGCCCTGACGATCGAGAAGTCAGCCAGCGACGGGCCTTTCACGTCTGCCGGAGACCTCGTCGCCTATTCGTTCCTCATCACCAACACCGGGAATGTGACACTGACCGAGGTCGGTGTGGCCGAGGAGCCGGCCCTCTTCACAGGATCCGGGGTGGTCTCCCTCGCGGCCTGCCCGACGACGACCCTGATCCCCGGAGCCACCGTCACCTGCACAGCGACCTACCCGCTCACCCAGCAGGACGTCGACCAGGGCACGGTGGAGAACAGCGCGACCGCCGTCGCAGTGAGCCCCGCCGACGACGACATCGAATCGGCGCCTTCCACGGCGGTCGTCACCGTGGCGGCCGTCCCTTCGCTGTCGATCGTCAAGACCGCCGGACCGGGTGGCTTCACCCGCGCCGGCGAGGTGGTCAGCTACAGCTTCGTCGTGGTGAACACCGGCAATGTCACCCTCACGGACATCGCCGTCGAAGAGCTCACCTTCACCGGCACGGGCGGACCACTGACGATCGCCTGTCCCGCCGGATCAGCAAGCCTCGCGCCGGGCGACGACGTGACCTGCACCGCCGACTACAGCCTCACCCAGTCCGATATCGACTCCGGCTCAATAGCCAATTCCGCCATGGCCACCGCCGCGCCACCTGTCGGCCCTCGAACCTCGGCGATGCCCTCGCCGGTGCAGATCGCATTCGTCGCCGCTCCGGCGCTCGCCATCGACAAGACGTCGAGTCGCGCCACCGTCACCGCATCCGGTCAGTCGATCGACTACACCTTCGTGGTGACCAACAGCGGCAATGTCACCATCCGCGACGTCTCCATCGCCGAAGGCACCTTCACCGGCACGGGTGCCTTCTCGGCGATCCGGTGCCCTGCGGCCGAGTCCGCTGCACTTCCACCCGGGTCCCGCATCAGCTGCACTGCCACGTACACCACGACCCAAGACGACATCGACGGCAGTCCCGCACTCTATGCGGCCGCCACCCGAGCCCCCACCGACACGCTGTTCAATACGGCGGCGGCGACGGGCACTCCCCCCTCTGGCGTCAGCATCTCCTCGGCCGATGACACCGTCACGATCGCGATCGCTCCCACCACAGCCCTCGAGCTCATCAAGACCGTCGCCCCGATGACCGTGACGGGCGCCGGGAGCAGCGTCGACTACGCCTTCGAGGTCACCAACTCCGGCACCGCGACGCTCACCTTCCTCACCATCACCGAGACCGCGTTCACCGGCACCGGCACGCCGCCGCTTCCCCTCTGCCCCTCCGACGTCCTCGCGCCGGGCGCCACCGTGACCTGCACGGCCACCTACGTCACGACGGCCGCGGATGTCGCTTCCGGTCACGTCGACAACACCGCCACCGCCTCGGCTCTCGCTCCCGACCAGTCGACCGTCACCAGCGACGACGCGGATGCCTCCTTCACGATGCTCCTCCCGACGGAACCCTCCCCGTCCCCCTCGCTCCCGGCGCCCGGCCTCCCTGCGACAGGCCAGGGCAGTGTGACCGGACTGCTCGCGATCGGCGTCCTGGTCACGCTCCTGGGCAGCGCACTCCTCACATCGACCAAGCGGCGCGCGACCCACTGACCGGAACGAACGCCGCCCCGCGGGAGCTCGATTCGGTCCGAGCCCGCCGAGATCTCTAGTCTCGAATCATGTGGGAGTCGCTCACCGGGTTCGTCGTCGTGGGCGTGGCGATCCTCGTCGGGTGGATCATCGGCCGCATCGACCTCCTCGGCGAGCACGGTCGCCCGGTGCTCGCCCGCCTGACGTTCTTCGTGCTGTCGCCGTTCCTGCTGTTCGTCGTGCTCGCCCAGGCCGACGTCCGCACGCTGTTCTCGGCGCTCCTGCCGGTGTCGGCGATCACCGCGGTCACGATCATCGCCGCCTACACGCTGATCGCCCGGTTCGCGTGGAAGCGCTCGGTCGGCGAGACCGTCATCGGCGCATTGAGCGCCGGACAGGTCAACTCCAACAACATCGGCATCCCGCTGTCGCTGTACCTGCTGGGAAGCGCCGCATATCCCGCACCGGTGATCCTGCTCCAGCTGCTGATCTTCACACCGATCACGATGGCGATCCTGGATGCCGTGACCTTCGGTCGCGCGACGCTGTGGCGCTCGATCGCACGAACCGCGACGAACCCGATCGTCCTCGGCTCGGTGCTCGGAACCCTCGTATCGGTGACCGGCCTCGACCTCCCGCCGGTCGTCCTCGAACCCGCCGTGGTGGTCGCGAACGCGTGCGTACCGGTCCTGCTGATCAGTTACGGCATGTCACTCGTGGGCCAGCGCGTCCTCGCCCCGTCCGGACGGCGGCGTGACGTGATCCTCGCCACGGCGCTGAAGCTCGTCGCGATGCCGCTCCTGGCGTGGGTCGTCGCGGAGTTCGTCTTCGGACTCGGCGCGCAGGACGTCCTGATCGTGGTCGTCCTGGCCGCTCTCCCCACCGCGCAGAACGTGTTCAACTACTCACAGCGGTACGACGTCGGCGAGACGATCTCGCGCGACACCGTCTTCCTCACGACAGTGGGCTGCCTGCCTGTGCTGATCGGCGTCACGCTGCTGCTCGGCTGATCCGCTCAGTCCCGCGAGAGCTCCCGCAGCATGCCGAAAACGATCCGGATGCCGCCGCCGGCACGCAGCACCGTGAGGAGCGTGTGCGTGCACGAGCGGCAGCGCACGATCGCCCCGGCCTCATCCAGCTCGACGACGGTCTCGGCGAGCCGTGCCGCCGCACCGCAGCCGCCGCACACGCCCACGAGTGTCGTGGCGTCGCCCGCGAACACATCGGACAGCAGCCCCGCCAGGGCATTGCCGTCGACGGTTGCCGTCGCATTCTCCGCACGCATCATGCGCCTCCGAACCGTTCGGTCTTGATCCTCTGCGGCGGATGCCCGAGTCGCACGAGCGCGTCGGCGACGTGCTCCACGAACCCCGTCGGCCCGCACACGTAGACGGTCGGCTCGCGCGCCGGATCCCACACCGCCGCCCGGATCGCCTGGTCATCGAGACGACCGACCCTGCCGGTCCACCCGTCCGGCGCCGCCCGTGTGAAGGCCCAGGTCACCGCCACTCCCCCGGATCCGGACGCTCCGTCGAGCTCCTCGCGATATATCGCGTCTTCGGCTCGACGCGCGGAGTAGAGCAGCCGGAAGGATGCCGCGGCCCCCGCATCCCGCGCGGCACGCGCCATCGCCATCAGCGGCACGATCCCCGAACCGCCGGCGACGAGCTGCACAGCGCCGGCTCCCCCGGGGCGCCAGACGAAGTAGCCGCCGAGGGGGCCCTTGACCTCGAGCTCGTCGCCGGGGATCACGTCGCGCACGAGGTACGGCGAGACCTCGCCGTCGGGGATCTCGTCGACGGCGAGCTCGATCGCCTCGCCGTCCCCGTAGGAGCCGAGCGAATAGGACCGCTCGGCCTGGTATCCGTCCTCTGCGGTCAGGCGGATGTCGACATGCTGCCCCGCGTCGCTCCCCGGCCAGCCGGGGACCGCGAGACGCAGGACACGAGCGCTCGGCGTCGCATCCTCGACGGATTCGATGCGCGCGGCCCGCCACCCGCCGACGGTCACCAATACCGCTCCTCGGTCCACGGATCGCCGTGCATGTTATAGCCGTTCTGCTCCCAGAAGCCCGGCTCGTCCTGATCCATGAGCGTGAGGCCGCGCACCCACTTGGCGCTCTTCCAGAAGTACAGATGCGGCACCAGAAGGCGCGCGGGGCCCCCGTGCTCGGGGTCGAGCGGCTCGCCGTCGAACTCGAAAGCGACCCACGCCTTCCCTCCGAGCAGGTCGTCGAGCGCGAGGTTGGTCGTGTAACCGCCGTACGAGTGGGCCATTGCGAACGACGCATCCGTCTCGACGTGGTCGAACACCGCGTCGAGGGACACCCCCCGCCACGAGGTGCCGAGCTTCGACCATCGCGTGACACAGTGGATGTCGGTCGAGACGTCCTCCGGGCCGAGCGCGAGGAACTCGTCCCAGGACCACGACACGTCGTCGCCTGATTCGCTTCGGACGGAGAACGACCACTCGGCGGTGTCGATGCGCGGCGTCGGGCCGGCGGAGAGCACCGGGAAGTCGTCCGTCAGGTACTGACCCGGCGGGAGCTGCGGATCGCTCTCGCGGCGTCGCGCGCCGAAGCCCCTCGAGAAGACTGCCATCGTGTACCTCCCCTGGTCGGGACTGCGCACGATCACCGTAACGCGCACCCGCCGTCCAGCGCGAGAACAGAATGGACACTTCGGAGCACGTCACGCGACACACAGTGTTCAGCACCGGGTTCTTCGAGTTGGGGTCTAGGCTTTAGCCGCCCGTTAACAGCAAACTCCCAGAAAGGACACCTCGCATGTCCACAGAATCCGCGGCCGAGAAGTCGGCCGTCAACGGCATCCGCACTGCGCTCGGCGTGGGCGGCGTTCTCGCCGTCATCGCCGGACTCTTCATCGTGTTCCAGCCCGTCGGGGCGGCCGTCGTCGTCACCTGGGTGATCGCGCTGTACGCGATCGCCGCGGGCCTCGTCTACGCCGGTCTCGGGATCTTCTCGAAGAACAAGGGCGGATGGGCGCGAGTCGGCCACATCGCGCTCGGCATCCTCTTCATCATCGCCGGTGTGATCGCGCTCGTGAACTCGACGCAGGCCGCGGCCTGGCTCGCGGTCTTCATCGCGATCCTCGTCGGCATCCTGTGGATCGTCGAGGGCATCGTCGCACTGTCGACGCTCGGCGACGCCGCATCGAAGGGATGGTCGATCTTCTTCGCGATCGTCAGCATCATCGCCGGTCTCTACCTGGTGTTCTCGCCGCTGTGGGGCGCCGTCGTGCTCTGGTGGCTGCTCGGCATCGCGCTGATCGTCCTCGGAATCATCAACGTGGTCCGTGCCTTCACCTTCGGGCGGAAGACGGCCTGATCCGCTGACGCCGATGTCGAAGGGCCCCGGGAATCCCGGGGCCCTTCCTCATGCGCTGAGCGGCCTCATGCCACGGGCAGCATGCGCGTCCACCAGTCGAGGACAGCGTCGAACCGCTCGACGCGATGACGCGGCTGCCCCGATCGGGTGAGCTCGTGGTTCTCGCCGGGGAAGACCAGCATCTCGGCTTCCGTCCCGCTCCGCTTGAGCGCGGCGTAGTAGCGCGTAGCCTGCTCGAGCGGGCAGCGGAAGTCGAGCTCCGAGTGGATGACCAGCGTCGGCGTGGTGACCTGATCGACGACCGCCATCGGGCTCTGCCGCGCGATGTCATCGGCAGAGACGCCGACGTACTCGTCGCCGAAGAACGTGCCGATGTCGCTGGTGCCCTGGAACGTCGCCGGATCCAGGAACCCGCGCTCCACGATCGCGCCCGCGAACCGGTGGTCGTGCGCGATCACCCAGGCGGTGAGGTAGCCGCCGTACGAGCCGCCCATGATGCCGACGCGATCGCCGTCGAGCCGCTCGTCGGCCGCGACCGCCCCGTCGAGGAAGTCGATCACGTCGGCGAAGTCGACCGTGCCCATCGCCTGACGGATGCTGCGCCCGTGCGCGCGCCCATAGCCGGCGGACCCTCGGGGGTTGCTGTAGACGACGGCATACCCGGCGTCCACGAGGACCTGCGTCTCGTCGAACAGGTGAATGCCGTATGCGGCATACGGCCCGCCGTGGATCTGCAGGATCACCGGGAAGGGCCCGTCGCCCTCAGGCGTGGCGACCCAGCCGTGCACCGGGTAGCCGTCTCGGCCGTCGACGGTGAGCTCGCGAGGAGCGACGATTCCGGATGCCGCGGCCCCGGCGCCGAACGCGGTCAGCGCGCCCACCTCACCGTTCTCTACGACCAGGAGTTCGCCATACGAGTCGGGCCGCGCGGCGGCGACGACGATCCGACCGCCGACGGCGGCATGACCCGCGACCTCTACGTCGCCGCCGAGGACCTCCGTCAGCTCCCCTGCGCGCGACACCCGGACGAGGCGCACGCGCCCGCGCGTGCGGTCCTGCACGAGGAAGTCGTCTCCGACAGGGGTGATGTGGCTGCCGACCTCGCCGAGATCGATCGACTCGGCGTCGGTCAGTCGTCGCGGTCCGCCATCGTCGAGCAGCCACAGCCCGACTCCGGGTGCGATGAAGTCGATGCCTTCGTCGCCCACCTCGTGGCCGAGGAGGGCGATCGCACCGTCCCCGGCGACCTCGAGACCGTACAGCGACAGTCCCGCCGCGACGCCGAGCACCTCTCGCTCGCCCGATCCGTCGACGGCGATCGCGACGACGCGCGTGCGGAGATCGCGTTTCGCGGGCTCGATCTCGTCGACGGCGGCCAGGACCTCGGCACCGTCGGCGGTGAAGACGAGCCCGGCGTACGAGGCGGATCCTGTCGTCAGCTGCCGCGCCTCGGCGGCGACGAGCTGCTTCTTCGGGGGCGTCTCCCCCTCCGGGCGCACCGCGGGCGCGGGCTCGTAGAACGGCTCGGAGTCGGTCGTCGGCGCCGCCACGACGAAGACGTGGGCCGGGCGGTCGGCCAGATACCCGAGGCCGTTCGCGTGCCACCGGATGCCTGTGATGCGCCGCGGAGCCTCGGCCGAGGCATCCAGCCCCTCCACGCTGCCGTAGCGACCCTGCTCGGGCACGCGCGCGACGAACGCGATCGTGCGCCCGTCGGGCGACCACGCGAAGCCCTCGACGCCCAGGACGGCGTCTGTGGCCTGCACCGGCTCGCCGCCTGCCGCGGGGATCACCCAGACCTGCGGCTTGCTCTTGGCGTCGCCGCGGACGAACGCGACGGTGCGACCGTCCGGAGACAGGCGAGGACCGACGTCCGCCGTGCCACGCGTCAGGCGCCGAGGCGTGCCTCCCGGGAGATCGACACGCCAGAGCTGGCCGACGCCGCGATTCGCGACGAGATCGGGGCGCGAGGTCGCGAAGACGGCGAACGAGCCGTCGGGCGCGATGACGGGCCTTCCGACCGAGACGAGCTTCTCGATGTCGTGGGCGCGCACGCTCACTCCCCCGCGAACGAGCTCGTGTCGCCGACCAGACGGGTGTTGTCGGCGGGCACCGGGTCGAGTGCCGCTGCGGCGACCTCGGCCGCGAACTCCGACACGTTGTAGAGCTTGCCGGCGTCGTCGCGGCGGGCCGCGATCGCGCCGGGGTTGGCGCGTTCCAGCAGAGTCGCTGTGATCGTGCCCTCGATCATGTCGCCGGAGACGACGACGAACTCCACCCCGCGCTCGGCGAGCGCGGGGATGCGCTCGCGGAGGGCGTCCTCGCCGGCGCGCTTCGACAGCGCGACCGGCTCGTACTCGGGCATCGTGGGCGTCGTGCGGATGAAGTGGGCCTGGTGGCTCGTCACGAACACCACACGCGAGCCGTCGCGGAGGAGCGGCAGCGCGGTCTCCAGCACCCGGACCTGCGCGTCGCGGTTGAGCTGCAGCGCGTAGTCCTCGGCCATGCCCGACTCCATGCCTCCCGACGCGTTCAGCACGAGGATGTCGAGCCCGCCGAAGGTGCGACCGACCTCGTCGAACATCGCCTGGACGGACTCGCCGTCCGTCAGGTCGGCGCCCACGACGAGGACCTCCACACCGAGTTCGCGGAGCTGTGCGGCGAGCTTCTCGGCGCGCGGCGCCTTGTTGCGGAAGTTGATGACGACGTTCGCCCCCGCCTCGGCGAGATAGCGCGCCGTGTCGGCGCCGATGCCGCGCGAGGAGCCGGTCACGAGGGCGGTTCTGCCGCTCAGCGAGCCGGCGGGAAGCGTGGTGGATGTCTCAGTCACGCCCTCGACCCTACCTGCTAGGTTCGAAGGAAAAGGAGGCGCAGCGTGGAGTTCATCCAGACCGTCGAGCAGTGGGCGTGGATCGGATGGCTGGTGCTGATCCTGGCTTTCCTGGTCATCGAGATGCTCACGCTCGACTTCACCTTCCTGATGCTCAGCATCGGCGGCCTGGCCGGCCTCGGGGCGGATCTCCTCGGGGCGCCGATCTGGCTCCAGGTGATCGTCGCCGCCGCCGTCGCCGCCGTGCTCGTCCTCTTCCTCCGCCCGCCGCTCCTGCGGCGCCTCCGCCGCGGCGAAGACCCGACTCCGTCCAACGTCGATGCGCTGATCGACCTCCGCGGTCGCGTCGTGTCGACCGTCAGCGCCCATGGCGGCCAGGTGAAGCTCGCCAACGGCGACCTGTGGACGGCCCGCACCGAGACCGGCGAGCTCGAGCCCGGCATCCCGGTCAACGTCATCCGCATCGACGGCGCGACCGCCGTCGTCCGCGCCACCGACCCGATCGCATCCCCCCCGGAGGACCCTCGCGCATGAGCGACGTCGACGCCATCATCCCCACGACCATCGCGTGGCTCCTTGCCGTCGCGGTCTTCATCTTCGTCCTGGTGGTGATCGTCCGCTCGATCCGGATCATCCCGCAGGCGAGCGCAGGCATCGTCGAGCGGCTCGGGCGGTACCACAAGACTCTGTCGCCGGGACTGAACCTCCTCGTGCCGTTCATCGACCGCCTGCGCCCGCTGATCGACATGCGCGAGCAGGTCGTCTCGTTCCCGCCGCAGCCGGTGATCACCGAGGACAACCTCGTCGTCTCCATCGACACCGTCGTCTACTTCCAGGTCACAGACGCGCGCGCGGCGACCTACGAGATCGCCAACTATCTGGGCGCGGTCGAGCAGCTGACCACGACCACGCTCCGCAACGTCGTCGGCGGTCTGAACCTCGAAGAGGCCCTCACCAGCCGTGACAACATCAACGGCCAGCTCCGTCTCGTCCTCGACGAGGCGACGGGCAAGTGGGGCATCCGCGTCGGGCGCGTCGAGCTCAAGGCGATCGACCCGCCGCACAGCATCCAGGACTCGATGGAGAAGCAGATGCGCGCGGAGCGCGACCGTCGTGCGCTCATCCTGACCGCCGAGGGCACGAAGCAGTCCGCGATCCTGACGGCCGAGGGCCAGCGTCAGGCCGAGATCCTCAAGGCCGAGGGCGACAAGCAGGCCGCTGTGCTCCGCGCCCAGGGCGAGGCCGAGGCGATCCAGGTCGTCTTCGACGCCATCCACGCGGGCGATCCGGACGACAAGCTCCTCGCCTACCAGTACCTGCAGACGCTTCCCAAGATCGCCGACAGCGCGTCGAGCAAGCTCTGGATCATCCCGAGTGAGTTCACCGAGGCGCTCAAGGGCTTGAGCGGGTCGTTCCTCGGCGCCACCGTCGACGGCGCGGCGAGGAGCCGGCCGCAGGAGACCCGCCCGGCTGTCGAGCCTCCCACTCCGTGACCCACCCCTGGTTCGAGGGCGCCCGGACGCCGAGGGTCCTCGCCCACCGGGGACTGGTGACGGCGGAGGATGCCGCGCACGGCGTCGAGGAGAACTCGTTCGCCGCCGTGGCCGGAGCCCACTCCGCCGGTGCTGAATACGTCGAATCGGACTGCCATCTGACCGCGGACGGAGTCGTCGTGCTGTTCCACGACGACGATCTGTCCCGCGTCACCGGCGATCCCCGGCTCGTCGCCGACGTCTCGTCCTCCGAGCTCGAGAGCCTGATGTCGGGCCGCGGCGGCCTCATCACCCTCGATCAGGCTCTGGACGCGTTCCCCACCGTGAAGTTCAACCTCGATGTGAAGGCCGCCGCCGCGGCGGAGCCCGTCGGGCGCGCCGTCGCCCGTCACGGTGAACGTGTGCTCCTCACGAGCTTCTCCGACGAGCGCCGGCGCATGGCCCTGTCGGTCGCGGCTGCCGCCGCGGGCACGGGGATCATCCCTGCGACTTCCGCAGGATCGGCGACGATCGCCCGACTGCTTGCCGCCGTCGCGATGCGGTCCGACCGCCTCGTGCGACGGGCGCTCGCCGGCGTCGACGCCCTGCAGGTGCCGGAGCGTCAGGGACGATTGCGCGTGGTCACTCCCCGTCTGATCGCCGCCGCGCATCGGCATGGTGTGGAGGTCCACGTCTGGACGGTGAACGACCCGGCCGACATGGGGAGACTCGTCGCGCTGGGAGTGGACGGCATCGTGACGGATCGGGCCGACCTGGCGCTGCGCACGCTGGGATGACGGCCGCTCGGCCGCGCACGCGCGGATACGTCATCCCCGCTGTGCATCCACTGTGAATGGGAGGTGAACAGCCGCCGTTCGGATGATCCGCACAGGTGGCTTCGTTATACCTGTACAGCGACGAGAGGACCACAAAATGGCAGACCGCAGCTTGCGCGGCATCCGGCTCGGCGCCCAGAGCCTACAGAGCGAAGAGGGCGTCGTGTTCCATGAGCGTGCACAGCACACGTACACGTGTACGGTGTGCGGACGTGACACCAACCTGACTTTCGCGGCCGACGCCGAGGTTCCCCCGGCGTGGGAGTGCCGCACGTGTGGTGCAGAGGCGCTCCGGCGCGTCGGCGAGGGCACCGCGACCGTCGACCACTCGGGCGACAAGGTCCCCCGCAGCCACTGGGACATGCTGCTCGAGCGCCGCACGCTCCCCGAGCTCGAAGAGCTCCTCGAAGAGCGTCTCGCCTACGTCCGCGCGCGTCGCGGCGCCGGCGAAGACGTCTCGCTCGACAAGATCAGCGCCTGACGACTCAGTCAGCCTGTGCGACGCCGGTCCCCGCGGGGGCCGGCGTTTTCGCATCCCTGCGCGTGCCGACGCCGACGGCGATGCCGAGCCCGACGAGCAGAATGAGGCTTCCCCATCCCAGGACCGCCTGGACCCACGGCCCGGCGAGCACCGCGGGCGTCAGGCCCGTACGGAGCGGGACCTCGGTGAGCATGTGCCCTGCCTCACCGGCCGGAAGTCCGTCGATCGTGGTTCCGTCCGGCGCGATGACCTGACTCGTTCCGACGGTCGAGAGGTTGACCACCGATCGCCCCGTCTCGACCGCACGCATGCGCGCGAAGGCGAGCTGCTGCAGATTCTCGTCGGTGTCGCGGAAGTCGGCGTTGTTGGTCTGGAACATGTACACCTGTGCGCCGTCCTGCGCGCCGGTCCAGATGACCTCGTCGTAGATCACGTCGAAGCAGATCGCGAGCCCCACCCCGATGCCCTCGAGGTCGAAGAACGGCGGGTTGGTGCCCGGCGTGTACTCGCGCTGGATCAGGCCGATGAGGTCTGGAGCCAGCGCCTCGAAGAACCATCGGTCAGGGACGTACTCCCCCATGGGCACCGGGTTGGTCTTGTCGTGGATCTGCACGGCGCCCTCGCCCGCGACCCACAGCATCGACGTGTTGAACGTGTCGTCGCCGCGCGTCGTCGCGGCGTTGACGATGAGCGGAGCATCCACCCGCTCCGACAGCGCGTCGAGCGTGCGCGCGGTGCCCTCGTTCGTGAGCGGGTCGGAGTCGAGCCCGCCCTCGGGCCAGAGCAGCACGTCGAGATCCTCGCCGAGAAGAGGAGCGGATGCCTCCAGTTGCGCGCGCAGGACGTCGTTGCGCTCGCGAGGATCGAAGTAGCCGGACGGCCCGTTGCCCTGCGCGCTGCCGACCGTCAGCGTGCCGGCGGCCGTCGTGGGGAAGGCGGGGACCAGCAGGAGGACGGCAGCCGCACTGAGCGCGGGCAGGGCCGTTCTGAGGTCGCGGAGCCGACCGATCCGGACCCACTCGATCGCGGCGGCGGTGAAGGCCACCATCAGGAACGTGAGGCCCGCCACGCCGGTCCACGACGCGACCTGGGCGAGCGGGCTCTCGGACTGGCTCATCCCGATGCGCGCCCACGGGAACCCCGTGTACGGCCATGACCCCATGAACAGCTCCCGTGCGGTCCAGATCCCGGCGACGAGGAGCGGCGTCGCGATCAGCGCTGCCCAGCGCGACGGGAACAGGCGCGGCATCCATCGGTACACCAGCGTCAGCAGGATCGATCCGACCGCCATGAAGATCGCTTCGAGGCCCGCGAGGGCGAACCACGGAACGAGCCCGAGGTACCGCGTGATCCACATGATGTGGACGAGGTAGAACGTCGCGCCGAACACGAAGCCGACCAGGAGGGCGCTCCACGCCGAGCGGCCGATCAGCGCGATGAGCGAGAGCCCCACCCCGACGAACGCGAGCGGCCACCAGCCGAGCGACGGATAGGCCAGGTCGAGGACGACGCCGCCCACGATCGAGACGAGCACGGCGGCCCACAGGGGCAGGAGCGGGCGCGGCGCGGCGGCGAGAGGCACGTGAATACCCTAAGCGGCCGAGACTGGGCGGCCGCTGTCAGACGGCCGAGTACGCGACGATGCCGCGGCGCACGGACTCGAGGGCCTTCCGCGCCGTGGACGCCAGCGAAGCGTCTGCCACGATCGAGAGCTGGTCGAGCAGGTCGATGGTCTGCTTCGACCAGCGGACGAAGTCGCCCGCCGCCATGTCGGCCTCCACGAGGACGCGCTCGAGCGGGGCGCCGCGGGCCCAGGAGTGCATTGCCTGGGCGAGTCCGGCCGCGATCGGCTCGGACCCGGGCAGCCGGTGCTCCTGCTCGAGGTCGTCGAGACGCTGCCACAGCTCGAGCGTCTCGGTGAACGCCGCGCGGAACGCCCCGCGTGGAAGGCCACGCTCGCCGGGGCCGCCGTCGTCGCGCCGGGGTTCGTAGACCACGCAGCACGCGAGAGCGGCGAGAGACGCAGCATCCAACTCGTTCCACAGTCCCTGACGCAGCGACTCGGCCACGAGCAGATCCCGCTCTCCGTAGATGCGTCGCATCGTGCGCCCCGCGGGAGTCAGGCTCGTCGCACCGTCATCGGCGATGCGCACGTAGTCGAGCTCTCCGAGCACATCGACGACGCGGTCGAAGATGCGCGCCACCGTGCCCGTGCGGGTGTCGATCTGCTGACGCATCTTGTCGATCGTGCGCTTGAGACGCCAATAGCGCTCGCCCCACCGGGCGTGGTTCTCGCGGTCGGGGCACGAGTGACAGGGATGCCGCTGCATCTGCCGCCGGAGCACCCCGAGTTCGCGGTGGCGCTTGTCTCGGGTCGACCGCGAGGCGTTCGCGTCCTTGCGGTTGAGCTTCTCGAGGTCGCTCAGATCACGGCGGATCGCGGAGTACTCCGTGAAGTCGCCGCGATCGCAGGTCATCGCCTTCTCGTAGCCCGCGAGGGACTCCTCCTGCTCCCGCACCTGGCGGGCGAGCCCGACGACGGCGCGGTCGGCCTGGAACTGCGCGAACGACGACTCGAGGATCTCGCGGGCTCGGGCGCGGCCGAACTGATCGATGAGATTGACGGCCATGTTGTAGGTCGGTCGGAAGCTGGAGTTGAGCGGGTACGTCCGTCGAGACGCGAGCGCGGCGACGGCCTGGGGATCGAGTCCCTCCGTCCATTGGACGACGGCATGCCCCTCGACGTCGATCCCGCGTCGGCCGGCGCGTCCGGTGAGCTGCGTGTACTCCCCCGACGTGATGGCCACACGGGCCTCGCCGTTGAACTTCTCGAGCTTCTCGAGCACGACGGTGCGCGCGGGCATGTTGATGCCGAGGGCGAGGGTCTCGGTGGCGAACACGACTTTGACCAGCTTCCGCTGGAAGAGCTCCTCGACGACCTCCTTGAACGCCGGCAGCAGGCCCGCGTGGTGCGAGGCGACGCCGCGCTCGAGGTTGTCGAGCCAGTCGTAGTAGCCGAGCACCGCCAGATCTTCGTCATGGAGGGAGCGCGTGCGCTCCTCGACGATGCCGCGGATCTCGAGCCGCTCCTCCTGCGACGTGAGCCGAACGCCCGAGCGGCGCACCTGCTGGACGGCGGCGTCGCACCCCACACGGCTGAAGATGAAGAAGATCGCCGGCAGCAGGTTCGCCCTGGCGAGCAGCTCGACGACGTCGGGCCGGTCGAGGCGTTCGATCCGCTGCACGTTCGCCGCCCGCACTGGGCGCTTGCCGCCGCGGTTCGGGCGGCGGCGGGATGCTTCGTACCCCGCGTGCCGGGCACTGTTGCCCGCCTGCACGCGACTGTTGCGCTCGAAGTTCGCGCCTTTGAACGACCGGATCCGCATCAGCTCCTGGTTGACCTGCGCGGTCGCGATCCCGGCGCGGTCGTCGAAGAGCGGCAGCAGATCGCCCCGCACCAGGACGTGCTGCTCGAGCGGCACCGGCCGCGTCTCCGACACGACGACCTCGGTGTCGCCACGGACCGTGTCGAGCCAGTCGCCGAACTCCTCGGCGTTGGAGACGGTCGCCGACAGGGAGACGAGCTTCACCGCCGGCGGGAGGTGGATGATGATCTCCTCCCACACGGCGCCCCGGAAGCGGTCGGCGAGATAGTGCACCTCGTCCATCACCACGTAGCGGAGGCCTCGGAGCGCCGGCGAGTCCGCGTACAGCATGTTGCGGAGCACCTCGGTGGTCATCACGACGATGCGCGCGTTGCCGTTGATGTTCGTGTCGCCGGTGAGCAGTCCGACCTCGTCGACGCCGTAGACGTCTTGCAGCTCGCGGAACTTCTGGTTCGACAGGGCCTTGATCGGCGTCGTGTAGAAGGCCTTGTCGCCATGACCGTCGACCGCCGGCTCGCGCATCGCGAGGTGCACCGCGAACTCGCCGACGATCGTCTTGCCCGCCCCCGTGGGCGCGGCGACCAGGACGCTGCGACCCTCCTCGAGGGCGCGGCAGCCCGCTACCTGGAAGTCGTCGAGGGTGAACCGCTGGGAGGCCGCGAACGACGCGGTGATCGGATGACTCCGGTCGAGGTCGGCGGACGCACGCGCTCGCGCGTACCGCTCGGCGTGACCGGCGTCCGTCATACGCTCGCCTCGGGGGGCAGGATCAGCGCATCGCGCTTGGCCCTGCGCCGATCGAACAGCAGGGACACGCCTGCGGCGGCGAAGAAGAGGACGACCATGATGCCGGAGAGCATCAGCATGCTCACGACGTCTGCCGAAGGGGTCGCGAGCGCCGAGAACACGACGGCGACGATGACCGCGACGCGCCATCCCTTGAGGATCGCGCGACCCGACATCACGCCTGCGAAGTTGAGGGCGACGAGGAACACCGGCAGCACGAACGCGACTCCGACCACGATCAGCAGCTTGAAGACGAAGTCGTAGTAGTACGCCGCCTGATAGAACGAGGCGGCGCCCTCGGGAACGAACGTCGCCATGAGCTCGACGATGTGCGGCATGATCACCAGGCCGACGTAGCATCCGGCGAAGAACAGCGGGATCGCTGCGGCGAGGAAGCCGATCGTGTACTGCACCTCTTTGCGGGTGAGCCCGGGCATGACGAACGCCCAGATCTGCCACATCCAGATCGGCGCCGAGATCAGGATGCCGATCGCGAAGGACATCCTCAATCGGAGGTCGAAGCCCGACGTCACGGTGTCGAACATCAGCTCGACCTTGCCCTCTTGACCTTTGGTCTCGGCGACCACGCGCAGTGGCTCGGTGATCAGCACGATCACCCAGTCCGTGATGAAGAACGCCACCACCATGCCGACGATGAGGGCGAGGGCCGCCCACATCAGGCGCTTGCGAAGCTCGACCAGATGCTGGCCCAGCGACATGCGCTTTTCACGCCGCGTCGGGGATGCTCCTACGCGCGGCGGTTCCGCCGTCTCCACGGCGGAGTCAGGACTTGGTTTCGGTGGTTCCGCCCGCGTCGGTGCGCACCTCTGTGGAAGGGGCCTCGACGGAAGAGGCGGTTCCGGCCGACGTGACGTCGGTCTTGGACGTGTCGTCGTCCTTCATCGCCTTCATCTCACCCTTGAAGACGCGAGCGGACTGACCCATGCTCTTGGCCAGCGCCGGCAGCTTCGCCGCGCCGAACAGCAGCAGGATCACAGCGAGGATGATCAGGAAGTGCCACCCTGTGAGGCCTTGCAGCATGTCGATTTCCTTTCGGCGGGTCCGGATTCAGTGTAACCCTCCGGCAGACGCGGCGGTGTCTGCGAGGCGAACTCCTGGTGATGCGTCAGCGGTACTGAGCCAGGCCGGACTCGGCCCATTCGGCCGCCGCCCGTCGCGCCGCCGCCGGTTCGAGGATCTCGACCGCGCCGCCTTGGCGCGCCGCGAGCCGCCGCAGGCTGAACTCGTCGGCAACGCGCATCGTCGCGACCGAGACGTCACCGGATGTCTCGACCGTGGCACGGTCGAGGTAGTCGCCGAGGAGTCGGCCCTCGGTCTCCGGGAAGCGGATGCGAGCGACCACGTCGCCCTCGCCGGACTCGAACCAGCCCGCGGCGGGCTCCCCCGCGTGCGTGATGGGGATGTCCGTCAGTTCGAGGTCGCTCACCCGGTCGAGATGGAACGTGCGCATGGCCTCCCGCAGGTGGCACCAGCCCTGCAGATACCACTGGCCGTCCGCGATGTGAACCTTGACGGGATCGACCGTGCGCGTCGTCGGCGCAGCATCCGGTGCCTTGTAGGTGAACGAGACCGCGACTCCGCGGCGGAGCGCGCTCGCGACCGCATCGCGCACGGTGTCGACCGGTCCCGGAGCCACGATGACCTCGGCGGGGGTGCTCGAGGCCCCGCGGGAGAGCTTGGCCAGGAGACCCGCGAACAGGTCGGTGTCGCCCACGCCCGGGATCGTCCGCGCGAGCTGAAGACCCGCGAGCAGCGCCGCGGCCTCGCGCGCGGTCAGCTTCGGTGAGCGCTCGAGACCGACGGAGTTCGTGATGACGATGATCTCGCGCTGGTCGAGCAGATCCCAGTCGATGTCGAACAGGTCGTTCGCCATCTGCCAGTAGCCGCCGTCACCCGGCAGGCCGATGACGGTGAGCTTCTCGACCATCGAGCGCATCTGTTCGGGGCTCACGTCGAACTCGTCCGCGGCCTCGGCGATCGACACCTCGCCCTTGCCGATGAGATACGGCACGAGCTGCAGCATCAGCGCGGCGCGATCGGTCGCGACAAGCGGGCGACGGGCGCTCACGACGCACCTCCGTTCAGCTCGCGGGCGGCGGCCAGTCGCTCGATCACCTGGTCGCGGAGCTCGACCGGCTCGACGACCCTCACCTCGGGTCCGTACGAGGCGAGTTCGTCGGCGAAGATGTGGATGTCGACGAAGGGCACCCTGATGCCCTGGTCGGCCGGGGATGCGCGCCGCGCGAGACGCAGCGCCGCCTCGGTACCCGGGTTGACCTCGAGCAGCGACGTGCTCCGCGCCGCGACCTCCTCCAGTCCGCGAAGCGCGCGCTCCCCCGCTCCTTCGCGCAGCGACGGGTCGAACGACTCCCTGGTCAGCACGACCGGCCCGACGATGCGGGACAGGAGGAACGTCCGATCCCCTTCGGCGTCGAGATCGATGCCGAAGACGTGCCAGCGCGCCTCGTACTCCACGAGCGCGAGCGGCTGCGTCCGGCGGGTGCGCGGCGCGTTCTCGCCCGGCTTGAGATAGGGGAACTTCGCCACGCGACTCTGCTCGATCGCCTGCTGCAGCACAGGGAAGGAAGGATCGCGGAGGCTGATCCGAGGCGAGTAGCCGATGATCGGCTCGTCGACGGGGATGCCGAGCGCTCGGATCTTGCGCAGTCCGCTGCGCGCGTCATCCGACATCGAGCTCTCGCTCCACACCCCGCCCGCGAGGTTGAGCAGCGCCAGTTCCGCCGGCGTGAACTCGATGTCCTCCGGCAGTTCGTACTCGGCTGTCGGAACGCGATAGCGCGCCTCGCGGAGGTCGTCGGGATCGGCCCAGTCGCCGATGGTCTCGATGGGGACGCCGAGCCCGCGGAGGCTCTCCTTGTCGCGCTCGAACATCTTCTCGAGCGCATCCTTCGACGCACCCGACTCGCTCTGCTCGCGATAGCCTGCGACCGACGTGAGGATCGTGTCCTTGGTCAGTCCCTGGTCGGTCGCCATCAGGGCGACGACGAGGTTGACCAGCCTCTCTTCGGGCGGAGACTTCGCGGGGGCGTTGGCGGGCACTCCCTCATCCTAGAGTCGCAGAACCGGAGCGACCGCCCGAGCGGCCGAACCGCCGACTACTGGGTGGTCGCGGGATCGAGGCCCAGGATGTCGAACACGAACACGGTCGCCTGATCCGTGCCGGTCTGATCGGCGGGCACCACGACCATGACCTGCGATCCGACCGTCTGGCCCACGAGCGCCTCGGAGAGGACGGGATCGCCGTCGAGCGGGAGCGACTCCGCGCGGGTGTCCCACGTCGTCTTGACCTGCTCCTTGTCGTCCCACGACACGCCGAGCATGTGCACGCGCACCGGGACGTCGCCCTCGACGACGGGACCGTCGCCCTTCTTGATGGTCTGCACGACGACATCGGTCGGAGCCGCGCCGTCGGGGATGATCAGGCCGGGGCGGCCGTCGGGGTCGCGCACGACCGTCGGAAGCCCGGTGCCGCTGTTGAACTGGTCGGCGCCGTCGGCGGCGCCGAGGTAGACGTTGCGCACGTCGATCACGGCGACGGCCGTCTCGTCCTCTGCCAGGCCGACACTCGCGGCGGCCTCGGCCTCCATGTCGCCCGGGGCCATCGACACGACGACCCTCGTACCCTCGGTGGCGCACTCGAGAGCGGAGTCCCAGGTGGGGAAGGTCGGGACCACCTCGGTCATGCTGACGACGTTCGAGAGGTCTCCCGAATAGGAGGATGCGTAGACCGTCTCGCCCGTCTCGCCCGAGACGATGGTGAAGTCGAGGACGACGAGCTGGTCGTCGCGCGTGATCGGGACGCTTCCGCCGCCCTGCTCGACGGTCGCCCACGAGCCGTCGGTCGTGTGGAAGGGCGTGTAGAGGTCGACCTCGGGCGCCTCTCCGAACTCTCCGCTCACCGGGGCGAGCTCGAGCAGCTCCGCATCGGAGGCCGGCTGGGGGCAGTCGGAGGAACCGGGGAGCGAGCAGCCGGCCAGGCCGACGGTCGCGAGCCCGAGGATCGCGAGGGCAGCGGGGATCTTGCGCACCGGAACAGTCTAGGCGGAAGGATCGCCCTCGCCCGTCGCGGCATCGCCGGTCGCGCCCGCTGCGAGCCGTGCGCCGTCAGCGGCGCGCTGCGCTTCGCGCACGCGCTTGCGGAGGTTCTTGTCCGTGATCTGACGATCGCCGACCGCTCCAGGCGTCCACAGCTCGACGTCCTCGTCGCCGTAGCTCGACTTCGACGCGCGACGCTTCACCTCGGGCGGCACCGCACCCGGAGCCAGCCGACGCGCCCACAGCAGGAATCCGGTGTGCGCGATCATGCGATGGTCGGGACGCACGGCGAGGCCCTCGACATGCCAGCCGCGAACCATCGTCTCGCTCGCATCGGGCTCGGTGAAGAGTCCCGTCGCCCGGATGTACTCCGCCACGCGGCTCAGCTGCGTCGCGGTCGCGATGTAGCAGAGCACGACGCCGCCGGGCGTCAGCGCATCAGCGACGACGTCGATGCACTCCCAGGGCGCCAGCATGTCGAGAACGACACGGTCGACCGACGCCGGGGCCACGGCATCCGGAAGCGCCTCCACCAGGTCGCCGACGACGACGTCCCAGTTCGCGGGCGACTCTCCGAGATACGTCTCGACGTTCGCCCGTGCGACGTCGGCGAACTCGGGCCGGCGCTCGAACGAGACCAGCCGGCCCTCAGCGCCCATCGCGCGCAGCAGCCAGAGCGACAGCGCTCCCGACCCGACGCCGGCCTCGACCACGACCGAGCCGGGGAAGACGTCGGCCTCGGCGATGATCTGCGCCGCGTCCTTCGGGTAGATGATGGCCGCGCCGCGCGGCATCGACATCACGAAGTCGCGCAGCAGCGGACGCAGGGCGAGGTACTCGTGCCCGCCGCTGTTGGCGACCACGGAGCCGTCGGGCTGCCCCACCAGGTCGGAGTGCTTGAGCACCCCGTGGTGCGTGTGCAGCTCGCCGCCGTCGCGCAGGGTGATGGTGTGCAGGCGT